>JAXMBP010000041.1:0-66894 GCA_046349795.1 Pirellulales bacterium | reverse complement strand
AGGAGACCGAAGAGGCTTGGAGTGATATCAATCTGCTTGAGTTGGGAAAAGAGTTTGCCAAGGCCAGCAGCGCCGTCGATGAGTTGTGCGAGAAGGCTCCCTATCAGTTTCCGCTGAAGTACCTTTCTGCCGCTTATGCAGCACAAGCTGGTCAGAACGAAAAGGCGCTGAAGCGTTTGGACGAGGCGATTTCGGCGGGATGGACCAACGGAAGCTATTTGGCTGAGGATCTACGATTTGAGAAGCTTCGTAGTAACGATGAGTTTCAAAGCTTGCTTGATCTGCTCGATCGAGATTCTCACAAATGGCAAGCAACTTGTGGATTCAACGCTCGATCGTTCTACGCCCAAAACGGCGTTGAGTTTACGCCTAACTCAAAGCAGCCTAACTTGGGAATGCGTTACATGCTCTGCACCGTCCTAGGTGTAACGCGAGGCTTGGGAACTACTCTCGAGCAGGCTATCGAGTCGTTGAACCGATCAGCCTCGGCTGATTTCACTCATCCAGAGGGTGCTTTTTACTACTCTTCGACTGCAGACGTTCGCACCAAGACGCGACATCCAAATTTTGCATCTGCCGTTCAAGAGCTTAGGCGACTTGGTTTCAGTGCTGAGGTAATTGTTCAAGAGTATCCGCGACATCAAACAGTTTTAGGCGCTCAACTGGGAACGCCCACAAGGGAATGGGCTAGTTCCGGTAGCAAGTTGGTACCAGGTTCGATCGTCGACAACTTAACTAGCTTGGGAGGAGTGATGACGCCTCCGAAGTCGCAAACTCCTTTGACTCACTTCATCGCCGCAGGAGCATCAGGTAGCTCGGGTACGGTCACCGAGCCTTACGCGGTGCAATTCAAGTTTCCGTCACCTTTTCTCTACGTCCATTACGCTCAAGGGCTATCGTTGGCAGAGGCCTTTTATCAGAGCGTTACTGGGCCTTACCAACTGTTGATCGTTGGAGATCCGCTCTGCCAGCCATTTTCCATTGCACCCGCGCGGAAGCAGAATGAGTCACTTCAAGCCATCGAAAATGGTGGCAAACTGCAGTTCAAGCTTGACCTGAGCGACAAGTCCTATTTTGAATGGATGGCTATGTCTGAACCGCCTGGGAAACGACGTGTTCAACTCAAGCCTGCAAAAATTGCATGTCAAATTGACGGTGGATCGTTGATTGGAGGGACCGTACAACCCACTGTTAACATCAAGATGGACAAATTGCCTTTGGGCTATCACGAAGTTCAAGTCATTGCCGTCGCAGACGATCCCTTGAAGCAAAGATCGTTGCAAGCTCTACCTGTTTGGATTGGCGCTGAGCGTTCTATTGAGCTTTCATTGGCCAACGCATCGTCTAGCGCTAAAGCGGGGCCGAAGCACTCCGCTAAGAAAGGGGCGCTCTCGGTTCAAGTCGCCTTGGCGGAACCTGCCAGCGAAGTGACAATTTTTCACCATCAAGAAAAGTTAAAGACCGAAGCAGTTAGTGGAAAAATATTGCAACTTGAACTTGACCCCAAAGAACTGGGGTTCGGACCAGTTCATTTGCAAGCTTCGGCCAAACAGAGCGATGGGACAGTGCTTATCAGTAAGCCGCTATGGGTAGATATCTCGCCCTGAGTAAGGTGTCCCTCAAATCGCAAGCTGGAAGCTTACGCCACTTTTCAAACTTCGTTAGAATGCTCAGCCCAGTGACCAAAGGTGACACGGCACGAAAGTAAGCTCGCTCACCTGCAGTGAAACCGTTGATCGCTGGTAAACGAACCCTCCCGCGAATTAGCATATCTTTTGTCGCAAGCTTGGGCGCGCGGAGGGGCCAGCAGCGTGAACTACTGGCGGTCACCGAGAACTGTCCAAAATGCGCATATAATTGGATTCGGATACTCGTACAGGAAGACTCAAAGTGTCATCAGCGGAACAGAAAAAACGCAAGTGGCGTGCTGATGATCCACGGCCAGCTCAGCCCATCCTCGATCGCCAGCCTCCCTGCGACGTTTCTGCGGAAATAGCAGTGCTGGGCAGCATTCTGCTGATGCCCGATGTTTGCGATGACTTGGCTCTGATCCTCAAGCCTGATGATTTCTACGACGACGCCAATCGCAAGCTGTATCAGCACATGGTGAACATGGTTGAAATGGGCTTGAAGATCGACGTTACGCTGCTGGTGAATCGGCTGAAGACATCGGAAGATTACGAAGCTGTCGGCGGTAGTGCATATTTGGCTAAGCTGGCCAACTCCGTTCCAAACGCGGCTCACGCAGTTTATTACGCTCAGATTGTTCAACAAAAGTCTACCTTGCGTAAGCTGATCGAAGCCAGCACCAGTATCCTTCGCGATGCCTATGACGAAGCGGTTGATCCGAAGGAATTACTTGGTCAAGCCGAGCATCGCGTATTGAGCATTCAAGACGAGCGTAGTAACAAGAGTGCCGACACGATCGGTAATCTATTGACGCAGGCCATGGAGCGGATCGATGCTCGCATGCGTGGCGAGCATGCTGCTGGCGGCGTTGAAACGCATTTCATGGGTTATGACGAACAGTGCGGCGGGTTTCACAATGGCGAGTTGATTATTCTGGCGGCTCGTCCTTCGATGGGTAAGACCGCGCTCGCGCTGAACTTCGCTGAGAATATCTCGTTGATCGGTCGAGAACCTGTACTTATGGTCAGCTTGGAAATGTCGGGCGTTGAATTGGCCGACCGTTTGCTGTGCTCGGTGGCTCGTGTGAACGGCCACAAATTGCGAACCGGCAACTTGAGTCAGGAAGAGCGTCAGCGATTGGTGCGCAAAGCTTACGAAGTGAGTAACGCTCCGCTGTATGTCGATGACGCTCCTAGTCGAACGGTCAGCGAAATTGCTGCGGTTGCCCGACGCATCAAACAGAAAGAAAAGCGCTTGGGATTGATCGTGATCGACTATCTGCAACTAATCGAGCCCGATAATAGCAAAGATCCTCGACAAGAACAGGTCGCCAAGATCGCTCGTCGACTTAAGGGGCTCGCTCGTGAACAGCAGGTCCCCGTACTATGCCTATCGCAGTTGAATCGTCAGGCTGAGGAAGGCAAAGATCACCGTCCAAGAATGAGTCACCTGCGAGAGTCTGGTGCGATCGAGCAGGATGCTGACGTTGTAATGTTCGTGCACCGCGAAGAGTACTATCATCGCGGTGATGATGCGTTGCAGTACGCGGGTCAAGCTGAGTTGATCATCGCCAAGCAGCGTAACGGTCCGGTTGGCGATATCGAACTAACCTGGGAAAAGGACTTCACTCTGTTTAGCGACCGAGCCCCCGAACGGCATTCGGAGTTCGATAACTACTCGCAAAACGACTTCCAACCACCCGGGAATTTCTAGGAGTTCACCCTCCCAATGTTCTCGCAATGGCCCTTCCCTCGCTGATGCTCGACCCTCCCAATGTCCTCGCAGAACTCGGACAGCGAGGGTGTATTACTCCGTTGTCATCTGTTGACGCTCGGACTGGGAGGGTGTTGCTAACAGCCGGGCCGAGGTTCGTCTTTGCCGTAGGCTAAGTCTTCTCCTCGACCTTCTGGGCCTGAGCCGCGTTTGTTGCCAGCGTTTTCGGAGATGGGCGGTACGTCAAGTGCGCTGGCAAGATCTTCGCCAGTTACAAAAGGAGCTTCGTCACTTTCAGGTGAGACATCGCTGGGAACATCGACAATAACTTCGCATTCCCATGCTGTTCCTTTGATATCCTCCACGGATGCCCAACGCGAGGTCGAACCGTACAAAGGCACACTGGTCAACGGGCAAAGTGGATCTTCTGCGTCAGGAAATTGATGCTTGGCCGATGTACTAGGTTCTAGCCAAATGGCTTCGCATTCGTCGCACATCGCGTAGAGGCGTTTGGTGCCATCGCTAGCCAAACTACAGCGAACTCGGCAAAGCCCGTCAGTGCAGATCGGACACTCTCCGATATGTATCCACGGCGATGTTGGTTGTTGGGACATAGCTTGATTTGCAGTGGCTGGACGGTGAAGTCAAAATGGGGTGAGTTCTAAAATGGAAACGCTGTTACGACGCGATCTCGTTCATCGACGACCAGTCGCAACCGCTTGGCTGATGGAAGCTTCTGCTTATTTCCTTCGCGTCCGCCAATGTAACCGATGGACTTGCTGAAGCTGGCTTCGTAAATTGTACGATTCAAATCGCCCTCTTCTTTCGATGTGCCTTTGCTGCCCTGTTTGGCTCGTGTGTATGCGTCATCAATCCAACGCACCACTTGGGCCATGTCACCATCGAATACCCCATGAGCTCCAGGGCGATCGGCGTCATCCTCCAAATGTCGCTCGATATGTTTCAAGCGATGTCCTTGTTCGCTCCCGCGTGTATAGTGTAGTCCCGCTGGCGATACATAATCCTCTCGGCCAAGATCCCTTAGGAAACCGTAGAGTAACTTCGAATCCTCTGAGCTATTTTTGTCGCTCTTGACAGGCGTTTTGGAATCGCTTGCAGTTCTTGAACTGTCTTGGGAACTCTTCTTCGGGTCGCTTCCGTTGGGATTGAGCGACTTGCTCGACTGTTTCGATATCGTCTCGGCAGATGACGTTTGTTCGTCGTCCTCTCCTCCGAGCAATTGTTGTTCGAGCGAGTCTGCAGATAGATCAGGATCAGAAGGACCACTTCGCTTGCCAGATTTATTCGACTTATCCGTTGATGCTGGTCGCCTTTTATCGGCACCTTCTGCGTCATCTTCCGGCTTGGCCTTTTCTTCGAACCCCATCACCGAGGACAATGATGGCCAATTCCAGCCTAGCTTTCGATTGACGAAAGGTTGGCATAAACCGTAAGCCACCAGCACGAAAACGATGATGGCCAGCCATTTGGCCGGGATTTTAGCTGAGGAAGTTGGAGTCGTTTTGTTGGTGGGCATTGGAAATCTAAGTTGGTTGCAGAACCACTTTCATCGCGCCGGGCTCGCCTTCATAGAGACGCTTGAACCAGTTTGGGCCTTCGTCTAGTTTAGCGAGTGCCGTGATTAACGGTTGAACTTGAATTGCTTTTCGGCTAAGTAGATCGATGCATTGCGGAATCTCTCCATTGGAAGCACAGCTACCGTAAACAGACAACTCTCGCGTGACAATCTTCTGAAGTGGCATTTCCACTTTCGGAGATAGATTGCCAACCAAAGAGATCGATCCACCTCGACGAGTGCAATCGATGGCCGTATTCACCGTAGCGCTGGCTCCGACAACTTCGATAGCCACATCCGCGCCACGACCGCCCGTCAGCTTCATCACCTCTTGAACGACATCGCACTGCTTGGGGTTGAGCACAAAGTCCGCACCGAAGGACTTGGCTAGCTCCAGTTTGCCATCCTCTAGATCAACTGCAATCACTCGCGAACATCCCGATAGGCGAATAGTCTGTACAACGAGCAGGCCGATCATACCGCTACCAACTACAACAGCGGTGTCTCCCAAAGTCACGGGAGTTCTGTTGGCAGCGTGCACTGCAATTGAAACCGCTTCAATCAAGGCAGCATGTTCAAATGGCAGCGCGGCCGGAAGTTGATAAGCGATGCGGCTGGGAACGACGACATATTCGGCGAAGGCTCCGTTGCGGCGGAATTCATCGCAAGAAACTCCCAACACTTGTCGGTTCTCGCAAAGGTTGATTGAACCTCGTTGGCAATAAAAACACTGGCCGCAGGAGACTGTGGAATCAAAAGTAACTCGATCACCTTCGGCGAATCCGCGCACATTGGAACCGACTGCCGCCACAATGCCCGCAGCCTCGTGGCCCATGACCAACGGTGGCTTGCGTCGGCCTGTCGAGCCATCCCATCCATGAATATCGCTACCGCAAATACCGCAGGCTTTCACCTGAACAAGCAGATCGTTGGCCGAGATCTCTGGTTTTGGCAGATCGACGATCTCCAGTTTTTGATATTCGGTTAACAGCATCGCTTTCATGTTGGTCTCTGTGAGGGCTAGAGTAAAAAGGTTTGCGATGTCAATTCGCTTACGGTAGTTCGCGGACGCGAATGCGTTCAGTCAGCCACGGTTCACTACGAATGGCTTGCCCGCTTTGGCTTGTAAATTTCCGTGGCGGTTCCGAAGTAAACTTCGCCCGCATTCATCAAGGTTTCGCTAAGTGTCGGGTGTGGATGGATCGTCTCAGTCAAGTCGCGAACCTCACAGCCCATCTCAAGTGCCAGTACAGCTTCGGCAATCAATTCGCCAGCGCCTGGCCCTACGATGCCGCAGCCCAACACGCGATGAGTCTCAGGATCGACCAGCCATTTAGTTAATCCGTCCGTACGCCCCAAAGCTTGCGCGCGGCCGCTAGCTCCCCAAGGATAAACTTCGATGGAAACATTGCGACCCGACTTCTTCGCTTCCTCTTCCGTCAAGCCAGCCCAGGCGATTTCAGGATCGGTGAAGACAACCGCAGGAATAGCTGCTTTGTCGAAGACGACGTTCTCACCATGAATAACTTCGACGGCAATCTTCGCTTCGTGCGAAGCCTTGTGAGCCAACATCGGCTCGCCAGCTACGTCACCGATGGCAAAGATATGAGGATCAGATGTGCTGCACTGCTTATCACAAACAGCGAATCCGCGTCCATCCAACTGAACTTTGGTATTCTCCAGTCCGATCCCGCGACTGACCGGTCGGCGACCGACGCTCACAAGCACTCTATCAAATCGCTCGTGACCGAACTTGCCTGGGCCTTCGAAAGTGACTTCAACTTGATTGTCGACTTCGGCCATCGAGCCAACTTTTGTTTTTAGGTAGATGCGATTTTCAAACAGCTTCTGAAGCTTCTTTTCAGCGGCTTTACCAGATCGCGATCCGCACCCATCAGCAGGCCATCCAGCAGTTCAACTACCGTGACCTTAGTTCCCAAGTTGGCATAAACCGTACCCATTTCTAGGCCGATATATCCACCACCAACGACCAGCATTGTCTTGGGGATGTCAGCCAGAGCGAGTGCGCCGGTCGAGTCCATCACGCGGTCGCTACCGATGTTAAAGTTCGGTGGCATCGCTGGAACGCTACCGGTTGCCAACACGCAGTGAGTGAATGTTAAAGTTCGTTCGGCTGGAATCGACTCGTGATCCCCTTCGAGTTTCAGCGTAGTGCTGTTCTCGAAAACGCCCTTGGCGCCGAATCACCGTCACATTCCGACGCTTAGCTAGTCCAGCTAGGCCCCCTGAAAGTGTCTCGATGACCTTTTCTTTTCGGGCACGCAACTTGTCGACGTTGATCGACGCGCTGCTAAACTCGACGCCCCAGTCGTGCTGCAGCTCATCGACTTCAGAGATCACTCGAGCCACATGAAGCAAGGCTTTCGATGGGATGCAACCTCGTAGCAGGCAAGTACCGCCTAAGCGTTGATCAGCTTCAACAATCGTAACTTGCATACCTAGATCTGCGGCCAAGAATGCGGCTGCGTATCCGCCAGGGCCACCGCCAAGAACGACTAGATCGCTGTGCATGTGGAGTAACCTCGTGATGAAGGAGCGGGCAAATAAAGAAATAGGCCTACGGATTTCGTAGGCCTATGATTTTAGATCGACTTAGATTGAACGCACAGCCTTATCGTGCCAAGAACTCGACCACGATGTTGCCGTCTACTGGCAGGCTGATATCGTTGGCTGTTGGCAGGCTGAGAACGGTAATCGTTAAGTTTTCTGCATCAAAGGCCAGCCAATCCAACGGTTGCGGAGGATTGTTGGCGATAACGCCTCGATACAAATTCTTTAGGTTCTCACGACCGCGAATCTCAACTACATCCCCTGGACGCAGCAGATAACTTGGCTTGTCGACTTTAAGTCCATTGACCTTAAAGTGACCGTGAACAATTCCCTGACGCGCTTGTGGACGTGTTTTGGTAAGTCCAGCGCGGCGAACAACGTTGTCCAAACGACGTTCGCACATCAGCAGTAGGTCAACCGCAGTATTACCCTTACCAGCCTGAGCCTTTGCATAGTAGCGTCGCAATTGACGCTCGCCCAAACCGTAGTAGTACTTAATCTTTTGCTTTTCGGCTAACGCTGTACCGTAGTTGCCAGCCTTCCGGCCGCGTGGGTGCATCCCTGGCGGTGTATCTCGACGTTCGAAAGCTCGTGTTGCACCTGCATTTTCGTAAAGTAGTGCGCTAAATCGGCGGTTGACTCGAGCCTTTGGACCTGTGTAACGCGACATTCGTTTAGTTGCTCCTAAAGCAAAAAAGTACCCGGCGCCTGACTGCGGCGTGCCAATCCTGAGCGTCAGAATCAATCTTGACGAGCGAGGGATTAAATCTAAAACCCTCAATATGGCGAAACGCATCGCCATTCGGTTGGCTGGGAATCTCAAAACAAGGGCGGAATTATCCTGAAATTGGCTTGAATTCACAAGGCCTAAAAAGAAGCCCAAAATGAGAAACACCCAAGCATTTACGCTCGGGTGTTCGAGTTGTTGATTACTGGGTGGGATTTAGGCCTACCAATACCAGCCACGGTGCCCCGAATTCACCAAAATGCCCCGCTGAGGCACGTAATAGGTTTGGTAGCCGCCAACCATAAAGCTGGCATTCATGGTTGGTCGCAATGGCGATTGGTTGGTCCAAGCTCGCCACTCCATGCGCAACATGCGTTGTTCGGCTTCATGCATGGCCTGCTGCTGAGCCAAGCTAGGAAGTTTGTAATAGGCCGCTGCCGAATTCGAGTTGGTAATTGGAAGGGCTGGCTGATTTAAGTTGTCGTCTTGGGCTCGAGCTTGCCCAATCGCACACACGACTAACAGCAATAAAGCTTTGGTAAGTGATTTCGTATCCACGTTCGACTCCACGGTTCATTTTTGGAAAGGTACCGGCTGGAATTGGTCCACAGCCGCATGTAACAGCCCGAGGGAGCAGGACATTACACATCCTCATTGAATCGATCTCTAGAATGAGTAACTTGCGAATTACCAGTGGAAATGCTGGCATTGGAAGGTTCGCTGTACCGGAAATGCCGAAGATGCGGACGATAGTCCCCGTAGCTGATTCGGCCACGATTCAGACAGCCTACGATCAATGTAGCTGATTCGGCCACGATTCAGGCAGCCTGCAACAATACGTTCATTCGCAGACTTATTGACCTCGCAACCTGTCTTTTGCTAACACTCAACCGAATTCTGCTGGGAGCCCAATCGGTTGATGCCAACGGTCACGAACAACTTAAGACTCATTAGACTCGCTGCTCTGCTAGCCATCTTGTGCGTACTTAACTGCACTGGCTGCAGAGTCAAAGCGCCTATCTACGTTTGGCGTCCGCCAACTGTTACTGCGGAACGTCAGGCCCGAATTGCACTTGCCCCAATAGCCGGTCATCGACAACTAGCTCCTGCGATGCAAGAAGCATTGATGCAGCAGCGACCAACGGCTCGAGCTGATGTGGCCTTGCTGACCGCCGAACAGTTGCTTCAAGTCTCGCCAATTCGTTTGGTCTCGACCGATTCGCTGAGCAATGATCTGGTAGCTTTGCAAGCCGCTAAGACAGCTCAGGCCGATCTGTTGCTGTGTGGACAGGTAATCGATGGCAAGCTTGATCTCGAATCGGAAGTGACTCAGCCGAAGCCCGAAGAGCAGAACATGAATCAAGTGTTCTTCCAACGACTCGGGCTACAAAAGTCCAAGACCAACGATCCAGGCTACTACTTGGTGATGTCTTGGAATGTTCTGGAAACGCAGACTGGTAAGTCGGTTGGCAATTGTCAAATTAAAATCACCTCCGGTGACGTTGCCAAGAACTACCCCGATCTTCAATCGCTAGCCGATCAGCCGAGTCAGCAGTTGATCCAGGCCAGTGCTCGAGAAGCTTGGAAGGTTCTTTCGCCATTTGTATACAAAGACCAGGTTCGGTTGGCTGTGACTTGGTTTCAGCCAGGGAGTTTTCGCGTTTGGCGTGGAGTGCGAGCTGCGAAAAAGGGACAGTGGCAAATCGCTGAGATGTATTGGCAAAGCGCAGCCGACAGTCTGTTGCCTTCACCTGCGGCACATCACAATCTTGCCATTGCCAAAGCCGCACGCGAAGATTTTTCGGGAGCGAAACAAGAGTTGCAAGCCGCGACAGGTATCATGAGTCGAAGGTTACCACCAGAGACGTTGGTGTGGTTGGACTTTAATCACAAGCTCTTCAGTCAAGCTCATCAGCTCGGCGAGCCACCCGAGGGTTGGTCCTTCAAGAATCCTTACGCAGAACTGAGCGACGAGAAAGCCATCGTAGCTGATCCGGCCACGGTTCAGACTCCATAAATTTTACAACGTAGCTGATCCGGCCACGGTTCAGTCTTCTAGCATTCCTATTCGTAGCTGATTCGGCCACGGTTCAGACTCCATTGAACTCTCCCTCGGGGCCCTCGGGGAGAGTCGAGCGTCAGGGAGGAGAGGGTACTTGGACTTATACTGAACCTACTCCGACTTAAAACCAAATCTGCAAAAGACGCGGGCCAACCCGTTCCTCAAACTCTTCCAACACATTGGCGCAAGAGTTTTCATCGCCCATTCTCGATAGCTAAAATCTGTCCAAGCTTCTCGTAACTCATTAACGCTGCGAGCTTTTTACATACTCAAGCACTCATCAAGCAAGCTGTCGCGCACGATCAAAAGTTAATATAAATTGTCGGAAACCCAAATTCTCCCAGGTTGCCCTGCTTGAATTGGGCCCTGAATAAGTAGTTATCCCTGATGAACAATAATCAGGGACAAGTACTTATTCCCGAAAGTGGCCATCAGAGATAAGTAGACTTTCATCAGGAATAAGTGAATGAAGCCGGGGATAATTTTCTTGACACATCAGGGATAAGTCCTCAGAATATCGACTTTGAGCCCCAACCGGGGGTAATTATAAGTTCTGTGGCAAAGACGATCCATGCGTAAAACGACACTAGCGCTAAACTCGATCGTCGTCGTTTTCTTCATCTCCTTCCTTGCTTACACTTTTGTCGCACGACAGCACGTTGACTCTCTTGCTCGCGATTTTGTAACCGAGAAGACGCTCGACTATTCCAAGCCCATCGTGGAGGTGGCTAACGAGGCACTCGATTCACCCTTGGTCGAGAAACTCTTATCGGATGACCAAAAGACCGCCATCCGCCACGAGATTTCGGACTATCAAAACGATCCCGGCGCTTACATTGCCGATCTGACCCGGCAACAGCTCCGCGATGCGCCGGTGGCAAACGAAAACCCATTGATCGAAAAGGTCGCCTCAGTCAAAAACAAGATACGGACGTTTTACGACAATACCCTGAACGCCTTGATTGCTGACCTTCGCATATTCTCGATCTCAAATCTGATTGGTGGGTTGATCGCCTTTGGCTTGGCATATCGTTCTTCATCCGACATACGGAAACCGATCGTATGGTTTTCCTTCCTGATGTTTGTTGCCGTGCTCTACTGCTCGTATTTGTACGTTGATGATCTCACGTTTTTCCGCATCCTATTTCGCACGCATATGGGTTGGTGGTATGCTGCACTCTTGTGCGTCATGATTGTTGCCCTTTACTTAGACTACGGTCGCCACGCGTGGGCAGTTGACGAAGGGCTCTCTTAGTTGGCGAATCGGTCTCATGGTGCCTTAGTTATCCGGTGTGGATTCTTAGCGACGCGAACTTTGCATAGGTTAACTTCCTGAGTGTCTCGAACCACGAAGTTTTGATGCAGCAATTTGTTTCCAGCAGAATCGAGCACGCAGACGTACAGATTGTTGGCATGCAGGTCGATTTCGCAGTAGAATTGGTGCTGAACATTGTAGAACCTCATCATGAGTCTCCTTGGGTTGAGGGTGAAACAGCCGTAACCAGAACTATGTTTTATCGCGTCCCAGAGTTTGACTTGAAGACTCAATCTGCGGTGACGATTTTTGCGGGCTCCGGCCCGCTTGGGCGACTGCCTCACCCACGTCGGCCATGAATAGTATCAATCCAGTGCACCCCAGTCGCGGACGGTGCTTTGCTTGATGGTCAATCACTCTCCGCGACGGGGTGATTGGTGCCGTTCTGTCGCATAGCCGTGCAAACACAGCCACTAGCGCAGCCCATCACGCTCAGCGCGAATCCCGAAGCGTACGACTATATCCATTCGCTTAGATTACTTGCCTCAAGCGCGATTGAGATGATCGCTGGCGATGGGCAAAAGATGTGGTTCAAGGCTAGCGGAAGTTTTCAAATATTGCAGCAGCACAATTCAATCCTACTTCGTGTCTATGACGTTTCTCTTGTTGACCCATACGACGATGGTGATCTCTTGCCAATGACTCAAGACTTCGAATGCAAAGGAACCATTGAATATGGACAATACTTGCTGCCCGACGGACTGCCAACGGTACAAATTCCAGAGAGAAGACAATACCTGTCATTTACTCGTCGCGTTGTTTTTGAAGCGGATCCGATTTTGCTAGCGAGCAACGGGGGCGACATTAACAATGATACCGCTAAGGATGCGACGGAACGGATATACTATCCTATGAGCGAATGCAGGCGCGGCACCATGCGGGAACTCAGTCGTCCACGACTCATTCTTCCCGGCCAAAAGTGACAGAACCAAGCGGTCAAAGTTGGATCTACGCATTGTTGCGGGCGACGTGGAGCCTTGGACTAATTGAACGGCATTGCCATTAACAGCGATGCGGAGTTTCAAAGACAGGGCGTTTCGCGGCAGTGCCATCGGAACGAGGAAACGTCGAGAAAGAGAATACGAAAAAAGCCGTGCAGTTCTTTGTCCCGAAGAATTGCACGGCCTTTTTTGCGAAAGTTGGGGAGAGAAGCTCAGCAGACCGTTGCTACGAGGTCTGCTGGCGTGACTTTCGCGATTTGGTCAATCAATGAATGAGAGGAAGCTTATTCAACGCCTAATCTCGCGTCCAAAATGATCCGGAGCTTGACGGTTGGCTGCAAGTCTGTCTTACTAGCTGGCCGATTCTGTTTCGGCAGCTTGTGGATCTAGCCCATCAACAAAGCTCATCAAAGCCTTGCTGCGATAAGGTTGTTGCAGCTTGCGAACTGCCTTGCTTTCAATCTGTCGTACTCGCTCGCGAGTTACTGAGAAGATTCGGCCAACTTCTTCCAAAGTGTACGAATAACCGTCAGCTAGACCGTATCGCAATCGCAGGATTTCTCGTTCGCGGTAGTTCAACGATTGCATGGCTTCGTTGATGTGTTGCTTCAGCGAATCTTGGTTAGCTTCGTAAAGTGGATCTTCGTCGCGATGATCTTCCAGGAATTCGCCGAAGTAGCTATCGTCATGGTCGCCAACTGGTTGATCCAACGACAATGGCTGACGAGCCATCTTGATGATCACGCGAGCGTCGTCGATGTTCAGACCAGCTCGTGCGGCTGTCTCTTCGACGCTAGGCTCTCGGCCCAATTCTTGAATCAACTGTCGAGTCACCAATCGAACCTTAGTCATTGTGTCGATCATGTGAACTGGAACGCGAATCGTTCGGCTCTGGTCAGCAATGGCGCGGGTAATTGCTTGTCGAATCCACCAAGTTGCATAGGTCGAGAACTTGAATCCACGCTCATATTCAAATTTATCAACAGCTCGCATCAGTCCTGTGTTACCTTCTTGGATCAGATCCAGGAAGCTCAAGCCACGATTGCGATACTTCTTTGCAATCGAAACAACCAGTCGTAGGTTACTAGCTGATAGTTCTCGCTTAGCTGCATCGTAAGCAACTCGATTTCCGCGAACTCGGTCAACTCGGCGGCCCAATGTCTTTGGGCTCTCATAGGTGATTCGCATCAAGTATCGCAGTTCGTCCAACAGTTGTTGCAGATTAGCTGCGGAAGGATCTTCTGAATTGCGAGCTGCATCAATCTTGCTCTTCAGTTCGCTCATTCGAGCTTCGATAGCTTCCAGTTTCTTGAACAGTGGCTCAAGACGATTGGTTCTCAGATTCATCTCTTCGACCAATCGAACAGCTCGATTTCGTCGACGAGTCAATCGCTTCCAAGCATCACGACGAGTTGTAACGTCCAGTTGTCGATTTACCGAAACCAGGTAGTCGTGTTGATTCAGAATCAGCAGTTGTCGAATGGTGCCGATGTTTGGCACGATTCGCTTCATGATCGCTTTCTTTTCAGTTGCGTTGGTAACGCTAACTTCGATTGTGCGGTCCAATCGCAGCTTGGCATCGCGAACTTGTTCCAAAAGCTTGCATGCACCTTGAAGCATGAAGTCGGTTGCCAGCATCCAATGTCGGTACTTGCAGCGAGTTCGCTCGATGTGCTTTGCATACTCGATCTCTTCGTGTCGAGTCAGCAATGGGATTTGGCCCATTTGCATCAAGTACATGCGAACTGGATCGTCTGTGCTTTCGACGACTTCGCTCAGATCCTCTAGGTCGCCTTCTTCGATGTCAAGATCGTCAAACTCTTGAACATCCGCAGCGATTTCTTCGCTTTCATCCAGTTCGGCAGTCAGAGCATCGCTGTGAAAGCCGACGGCATCGTGATCAATGTGATCAACAAAGTCGCTGTCGAAACCGTCTTCGATGCTGTCATCATTGCGAAAGTTCTTTTTCATCTTCATTGCCTCTCTGGGTAGCAACAGTGGCTTGCGATGTATCAATCAGCGTTGTGGGCTGATTGTGGGACGAGAGGGTTAAAAGCATGGCCGGTGCCAATGAGCCACGGCCGCGGCGACATTCGACATAAACCGTCTAAAAGCAAAGACTTACGCAATTTTTCCAAATTCTGAACCGACGACACGATGATGTTTTTTCGCAACAGACTGTTGCCTTCGAGAACGCGACGTCGACTTTTTGCAACACCGCTTCAGGATTATTGGAAGCTGATGCAAACTGGGCAAGCGTTTCGTACGGGGATTGTCTGACCGATTTAAGGCCGGTTGAGCCCAGACTGGCAATTTTCCCAGTTCGAAAAGGGTCATTTCTGGCCCCGCGTCTGCCCCAAGATAAGCTGGGGCGATTGAGTCGAGCTATTCAGACCGAGGAATTCCAAGATAATACTCACTGCGGTGAGGCCTCGATCCGGAAAACGGCCGAAGTTTCGCATGTCGAGTCACCCGCAAGCCCCAAATTCGACACGAAGAAAGGTCTGCATTGCCTCATATCTTTGAAACTACAGACATTACCGGACAGTTTGTTTTGCTGGGAACTGGCACTTCAGTTGGAGTTCCTACGATCGGTTGCGGCTGCGCGGTTTGCAAAAGCCCAAACCCCAGAAACAAGCGGACTCGGACCGCAGCGATTGTTGGACTTCCGGAAGGCAATTTGTTGATAGACACTCCACCAGAGTTGAGACTCCAACTACTTCGTGAGGGGATTGGTATCGTTCATTCGGTTCTGTTTACACACGACCACGCAGACCATATTTTTGGACTAGACGACTTGCGGCTTTTTCCATTTCGTTTGGAGGGCCCTGTGCCGCTCTACTGCGAACCGTTCGTAGAAAGCCGAATTCGCAAGAGCTTTGATTACGCGTTCAGCACCGATTTGCAGACTCATCCTGGAGCCAAGCCAAGTCTGGAATTCCGAACGATCGGTCTCGAAAGGATTTCGATACTGGGAGCAGAGATTCAGCCGATGCGGCTAATTCATGGACCGAAGTTTGAAGTGCTCGGCTTTCGCATTGGTAATATTGCCTTTTGCACCGACACCAATGGCGTACCAGCAAAGGCGTGCGAAGTCTTAGCTGGTGTGGAGTATCTGGTACTGGATGCCTTGCGGCGCGAGCCTCACCCGACTCACTTTCACGTCGAAGCGGCTTTGGAGTTAATCGATCAGATTAAGCCCAAGCAGGCTTATCTGACGCATTGCTCGCATGAACTGGATTACGAACAAACCAACAGCCAGCTACCAAAAGGTGTTGAACTGGCTTACGACGGGCTACGAATTCCACTGAGTCTTTAGGCTGGCTTGGTTAACATCTCTTGCAAGCGTTTGATGCTGCGGCTGAGCATCACGCGAATGGCGACGTCTGTCTTGCCGAGCTTCTCGGCGATTTCACGAGTGCTTAGACCGTCGACGTATCGAAGTCGAATCGCCTGCTCAGCCTCACTTCCCAGTTCGGCGATGGCGGCTTGCATCTTACCCAGTCGCATATTTCTGCTAACCGCTTCGCTTGGGCTAGTGATACTTGCCACGATCAACTGCTCCCATCCCATGCGTGAATCATCGGTCGGGGCTGCGGCCCTTTCGCGTCCTTGAGCGCGTCGTTCGGCTTGAAAGTGAAATCGATACGCATCGACGACCCGCCGCCGCGCCAACTGCTTCAACCATGCAAGCGGCTCAAGTTCTGGATTGGCGATTCTCGGCAACGCAGTAATTGCACTTGCGGCAACCTCTTGTAGCAAATCTTCTGGTGGTACGACCTTTAGCAGCCGATCTTGGCTAATGTGCTGAATGAATCCTAGAAGTTCTGCACGATTGTCTTCGATCAATTGGGCAAGAGCTGTAGTGTCACCGGCCCGAATTCGCTCGTCCAACTGCTCAGTTGACATCTCAAACTCTCCAAACTTGTGTTAAAGTAGTAGTACCGGGAAATCGAACTCGCGTATTGTAGAGAATTGATCTCATAAAGTGAATCAACCAGAATACTCGACATTTGGCCAAACAATTCAGGCGACGTTCGACCGCTTGGAGGGTTGTCTTGAGCAGGCGCAGCAGATCGTTCCGGTGAACAGCGTCGAGCAGTTGATTGAACTGCTGCCCAAGGCATCGCGAGATAGCCAGCGATTCATTCTCTCCGAACTAATCAAGCTGGACATGGCCTCGGCTGCTGATTTGGGCCAAATTCGACTTCTCGATTTTTATCTAGCGGGCGCGCAGATCTGGCTGAACGAACAGGACTTGCCGTTGGATCTAGTGCTAGAAGAACTTCAAGTTCGACGTGATAACGGACAATCGCCAACCTTGGAAGAGTACCAGGGACGCTTCCCCAGATGGGCTGGGGTGCTGAGCGATCTTCCTTGGGATCGCCTAACTACTGGACGAGCTAGTCAACAATCAGGCTTGCCAGTACTAGAAGGCGGACAGTACATCGAGGACTTTCGAATCCTTCACGCTCTTGGACGCGGTGCCTTTGCGCAAGTCTATCTGGCGATTCAGGAATCGATGAATCGTCTAGTGGCACTCAAAGTATCTTCGCGAGGCACAGATGAACCGCAAACGCTGTCGCAACTCGATCATCCCAACATCGTTCGCGTCTACGATCAACGCACCATTCATCTACTTCAAGTACACCTGCTTTACATGCAGGCAGTTCTGGGAGGCAACCTTGCCAGCGTCGTCTCTGCAACTCGAGACACACCTTTAGACCAACTGAGCGGCGAGCTTTTACTTGGCCTGATCGACCAATCTTTGATCGCTGCTCAACAACAACCTCCTGAGCGAGAACCTGATGCTGCTCCGGCAGGACAAGATTGGGCAACCACCGTAGCTTGGATTGGCCAGCAACTGGCCGAAGGTCTGCAATCCGCCCATGACAAAGGCGTTTTCCATCGTGACGTCAAGCCAGCCAATATCTTGATGACCGCTGAGGGAAGACCTAAGCTGGCCGACTTTAACGTCAGCCACAGCGCGCTAACGGAAAAAGGTTCAGCGATTGGTGGTACGTTGGCGTATATGGCGCCCGAGCATTTGATCGCATCGGATGCTCTTCAAGTTCAGGCGGATCCGGTTGACGCGCGGAGCGATCTTTATTCGCTTGCGGTGGTATTGTGGGAGTTGTGGCAAGGTCAACGACCATGGCCCAATGCAGGTCCAGCCGAGAACTGGAGCGCAGCAGTTCGACAACAACTTGCTCTGAGAAGCGCAGACCCGATCTGCCGTCGCGAAGACCGAAGTTCAGCAGGCCAATGGCTTTATCGCGTCTTGCGTCAATCATTAAGTGTGAGCCAAAGTTTGAGGCCGCAAACTTGTCGTGAACTCGGTATGCGACTGCGACTCGCGATGTTCCCGGACCTAGCCGCTCGATTCGCTCCGCCGCTGGGTAGCTTGGTGGATCGACTTCGCAAGCACTCTGTACTGATCATTGCCGCCATGATTACGATCTTGCCCAATGCCTTGGCTGGCCTGCTGAACTACGTTTACAATTACCTTGTCGTAATTGGCGGCCTGAAGAAACGATTCTTGGCCGAAATGACACCAGACTTGGCGGAGTTGGCCATTAAAAAGCTAGTTACTGATTTCGAGAGAATTTCATTGCAGATCAATGCTACTGCATTCGGCATTGGCGCGATGATTTTGATCTACTTTTGCTGGCGTGTTCGTCAGTCGCTCAGTCGAGCTAACGCCAACTTGCCCGCATCAGATCAAGACATAGATTGGGTGTGGATGTTTGGACATCGCGCGGCGGTAATCGGCGCAAGTTTATGGATCTCATTCGGCCTGATTTTTCCTGTGATCATTCGCTGGAGCCAGCCAGCCTTCAGCAACAGCGACATCGCACACTTCTTCATGAGTCTATCCATCTGTGGCGGAATAGCTTGGATTTATCCATTCTATGGAGTTTCACTGCTAAGCACCGTCGTGTATTACCCGCTGATCATCTCTCCGACGATGAGTGATGCAAACTATGAAAAACGAGCTGACTGGATGCGTGGTCGAGCCGACTTCTATTTGGCATCTTCCGCCGTTATCCCTCTGTTTACGCTGTTGTTGATTATCACTCAACCAGAATCCGATGTGCCCAACTTTCTCAAGCTGGTCCTGGTGCTGCTTACTTTCCTAGCAGTTGTATTCTCATTTAAGGCTTATCAGATTCTTTACCGCGTGATTGACCAGTACGGTCAAATCCTAGGCAACGGTCAGCGACGTCAAACCAACGGGCAATAGATTCTGATTATTTGAGCCTTGAAACTTTGAACTGGGCCGGATCATCGGTTAGAATCTCCACACTTCCCCTCCAGCTTACTCTCATCCAAAGCCTAATGATCCATGAGTAATTCGAACTCTTTCGGCAAAGATAACTCCGCGACCACCGAAAAAGGACTGCTCATCAAGATGTTGGACAAGCTAGAGTGGATTGGCAACAAGCTTCCCGACCCAGCCGTACTGTTCATCATTGGAATTCTGACGGTATGGGTACTATCTGCGATACTTTCTTCTCAGGGGATTCAGTTTCAAGTTCCAGGAGATGCGAAACCACGAGTTGTTGAGAACTTGCTTTCCCTGAAAGCCTTTTCGACCTTCTTGTCAGGCATGGTAAAGGAATTCACATCATTCCATCCGTTAGGCGTCGTGCTGGTTGCGCTGCTGGGTGTGGGTATTGCAGAGCACGCTGGCTTGATCAATGCAGTGCTAAAGTCGTTGCTCTCAATAACGCCTAACATGCTGCTGACTCCGATGTTGATCTTCGTAGCGCTGATCAGTCACACGGCCGCTGATGCGGGTTACGTGCTGGTAATACCCATTGGAGGTGTGATGTTTTACGCTGCGGGACGGCATCCATTAGCCGGAATTGCCGCAGCGTTTGCTGGAGTCTCTGGGGGGTTCAGTGCGAACGTGTTTATCTCGGGCATCGATCCTCTGCTGGCTGGATTGACGAAGGAAGGCACCAAGATTCTGTCGGAGCAGAGCATCAGTCCATTATGCAACTACTACTTCACAGCCAGTTCATCTATCGTGATCGTGCTAGTGGGTTGGGCAATCACAGCCTGGGTCATCGAATCAAAGCTCAAGGGAGCAGTAGTCGATGGCGATCCAAAGGATATGCCTAAGATGGTTGACTTGAGCCAAAGGGACATCACCGGGATGATCGCGGCTCTGGTAGTTGCCCTGACCATGATTGGACTTGTCGTTGCCTGGGCAGTCCCCGAAGCTTCTTCATTGCGAGACGCGGATACAAATTCACTCACAAAAAATACAGCACCACTCATGGAAGGAATTGTGCCGCTAATCTTCTTCTTATTTGCCGTTCCTGGAATGGTTCATGGATTTGTTGTTGGTACATTCAAGAGCCATCGAGATGTCATTAAGGCTATGGCTAAGTCGATGGAAACAATGGGCTACTACCTGGTGTTAGTCTTCTTCGCTGCATTGTTTATCGAGTCCTTTAAGAGATCAAACATTGGTTCTTGGTTAGCGGTCAGTGGTGCGGAAGGATTGCAATCGTCAGGAGCGCCAGTCTGGCTAATCATCATTGGCATCATCGTTTTGACTTCGATGGTCAACCTATTGATCGGTTCTGCCAGCGCGAAGTGGGCCATGCTCTCGCCAATCTTCGTACCGATGATGATGATCATGGGAATTTCGCCCGAGATGACACAGGCGGCTTATCGAATCGGCGATTCTACGACGAATATCATTACTCCTATGATGCCTTACTTCCCATTAGTGGTCGTCTTCTGCCAAAAGTACGTCAAGAATACTGGTATCGGAACGGTGGTATCGATGATGCTTCCGTATTCGTTTGCATTCTTAGTCTGTTGGTCGATCTATCTAATGATCTACTGGCAAATCGGTTTTGAATTGGGGCCCGATGTGAAGTACGAATATGTACCGTAACATTCTCGAGCCGCATCCATGGAATTGATAACGACTCGCGAGCTAGAGAACTTCGGTCGCAACCGTCGTTTCATTCCAGATGCGTATTTTGAACCGCAAAACGAAGCTGAACTGATTCAGATTCTCGACCGGTTTCCTGATCGCACTTTTCGAGCCGTTGGCAGCCTGCACTCGTGGAGCCCGGTCGCACAGTGTGATGATGTGATTCTGTCGGTCCGCCTGTT
This sequence comes from Pirellulales bacterium, assembly GCA_046349795.1. Taxonomy (GTDB): domain Bacteria; phylum Planctomycetota; class Planctomycetia; order Pirellulales; family Pirellulaceae; genus Aureliella. Next base: position 46,221 of record JAXMBP010000041.1, on the reverse strand, counting down.
TCGTTATGTCACTCTGTGTGACCCACTTGTGGGTCAACACAATGAAGTTGCTTCAGCATGGGTCGGAGCAGGAATTCAAATCAAGCATTTGATTCCGCAACTCTTGCAACTCGGCTGGTCCATGCCCTCGCTTGGATTGGTCACCGAGCAAACCTTAGCCGGCGCGATCTCGACAGGCACTCACGGTTCAGGTCGAACCTGCTTGTCGGCCTTCGTTCAAGCTGTTCGCATCGCTCGGTTCGATCCGCAGCAAAACAAGGCGATCATCGAAACAATTGAGCGTGGGCCTTTGCTGGCTGCGGCCAAATGCGGACTCGGTAACTTGGGTATCATTGTTGCCATCAAACTTCAGCTCCGAAGGCCATTCAATATCGAAGAGCATTGGCGAGCTTATCCAACCTTAGACGAAGTATTGAGGGCCGAAGCGGAGTTTCCTCTGCAGCAGTTTTATCTGTTGCCTTGGAAGTGGAGCTATCTGGCTCAACATCGAAGAGAAGTTTCTAACACTTCAGATTGGCAAGAGTGGCTCTACCGAGTTTACTTCTTCATCGCTATTGACGTCTGCTTGCACCTAATCGTGCTTACTGCGGCTAGGTTGGTCCGAAGTAAACGTTTCGTAAAGTGGTTGTTTCAAGAGTTTTTGTGGCGAACCATCATCAAAGACTGGCCTGTAGTAGGCCCGTCGCATCGCATGTTGATTATGGAGCACGAACTGTTCTACCACATCGAAATAGAATTGTTCGTTCGCCGTCAAGATCTCGCACCGGCCATCGATTTCTTGCAGAAGTCGTTACGCTGGGTGGGGGGCGAAGGCGCTGATCTGCCGGATGACTTTTTGCACCAGGTTGCCGATACGGGACTGGCAGGCGAGTATCAATCAGCGCGTGGCTCCTACTGCCATCACTATCCAATCTGCGTTCGACGGATTCTACCGGATGATTCTCTGGTATCCATGACTAGCGGTGGCGACCAGGATTGGTACTCGATCAGCTTGATCTCGTATCATCACGTTTCAGATAGAGTCGGTTTTTTCAAAGCCATGAACTTCATTGCCAAAGCCATGGCACGGCTTTTCGCCGCTCGACCTCACTGGGGAAAACATATTCCGCTAACTCCTGCCGAGATTTCCAAGCTGTACCCGAACTTGCAGGAGTTTAAACAGGTTATTCGAGAGTTCGATCCTAATGGGAGGTTTTGCAACGCGTGGTTCCAAGGCCTCTTGGATGTCGATGCGAATTCGCCCAATGCTAAGTGATCATCGAATTGTTGTGGCAGTTGGACCGCCAGAAACTCTTTCGTTTGGTCCCCAATCAAGAACTTGAACTGAAGGCGATTGAGTTCCCGATTGCCGAGCTGTTGAAACTCCAGAGGATTGGAAGCCGGCTGCCGGTGCGGCTTGCATGGCTCCATTGGGTCGCGAAGATCGCAAGCCGGTCGTAGGGTTGAGAGCTACCATGTCATTCCTGCTGGAATCTGCGATCGGATGGCGGCCAGCAGGTACACCGGCTGCCGCAACTGAGGATGATAGAGGGATGTTATTGTGAGATGGAATTGGCGTTGCGGATTGACCACTGGTCTGACGCAATCGAGTTTTGAACCAGCCTTCGTTTCCACTATTCGCTGTGCTTGCAACGGGATCAAAAGGAACGGCCAAAACTGTTTCGCCCGAGGCCGACGAATTGACGTAGGCCTCCGGCTGACGGTTAAACACAGCGGCATTGGCTTGAGCTATCACAACATCCGATTGTTGGTGCGATGGCATTAGTTCCAGAGACCTTGGATCTGAAGGTAGTTTTCCATTAGAGGTCAAATTACTGTTATCCGAAGAAGCATTGGAGTTCATACCAATGTTTGCTGAAGCTGCAACCACAGAGGCTCCGCCGATCCTACGTAGCTTAGGCGCGTAGGCTGATAAATCTGAAGGACTGCCATCGAGCAACCATTTGTTCCAATCGCGTTGAAAGTCCCAAATCGAGGCGTAGTCGTAATGCTTTGCGAGTGCTTGCTGCCATTGCTCGGAACGCATTCCCGTTTCCAGGAAGCGAACGAATTGTTGAGGTCCAGATTGATCGATCAGGAACTGTACCGCTGAATGTCCTTGAGCGTAAAGGGGTAGGATGTCATTGGGATACTCTTTCAACTGGAACATCTTGTTGAAAGCAAGCCCTCGACCTGACTGCAAAAACTTTTTCAGGTAGTAGCGATGCTTTTTCTTTTCAGCCTCGTGCTCCACCGTCGTTGCCGCACCTTCGTCTGCCCAGCGTGGAACATATTTATTCAGTTTGCCGAAGTGCGAGGCGAATATAGTGTGTGAAATTTCGTGGGGCAAAACACTGTCCAAGATTCTCTCACGCGTACCCTGAACTGTCATCATCCAATCGCCGGCCATCCCTGAGCTGACAAGAAAGCGAGTTTCACCGCTTGCACCCAAGGCCGCGCCATCGTGTACGTGTAGTGGGCAACGAGCGGACCAGGGTGGTAAATCTGTTCCCAACCAGTGCATCGCCAGTTCTTTACGCAATCGCTCCGCAGTTTCGCTTACTTGATTAGCCCAAGCTTGATCTCGAGCAAAGACAATGAAGTTCTCTGAGTGTGCAACGCCCTGTCCGTTACTCACAGGTGCCGAAGCTGGGATCACAGTAGGTTGAGCATCCGTGGACGGTAATGATGGAGCGGGCCAAGCTGCAGGTTGTGCTGATGCCCCATAAGCCTTAGATGGGAATCCTTGATTGGCCCCAGGAGCCAATCCTCGCATCGGTGCTGGTTGCGGTAGCATGGCCATCGGTTGTGGCATCACGACCATCGGTTGAGGCGCAACCATTTGCACCGATGGATAGTATTGAGCTTGTACAGTTCGAGTGTTGAACGCAAAGGATAGGGACGTAGCAATAGCCACTCCCAACAAAGGGTTTAAAAGACGAGCATCCATGCTCTTTCTCCTAGTGGCGCCGGTGCATTATCTTTGGTAGCGCGGGTTGCTACTTCCAATTGCACCAATCTTTGGTGCTGCACTAGCTAAGGGTCTGCGGGTTCCCTGCGATCTCCTTTCGCAAGGAACGGCGAGTGTAGGAAATCGTTTCGGTCAGCCGGAAGAGCAATCGAAGCCGGAATAATCAGAATCTTCGTTAAAAGTCAACAAATTGCTGGCTCTGATGCTAGCAACACAACAGCAACAATTCGTTGCGCACAACTCTAGGTGGTACCTTTTCAAGTTCGCAAACAAGCTGACGTGACTTCGTGCTCGTATTCGTGTTCGTTAGCTGTGCTCTGAATCAGCTTGTTGTGTCGAGACAGGCTCCAAGCCTTTCGCAGGACGATTGTATGAATTTGTCTCATGTTGCCCAAACGGAATCGAAGCTTCATCGCTTCTGTCGGGCAATCGTCTGCAATAATCTGCGAGTTGGTCGACAGAGAGACTATCGACTGATGGGCTGGTTGTTGGTGGCTTTGATGAGTTGCTTCATTGCCTACGTCGCTCGCATGCATCGAATCGACCACGACGCATTCCATGAAATGTCGCTGTTCCGCGAGTGGCTGGTAGCCGAGCAGTTTCCGGTTAACGATGTCTTTGCCTATACTCCGACCAAGGCTCCCGCTGTACATCATGAATGGGGAACAGCGCGATCCTGTACTTCGCAACCATCGGCACTGGAATGGGCGCGATGGGGCTTGCCGTTTTGCGACTGCTCTTGATCGCAGCTCTTTGGCTGTTGTTGTATCGTGTCGCTCGAATGCGTGCGCACTTTATCCGATTGTCTTTGCCATAACAAGCTTGATCGTTTTCCCGACGTTGTGGTTGGATTTGCGACGATTCGGAGCTCAGTTGTTTACGCTGGTCTTTATCGCCGCTCAACTTTGGATGCAGGAGCAGGACTGTCGTGGTCGCCGCTGGTGGATTCTGCTTTGGCTACCCATGCTCGCAGCTTGGTTGAGACATGCACGCCGGGTTCGTTGTCGGAGTTGGAATGTTGACGTTACACTTTGTCGAGCGTATTGTCGGAGGACTGGTCCAAAACGGTTGGTCTCGCGCGTTTCAATCAACTTGGCACATGATTGCAGCAGTTCCGCCCGCTGTCGGTATTCTTTGGATGAACCCTTATGGTGGCGATTATATTCCGTATTTGATTCGTGCCATTCGAATGCCAAGACCTTTGGTGACCGAATGGCGGCCGCTATGGAATAATTATGCCCCTGTGCTTTCGATGGTGGCGTTTGTTTTAGCGTTTTTCCTTTTTCGCTTATGGCCTGAGACATCTAAAATCACTGCTACGAATGCGCGGCGCGGCCAGTCTGCCATCTGCCACATGGCTTTTACGACATATCCGACATGGTTCGATTTTTGCTGTGGTTTGGATCGCTTACGTACCGTAGTTCGTCGAACAGAAGCTGGCAAGAGTCTCGTAAGCCTGTGCAATAGAAGACCAGATTGGGTTGTGCGTGGGTGTCAGCTAGCAACAGTGGCGACACTCTTCTTTGCTGGTTATCACCACGTGTGGATGCCCAGCTTACCATCGACCCCGCTTTACTCGACTTCTTGCTATCCGACGGAAGCAGTCGAATACCTGCGTCAAAATCAATTCCAGGGCAATGTACTGACGACTTTCCAGGATGGTGCTTACGTTTCTTGGCAGTTGTATCCGCAGGTCAAAGTTAGCCTCGATAGCCGCTATGAAGTGGCCTTTGATGACGAACTCGTGCAACAACATGTGAACTTTGGCAAGGCTCGAGGATCAGAGTGGTGGCAAGTCTTGCAAAGCTATCCTACTGACTTAGCTTTGATTCCAACGAGCGCTCCTGTGTGTAGCTATCTGGATCAGCTAAAATCTGATAGTCAGACCTCAGGCTCCGAGGTGGCTGGATTGAGTCAAGGCTGGCAGGTTGTTTATCGCGACGATAGTTATCTGATACTGGCGTCCGATTCCTGCGCCGATCGTCTACCCTTTGTCGATAGAACCAATCAGCCTCTGCCACATCGAGTTGATCAGGTTTTTTCCAATGCGGCCTCACATTGGGCACTGCAAAAGCCCCAATAAGCTTTGACATGCCTGAGCTATATCAGGCTCGAGTTTAGCCTCAAGCGATGTAGACCTCAAACGCCGTTAGGTGTTAGCATCTAGAGCTGCCCAGAAAGCTCACGGAGGCAAATAATGGTCCGCTCGTTCTTGTCGATCGCAATTGGTATTTGTCTATTCGCCCCATCGAAAGCTCAGCAAGTTACTTCGAGACTGCTTGATTCAAATTTTCAGCTCTCTCGAACCATGAATTTGGATTTGCTCAGGAGTGCAAAAGGTCTCTCGGATGAAGTCCTCCCAATCGTTTTCGAATCGGTGACAATTGCTAGAACGAATTCGCTTCTGAATTCCGAAGGGTTTGAGGCGACTTTTGATCGCGACGGATACGTGAGCTACCGTGGGGCAGCGACTCCAAACATCAAGGGATGGGGCAAAGCCAGAGTCAGCCCAGATCAATATTCGAAGCTCTGTTACATCATCAACCAACTTGACCTGGACAATCCGAACCGTCACTCCCCAAACCGTGCTTGGGATCGCCCCGTTACGCTCGTGCGAATTGAAACGGTCGACGGAACGACCGTAATCAACTGCGATCAAGGATCTGAAGAAGAGGTAGAGTTCAAGCTGTTGACTAACCACGTTCAACACTTACTCGACTCACTGGATCAAAAAGAAGGTTTCAATATCAAGTCTGGCCTTGAACCCAAGCAGTCTGTCATCCAAGCATCATCAAAGCGAGACTATGGCTTTGAGGGAATGTGGATTCCTATTGCACCAGCAAAGTACTTAGAACCTGTCGAAACGTACGAATTGCGGATCGATCATCAAATGGATTACACGGCCTTGTTCAGTGATGCAAGCGGCAAGAGGCCAGGTAAGCTTGAATTCAGCATACGAACCCACGAGATTTCAGAATCTGACCCAAGGGCGATTGTCGAAATTGAAACCAAGAATCTTGCGAGAGGCTCCATTCGTAGACTGTTAGTTGCAGAAGTTAAGGACGACCAACTCCGCGATATGGAAGATCGATGGTAGAAAGCTCCGTCAGCAACTCGAAAAACACGGTATTCCAGTGTTTGCAGAACATACAGAGTTTCTTACATCTCTGGAATGTGGTCCAGAGCAACTTTTGCGGCTTGATTTCAGCAAAAGTAGATCGAGTTCTCAGCGTTCCGCAGAAGTTTCCGTAGAAGCAAGGCGGCCAAAGCCCAGTAAACAGTTGGATCGGCAGCTTGGCTGGCAAGAACATCTATCAGGCCTAACACAAAAACTTCTCGCAATTGACATTTTCCGTGTCGTCTTCCTCTACTGTCGGCTTACGTTTAAGGTTTTAGTGCTTGAAAGTTCATCGACTTTCAACGAGCTGTTTAGTCGGTATTCAACGCCTCAGAACTCCAGCACTCTTCAACCTACCTGCCAAGATGTGGAGCATTCCGAAAATGTCGATTCGATCTCGTAAGTCGTTATTTCAACGTATCTCTCAACGCATCTCTCAACGATACCTGCGAACTAAAACTCGACAACTTCTTCGCTCCAGAATCGCAGTCGCTGAGCCACTTGAGAGTCGGAATCTTTTCGCTACATTTGCCGTCCTAAACGTCAATGACTCCGGAACCGACTCGCTGCGCTTGAGCAATTCTCGACGCCAATTCAAACGCAGGTCCAGACTTGATTTCGTTCAATATTCCCGGTGCTGGAGTTCATACAAGTCCAGCCACTCTCGCAACTCCCAACTATCACCGATCCGCTCGACATTGACGGGTATACACGGCCCGGCTCGACAAGAAATACGCTGCCAAATGGAAATGATGCCGCGCTGAAGATCGAGATAGATGGAAGCCTAGCCGGGACCTCTCACGGCTTGATTGTCACCGCCGGAAGCAGCCAGTTTCGCGGGCTCGTGATCAACCAGTTTGCCCGGGACATTATACGATTGGAGGGTCTGGGTGGAAACACAGTGGAAGGAAGTTTTATCGGGGTTGACCCTTTAGCCAGATCGCTCGGTAACGGAACTAGCGGCGTTGGACAGCCCGCGAGTTCTTTCTTCGAATTTGAACTGGATTCGGTATCGAGATCATTGGAGGCTCCTCGGACAATATCATTGGGACCAACGGAGACAACGCCGGAGACGTCGGCGAGCGAAATGTGATCTCATCGAATCTAAAGGCAAGACGTGTTTATTTCTGGTCCTAGGAACCGACCGCAATGTTGTCGCCGGCAATTTCATTGGAACCAATACCAACGCTTCTGGTTCCCCTTTGGACCGGTTGCCCTTGGACCATTCAACTATAGCGTTGGAGTATTTGTAAATGGAGGCTCGCGCTCGAACCGTATTGGAACTGACGGCAATGGCACTGCGAATATAGCCGAACGAAACCTCATATCCTGACGCCTTCAGCAACACGGGTCGATCCGACGATCATCACGGCTCGCGCGCGGGATTGAACTCTCAAATTTAACTTCAACAAGTACAACGCTTGGACTCAACACTGTAGCCGGGAATTTCATAGGCACAGACGTTTCGGGAACTCAGAAGATTGGCAATGGGGTTGGAATTGGCCAGCAATTGTCTGATCAGAATCGAATCGGGACAAATTCCGACGGCGTAGCAGATGCGACAGAACGTAACTTGGTCTCGGGTAATGGGATTGGAGTGATACTGTTTGGAAGCCATCAAAATACGATCGCTGGTAACTACGTTGGAACCGATCTGACGGGCACGACGAATACTGGGACGGTAGCAGGTGATCTCGGCAACTCGACGGGAGTTTGGCTACTCAGCTCCGCGCTGAACACAGTTGGAGGCATGGCAACTGGCGCTGGGAACCTTGTCTCGGGCAATACGTATTACGGGATTCAGCTACAAGGTAACAACAATCCAAACGATTCTGGTGCAGATGCGAATGTTGTACAGGGCAATCTTGTGGGTACGGATGCCTCAGGCACAATTGGTATTTCTAACGGTGGCTACGGGATCTACGTAAATTCCAATCGCAACCTTATCGGAGGTTCTGCCGCTGCAGCTCGTAATGTCGTCGCAGCTAGCGGAAATGTAGTGGGCGGTGATGGCATTGCAGTATTCGGCTATTCAAATGCAATTCAAGGAAACTACATCGGAACCGACATCACAGGCACGCAGGCTCTGGGCAACACTGGATTCTGCAAGCTTCCTACAAGGTAATGGCGTTCGAGTTTTTTCTGGAACAGGAAACAGTATCGGTGGTGTCGGGGCGGGAGAAGGTAACTTGATCTTTAACATCGGCGCAGGAGTGCTTGTAAGTGGAAACGACACAGTTAGCAATTCGATTCGCGGCAATAGGATACGCAATAACGGCGGGCTTGGTATCGATTTGGCCCCTGTTATCTTGAATGGAGTGGGAGTAACTGCCAACGATGCTGATGTCGACAATGATGTAGATGTTGGTCCCAATGGGTACCAGAATTTTCCGTCGATTGCATCGGCTCTGGTTTCTGGCGGTGGTACATTGATTACTGGCGATTTGCAAACTACGCCAAACACTACTCTCTTGATTGATGTTTATTCGAATACTTCGCCCGATAGTTCGGGATTTGGAGAGGGGGCAACCTACTTAGGCTCCTTCCAAGTTTCAACAGACTCGTTTGGAAGAGTTTCCTTCTCCAATAGTGTTCTGGGAGTTGCTCCAGCGGGTGCGTTTATTTCAGCAACTGCGACTGGGCCTGATGGAACTTCTGAGTTTTCTGCATGGACCGTAGCTGTAGTAGGCAATAACATGCCAAGCGGTCTAAATCTCTCGCTGGATGCATCGAACATTGATGAAAACGGCTTTGCTCAGCTCAATGGATCGTTTGTCGATTCTGATGCTAACGACACTCACGTAGTTACCATCAATTGGGGCGATGGTTCAGCCGCCACTCAAATTAGTTTAGGAGCTGGAGTAACCAGTTTCAGCGGTGTAACTCACCAATATCTAGATGATGCTCCATCGAATACGAGTGCAGATAACTACTCGATCACCGTGACAGTTGTCGATTCTAGTTCTGGTCAAGCATCCGCCAACACGACAGTAAATGTCCGAAACATCGCTCCAAGTTACTTACAATACCGACTCAGCTCTCATTCAATCCTGGAAAACGGTACGGTTCAAATCACGGGATCATTTGTAGACCCTGGGACTCTCGATGTTCATTCAATTTCGATCGATTGGGGCGACGGTTCAACACAGACAACGACATTACCTGTTGGCAGCCGCAATTTTGTGATTGATCACGTCTATCTGGACGATAATCCGACAGCAACACCCAGCGATCTCTATAAAGTTCATCTAACTTTGCAGGATGATGATCTTGGATTGGGAAGCTTGCGACCGGCGACCATCTACGGGATCAAATCTAATAATGGAGGTGCAGTCGCGCAGTCTATAGCACCAACCGAATTGTTCTCGTTGCGAGCTGACGGAACTGGTTTTGTTGATATTGGTAGAGTGAAGATAGGTGCCACCAACATTGATGCAGACGGCTTAGCATTCTCGGAGAGCCAAGGGTTGTTCGCATTTCAAATGATTCATCCTTCCAATGGATCGCCTGCTGATAGGTCGACTCTACTCAATATTGATCCTTTGACTGGCGCAGCCACAGTGATTGGCGTGCCATTGACCGGCCGAGCCATTCGAGCCGCGGCCTTCGACAAAGCCGATCGATTGTGGGTCATTGACGCACTCCAAGACCAGTTGCTACAAATCAATATCGCTAACGGTTCAGTCGTTGGTACTCCCGTTCCATTGACGCTGAACTCAAACTCATTCGATGTAAACACCTGTGATTTGGCGTTTGATGGTGACAATGCAATTGTATCCAATGGTCAAACTGGTGTTCAAATCTACTCGTTGAACATGACCTCAGGAGCATTGACCCTTCTAGCTAGCGATACTGTGGTACAACCTGTAGGCTTGGGAACTACTCCACCTGTACCTCTTGGACTTGTGATTGATCAAAATGCAGCCTTCGTTCTTGATGGCAACGGGACAGAAGACATTTTTCGTTACGATATGAATCTTGGTTATTCAAGGTCGACGTTGATCAATGGAATTGTTCCTAGTTTCAACTCCGGTCGAGGAGATCTTGCAGCTCAAGTTGTAAACAATGATGTGTTAGTAACCAATGTCGCACCTGCAATTCTCACGATTTCAGCTTCAACCACCAACGAGAATGATAACGTTACTCTGAGTGGAAGTTACTCCGACGTAGGTTCGCAAGACACACACACACTGAGTATCGATTGGGGTGACGGAAGCTCGCAGACTATCTCAGTGGCAGGTGGAACATTTAGCCTATTCCACCGCTACTTGGATGATGGTGTCTCGGGAACTTCGTCCGACACCTACACAGTATTGGTAACTCTGGTCGATGATGACGGTGGCCAAGTCTCAGGGACTGCGACTGCAGTTGTGTCTAACATCGCACCGGTGATTGACACACTAACCGCAACCTCAACCTTGGAGAACGGAACGATTCAACTCAACGGAAGCTATCACGACGATGGCTCTTTGGACACTCATAACCTAGTTGTCGCATGGGGAGACGGTTCCACTCAGGTCCTGCCAGTCAGCGGCGGATTTTTTCAGCTAACTCATCAATACCTAGATGACGCTCCCACCGGAACTTCAGTGGACACAATTCCAATTTCGGTGACGCTTGCAGATGACGACAACGGACAAACTTCACAAATCGTCAGCACCACCGTCACCAACGTGGTCCCAGTACTCTCAACAGTATCAAGCAGCGCAGCAGTCCTTGGTTCGGCTTGGATGGGTCAGACAACTGTCACGGTTTCGGCGTCGTTTTCTGATGTAGGAACTTTAGATACCCATCAGGCCATCATCAATTGGGGCGACGGTCATACTAGTGTTGCAGCTATCACTGAGTCCAATGGAGTCGGAACACTAACTTCAGGGCATATTTATGCTACAGGTGGCGTTTTCCCAATTAGCGTCACATTAACTGATGATGACGGTGGCAGCACAACTCAATCTGGTTCGGCAATCGTATCCGGGATTGGCTCGGTAGGAAATGTTCTCTACGTAATCGGTACCAATGGAGAAGATGAAATCGAGTTTGATTTGGAGGATGGAAACAATCACTGTGGTGGTGGCTATAGCAATGAGAGAATTGTGGTTGAGGCTGAATTCGGGAACAATCGAGAAGTATCGCGAAGTTATCCATTAGCCTCGGTTAGCTCCATTGTCGTTTTGCTTGGCGGTGGAGACGATGAGGCGGAGATCGATCAGGATGTGCTCTTGCCAGCTACTATTGATGGTGGAGCAGGTGACGATTCATTGCAAGCTGGGGGCGGCGTATCGACTCTGATTGGCGGGCTGGGCAACGATTCGCTCGAAGGTGGCAAGAGCGCAGATTTGTTGTTGGGTGGCGATGGTGACGATGCTCTGGATGGCAACGATGGTAATGACATACTGATTGGGGGTATCGGCAAGGATGATTTAGATGGAGGTAATGGAGAAGACGTTTTACTTGGCGGAAGCATCACCTTATCGACTAGCGTACTGGAGTCGATTCGAAATGGATGGTCTAGTTCGGCAACTTTCTCAGCACGTCGCTCTCTTGTGGTCGGACAGTTGATTCCTGCAGTCAGTGCCATTGACGATAGTCAGAAGGACAAGCTTAAGGGTAGCCAAGGCAAGGACCTGTTCTTTGCCAAGCTTGCTGGCTCTAACAAGGACGAGCTCAAGGACCTAACCGGAGTCGATGAAGTTTTCTCACTCTAAGTGTGGTTGACCGAATTTGGATTATCGATCCCGTGGAAGTCACTGAAACTTGACTTCCATCGGGATTGCTTCTCGGTGCAATTTCTTTGGCTTATCAATGGCGATTTTGCCCGCGATCAACAACAACCGTTGGACTGCGATTCACCTTTCTCGCCTTGAATCTGGACTGTCCATTTGCCGTGGATTTCTATATTGAACTACGCAAGTTGCTTTTTGGCTGCTGCACGACCGATTGTAGCGAACATAGCGATTCTTACTGAGATCTGACCAAACATCCGGAGGGACTAGCCTACGCATTCAAACGACGTGGCAATCAGTAAGCTAAGTTCCTACACCCCGAATTCTATTCCTAAGTCGGAACTGAGTCTGTTGGAACACACGTAATGAGCATCGTCGAACAATCCTGGAACCAAATCATTGGCGAGCTCGTGCCTAACGTGGAAGAAAATTCGCTCTTTGCCCCACAAATCATTGAACAACCAATGGAAAGCTCTACTCAATCTTTCGTACCATCTGTTTCCAGCATGGCGAATTCAATAGACAGCCTACAGATGGGCTACTTGTCAGAGGAGACAAAGGCCAAGACAAGTACAAACAATTCAACTCCTGCCGAACAGCAATATAGTCGAGAAATCCAGAGAGAGCTTTCTTACTTTAAGCAGAAAGCCATTCAGCAAGATATCGAAATCTTCGAAATGCGCGCGCTGCTGCAATCCGGCAAGGGCTTAAGCAACATTCTGAATCTCAAGCAACTGCTGGAAACCTTCATGGCCGTAGTGCGCGAGAAATACAGCGCGGTTAACACGGCAGTGTTGCTTAAGGACGACCTGGAAAACTCGGAAGATTGGTTTCGAGTCAAAGCCTACTTTGGATTGGACGACAAGTTCAAGCATCCGAGTGGCCTTGTAGAGTCGATGTACATGTACAAGTTTCCAAAGAACAATGGGCTTCTTTGGCAACTGATCCAGCAGGGCAACGTGTTTAGCGTTCGTGACATGCTCCGAGGGCCTCGCTTCAAGCACGCTTGGCGACAGTGGAATATAGACATTCTCAAGTCCGACGTTTGGTGTCCACTGATCAAGAGCGGCGAAGTTCTAGGTATTCTAACTATCGGCGAACGTGAAGACGGTTCGCAGATTCCCGAAAGCGATTATGCGTTCATTCAAGAATTGGCATCGATCGCCATCACCAACATCGACTCGACGCTCAAGTACGAGAAGAACGAGCGAATTCTGAAGAACATTCAAACGCTGTATGATGTGAATCAGCAAATTGCCAATGTGAACGACTTCAAGAAGCTGTGCATTGAAACCCTCAGCAAGGCAGTTGATGTTCTGATGACGCAGAAGGGCAATTTAATGATCTATAACAAGATCACTCGAAAGCTCGAGATCCGAGTCGTTTGGGGGAACATTCCAGCCAGCGTCCGCGACGAGATCAACGATGGTCTTGTTGAAACCAAATCGTTTGAGCTTGGCGAAGGCATCGCCGGAACATGCGCTGCAACTAAGAAGCCAATTCGAGTCAACGATCGAACCCTGATTCCGCAAGTGGGCCAACACGAAGTCTTCTGTATGGCCAGCGTTCCAATTCTGTACGGAAACGAATTGGAAGGTGTGATCAACATGACCAACAAGGTGATGCTGGATGAAGAAGGCAACAAAGTACTTGATCCACTGGGTCGATTTACAGAAGAAGATCTATCCCTGCTGCTCGGTTTAGCCGATCAAGCTGCCGTGAATCTGAACAAGACCCGAATCTACAGTCAATCGATTACCGATCGTATGACTGGTCTGTTCAACAGTCGCCATTTCGAGCAAATGTTCTTCGACATGTCCAACGAATCGATTACGGCCAACAAACCATTGACGATTGCCATTTCAGACATTGATCACTTCAAGAAGTTCAATGACCAGTATGGCCATGCCGCAGGTGACGAAGTACTCAAGCACGTTGCCGGGATCTTTAAGAATTGTGTTCGCAATCAAAGCGGCGATCTCGCATTCCGTTATGGTGGCGAAGAGTTCTGCATGCTGATGCCAAATACGACTCCTGCCGAGGCAATGCATGTGCTTGAAAAATTCCGGGAAATGGTTGCTGCCAGCAGCCTAGATCACCAAGGACAAAAGCTAGAGGTGACCGTGTCCGTTGGACTGGCCACCTCGATCATGGACGCCACGGCTAGCAAGGATCTTTTTGCCAGCGCCGATGAGGCTCTCTATACCTGCAAGCGCGAAGGGCGAAATCAGGTGAGACACTTTTCGCGAGGCTCGCATGTTCGATACTCCCCAACAAACTTGGAGCAGGCGATTGATAGAGCCTATCAAAACGCTAGCGACATCAACATCTAAAAGCCTTCACATACTTGGAAACAATAATTGTGGAACCAGTTCAGAGTTTCTGCTTGATTTGGGCTAACCGTAGACTTGCGTTTGCCCTCTGAACTGAATACAAAGGATTTTCTCCCGCCGAGTCGGCGTCAAACGCTGGCTGATCAACTTTTAGACCTCCCGCCTTCCTTTGGACCAATATCTATGGAATCGGTCCCGCATGATTTCCGGAATTCCGTGCGCATGAGTATTGCGGTCCAAAGAATTATCACAACATTTGTTTGTGCTGTGCTTTTGGGCTGTGCGACTGAAGATCTGCAAGCTCAATCTCAATCGACTGAGCCTAGAGCTTCATCGAGCATTGCTGAAAATGGCTCTGCTGAAAAAAGCTCTGACCAAAAGCTGGACAAACACTCGAGTAGCATCTACGCGAACGAAGCAGACCAAAGATTCGAGCAAATTGCCAAACCATTTCTCAAACAGCACTGTGTCCGTTGTCACAATGAAAATGAACGCAACTCTGGGATTCGCGTTGATGGTCTAGACGGGCAGTTCGAAGACAGCTCGATCAAGCTTTGGGAAGCGATTCAGAAGCAGATGCAAACCAACGTGATGCCTCCCGAAGATGAACCTCAACCATCCAAGAAAGATCGAGAGGAACTGCTGGAATGGCTTGCCCAAAATCTCCATCAAGCGAGACGGCGAGAGGTACAGCGCAATGGCTCCATGCGACGATTGACGGTTGCCCAGCTACAAAACACGCTGCAAGATCTGTTGGGAATCCAAGAGAATGTGACCAAGATCATGCCACCAGACGCCGTCTCCAGGGATGGCTTCACCAACAATGCCTCAACCTTGATGCTGTCACCAGCGCACTTGGAAACTTGGTTTCAAATAGCCGAACGAGCCGTAGATTTGGCAATCGTGGACGCGCAGAGTCCGCCAACTATTCAGCACTTTCGCATGGAACTTGGTCGAGCGATCAATGCTCAGCCATGCCCCGACAAGTTAATTCTTGGTGCCAACAATCTCCTGCTTCGCAACGAGGATTTCGTTGTAGCCGAACCTAAGCTGGAAAAGCCGTTTCCCTTCCGAGCGTTCGAAATGAAACGCCAACATCGATTCATCGAAGGCTATCAAGGGAATGACACGGTCCGAGGGTGGCGAGATTTCGACAGTATTTATCACTC
The DNA here is from genome assembly GCA_046349795.1 of Pirellulales bacterium. Taxonomy (GTDB): domain Bacteria; phylum Planctomycetota; class Planctomycetia; order Pirellulales; family Pirellulaceae; genus Aureliella. The sequence goes on along the minus strand of JAXMBP010000041.1, from coordinate 30,928 downwards.
GGTGTTTGCTTGCATGCGAGGCTCAGAGGGCTACCCCAAAGGTTTGCCGTTCGAATTGGTCAAGGATGGACTATTGCTTCGACCAGCCATTCCAAGCTCTGAGATTTTTGGCGAGTCCAACACATATGGCCCACATTCAAACTTCAAGATCTCGTTGCGAGAGTTGCCAGAAGATGGCAACTTTCGAGTTAAAGTACGCGCTGCCAAGTACCCCGATGGAATATTGCTCGATCAGAATTCGCCTCAGCTCAAAATAGATTCATCGCAGGATTCTAAATCTGTAGTTTCGCTAACGTCAACAGAGTTTTCACAGCTTCAATCGGTTCAAATCGACCAGCCTGGCATCTATCAAATCGAAGCTCATCTCCAAGATTCATCATACCCCGAAGGCCCGGTCGATGAATCGACATTGGAACAGTCTTTGGTTGGAAGATGGTCTTTCGATGAGTCGCTATCGCCAGACAAAGCGTCTGCAAATCTAAGCGTGAGTCAACATGGCAGAGTCGGCATCGTCACTTCGCCTTTTGGAAAAGCTATCTCGCTTGACGGATATTCCAACTGGCTTTCCATTTCCAAATCGGCATCGATGAAAGTGGGATCGAGCAGTTTTACAGTTGCTGCCTGGATACACCCCAAAGAACTTCGGCAGGCTGGTCTGATTTGCTTAGGTGGATATGGGTACAAACATGGCTGGATCATCGACATGCCAACCAACACTGGCATTCTGAGAATCGAGACCGCCAGCAAGGATAGTAAACATAACGGAACTGTTCAAACGCTTCCTGGAATTATCAAGGTTAACCAATGGCAGCACATCGCAGTCGTCGTGAATCGCTCGTCGCAGGAAGCGAAGTTGTATGTTAACGGATTCGAAGTCGCAAGCGGCAAAATCGGTGGTGCTGATCTTTACAACTCCGAGCTAGATTTGCAGATTGGCCGAGTGCTAGACGCTAATCTCTTTGCAGGTGAGATTGACGATCTTTTCGTGTCTGAAAAGGCACTGCAACATTCTGAAATACTTGCTCTGGTTCGTCCCGGAAGAGCATTTGCAACTGCACCATTTCCGCCAGGCATGAATGATTTCAGTCTACAACTAGGCTCACGAATATTTACTTCGGCTCTAGTACAGCCTGCGTTCTTGGCAGTTCGGTTGCCTGCAAGTACGATGCCGGTTATTGCCAAAACATCTACCAAAACGCCTTTGGCCGAAATTCGATTTCGTAGAATTAATCCCGAAAGCGAATTGGGAAAGCTGTATCAAGCTTTCGAAAAACGCAGTCCTGAGTTGGGAGTGCATGTTGGCCTTCGTCGTGATTGCGGCAGTACGATGAACCCAGTCGGAACTCCTCAGCGAGTGGAATCAACTGAGTTCAAGGAATACGTCTTCGAGGGAGCTATCGCCAATTTTCCCAGTCCCGACGTTGAAAAAAACAATGTTAATTATCTAGCGGGGCTTCGAGAGATCGGCGTCCGTAGCGAGTACACGGACGGTCGTGACATGCCACGACTATTGATCCAAAGCGTCGAATTTGAAGGCCCCTACCTTGATGCTTGGCCTCCCGCTAATCATCAAAAGATCTTTGCATCCAACATTGATCAAAGTCAGGTCGAATCTTATAGCATCGACGTAATTGACCGATTCGCGGAACGTGCATTTCGACGTCCTCTGCATCAAGAAGAAGCAACAAAGCTTCATGCGATTTGGAGTCGCTCGTACCATCAATCCAAAGATGTGCAAAAGAGCATTCGAGATACATTGATTGCGGTTCTAACTAGTCCTCAGTTTCTGTTCATCAGCGAGACTAGCCATTCACCGGCGGCAGAAGATCTAGATCAGTTTGAACTCGCATCGAAGCTATCCTATTTCCTTTCGAATTCACCACCCGATTCAAGATTGCTAGAACTAGCCAAAGCGGGTCTGTTGCGATCTCATTTGGATGAGGAAGTGGATCGCTTGATCGCCGATCCACGAATTCGTAACTTCACGACGCAGTTCGTAACTCAATGGCTAGGGTTGGAGAAGATAGAGCTTGTTGAAACCGATTCGAAACGATTTCCCAAGTTGACGCGAGACACTAAGGCTGAACTTCAAAAGCAACCGATTCACTTCTTCGAGCAATTGGTCAAGCAAAATCTACCCGTCGAGCATTTGATTCGCTCGCAGATATCGGTCGTAAACGATACAGTTGCCAGCTACTATGGCATCGGTTCACAAGTTGAATTCGGCCTCAGGTTTTCCCCGACCACGTCAGCCAATTCATCTTCCGGCGGCATCATCTCTCAAGCAGCCATACTTGCGGGACTAAGCGACGGACGAGAATCGAATCCTGTAAAACGAGGAGCATGGTTCGCCCGACGTATTGTGGCTATGCCTCCCGATGATCCACCACCCAACGTGCCCAAGCTGGAGGATTTAACGCACCTCACTCTTCGACAGCGACTTGAGCGCCATCGCAATATCAAAGGTTGTGTTCAGTGCCACCTTGAAATCGATCCTTGGGGACTTCCCTTCGAAGAATTCGATGCTGGCGGTCTTCGCAAGAAAGAAAAGGCTGATTCGCAATCGGTGCTTCCTGGAGGTCAATCAGTCGCGGATTTTGCTGAGTTTCAGCAGTACTTAATCACTCGGATGCAGGATCAGATTGACTACAGTTTGACGAAACACTTGCTGGTGTACGCAGTTGGCAGAAGCTTGACCTATAATGAGGATTTGCAACTGCGAGAATCGGTAGCAGCCAAAGCCGGCCAAACCTCAGGATTGCGTGACCTGATCCATCAAGTCATCCGCAGTGACTCATTTCTCAAGAAGTAAGTAAACGACTCACAAGCAAATCATCAGGAAGACAACATGGCTCAGCGGATGAAAATTGATCGTCGTGCCGTATTGAAAGGCTTAGCCGGTACAGCGTTAGCACTGCCAGTCCTTGAAGCCATGGGATGTGAGATTCACGAAAAATCGCCTCGTCGCTTCTGTGCAATCTACACCGCCAACGGAATGTCATTGCCAAAACCCGAACATGGGATCGATGAGTGGTCTTGGTTTCCTCGGCTTGAGAAAGATGGAAAGTTTGAATTAGGAAAGTCTACCGCACCATTACAACCTTTCCGCGATCAGCTCAGCTTTTTTGGTGGCTTGCAGCACGACAATGGTACGAAAGCCGACCCGCATGTTTGCTCTGATATGTGGTTGACCGGCGCTCCACTGCACAACCCCAAACCCGGGACGTACAACTCTGTTTCATTGGATCAAGTAGTTGCACAGCATACCAAACAATATTGCCGACAGCCCTCGTTAGTTCTCAGCATCGACGCTGGAGTTGGCTTTCTTTCGCGAACTGGCACTATATCTTACGATCAACAGGGACGTCCCGTTCCAGCAGAGAATCATCCTCGACGAGTCTTCGATCGCCTATTTCGGGTAGATCAATCATCGCAAGCTACTCAACGATCCAATCTTCGATCCAGAATCAAGTTGGTAGATTCAGTACTGGAAAGTGCTAGTCAGTTTCAACAAACGCTCGGAAAGTCAGATCGCGAAAAGATGGATCAGTATTTGACCAGTTTGAACGAGATTGAATCGCGACTAATGGCCTCAGAGCGTTGGATCGATGTTCCGCTGAAGCCGCAGGATTACAGCAAGTTGAATTTGGACTCTTCTCCGGAAGGAGAGCCTGGCGAGTACTATCGAAACATGTTCGATCTAATTGCTCTGGCCTTCGATGCTGACATAACTCGATCCATCTCCTTTATGCTCAATCGCGAAGATGGAATGGGCATCAGCGATACTTTTCCGCTCAAGTTGGGTTTGACCAGAACACACCACAATCTTTCTCACGCAGGTGATAAAGATGGACAACTTGAATTCGCGAAGTACGACCTATTTCTGAGTCAGCAGTTAGCTCACTTCTTTATGCAGTTAAGTGCGATCAAAGATACTGACGGCTCGGTGCTCGATAACTCAATCATTCTTTATGGGAGTGGAGCCAGTACGACACACTTGCCAAGAAATCTTCCAACTCTGATTGTTGGAGGTAGCAATCTGGGAATTCGTCACGGTACATTTTGGCGAACAAGCGAAGGCAAAATGTCCAACTTGTTTATGAGTATTCTGCAGAGCTTGGGCGCAGATGTTCCCGCGTTTGCAGATAGTTCGGGAACTCTGGCAGCCGAAGTTTTCTCAAGAGCTTAATTGATTGGCAGACCGTGATTGGGCTTCACTGTACGCAGCGACAAAATCGACTGGATGCGAGTCACGCCGGGTAGTCGACTGAGACTTTGTCGGTGTATGCGTTCGTAGTCTTCGGTATCTTGAGCAACGATTCGAAGCAAGTAATCGTACTGACCTCCGACTAGGTAGCACTCCAATACCTCGGGAATCATTCGAAGAGCTTTTTCGAAGTTTTCAAACGCTTCTTCCCCTTGTGTTGCCAGGGAAAGTTCTACAAAAAACTCGGCGCGATAGCCAAGCTTCTGGGGCGAAAGTTTGGCGACGTAACCAGTTACTACTTCGGCATCTTCAAGAGACTTGATCCGACGGTGACAGGCTGAAGTTGATAGGTGTACTTTGTCTGCCAGCTCAGAGATGGATTGACGGCAATTGTTCTGGAGATGTGACAGAATCTGAAGATCCGTCTCGTCTAACGAAATCTGCTTTTCAGTTTTCATGATATTGCGAGGTGGTAGATTAGTTGCGATTTTGTTCCGAACATCCGGCGGGAGTTGGAACAATTTACACTAAATGAATTGATTTTTGGGATTTCTTGCTAGTATCTCGGGCGCGGATTTTGATTTTTCGCAAGAATTTTCCTTGCCGGTCTTGTAAAATAGACCGTCCAAATCGAGGTTACTGAGGTAGCCTCACGGGAGATTGGTGAGGAGGTGTTGCGGTAAACCAAGGGCCGCAACACCTCTTTTTTTTCCTTCCTCTCTTTCGGACCGATTTCCAAATACAAATCTCCTCTTCAATCGCTCTTCGTGAAGAATCCAATTTGGAAACTTCGCCTGCTCAAACGCACAGTCCCAATACTGCAAACCAACTTGCGAACTAGATTTCAAGCCTTGTTCGAACAGATTGTGACGCTTATGAGGCCGATTGCATCCAGAACAGGCTAGAACAACTCTGCTTATGGTTCAAAAGCCTATTCCGGTTACGTAGAATAAATAGGTGTACGACTTTTCTGCAAACGCCATAAGGGTGGGTCGTGGCAGCGCCCCCTAGATCGCAAAAAGCTTTTCAACGTCGAAACCGACTGGCGACTTTTCATGGCTTACCAAAACAAGTACCAACTGCGCATGCGGTTGCTCAGCAAAGAGCAACTGGTGTTTAGCGTTGTGCTTGCAATTCTCTGTCTATTTGTGGGTGCTGGAGGAACACTCGCCCAACCACCTTCGACAAATGAAGGACTGTTCAATAAGCAGGGTCAAATAAAGCCCAATCAGCGATTTTGGACGGTCAAAGATGGCAAGCTCATCCCGAGCCATACGGCTCAGGAGCTTCAGGAGCTGGAACGAAAGGCTCGTGAGTCGACCGAAATTCCGATCGCATTGTCCACCGCAGAATTCAACATCATCGCGGGTGAATCGAGCGCTTTGGTGAAGGCTAAACTGGGTATTTCCACGCAGGGTGCGGGTAACACTGTTAGAAGATTTGAACTTCAACTTAAGAATTGTCACCTCATCGAGGATCCGACATTCAATGTAGAGTCGGGCGTGGCGGAACGAGATCAAGTAATCACGACCGAAGAAGGCTATCGCTGGCACCATTTGTCTCAAACGGCGGGCAAGCACTCCGTAACCTAGTTGCAAAATGCCTTGTCAGTCAGAATGGTGATCGAAAGGCTCTCAGCCTTGATCTACCTATGGTGGGTACCGTTTTGGAAATCGATCTTCCTGTTGGTGCAACTGAAGAACGAGTGCGCTCGGAAGATTTAATCGAATCTCGCACCTCCGACGATAAAGGTGTTCACCTGAAGATTCGTTCTCGAGGCGGCAACTTCCTGCTGTCCTGGCGTCCTGCAACTGCTCAAGCGCAAGTGACAGCGGTTGAGGCTAAGTGCAATACGCTATACGAGCCAGCCGATCTGCTGGACTCTTCGCAGTTTTGGTCTGCGACTACCACAATTACCGTCCGTTGGTTTGGCAGCCAGGCTAACGCGAGAATTCAGCTCGTGCTTCCCGATGGTGCCCAGTGGAACCAACTTCCATACTCTGAGCCAGACAGGTTTCGCATTACCACCATGATGCCGCAGTCCAACGGGACTGACACCGATCCTTCCCAGGAAGTCCTTGAAATTGAGAACTTGGACACTGCGGAATTTCCGTCGATTGAAAATCTAAAACTGCAATGGCGCTGGTTGCCTAAGGAGGCCAAGACTGATCGACTTTCCGCAGCCGTCACATTGCCAGTGCCCAGGATAACAGGGGCGGACTCTTACGAAGGAAACGTCGAAGTTGTTTTTCCCAATGCCTATCAGGCTACTTACCAAGAGGGCAATGCGGCTCGATTTGTCCAGCAAGGTCGAGTTGCCAATCTCGTGGGTAGGCAACAGATTCAGTTCCAATACAAGGGCTCGGAAGCATCTGTGCAATTGAACTTTCGCAAAGAGCAGTTCCAACCTGTTGTCCAGCCGGTCTACCACGTCCATGTTCGAGAGAACCGTCTTGAATTAACTGGCTGGATAAAGAGCACATTCGACAACAGCTTTGCGGAGCTTGGAATATTGCCCGGTGAATGGCGAATCGAAGATGACTTAGCCTGTGTGCTCTCTGATTCCTCAACTCCGAACAGCAACGATACAGAACCATTGCTTCTACAAAAGCTGGAGGACGGCAGTTTTCTATTTCGGCCTCGAGAGCTAAACACGGAGGATGATGATCGACAGGTGGAGCAGATGTGGCGGTTCGTTGCTTGGCAACCGATCGAAGCTGGCAAACCGGATCTGCAGTTTCAGCTTCCACAGATTGATCGCGGCCGTTCCATTGGGCAAAAAATGGTTGATCACGGGTCTGGAGTCTTGTTGGTTACCAGCGAAAATTATTTGCTGCTCCAACCCGACGATTCCAAGCTTCAGGGGCTGATGCGTAGCAACTTCGGAACTGAATATGCTAACTATCTAACTGGACAAATCCGGCAGCCGTCCGCCTATCGTTTTCAACGACAAAGTCCGACTCCGAACTGGCGCGGACAGGTTAGCGTTTTGGCTCGACATATTGACGTTAATCAACTTGCCGAGTTCGAAGTCCAGTCCAACCGAATCCTCATTCGACAAGATTTTGATTTGAAGATATCCAATCGAGCTTTAAGCGAACTAGAACTACAAATCCGCGATGACTCGACGCCGATTCGAGCTACGTTGGCCGGCCTAACATTGACGCTAACTCCAGTCAGCTCAGCTCAAACTGCGGCTGCAACTAATGAACCAAGCTGGAGATCTTATCGACTAGAGGGTTTTCCTGAATTGCTTGGCGACAATCAGCTTAGCTTGCTGAGTTCTATTAGTTTTGATGCACCGACTGACAAAAGTTCGACCGCGAATACCGAAGATTCGAAGAGCCAATCATTGCAAGTTCCATTGGCTCAATTGATTCACCCCGATGCAAAGGCAAGTGGCCCAATACGCTGGAGGACAAGTTGTTCGCTTCCGTTGGAGATCAAATACAGTAATGTGTCGTTGATGACTGCCAATGGCTCGTCCCGTTCAGCAGTCCTAGAAATAGATACGCAGCAAAAGGCAATCGATCTAGTCTTGCAGGACAGAGCCCAGCCGGTCAACGTTGGCGTTGTTATCAATGGAACTTGGGTTCAGACGTTGCTCAACGGAGTAGAGCGACGTGATCGAATGGTCGCTCGAGTAAGTTCGAGAAATCGTCAGATCAATATTCAATTGCCTGAACAAGCTCAGCTCGATTTCCGAGTGGCAATCGATGGGCGACAATTAAGTGCGGAATCTGCGCCATTCGATAGCCTTCATCGCGCACAAATTCAGTTGCCTGACGAGAATGAACACACGATTGAAGTTTTCTATACACTCACTGAATCGCTCAGTTGGATCACACCACTGGATATATCTCCAGCCAGAATTGTAGAGGCTAAATCGCATGAGAGATTTTACTGGCAACTCGTAACGCCCAGCATATTCCATCTGGGATGGTGCCCCGACTTGCTGACCGCCGAATGGCTTTGGAAATGGGACTTGATCTGTTGGAACCGAGTGAGTGAGTTGGAACAACAAAATCTCGAGCAACTTTTTGGTGCAGCTTCGTTACCTCGATTGCCACTCGGAACAAACAGCTACGTCATGAGCGGGTATGACGATTTTCCAACAGTGAAGGTTTGGGTACTCTCGCGATTCATCTTGTGGTTACCTGTGGGCTTAGTAAGCATCTTGATCACCGTGCTAGCGCTGAATGTTAATGCCTTGCGCAATCCGACGAGTCTCATTGTGCTTTGCTTGTCCATTTTAACCATGGCTGTCATTTGGCCCGACTTGAGTTTGCTGATTGGACAAACGGCCGTTGTGTCGATCGGTTTGGTTGGACTGATCTGGACGACGCAAGCCGCCGTACAAACTAAGGTTCGGCGACGAAGCGTCTTTTCGACGCGACCAATTACCAATACAGATGTTAGCGATCACCAACACACAGCCACTCGGTCCGCGCGTAGCCATGGAAGTGCCGAACGTCCGACTGGTGCGACAGCGGAGTAAAGTAGATCGCCATGAAACTCCGATTACGGCTACTCTGGGCAATATTTATCTTGCCGCTCACAATACCGGTTCAACTTTTGGCACAATCCGATCGCAGTGATTGGGATGTCGGACGAGTTTACATTCCCGCCGAGAGCCAAGAGAGCCTTATTCCTAATGAATTTTGGCCCATCGAGCTGCGAGAACTCAATGAAAAATTGGCTCAACACGAAGCTCAAGTAATACAATCCAGAGTTAATCCGCTGATCTTGGATCGCGCGGTCTATTTAGCCACAATTAATCGCGACTTAATTGTCTCTGACAATTCGTATTGGAAGTTTTCAGGGTTTCAAACAGGGCCTCAGTTTCGAGTTGGCAAGGTCTCGTTCGCATTGCGAGATGCAAAAGTTAGCTCTGCTGACCAGCGCCAGCTTTCTTCGGTGCATCGTTTTGATAGCGATGGCGCAATTGAAGTAGACGCTTCATCGATGGACCAGCCCTTTTGGTTCGGGTTTCAAGCGGCACCCAAAGTTGAAGAATCACGTCGCATTTTCGACTTTGAGCTTCCGAGAGCAAAGCTAGCCGTAATGCTGGTTTCAGCGGAATCCGGCTTGCAACTTAGCTCTGACCAGGTTGTTGTTGAGCCTATTAGCAGTCCGCGAAGCTACTTAGGCGAGCTTTGGCCATCCGGCTTGGACCCTCGACCTCAACCAAGGCAATCGTGGTGGGTGGCACACATAGCCGGTGTAGATCGATTTTCGATAGAAATATCGGAAAGCTCAACCGACCGTGGACAAGTATTTCAGCATGCACTTGCGTCAACCACGATAACTCATCAGGTAACTCCTGATTCAATTGCCAGCTCCGCTACGTTTCAACTTGCCACTGAAAGCAAAGGGGCTCCATTTCAGATACGGCTAGCAGCTAACCAGCGTGTTCGTGCACTACTGGTCGATGGTAAGCCCGCTACCTGGAAGGCTACCTCAACGGAATCTGCGAACGATGAATTATCGGGTTCTGTTGGGCAACACTTGATACAGTTGAGCAACACGAGCCTGGGCAAGTCGAGCAAGATTGAAGTTCAGACGATTTCTAGAATTCTATCAATGCCCAAATCTGAAAAAACAGACACTAGCAAGCTTCCTCTACCGATCATTGAATTGGTGAACTCGATAACGATCTCTGGGAACACCGCAGTCAGCCTAGATGAAACATTAGAAGCCGTCGAATTCCAGTCAGCTCAGCAGTTTACGCCATCCAATGCAAACGACTCAAGCTCGACATCCAATCGTTGGCTGTCACAGTGGAGTCGACAAGCTGCACCGTCGATTCTGATTCTTAGAAATCGAAGCGAACGATGGACAGCCAATTCTTTCGTACGACTTGACCCGCAGGCAACTTCAATCGTTGCCCGAGTCAACATGGTTTTGTCGGGCAACTATCTACGATCAAATGAACTCAGATTGCCCGTACTTGCGGGATGGAACGTTGAACGCGTTCGCTTGCCCTTTGATGTTTCTGGCAAGATACGAACAGGGTTAGTAACCACTGATAAGGGTGAACAAATTGTACTGGCATGGGCTGGCAAACCGGAGAGTTTTGAAGTTTACCTGGAAGTAACGGCTACTCAGATCATTGAGGGCCGACCATCTTCGTTCGTGATTGAAAACCCACGAATCGTTCAATCTCCTAAATCCGAAGCTCCTGTTTTTTTTGTGGTAAACGACAGTAACTATTACCGGTTGCGTAGCTCGCCAACGCTCTTTCCGATGGTTATTGCCAAACGTGAATTGACTTCTTGGCAACAACAGTTGCTTCGCGAACAGGATGCAACGGTCTTCCGAGACTTATCGGGAGCGGAAAAAAAGTTTATTTGTGATGCGATTGCTACGCCCGCCACATTGCGAACTGCAGTGGTTGCCATAGAGAAAACACCTCAATTACTTGAGGTTCAGACGCTGCTCAACTTCGACACCGCAATCATCGGATTCGATCAAGTTCGGTTCAGTTTGCCGCACGGACAAGAATTAAAAGATTGGACCTTCGAGCTATTGTCTGATGGAGGTAAAGCTGTTCCGCTGGTCGCCAACCAAACTCGAGTCGAAGCAGGAGGACGCATCCACGGGCAACTCACTTTGCCCCAAACAGTTCATGGCAGCTTTACGATTCTCGCGTCCACTCAGAAACCGATAGAGCAGGATGCAAGCCAAACTAGATTGATTCCATTATTGTCGACCGAAGGGTGCTCTGTAATAGAATCCAGCTTAGTACTGCAAAACAAGCTTGCGCCATTGACCGCAACTACTTCATTGAATTTTCAACCGGCCAATAACTGCTGTTCGGCCGAGTTGGTTGAAAAAATGCGTCGTCTTTTTCAGGTAAACGCCGATGACGGCACCAGTTGGCTTAGCGCACCAATTTCGATTTCGGAATCAAGCTACATCTCGCTTTACAGTATTCCCGAACAAGCTTCAAGTTGGGTTTGGTCGCAACAAATTCATCACGAAATTTTGACGTCGGGTGAATTAAGGCATCTGGTTGAGTTGGACATCCAAGCTCGTCAAGGAGAACTGATTGAGTTGACGATGCCTAAGGAATGGAATGTTGTTGAGGCCTTCTTGGAGTCAGAACCAGTCGAATTCGCTATTCAGGAAACAACTGGAAGCATCGTTCAAACAGGAAGAATTCGTTGGCCAGATTCACAACGAAGGTTGCTGAGATTCACCTTGAAGCAGCAAGTCAAACAATTAGGTTGGCTGTCGAATCTGAAAATTGATCTACCTCGCCTATCCATTCCAGTTCTTGCAACCGCAGAAACGATCAGGATCCCGGCGGGTTTTGCAAATCTAAAAATTGCCACTCGACTGAATACAGATCCAATCAATTATGAGTCATTTCTACCAGCAAGACTTTGGAATAACCTATCGCCCGAATGGGCAACAGCGATTTTCGGCACCACGACTACGACTTGGACAATATATGCAGATGAAAATCAACGTCAGATTTTGCTTGTCGACAAATCCAGCTTTGCAACTACTAGTTTGATACTGGTTGTACTGCTCGCGATGGGTGCTTGGTTCTTCATTCGATGGACAGTTCGAGGTTGGTGGATAGCAGTGCTAGTTTCCATCGTCGCTATCGTAGTTCTTAAAGGCAATTTCGCCTATTTAGCTCAAATTGCTATTTTGGCGCTATTGGTAGGACTAATGGCCCGGTTAATTGAGCTTGTCATGATGAAACCAAAAACGACTTTAAAGAAGTCTCCCTTGAGTGCTTCGCGACTGATGGCACTTCTTATGATCGGATTGTTTTGCAAGGTGGGTTCGTCGCAAACTACTGGCACATCTATGGGCGATGACGAGGAAGTCAGACGAGTTTGTGGAGTCATCATCCCGTTTGAAACCAGCACAGAGAACCCTGGCGAGTACGCCTACATTCCGAAAGAGCTTCGCGACCTGCTAGCCAGCCCAAACCATGCAAATCTTTACAGGTCACTCAATCCCAGAATTACTTCTGCCAACTACGTCATGAAGTTGCGACAGGACCCTCGCGATCCTACCCCGGCACACGAGTTTGAAGCGGAATTCAAATTGATCGTGCCTGAAACGAATGGCCAAATTCTCCTGCCATTTGACTTGGATGTTCTCCGTCCCACAAGCTTGATGCTAAACGGTCAGCCAAAGTTATTGGGAGTACGTTACTTTGAGGAAGCTGAAGACGGCGGCGGAATTATCTTCAGACCCGATTCTGTGGGCAATGTTACTATCAGCTTGAAGTTTCAACCCACGATCAAAGATGGTAACGACCGTAAATTCAACTTCGCAACTGAGATTCCTGCTATACCCAACGCGATGCTTCGAATCGTCCCCAATTCGTTAACTACAGGCCTTAATACCAATGCCAGTGGTGGACTACTCAGGTCCCTGTCTGGCGATTTTGTCGCCCAGCTAGGACCAATTGATAAGCTTGAAGTGCAATGGTCAGAAGGAGATCGAAATACAACATCCTTTATTTCTGAGTATGTTTCTGAAACTTGGGTACGAGGGCAAAACGATGGGTTTTCAGTTGCAAGTCAAATAACCATCGATCGCGGTCGATCTTCACAGGAAGAATTTGATCTGATCGTTGACTCCGACTGGGAACCTGTAGGATCGGTTTGGGGTGACGCACAGTTGGTTAGCTCCAGCGTAGCCACAGCGCTAAAGCGCAGGATCATTCGAATTCGACTATCGGACTCCGCTGGCCCGACCTGCAGCTTTCGGATGTTGCTTGCTCAACGTCAACCAACTCGTGCCAACTTGATTGACGTTCCGTTCGTGAGTGTAGATCGAATGTCCCCCAAGAAGGATAGTCGAGTCTTTTGGTGGTCTTCAGATGTCAAATCTACTTGGACACCTGACGGAATTGAATCGCTTCCGATTCGTATCGCTCGCGATGATTGGGCGGAATTGCGATTAGCGACTGAGCGCACCGGTTATCAAGTTCTGGTTAGTGGAATCAAGCTAAAACAAAATCTCAATATTTCGACGACACTAACGCACTCAGAATCGCATACGCTGAGAATCTTCTCTAGTCACAGCGAACTGGAATTAGAGGCTACTTGGGACAAGCCCATGCCGACCGAAAACGAGTTGGCGATTCATTTGCCTCGGCAAGCGACGGTCAAGCGTATTGAATCCAATGGCAAGTCAATTTCAAGTCTAATTGGCAGCCAAGGAAGAGTTAGCTTGCTCCCCGGGCAATTGGGAGCGAATGCAACTCGTATCAAAGTCGTTGCCGAAATGCCGCCGCTCCAAGGAAAAATCACTTCGCTTCCAAAGATCGATATTGACAATTTACAGCCAAGACAAGCGAACTACGCAATCATTCGCGGTTCAGACCTGAGGATTAGCTTCTTGCCGACCGATTCTGGTTTGGTTTTTTCTAACGTAGCTGGTCGCCGAGTGAACATCGAAAATTTGGAAGCGTTCGTTGGCGAAGCGAACCTTCCGACGGAAATGCTTAGCGATGCTAAACTTGCCGCTCCGATCGAAGTTCTTCCTGCTGAAATCAAGCAGCCTCGATCTTTCACCATGAACATCGAACGGGTTGGACAGAGCTTTCGTGCCACCGTCCGATGCTCGTGGAATACTGATCAATCCTCGGTCGACTATGCAATTTTTGAAATCCCAACTTCACTGCGCGATCAGATAACTGTTGCTCCATTTAGCGCGCTATTTAAGCCGCATCGCGACGAATCGAAATCAACGCTATGCATTCCAGTGCCTCAAACTTCGGTTGGCTCGTCAATTCGTTTCGTCGAATTCTCATTTCCGATTAACTCGACAACGGCGTCTCAGTCGCTGACGTTGCCTTGGATTGCCTCGGCGCAGGGTCTGCCAGATTCTCCGATTACTGTATTACCTAGCGAACTAGATGGTAAAGCAATTCAATGGCAAACCAATGGTAGTCCTGTGGATGACCAGTGGTTCGCAACTTCAGGAGTAGAAAAGCAAAAGCAGGCCGAGTACCTGCGATTAGTAGATGGTGCAACCAAATTGAATTGGCAATATCGAGATGCTGAAAAATCCCAAGCCAGTGTTGGACTGGTATTAGTTGACCTTACCACAATCTCATCCCGCAAGGTGGCTGGAATTGTGACTTATTGTGTTACTCCCAGAAATCAATCGAGCCAAACATTCGAAATTCCAGTAAACTGCCAGATACTGGGAGTCGATTGCGGAGCCAGGCAGACGACTTGGGCGAGAGAGCCGAATCAAATTCATGTCGCACTTCCCACAAACTCGGCACCAACAATCGTGAGAATCATGTTGGAGTGGAAGGTTGAGTCGGATACGGACATAAAAATTGCGATTGCTAATCCGGTGGAAGCATCGTTGCCTGCCTCCGTTCACCTTCGTATGCCGCAAGCAGCAAGTGAATCATCAAGCAAAGCAATGGAAGACTCTGACGGTGATGACCGAGCCGTTGTAGACTTGTAGGCGCGAAATGTTGTTGGAACTGATCAACCTCAATAAAGTCAACGACGCTTGCAAAGTCATCTGTGGCCATGGACAGCTTTGACCCAGTCATGCTTCAACTCAAATCTGATACTGTCATCACCGCCGCTGTACTGCAAAGTTCAATTAGTTCGTTCGATTCCAACGACGATGGAGATGTTTCCGTTTCAGAGCTTTGGATGCAAGCCTCTGGCAGGCCTTGGATCGACAGCAATTCCCGTTCTCGTAGTCTAACTCAACTCAATCCTGTACGATTCAAAGTCGAAGGACTTGAGATCGATTTGGTACCGCAAAAGAAGCTCACAGCTAGCAGCTACAACCGCCTTATACTGATTGTAGTGGTCGTTGTAGTTGGCATTTTGGGATTGCTTGTCGGCCCTAAGTTGCGATCACCTATTGTAAGTTTGTTAGCAAATCAACCTTGGGTTTTTTGGGGCTTTGTCGCAGTCGCTTTCGCATTTATTCTGCCGGTCTATTGGCCGAGCTGGATTGTTGCCTTCACTGCAGTTTGGATGGCTCTATCACAGCTAATGGACTATCGCCGACGGACGCGGCACTTTGGCTTCTAGTTCAGCGTGGTTCTAGCGAACGCATCGATACACGAATGCTGGCGGCATATTCAACCAGACTACGGGGCTCTTTGTAACTGAAGAGAAGTTCCTCTTCAGCAGTTGATAGAATCTCTTGCCAGCAGGAAGCATGACGCCTTGCAAATATGCAAAGGTGGCAAAGTGCCCTCCAGGCGGTAACACGCGAAACATCGCTTCAAAGATAGAATCCTGCAATTCGCCACTAAAGCTCGCCCAGGGCAAACCGCTAATCACTCCGTCGACTTGTGGTATACCCCGATCTTTGCAGTACTTCTCAACTTCAGTCACACAGCCTTCAATCACCACTAAATACTGGGAGCCTGGATCCAGTCTTCGCCGCTAGCTCCGGACTACGTTCAATGGCAAAAAACTTGATCGAAGGGGTTAGCTTCTTCTCGATCACCTCGGTGGCCACTCCTGTGCCAGGAGCGAGAACTCGACCACACACTTTGCCGTATTCCAATCGATCGAGTTAACCAACATCTCGGATGAGCTCGACTACTGGAGCCAAAATCGCCCCAACTTGCGTTGGACGCTGTACAAACGTCTTAAGAAAGAGAATTTGATCGCGCGCAATTGCTCCAAATCTGGCCAGTCAGTCAACGAAAACTGGGTGGTGTAGAAGGATCAGATCAACATTCTCCAGCAGGGCAGGTAAGAATCAACCCCAATGAGCATGAAGTACGGAGGTAATGCGGCGAACTAGCGTTCGCGCCCATTATCACATTGTCGTTTCAAGGGGCTAGCGGGCCCGAGCCAGTGGCACACCAAGATAAATCAACACTCCATAGGCAAACGGTTCCCCACGCTCAATTCACCTTCATAAATCAATTACCTCACCAATGGCCGGGCGAGGTGCTCGCAGCGCCCTTTTGAATAGACTATTGCCCATCGGTTTCATCAGAATCACATGCGGCGGCTTCAAGCTTCTTCAAGCCAGCTCTTCAAGCGGCGAATCACGGACAAGAACTTTTCTTCATTGAACGGCTTTACGATATAACTACTAATTCCAGCTTCTCACACTGGACCCGATCTTCGCTGTCCTCGCTGCTGGATTAGAATCACCACGGGGATGTTCATTAGCTCGCGGTTGGAACGCAGCATACGTAGAAAGCTCACACCGTCGCTATCTGGCAGCATCAGATCCAACAGAATGATATGAGGCTTCGGTGCTCTGGAAAAAACTCACGACGATTCAAGAGTCGATAGCCTGCGAATTTCGAAACAGAGTTAGTCGATGAAATAACCACAGGACTTTAGCGACTCGATGGTCACTCGTGCGTCAATCAGACTATCTTCAACGAGCACGATCTCTAGAGCTTGGCCCTTGGCTTCCGGGCCGTCCAAAAGGATTGTCGCTTCGTTGTTCATAAACTCATTCCAAATCTGGCACAGCCAGCGAGTAAACCTTAAGTTGCGCAAATAACCGTTTTAGACAGTTAGTTGTTTCAAGCCGAGTCCTTCTCGAATCATCAGCGACTCCAATCGTTCATGCTCCGACAGGCTGGCGTCAAATTCTTGAAAGCAAGCCACATGCAACCGGAAATCTCGAACTACGGTTCCTACGTACTGCGACTCTTCGACCCTTTCGCATACTTCCAACATTTGGAGATACAACTCTCTATGTTGCTTGAGTGTTACGGATGGATCAACCCCCACGTTGATGTGCTGCCGCTGTGTACTGCTGATGTAACCATAAGTTTCCTCGAGCGCAAATTCTGTGGAAAGTTGCCTGCGGAACTCTGTCAGCTTGGAAACCCACAAATGAATTTCCGCATCAGTTACCGTAGCCTGCTGAGCAATAACCCTTAATGTGTAGAGCGTTTCCCAGACTTGGCTGTGAGCCTCTTTAACCTCCTGCAAAAATGCCGCATTAATTGTGACGCATTGGACAGTAGAGGTAGTTTGAATCGTAGCAAACATCGCGAGACTCCTTGATTCTCAGTTCAGTTCATCAATAACTTGTTCACTCGATGCTGTTCGCGTTGGCGGATTCTAACAGATTGGCAATGTGAGAAGCAAACATTTTTTCCCGACCTGCGACCATTCGGCTCGAAAAAGAAGTTCTTATTGCCGGAATAAACTAACCTCGGCTTTCCAAGACAGCTTCTCGCAGTTTGCCTTGTTCATTTGCTTGCCACACTTGCCTCGAATCGACATCAATCGCAGTGAGCCAGCCTGCTTTCCAGCATTTGGTGTCGATACAGACCAGGTACTCCAAATCCAGCACGTCGATTTGAGGGGTATGACCAACAAAGAAAGTCTTACCCGAGCAGTGCCGAGTATTAGGGACATAATCCCGAAGTGATAACCAACGTAGCGTGCTTGGCAGCAGTTGATCTACAGGCACTTCTGGTTTGTAGTTTCCATGAACGAACACATGATTGGCGGACTCGTAATAGGAGCGACAGCATTGCAGGAACTGCCAATGAGCCTCAGGAATAAGACTCAACTTGCTATTAGAACCGTACGAATCCAAAGCCGAGTCACCGCCGCAGTTGAGCCACATTTGGAACGCGGACTTGCTCTGCCGAGCACTCAGCATCATTTCATCATGATTGCCCAGAATTGGGATCAATTTACATCGTTCCTGCAACTTGATCAGTCGATCAATGACGCCTTTGGAGTCTATTCCCCGATCGACATAGTCGCCAAGTGGAATAATGGTATCGTCCGGCTGAGGACCTATAGAAGCGATAACCGCATCCAAGGCAAGACTGCATCCATGAATGTCCCCGATTGCAATTGTCCGCGCCATAGACCTGATCCTAGAAAGAAGCAAGTTTTCAATAAATCCTTCGCTTTGATACAGCACAAGAGTTGGCGCATATCGTAACTAAGGGATTCTATTTTTGGAAACAGCGATTTGATATCGTTTTGGATCAATTTAAGGCAACGATTCTGCGGACTACTAGGTCCTTCTCGCGGTGACCATCCAAAACGGCAGATGAGCGACGTAATTATCGTCAGCCTTACGCAATTGCTGCTGGATCGAATCAACCTTCTGTAATTGAGTTTCATTCACTGGTAACTGCATCAGGAACTCGACTGACTGTTCACGCGGCGATTCATAGAAGTCCAAAAACCGAGCTTCTGTGGTCCAACCAAGTCTTTTCAGCGTGGCGTAAAGTGCTCGACCAATCAGGGGTTGTGCTCTAGCTGCAATAAGGGCTTCCAGCCAAATCGACCTCAGCGACAGTTCTTCGGGCCAGTCCATCAACCCGCCGTAATCAGGCTCAATAGTAACCAGCCATCCGCCCGGCTTAAGTACTCGAGAGACTTCGCTCAGAACTGTGTCAATATCCTGAAACCACAGAAACGCACATTGGCTGAAGACAATATCTACGCTCTGACCGAGCAGCGGCAATGCAGTCGCATCGCAAGAGAGGAATTCAACTCGTTTTTGAAGAGCCGGGGCGACTTGCTGCTTGGCGTATTCGATGGCTTTGGCGTTGACGTCCAGTCCAATCACTTTCGCTGACTGAGTACGCTGGGCAATCTCCATCGTCGCCAAACCCCAGCCACAGCCCAACTCGAGAATTGTTTGACTAGTCGACAGATTGCATCGTCTTAACAGCCGCGACCTGGCTGAACGAAGCCAAGCATGTTGCATTTGAGCCAGATTCAGGCTGGGAAGAGATAAGGAATGGTTAATAAGCATCGAAGCGTGATATGACTGACCTGAGAAAACAAACCTGTTTGCGTTGACTTGATTGTGTTCTTGATTTGACGGTAGACTGGTGCACTATTGCAACAGTTCCGTTCCATGGGTGTGAGTACGTAATAATACCGAGGAACTCATGATTAGAATCTGTTCATTTTTGCTTGTTCTCATTCACTTGACCAGTGCGTTTTCACAGGAGCCGCGTCCACCAAGCGCAATGCAGTTTTCAGTGAAGGTGAATCGAGGTGAACCAGGCAGTATTCTAAACCGTTGGTTCGATTTCGATATTACGCTGGACTATTGGAGAACGCGGTGGACAAGCATATCTGGGCTTATCCGAATCCCAAATGGCCGACCTGAAAAGAATCTACAATATTAGAAAGTCACTCTTGGACAAGAGGCTAAACTCTGCGGAACATCAAAGGACGATTGCGAAAGCCAACGAACGCATTTCTGCAGGCGATACGAAGATTGAAATTCGAATACCGGCAGAAACAAGCCAAGAGTTTGAGGCACGACTCCAGATGTTCGCGGTTTTGACAACAAAACAGTTAGATGATTTTCTAAGACTCAACAGAAGCATTAGAGCTGATCAACATGCTACCAACTGGATCTCTTCATTCACGGAGGAGAAACGGACAGTCGCCGAAGCGATTTTCAAGGCTGGAAAATAGTAAGTCACTATGATTACGGTATCTCTGCGATCTGTTTGAATCGGCTAACCCATATTGGATTCATCGCAGGCTGAGTTGCGAGCATGAATTTGGCTGACTTTACTGCTTCAGCTTGTTCGTCTGACTCCAATTGCAGCCGCATCAAACACCATTTGGCGGCAAGTTGCATTGGGCTGCCTGCGGATGAGAGTCCCGCAATGTTGACGGCAATCTTCTTGGCAGCCTCGGTTTCCTTGATTGATCGCAGGTGATAGCAGTAGATCAATTGAACTTGCCCGTCGCGCTGATTCTCTTTGGACAACTGAGCCAAATGTTGCTGCTGATTTTGTCACCAGACCAGAATATGATTCGCTCCAGCGAAGCCCGCGAAATTGTGTTCAGCAGCTTTTGTATCAATTTTGCCCATTCAACGTAGATCTAGCTTGGCTAAGACGCTTTTGTTGTTACTTCAAGCTATCAATCGCATCGACAAGTGCAACTGCAAAGACCACTCTTGAAAGTCGGACAATTGATTAAAGCTAGCAGTCCTTCACGGGCAAGTTGGCCGGAATCTTGGCCAACTCGTTGATCATTCGAAAAATATTCTAATTGACCCCTGAAGTAGCGTTTTGCTGAAGAGGTTGAAACTCTTGCCGGTTTTGTTGCGATCGGAAGTCTGGCCGAATGTAGTTCCACGGCCGAGATCGGAAAGGATCACCAAGGACGGTCTGCCTGCTTGAGCTTTCCCTTCGTGGCAACATCCCCGGCGGTTTGTGGCGCAGGTCTTGCTCGGCTTGCTCAGCGAGCTGCTCAACGATCTTGGCACCGAGCCTGATTGCGGGAGCATCGATTGTTCGCAGAACTCTAGCAATATCGGTCCGCGCTCACCTCCAGTCAGCACTGGTTGCTCCGCCGCGCGCCCTCAGCATCGATCTTTGGCCTGGTGATTCTGTCCGACCGCCAATCGCGTAAGCCAACGCTGGCTTTTTCTGTAGCATCGGAATCGGAGCTACAGCTTCATCTGCTGCTGGCACCGAAGATTCTACACTGTCGCGGCGAACGCCGCTCTGAAGTGCCTGTTTTAGTTTCTCAGCGGAGCTTCAATCGCAGCCAGGTGAGCATCTGAAGCTGGGTCGAGTTTGGCGAACTGCTGCAAATAGGCTCAATCACTTCGACCGCCTGATCCCAATCTTTCAGTTCACGAAAGATAGCTGCCGCTTTGATTGCCAGGTCAATTGCTTGTTCTCCACGACCACTTTCGGATTGATTGTCGCGACCAGCGATCAATTTCTTGGTTGCTTGGCGATAGGATTCCTGGTCACCTTTAGCGATCAATTGTCGAACCTCGACAATCAGCAGATCCATACCAAGTTTGGGGTCGTTAACCGAGCCGCTGTGCTGCAAACAATAGCGGCACCAGAAACAGGTCTCCAGTACGTCCATGCGTGATTCACCCATGGATCGAGAAAGTTGAACGAGCTGTGCCATCTGCCTTTCGCGTTGAGCTGCAGGGGTTCTTTCCAAAAGAGCTAACGTGACTTCGATCTGCGACAAGCCAGCCAGCGGTGCCAATGATGGATCTCCGGAGGCAACTTGTTCGACCACTGCCAACGCAGATCTCGCTTGGCTTTCTTGGCCTTGTTGAGCAAGAGCCTTGGCAACATGACTTGCGGCTAGAACGCGAACTTGAGGGTGATCGGGCTGAGCGGACAATTCCTTCTGCTTGTTGGTGCTGCTGGATCACCTGATTCAAGCTCAGCGATTGCCGAGCCAATTGCAGCGGCGACCGCCCCAGGATCAGACCGGGATCGCAAAATCGGCGGCGATGATACCGCTGCCGCGGCGCGCGGCTCGGTCATCGCTACCAGCAGGATAAAGCTGCCGACGAACCATCAGAGCTTCGCAGAGCAGCATTTGAGCGTCGGAATCCAGAGTACGAAGCTGCTCTATAGAAGCTTCGGTGGAGTCAACCGTACCCTGTCGCGAGCCCAATGTTTGACGCCGCTTTAGGTCTTTGGAAAGGCCGTCCATCCGCTTGCGTATTTCACGGACCATTTCCAGAGCTTTTTCACGGAGAGCTTGATTCGCGGGCGCTGCAAGGTAGGAAGCCAGAGTGCTCTGTGCTTTCAGCAATCGACAACGCCCCAATTGCCATTCCAGCCACGGCCAGCGCGCGTCGTTTTGAGGTGTTACGCCATCAGGAAGCTTCGATTGATATTCAACGCCGTCGCTTCACGGGCTTGCCAGTGTTTGTCGGCACCGGCTGCATCTTGTAGAGCCCAGCGAGCGTGACTCTCCATCTCGCGAGTCGCCCACCAGGCGGACAGCGAACGATTCTTTTCTAAGCTGGCTCGGCTGCGAACGTAGGCTAGAGCCGACTGATTGAGTCCATGTGAAAACATGGTCCGCAGTGTCAAATCCTCGAAGTCGAGCGGCTTCATTTGAAGCATGAGCTGAGCTGAATGACAGGCATTCCCCAGCAACAGCCAAGGATCGCGACTAAGCCCAGCGTCATCCATTTACGCCGAGCTAAATTCCAAGGTGCAACTCCAAAGGCAGTTTGATTTAGTTGTGATCAAGACGCTACAAAGAGCCAACTCAATCTAATGATATTCCCCCATGGCAAAGATCCCGCCAGGGTTCTGGTCCCTTCACTTGCGCATCATGTAGCAGATCCCGCCGATCCCGCCAGGGGTTCGTTTGAACCGAAGGCGCTAGTAAGTTAGCCGTAGTCAGAAGATGTCTGAACGGTGGCCCAATCCCGTTACGTGACATTCTGAACGGTGGCCCGTCCAGCTACGGGGATGCTCAAATTGGGCAAAAAGACCTACAGGCACCTGCTCTACTGCTCTACAATCTCTTATCCAGAAAAAACTTCGTGACGCTACTCACTCTGTTCGGCTTCAAGGAGTCGCCCATTGGCTACCGACCTCTCCAACCTTTCGTCAGGAAAAATCGCTAGCGGCGTTTGATAGAGCTTGTTCCCGCATCCCAGGTGGCGTCAACAGTCCGGCGGGCATTTGGAGCCGTGGGAGGGAAGCCATTATTTATCCAGCAGGCGAAGGACCATTCCTTTATGACATCGATGGCAATTCGTTTGATCGATATCGGTTCTTAGGGACCAATGATTCGGTCACGCTCGACGCGAAGTCATCGAAGCCATTGTGGACGCCGCAAGCCGGGGAACAAGTTACGGCGCCCACCGAGGGCGAATCCCGCGATTGGCGAACGATCTGGCCGCACCATGCCCAAGTATTGAAAAGGTGCGTTTGGGTCAGCAGCGGTACTGGGGCGACGATGAGCGGCGCATTCGGTGGCCAGAGGCGCGTTGAACGGGACAAGATCGTGGTTCGCTGGCAACTATACGGTCACGGCGATTTGGCGTGGTTTGTCGCGCGGCGGTTCGGGCTACAAATCTTGGCGTACCAGACTCACAGGAGTTACCCAAGGGGCTAGTCGAGACACAATCGTGAGGAGTACAACGATTCGTCAGGCTGGAGGCGTTTGCTGAACAAGGTAGGTCGATCGCCTGCATTATTTTGGAGCCGGTTGTGGGAAACATGGGCTGCGTTCCACTTCTGCTGGCTTCCTACAAACCGCGAGGAAGTTGTGTGATCAGTACGGTTCAGTATTGATCTTCGATGAAGTGATGACGGGCTTCCGTGTTGCCTTCGGTGGAGCACAATCGATCTATCGAGTAAAGCCCGACTTGACGACTCTAGGAAAGATAGTCGGCGGCGGTATGCCGTTAGGAGCCTACGGTGGACGCGCGGACTTAATGGATCAGGTGTTGCCAGCAGGAAAGGTGTTCCAGGCTGGTACACTGAGCGGTAATCCGGTGGCTACTGCAGCGGGACGTAAAACCATCGAGTTGCTGCGGGACGAAAATCCTTATCCGTTTCTGGATCGCCAAACGGCTCGACTAGCAGAGGGCTTGGGCATCGCAGCTACAGAGGCTGGCGTCGCTCATCAGATTCAGCGGGTGGGGAAGCATGATGACGCTGTTCTTCAAGCAGGGACCGGTCGAGAACTGGCCTCAAGCGGCTCAGTCAGGATCGTAAGCTCTTCGGCAAGTATTTCTGGGGCTTGGTGCATCCGAGGTGTTACATGCCCTACGTGATTTTGAGGCGTTGTTCGTTTCGGCAACTCACGACGATAGCTTGATTGAATACATATCGATTCGGCTCGAAATGCTGGCCAGATTGTTGAGCTAAAAGGGACTAAGCTAAAAGTGACTGAGCAGCTAAGTGAAAACGCCTGAGGGATCTGTTGATTGGGGTTAGCCACCGCAGCCTTGCAGCAATGTAGTATGCTTGAACTACTGCGGCTTCGCTCGAAGGTTGTGACAGGGCCTGTGGTTTGATTTGGCCGTGGTGTTGAGCGATTAGGTTAGCCTGCGACGAAAGACAGTCGACTCCAATCTGCAACTGGTGTACGGACCGTTGGAGTAAAACCAAGTTGTCGCTTATCTCAGGCGTCAGATGTGGCACCACCTGCTGTTGGTGATGGTTTGCGAGATAGCTGCGCTCCGCGAAAATTCATCGCACTAACTGGCGCGTACCTGACTGCTAATACGGGATAAAGGACAGCAAGTGAAGTTGCTGATGGATCCCGCGACCATTCTTGTTACCGGGCGTTTGGAAACTTCGAAGTGGCTGGGTACGACGGGGCTATTGGGCATGCCGCTTTATTGAACAAGTAAATGGCCGTTGGATAATCCATGGCATCAAGTCGCTATGTTGGCGAGGATTTTAGATCGACGACAGCAGTTCATTCTCCCCAAGGACGGCAGTTCGACGGCAATTCCAAGATTTGTTAGAACGCAAAGGGACGCGCTGTCGATATTGGCCGATCAACAGCCACTGGACAAGGTTGTTGGGTGGACTTCTTTGGACATGCAACTTCGTGCCTCAACGCTTTACACCTTTTGTCTATCTGCCAAGCACCGATGATGGTTTCATACGCTCGGCTTGATTGGGGCCTTTCAATTCAGGGGTACGGGATGACTGGGTATAGCGAATCCAGCTTTGCTCGAAACGTCTCCTCCGCCTGAGTATTTTGAGTTCTGTCCTGAGGAGTTGACGCGATGGTACAACGATCGGCTCGAAGAGGCGATTAGGCTGGCCCGGAGCAGTATTGGTGATTTTGCCTGAACGATGGCGCGATATTACTTTTAATGTTCCGGCGCGTTTGGAAGCTCGCCGCGCATTAAAGAGACCTGAACCGTCACGGAGGCGAAGAATAGTACCACGCGGCTGTTAACGAACCCTCCGCGCCATGGCTGGCGATCGACCGCTCATCTTTCGCGGGCAGGGTCGCGCTTGAGTTCAGAGCATTTGCGGCATTTGCGGGGAGGGCGAGATGACGCTTGATTTTTAAAGTGCGGTGATCTTGCTGTTGCTCGATTTCCATGAAGAGATGACCAGAATCAAGGCAGATAATACGAATGAAGATCCGCGTGCAAAACCTGTGATCTTCCTCCCGCCTTCGCTCGTTCCTGCTTCAACCGCCCTCCAAGAAATAATCATCCGCTGTACAGACTCTACTGCACAAAGAGAGGCCGGTACAAAGTAAAGTCGTAAGCCTCGAAGCCCGTACCTTTTTCTGGCACTGGAGTGGCCATGAACGCTGACGCAGTCCTGATGCTCGGGCACGTCGTAAGCCTTGACGACTACTCCGACGGGAACTTTTGGTTCTGGATCGATAATTACCGGAGCGTTGGGGCTGACTTGGCCGATCGCCTTTAACCTTCAAATAAGCTCCTCCAGGCTCGCCAGTGGTTGACCGTTGAGTACCGTGCCGAGCATCGTTTCCGTTCGTTATGGCTGATCGATCTGCTCAAGGCATCTTGGTGACTTCAGATGATGGATCTGGAATTTCCATAACGGTAGCAGACTTCAGTTCGGACACACCACTGAGCAGCATCTTTTCGATAATTTTGAAACTTGATTGTGTAATGAAGAGACCAACAGTAGAAGAGATGGCCATCGATCATCGGCGTCATCGATATCTCGACCTCTCTTTTCGTCGACCGCGATCGAAGGCATAGTTGGTCTTCATCTGCCTCGATCCTCAAAAACAGAGAAACGTGTACCGGCACGAGCAGCTTTTGGCAACGCACTTGAGATCAGCTCGGTCGTCGCGGGTAACGGTTTGCTCATTCTAATCTTTAGCTGAATCGACTCCGCTGTGGCCATCGATCTCGCTCGCAGAATGCGATCGTCCAGTCCTGATCAATACTCGCGCCCGCATGCCAACTCCATCTGGCGAACGTTTCACCACAACCGTCTGCACGCTGTTGGTCGTCGATCCCGAGCCAGCGATGGGCAGGTTGAGCAGATGTTGTTTCCTGCTTGGCTAAATGGCTGGAGACCAAAAAGAAAATGATCAACAAGAACACCACATCGATCATGGGTGTCATATTAATGGATGCAGTGCCTGAGGTGACCAGTTTGGGACTACGCAAAATACAGTCCTGTCGTTAGCTGCGTGGTCGCGGTGGTGTAGGTGGAGTGCCAGAAGTAGCGGTGGCAGGCCGAGCAGTTTGCGAGACTCGTCTGCGCACGGGCGTAAAAACATGCTGAGCCATAAATGCGATCTCAGCGATTAACTGATCAACTCGGTTGCGCATGACTGCAAAGGCGGCCAAGGACGGAATTGCTACAACTAGCCCAGCTACAGTAGTTGCCAATGCTGAGTAAATACCTTCGGCCAAATCGGCAGCGCCCGCCGAGCCCTGGCTGGCGGCAACCTGTTGGAAGGCCATAATCATCCCGGTCACAGTTCCCAGCAGCCCACACATCGGAGCCAAATTGCCAATCACCGAAAGATACTCGATCTTGCGATACATCTTGGCGGACTGCTCGGCCACAGCATCCTCCATAGCCTTCTCCATTGCCTGCCAACCAAAGTCAAGCTCCGAAAGTCCATTCACGATTACGAAGGCTAAGGGGCTTGGATTGCGTCGGCACGCTTCATCGGCTTCAGCAACTCGACCTTGTGAGAGGAAATGTCGAACTTCATCAGCCAGCGTGGGCGGAATCACCTCTTTTCGTCGTAGCACCATTGCTTGATCAAAGATCAGAAATACAGCTAGGATGGAAAGTCCGATGATCGTGCACATGATCAGAATGCCGAACCAACCTCCGCTGAACACGATATCGAAGAATGTTGCGCTAGGCTTAGGTTGAGCTTGTCCTGCAGGAGCTGGTCCTTGAGCGAAAATGGTCGCGCTACAGGCCAGCCATGCCACAGTCAACAGCGCCACCTGACGTAAGCCAACGAATACAGAACGCAGTCTCGAATCCTGATCCATCAATCTGTTCCATCCAATTTCTTGATCCAAGCTTGTACCTTCTCTGCTTCGTCGTTACGTTGCGAACGTTTCAGGATTTGGCTCGCTGTTTGTAGTGCTCGCCTTGCCCGAAAATAACTATCGCTGTGGAGCGTGGCAATTCTCGCTGCACAGCCGACCGCTAAGTCGTACTGTTCTATGCGCATCAATCGATCCATTATGAACTCAGTAGGCCCTAGAGCTAATGGAATCAGCATTCTATCACGTTCGGCCATCCATGTGGGCAATTGCTCCATCGTATCGGGCACGGCGGAAGTTCGCCACAACTGAGCTTTGGCAAGTTGGGCAATCACTAACGATTGTGACTTCTCTAACTCAATCAAAGTGCTGCGAGCAAGCTTTGAATCTTGAGTCAACAGCAGCCAGCTAGCGCCCAGCAACTTAGCTTGATCCGACTCCTGCTTGATCCATACTTTCGCTTGCCTTATGGCTTCGTCGGATTGGGCCACCGTCCAACACAATGGCATCTCGGAATAGAACAGATCGGGAATGGATGAGGTGGTCGCAAGGCGAATGAAACTATCGCCAGCTTGAGCAATTTGATTGGAGGCGACGCGAACTTGGATGACTCGGATGAGCAACAACTTTTGTTGCCATTCAGGAATTTCGGAATCGGCGAGTTTTGGAAATGCCTGCGAGAATTCGGAAATCTTGTGTTGATCGAACAACGCCATTGTCTCGGCTAATTTTGCGGGGCGCTTAAGTTGGAACGATTCTCTGAACTTGTTCCGATGGAAGAGTCTTTGGCGTGGGTTTACCTTCCACCAAAACAGAGATCGTAAGACTCTTGGCATCTAGCGTCTGAATTTGCCCTTCGAAGTTCAGGACCTTTAAAGGATTCCATATGCCAATCTTCGTGGTCTCAGAAATCCCCTGCCGCAGCTCGACACGGTCCAGTGGCCCGGCATTAACTTCAGTTTGAAATGCCAAGCCACTTTGGGCCACAAAAGCAATAATTGCTCCGCAGTGAACGATAAGAAGGAGCGGTAGCCGCATTAGACTATTTCAGACTCCAAGCGTCCAAGTATTCAACCTTTTCGGGCTTCATGCCGTACTCTTCAGTCAATCGCTCGTGCATATCCTTCAGGTGCCCTGCTCCGTAGAAAATGCCCAAGTTCTTTTTGCCTTTGCGAATCTGTTCGTTGAGCACTTCAAAGGCTTTGGCATTGCGTTCGGTGATCAGCGTGCTCTTGCCATCGTCACCCGACAGTCCTGCCATTTGTCCGTCCATTTCAACCATCTGTTCCGCCATCGCTCGCCTGAGTCCCTTCTGAGGATCATCGCCTACCGCGGCCATTAGCATGCCAACATCGGAAGACTTGCCTTTGGATTGCATGGCAATCCCTGCTCCGATAGAACGGAACAGAATTTGCATTACACCTTCATTGCGTCGCTTCATCGACTTGAAGAATTCGTCTGGCGTCATATCTGCGTGGACAAAGTTCTTGGCCTTATAGTCGACTTCATCCAATTGAAAAGTTAGGCCAAGCGCGTCCTTCATACCAACTTGAATCGTACTTACAGGACTTACGCCTCGCTGCTTGGGATCTGGTATTCCGTCGGATGGATTCATCACCATTTCGAAAAGCAGCGCGTCGTACCCTTTGAAGATGGTGTTGAGGCGACTGTAATACTCCGACTCAGCGATGTGGACTGCGCCGATCAAAGTTACTTTGGGGGAGTTTGGCTTGTTAGGGTCAGAGTAGGTTACCACGGCTGTCTGCATCGACTGCAGTTTCTTGCCCTCTTTGGTAACGCGAAGAAACTCGGGTGCACTATCCACATCGTCTATCGCTTGCTTGGGAGCAGTTTTCGATGGTGCGACCTTTGTGTCTTGGCACAGCCCCGTTGGAGCGTTTGAGCAAAGTGCAACCAGGGTCAAAGCTAATATGGAGAACCAATTCAGCGGTTTCATGAATACACCATTCGCAGCAAAAAACTACAAGTTGAATCTAAGAATCTTAACTCGGGCGAGCCTTCCTGAGTAGAATTTCGACGCTTCATTATACGGAAAAGCACTTACGCCGAAACAGCTTTCACGAACTAGGTTTCATTCAGTTACCGGTTATGTGGCTGAGCGGGTGCTATAAGGGCCTAAAGCTCACAGTCGTCAGCCTCAGACGGTCGGTGGTACCATAGTCGGATAGTGGAAGTTGGTCGGTTCATTCTAGGGCTAGTTTGTGTATACTTTAGGCGGCCCGCGATGCCTCCAGCCATAAGCAAATCCCATGTTCAACCCTCTGGACCGCTCGCAACCGGAACAGCCTCACAAAGTTTTTGCTGAATTCTGGGCAGTTTCGGCTAACGATCTTTTTCAAGCCCTGGATAGTTCTCCCCAAGGGTTATCGTCTGAGAATGCTCACGCGAAACTGGCTCAATCTTCTCGCTCGGGCAAACAGCGATCTCCGCATCAGTCGACAATTCTATTATTGCTGGCTCAATTCAAGAGTCCAATTACCTTAATCTTGATTGCTGCCGCGATCCTGTCATTTTTTCTCCACGACATGCTCGATGCGGCTATCGTTTTGGGAATTGTCTTGGTAAGTGCAATTCTGGGCTTTCTTCAGGAGCACAGCGCGACGAATTCTGTTCGGAAACTATTGGAGCTAGTTCGAACCAATACCACGGTGATTCGCGATGGGACCGAGGCGGTTGTCGACCAATCCGAAGTGGTGCCCGGTGATGTGATTTGCCTTTCGGCTGGTGACACGATTCCGGCGGATTGTCGTCTAATAGAGGGCCGCGATTTGTTTGTTGACGAGGCTGCGTTGACTGGCGAGACATTTCCGGTTGAGAAAGCTGTAACAGACTTAAACGCAGACTGTGGACTTTCCGATCGAATCAATTCGTTCTGGCAAGGAACTCACGTAGTCAGTGGAAGTGGACGAGCGGTGGCTGTTGTAACAGGCGATAAGACTCAATTCGGATACATTTCACAACGTCTAAAGTATCGTCCGCCTGAAACGGACTTCGAAAAAGGAGTCCGCAAGTTTGGCTACCTTCTGATGGAGTTTACTCTTCTGCTGGTTGGCGGAATCTTTTTTGTGAATGTCTACTTCGAGCGTCCAGTCATTGATGCGTTTCTATTTTCGTTGGCGTTAGCGGTGGGGCTAACACCGCAACTGCTTCCCGCAATCATCACCGTCAATCTCTCATTCGGCGCTAAGCGAATGGCTGAACGAGAGGTGATCGTCAAGCGGTTGTCGTCGATTGAGAACTTTGGCAGTATGAACGTGTTGTGTTCAGATAAGACAGGAACGCTGACCGAAGGAACTGCTCGAGTCAATTCTGCTGTGGATGCCAACGGATTGCCGAGTGACAAAGTACTTCAATTTGCCTTTGTAAACGCCTCGTTTGAGACTGGATTCATCAACCCAATCGACTCTGCCATTCGCACCACAAATGCCTGCGACCTCAGCATGTTCAAAAAGCTGGACGAGGTTCCTTATGACTTTATTCGACGCAGACTGAGCGTTTTGGTTGCATCGGGTGGTCATACACTTCTGATCACCAAGGGCTCTGTTGATAACATCTTGGAGATCTGTGAGCAAGTTGAGCTAGTTGATGGATCGATCCATCCAATCGATGACTTGCGTGAAACAATTCAGGCAAAATACACAGCGTTTGGGCTAGCGGGCAAAAGAACGTTGGGAGTTGCCTATCGTCGAGAGTTGGGCAGTCAAGTTGTCGATAAGAGTTCAGAGAAAGAGATGACATTTATAGGGTTCTTACTTCTTGAAGATCCGCTGAAGGCGAACATTGTTGAGACGATTCAGTCACTCTCGAAGCTGGGTATCGGACTTAAGGTCATCACCGGCGATAATCGGCGTGTGGCAGCGAGTCTGGCAGATCGAGTTGGGCTGTCGTCCGATTGTCTGCTGTGTGGAAAAGAGCTTTACGAAATCAGCGACGAAGCTTTGGTGCGCTTGGTCGGTGAGACTCAGGTGTTTGCAGAGATCGAACCGAATCAAAAAGAACGCATCA
>JAXMBP010000040.1:0-68485 GCA_046349795.1 Pirellulales bacterium | reverse complement strand
TACCTTTGTTCTCTTGGGAGTATCTCAGATGTCGACAGCCGCTGAGAAGCGAGCCATGGTATTGGATGACATGTTTCGCTTTAAGAGGGTCGCCGATCCTCAAGTCTCTCCTGATGGCAAGCTGGTCGTCTACCAGGTAACAGAAATTCTGGATGCAGCCAAGAACACGAAACAGACTCACATTTGGTTGGTTTCCACAGACGGAAAATCAGCTCCGCGACAGTTGACCAGTTCTGGCAAGAGCGATTCGCACCCTCGATGGAGTCCCGATGGTCGATATGTTCTTTTTGAATCAAACCGCGGCGGAGATTCGCAACTGTTTCTTCTAGACCTGGTTGGCGGTGGAGAAGCCAAGAAACTGACTCACATTTCGACTGGTGCTGGCAACGCAATCTGGTCCTCAGATGGATCAAAGATCGCCTTTGTTTCGAGTGTGTTTCCTGAGTTCAGCGAATTGCCGTTCAAAGAAAGCGATGCAAAAAACAGAGCGAAACAGGAACAGATCGATGCTAGCCCTGTGAAGGCCAAGGTCTACACCAAGCTGTTTCTGCGGCATTGGGACGACTATGTCGGAGACAAACGCCAACATCTATTTGTGATCAACGCTGATGGCTCAGGTTGCCACGATGCGACTCCGGGTGATCGTGACGCGTTTCCAACGAGCATGACTTTCGGCATTGGCGACAACTTTACTTTTACACCCGACGGCAAACACTTGGTCTTTGCAGCCACACCAGAAGTTGGCGAAGCTTGGACGACAAACTACGACATCTGCCGAGTCGCTATCGACAATCGCTCACCCAATTGGCTTAGTCTCACCAAGTCGAATCTAGGAGCAGACAATGGACCTCAGTTTAGTCCAGATGGAAAATGGTTAGCCTATCGAACTCAGCTAACTCCCGGTTACGAAGCTGCCAAGTGGGAGTTGATGATGGTCCCAGTCAAGCCCGATGGATCGCCAACAGGTGAACCAGTTCAGTTAACTCGCGATGATCATCCATCAGTCGATGATTATCAATTCCACGGTGAATCAGTCACCTTTCTAGCCGAAGTTCGCGGCTATAAACGGCGGTTCAGCATCCCAACTCCTTTGTTTTCAAAGCAGTCTACTTGGAAGGAAAGCAATTCACTGAACGAAGGCTCTGTCCTGTTTAGCAGTTCATTTGGCAACCAGATAGTATTTCTACAGGCTCGAATGGATCAACCCGCCGAGATCTACGTCGAGACCTATGGGTATCGCAATGATGAAAGTGGGGTTGGGCCGCTGAAAGAGCCGGTCAATCTCAGTCGAGCCAACGAACAGTTATTGGCAAGTTTAGATCGCCCTCGCCCCGAGTCAGTTCAGGTCCCGGTCGAAGATGGCGAGATGCAGATGTGGATACTCAAGCCACCAGGGTTTGATGCCAAGAAAAAATGGCCCGTCGTCTACTTGATTCACGGTGGACCTCAAGGTGCCTGGGAAGATGGTTGGAGCTTTCGCTGGAACCCGTCGCTTTGGGCAGCTCAAGGTTATGTCGTAGCACTGCCCAATCCGCGCGGCTCCACAGGTTTTGGACAAAAGTTCTGCGATCAGATCTCGGGAGACTGGGGCGGAAAGTGTTATCGCGACTTGGTTGCTGGACTGAAAGTTGTCAAACAACTTGGCTATGTCGACAGCGGCCGCATCGCCAGCGCCGGGGCAAGCTTCGGTGGTTACATGCAGAACTGGTTCGCGGTTAATGATATTGCTCAAGAGTTCCGTTGCTTGATCACACATTGCAGCGTGTACAACTTCGAGAGCATGTGGGGAACGACCGACGAGCTTTGGTTTGACGAATACGAACATGGCGGACTGCCTTGGGAGATCCCAGGCAAGTATCGCGAGTTCAGTCCACACACCAAAGCTGCAAATCTTGGTAAGTACAAAACACCGATGCTGATCATCCATAACGACAACGATTTTCGTTGTCCAATTGGTCAAGGCCTTGAACTATTCAGTGCCCTGCAGCGTCAAGGCGTACCGAGTCGCTTCGTCAATTTTCCCGACGAAGGCCACTGGGTACTCAAACCAGCCAACAGCCTGTTTTGGCACGAGGAGGTCTTCAGTTGGTTGAAGCAGTATGCTCCACCTGGTGCCAAGTAACAATTGCTACGCGGGGAAAGTCGAATTGAGTGCTCGTTGGAATCTTAACATACCGGCCTGCCATTCTCAAAACGATTACTAGTGCTTTTCAATTATTGAGTTGCAAGCGTAGAATCCAGTGAGGCGGTAGACCTGAATCGCTCCCCATAAATGCGGTGCGTCCACAAATGCTGCGCGAAAAACCCTCAATTAGCGCTTTAGCTAAGAGTGAGAAATCAATTAGGGTTCGTTCGCTCGACTCGCATGGGAGCAATTGTCATGGATACCACCAAGTCTGCTCGGACTCGATGGCTTGAACTGATTGCGCTCTTAGTTTGCGTCGTGATTATCGTTGGACTTTTGATGCCTGCCGTACAAGTTAATCGCACCGGTGCTAGGCGCTCGCAGTGTGCAAACAATCTCAGGCAGTTGAGCTTAGCTGTAACCAACTTTGAGACTGCCAAGAAAAAACTGCCCGGAATACAGAGCAGATTTGGGAGTATCGACAGCAGAGGTAAGCTCGGCTCTTGGGTAGTTAGCCTGTTACCGTTGATTGAAGAACAAGAGTTGAGAGACCGCTGGGACGATACTACGAAGCAGCAACTTTGGGAAGCTGAGTTCCAAAATCTGAAACGATCGAATTCAACTTTCTATCCCCAAATAGCGGAATTTAGTGTGCCCTCGAGATGTATAAGGCGTCATCCATCGCTCCACTTTCGCACCTAGCTAACGCAGGACTTTACATCTGCTTCGAAAAGAGCTTCTGATCCGGTATTAGGTTTGACGCTTATCAAGGTGTTACAGATGCGTCTGACGAATCAGCGATTGCTCAGCGATCAGCAAATGGAGCATTTGCGAACCTACTACCCAAACAGGTTTACAATCCAATGAACAAAAACAGACGAAATGAGCTTTGGAGTTGCTAAGCCCATCAATTCACGGGACTTCAAAGACGGATTGTCCTCTACCATTATATTTGCAGAGAACACGGGCTCTCGCTCTTGGGCCGATGTTTCAACGACTGATGACTCAGTGCGTTTTCGAGTCGGATTCGTTTGGCTCTACGCTGGCGATCAAGCTGCCCCTGGTCGCCCAAGTCCTACTTCGGTAGCTGAAATGGCGGCTACAACCGCGAAGTTGAATGTACCTGCTTACGCGAATGCGCGCCCAAGTTCGCTGCATCCAGGAGTATTCAATGTTGGAATGGGAGATGGATCGGTAATGGCATTGTCAAACAACATTGACTATGTTGTCTTCCAAGCCTTGATGACTCCACACACGGTGCAGAGTGACATGCCGAACAATCAGTACAAACTCAAAGCCGCAGACTACGACTACGACTAGGTATTAGGTATTAGGTATTAGGCTTACACCTTACACCTTACACCTTACTCCTTACTCCTCAAACTCGACGTCGGCGATCTCGGCTTCGACCTCTTCGATGCTCTTCAGCACAGCTCGTTCATCTTCGGTAAGTTGAGCGTATCCCAGGCCTCGAATCACCTCTAGAATTTCGCTGCAAGTTGGAAACATGCGACCTGAGGAGCGCTTGTAGTTATCCAACGCATGCATGAACTGGATCTCTTGATCGGTGTATTCGCGTTCACAGGTAGTTGGATCGATCTGTCGTCGTCGTTGTTGCTTGCGTCGAGGTTCGCTGGCGACTTCCTTGGCAGGTTCATTCTTTTCAACGACTGTTTCGGTAGCCGCGTCCGTTGCAGCAATGTCGCGTCGATCTTTTCGACGTCGGTCAATAGAAACTTCTTGATCAACGACCTTCTTGCTGACGTTCTTCGGCATTGCCTGTTACCTGATGATGAGCGGATTCAAGTGGTAGCGATCAACTAAGGTGGTTTCATTGCCGAGACCATCCCTAACTGCTGCGGATAAGATGTGAAAAAGTACACGCTCGGTAACGATCTGCGCGAAAACCTTGAGTTTTAGCAGAAGATAAAGCTTGAGTTGCAGCGAAGAAGTTGCGATCGTAACGTTGGTAACAATTGCAACTATTTTTCCAGCTAGGTTGTCCTGACGATTGCAGGCTAAAGTTGGCAAGGTTGAAGGGCAACGACTCCGATAAAACCTTGAGTACGTCAGTACCGAGGGATCGATCAACCGCTCCAAAACTCTTGATCGCTCTATTCGTCAAATCTGTCACTGACACTAAGTGGCAGAATTCAAGTCGCAACTATTGCCCCGCGAACGCCTTGCAAAGGTACTTAACGCAAAACGTTCTGGGCCATCTTTAACTCTTTCCGAGGTTAACGAGTATGCCGTTTTTAGCCGGTAGCTTAGCGTTTGAACGCTTTCGTATCACGGGATTCGAATCCAAAAATTTTGACGATCAGCACATAGAGACTCTCCACAACTATGCCAGCGGGCAGGTTGAGTTCGAGAATCCTGATGCTGTTCAAGTGGGATTTCTTGGCGGCGGTCACGTGCTGGATCAGTCCTTTGACGCTGGTAAGAACATTGTCAATGGAGCCTTACATTGTTCGGTTCGCATCGACACCAACCAAGTTCCCTCGAGCTTGAAAAAGGCTTGGCTACAGATGGAACTTGCCGCCGCTTCCGCTCACAACGACTCCGGTCGACCAACTCGACAGCAACGTCAAGAAGCCAAAGAAGCCGTTGAGGCTCGTTGCCTATCCGAAGCAGCCACTGGCAAGTATCGAAAGATGCAGCACTTCTCGCTGCTCTGGGATTTGCCCGGCGAGCGGCTCTATTTCGGTGGTTCGGGTTCCGCAGCAATTGGGCATTCACTGGATCTACTGGAAAGAGCTTTCGGAGTCCAAAACGAGCGAATCACAACCGGAACTCTGGCACTCGAATGGGCAACGAACAACGATCAGTTCGCTGCCTTGGACGATCTCGTGCCAGCTCAGTTCGTACCTGAAATCGGCCACAGCGAGTTAGCTTGGTTGGGCAGCGATTTGAACAACAAAGACTTCCTTGGCAATGAATTTCTAATGTGGTTATGGTGGAAGTTAGCCACTGAAACCGACACATTTACCTTGCCAGATGAATCTGAAATTACTGTCATGATGAACAAGACTCTCAGCCTTGAATGCCCGCTAGGAGAGAATGGCAAGGAGTCGATTTCAGCAGAATCGCCGATTGTGCTCCCCGAAGCGATTCGAGCTGTACAAGCTGGAAAACTGCCGCGAAAAGCTGGTCTGACGCTGATTCGTCATGGCACTCAATACGACCTGACGATTCAGGCCGAGACCTTTGCAATCAGCGCAGCCAAGATTCACGTCGACGAAGAATCCGATCCATTTGATTATGACGCGCGCATTGATGCCATTCGCGAGATGAACGAGTCGCTGGATCTGCTATTTGCTCGATTCTGTCAAACTAGAATCCCAGCTAAGAGTTGGAAGAGCGAACTGCGAGGCATTCAAAGTTGGCTTGCCAACGCTACACCCGCAAACCAACGCAAGAATCCAGCGGCCTGACAAACTGCAATTTGCCAAGCGAAAAGACGGCCTGGGAAATCCAATGCGGGTTTTCCCAGCCGTCATCGCCGTACTGTTCATGATTCCTCTTCGCTCGAGTTGGAATTACCCGGCACAACTCCAGCAGCAATGGTGGGGATTCCCACTCAAGGCGACTGTAGCGGAATTTTGCCTGATATTTAGTGATTTTCGTGGGCGTTTCGTCGCACTTTTTGTTGCAACAGTCTAACATTAGAAGTTGTCGGAATCGCTCATTCCACTATCGAACTTTTCTTTTGTTCATTGGAGGTACGTATGCTCAAATCGTCTTCTCGTACACAGGCTTTCACGCTGGTCGAATTGCTAGTTGTGATAGCCATTATCGGAATCCTTGTTGGTCTCTTGCTGCCTGCTGTTCAAGCCGCTCGCGAAGCCGCTCGACGCATGAGTTGCGGAAACAATATGAAGCAACTTGGATTGGCATTCCACAATCATGAATCTACTTACAAGTATGTACCAGCTTGGGGCAAGCAATTCTCAGACAATGACACTGTTGCCAAAACCGGAAACCCATTCTGGGCGATTGGTGACGACGCTCGTCGACAAAGTTGCTTGTTTCAATTGTTGCCATACTTGGAGGCCAGCAACATTACTGATCAGTTCGATATGAAGAAGGCATTCGTTGATCCTCGAAATCTTCCTGCACCTTGGTTTACCACGGTTTCCGCATCGGTTCGAATTAACCTGCCAACTTTCATCTGTCCTTCAACTCCAGAAGTACCGCGCGACTATGGTCCATACTTTCAAGCAATAGGCTGCCCACAACCTTATGACTTACCGCGCAGCGATTATTGTCCACTTCGAG
Source organism: Pirellulales bacterium (assembly GCA_046349795.1). Classification (GTDB taxonomy): domain Bacteria; phylum Planctomycetota; class Planctomycetia; order Pirellulales; family Pirellulaceae; genus Aureliella. Next base: position 62,082 of record JAXMBP010000040.1, on the reverse strand, counting down.
GCGTTGATAGTCAGGTTGGAACTTGTATTGGTCTGACTACAGCGAATAACAATATGTTTGCTGACAGCGCTATGTTGGGGGTAAGTACTTCTGGACAAACAGCAGTTGCAGGTGGCATCATCACCAAAACCAATATCAAGTTTGCCGAGGTCACTGACGGACTATCAAACACGATCTGTTTGATTGAAAGAGCTGGAATGCAAAAGTACTATTTCAGAGGTCGACCATTGCCTGGATCAACATTGCTAGATGGCGGGTTGGGATTAAACTCATCGTACAGTGACTGGAACCTAGCTCGACGAGTTACAGGACTGAGCGGAGCAAACGGTACCAACATCACTACAGCACGGCAGTTAGGCTGTACGATCATCAATGTCTTGAACGAGAACAACCCTTACTCTTTCCACAGTGGAGGAGTACAAGTGCTTCGTGGTGACGGCTCAGTTACGTTCATGCCTTCAACTATTGATAACAACTCTTTCGTCGCATGGGTAACTCGAAATGGTGGAGACCTAGCGAATTCGATCGAGTAACATTCGATAGATTTCTCTTCGAAGAGTCCGCAATTGTTTTGCGGACTCTTTTTTGTTTTTTGGAATGTGTTTTTGGGGGAGTTTGCCAATGCTCAGGATCAGTGGATTAGTAATTTTGTCACTTGCTTTGTTGTTGGGGTGTAACAAAGGTCCAAGCTTGATTGATGTCCCAGGTACCGTAAAGATCGATGGCACCGCTACAGATGGAGTGAACTTGATTTTCTTTCCAGAAAAAGGGGGTAATCCTTCTTCTGCCGTTTCTGAGAACGGAGGAAAGTTCAAAGTGGTCACAGATATGAATCCAGGATTGCCAGCAGGCAACTACTCGGTGACTGCAACTTATCCCGACCCTGCTGTAAAACCAACTGATTCTCAGAGGATGCAAGGACTTTTCGAGCCCGGTCCAGATCTACTAAAAGGAAAGTACCAGTCTAAGGACAAGGGAGTAAAAATTGAAGTATCATCAAGCACCAAGGAATTAACGATTGAGCTAAAGAAATAGTTCATCAGCAATTCGCTAGTTAACACAGCAAGGCCATAGATATTCTCTATGGCCTTTTCTTTTTAGAGTTTTCATTTCGTTTGGTAATGTCAAATTGTCAAAAGTTTTTTGGCACTATAAGAATTTTTTGGTCCATCCGGTATTACCGTGGGTAAAGATCCAGGCCACCGCAGTAGAAAAAAATGGCAGTCTTGAAGTTCTCTCTGTTACGAAAGCCGCCAGCCATTCGCTTTATCGACATGATCTTGCTGTTGATTCCCTCGGCAACGGAATTGGTTATCCCATGAGTACAGTAAGTTACGATATTGTTGATTCGTTCTTTTAACGTCCTTGCGAGTTTCTTCATGGGCTCTAGTTTGGTGTGAATTACTCGTTGGTACCAGTTGTTGAAGAACTCCTTCGCTTTGGCTTCACTATCGTGAGCCCAAAGGTCTCGCAGCAACTCTTTGTAGGACCAAGCACGCCCTGTTTCCAGCTTCAGCGAACAGATGTTCTCAAATCGCTTCGTCTGAGCCTCCGAGAGGTTCTCATAGGAAGTCAACCAAAGATATTTGCTTCCTTAAGTTGATGGTCGCCTTCTTGTAAGAGATATCGATGTTCCGACTTGCGAACCTTATCCACAGCTTTGTTTGCAAGCTGCATCAGATGGAAAATGTCATGAACGATTTTCGCTTCTGCCAATGGAATGACCTGCTTGGCCGCCTTCACGTAAGCTGGACTCATATCCATTGCGATAGCCTCTACAGACTGTAATTGCTCCGCAGAAAGCTGGGAAAAACAATCAATTGCTGGCTCGTGTATCATGTCCATCGCTAATGGCCTCGACGGTACTGTTGTCTAAATCGTAGATCATTGAAACAAAGCTACTTCCCTTGGCAAATGCTTTCTCGTCAATGCCAATGCGTGGCAAAATTGACGATTCATTCCGAGCCTTACCTCGTTCTACTGCTCTTTTCAATGATGTGCCATGTGGCGTCCCATTTGAGCCTGAGAATGGCCATTGCATTCTTTACCGTTTTTGTCGCTCGAAGTACATCGATAGCGAATCTCTCAAAAAGGATAGTGAACCGACTATTGGGTTCCGCCCACGGAACGCTAGCCGACTTCACCCCGTGCTTGTGACATTGAACTCGAGGCACTCTGGCTACGAGAATGGTCTTAAATTGACACGAGTCCAAGTGCCACCAACGACGCTCTTCACCATGGTCGTAACAAGGAAGTTCCAGTTGACATTCTGGACTACAAAACTTTGTGCCTCGAGGATGATCGACCTGTACGACGATCTCCTGCGCTTCGACCTTTAGTTCAACTTCTTTTACCGTCCACGGTGCGGTTAGCCCAAGAAGGTGCTGGTAAAGTTCTTTGTCTTGCATGGAGGGCTCCTTTGCCCCAAAATCATATCAGACCCACACAAATACCGGATGGACCATTTTGTTCAAGATGGGTGGGTATGGAGGGCAGTATTGAAATGAGCAAGATTCCAAGCGATGAAGCGTTTGCAAGAGCGGAACGAATGATGGCCGAGGACTTTCGCGGGTTAGCCGATGTTAGCAATGTAATAAATAGCCGATGCAAAGAGTTCCCATGGTTTAAACGCTTTTATATAATTCCGCAGGGTGATAATGGATTTAGAGCCTATTTCTTTTTTCGTAAAGATACAGATCTTATTGCATGTAAAGCTGATGGAACTACTACAGCGATTGAAGAGTCAGTGTACGAAGGCCTAGAGCAAGTTGGGCGGGGCAAGCGTGGTGAAATTGTAGTTGCGTTCGAATGGGATTCTGATGAGAACGTGCAACGGGTTTTCGATGGCGATTATTTTCGCAGGCTTAGTTGATGAATTGAAAAGATAACTTCGACAGTAGCGACCTTGCACGTTTTCAACTTCGGCGGTTATGTCGCGGCCTTCCAAGACAGAACCCTTAGTCGGCCCGAGGATGATCCGTATGCCGAAGTGCGTGAATCGGTAATTGAAAAGGTCTTCAAGCTGTCTGGCCAAACAGTTCGCTTGGTCGTCGGAGCTGTAGCTGAACTAGCCAAAGTTCCGAGAACGGAAGCTTTACTGATCGATCGTATCGATGCATCCCCGGGATACATTGTCCAGCGAGAGTGGGATGTAAGCTCCATCGCTGGAATTGCCGAGTCTGCGTCATCAGAATCGCAAACGATTATTACGACCGGCGAGCACCCGTTCTACGTGGTTGGTCGAGGTTGGGTGCAAGCTTTTGAGTTATCGCGCGGCGATCAATTGGAAACCGAGGATGGTCAAACGGTCGAGATCCTATCGGCCGAAGCCACCGGCAAGCTTGAATCGGTATACAATGTTCGAGTTGCTCACGATCACACCTACTTCGTCGGCTCTCCCGCCTGGGGCTTCGCGATCTGGGTGCATAATCAATACGGAATTTCGGTGGATAAGAAAACCGGCGCGTATATACCAGATAGTGATGGGAAGTATAGAATTCGTGATGTTGAAGGAAACGTAACGCAAAAAAATGGTGCCCCTGAAGAACTTAGTGACCTTGAACGTGCCAAGGAAAGGATGAACGAGGTAAACGAATCCCTTTACTCCTCCGGAAAGTGGAAAGACCGAACCAATCCGTCTGGACCGTTAGGAGGCAAGCCGGAAGGGCCACGAACTGAATTAGTAGGAAATTCTGAAAACAAGCGCGGACTTCGTCGAGAAAATGAATCAGCTGATATTCTCGCAAAGAAAGGATATAAAGTTGAACAGAATCCTTCAGTTCCAAATCAAATTACGAATCCAGACTACCTTATTGAAGAAAGATATTTTGATAGCTATGCTCCTGGGCCAAATACTGACGTAAAAGCCATTATGGATACGATTGATGAAAAGGTAGCCGCCCAAGCAAAAAGGATCGTTCTGAACCTTGGCGATAGTAACGTGTCTAAGCATGAATTGCGAGCAGCGATTGAACAATTTCCTTCAACTTATAGCCGCGATGATCTTGCAGAGATCATTCTTATCGACAAAAACGGGGTTGTAACTCGATTCTTTCCCTAAGTAAGGTTATGTTCTGTGTCAATCACGTACAGTTTCAAAGTTGACACTCAGGATCAGCTTGAGATCATTTGTCTAGAATTGTTCGACGCTCAGCAGGTTATTCAATTCGAAAGAAGCAGGGGAGTTAGATCCAGAGGAGCGACGTTGTTTTTTTTTGACTTACCGACAGCCAGTCAAGAGCTAATGAAAAAGCTCTTTGGCTTAGAATTGAAAAAGGCTGTTACAGTCAATGTCGACAAATTCGACTATTACGCTGGACTTGAAAGTGTATTAGTTGTTTTGGAATATCTTTTGCTGGACACGAAATTCGATTTCGTTTTATTTACTTATCACAACACTCCTTTGTTAGTTCGCAGAAATGGAGAAACCAAGATTGAGTCAAATAAAGAGGAATGGACGGATTTTGGGAATGACGTTTGGCAATTGTTTGCGCAAATCCCCTCAGCTACCTTCACTTCGTTAGCTATTCCGGTAAATGAATGAGGTTAGAATCCATGGATATTAGTTGTAACTGTACATTCTGTGAACAGAAACGCAATTAAGATCCGAATCAAGATCAGTTTTTTGGCACTCTGGGAGATCTGCTCGCAATAGAATGATCTTGATTTGTTTCATCTCTAGGAAATTGAACATAAACTACTCAAAGCAACTAACCAGCATTCTCAAAAACTTCCGATGCCCACATCCTATGATCAAGTTGAATACGACAGCTATCCGTTTGCACAATCTGCTCCCAACCGATTGGCAACTGTCGCCACATTGCTGGGCTTGAATGTGGCCTCGCCAACAAACTGCCGAGTCCTCGAATTGGGATGCTCAAGCGGCGGCAACATCATTCCACTGGCCGATCAATTTGCCAATTCGTCATTCGTGGGTATCGATGCTTCAGTGAAAGCGGTCGAAAAGGGGCAAGCCTCCATCGCTGGGTCGGGTCTGTCCAATATCGAACTTCGACATGCAAATATTTTGGATATCGATGAGAGCTACGGGCAATTCGACTACATCATTATTCATGGCGTTTTTTCTTGGGTTCCAGCCAATGTCCAAGAGAAAATCCTCGAGATCTTTCTAGCCGACTTAATTCCAATGGCGTGGCCTACGTTAGTTACAACACCTATCCTGGTTGGCACTTTCGCGGCATGATCCGCGACGTAATGGCCTACCACGCCAAGTTCTTTGACTCGCCGGAACAGCAACTGGGCGAAGCCCGATCGCTGGTTAATTTCCTGTCAAAATCAGTTCCGGTCGAAGATAATCCGTACGGCATGTTGCTGTCACGCGAGTTGGAGCAACTGAAAGACAAGCACAGCTACTATCTGTATCACGAATTTTTGGAAGAGTTCAACGAACCGATCTACTTCCATCAACTTGCCGAACGACTGGATCAACACGGCTTACAGTATTTGGGTGAAGCCGATTTCAGTAGCATGTCGGCCAGTAATTTTCCGCCGCAAGTTGAAAAGATGCTCCGTACTGTATCCAACGATACGATCCGAATGGAGCAGTATATGGATTTTGTCCGCAATCGAATGTTCCGACAGACGCTGGTCTGCCATCGCAGTGTCGAATTGCAGCGTGATGTTCCATGGCAGAATGCTCTCAAGCTCTTCGTGTCTAGCAATTCTAGGCCAGCCGAATCGGTCGATTTGCACTCCACTCAGCCGATCACCTACAGCCGCCCAGGCTCGACCATGACGACTCGGGAACCGCTTGTCAAAGCTGCCATGGCTGTTTTGTCCGAGCATTGGCCCCGATCTGTAATGATGTCAGAGTTGGTCACGTTAGCTCGCCGAAAGCTAAACTCAAATCCACAGTTGCTATCTCCCGAGCAAGTTCGACAGGAGCAACAGATAATCGCTCAGCCGCTCATTCGCTGTTACGCTACAACACATGTAGACCTTAGTTATCTACCGACTACGTTTGCTACGACCATCGCCGAGTATCCCAAGGCCACTGCCTTTGCCCGCCATCAGGCTCAGCAATCCAACCGCCTAACAAACCTGAACCATCAAAGTGTAGGATTGACAGACCTGCAGCGGCATTTGATTGGCAAAATGGATGGCCAGCACGATCGCACTCAATTGCTCGAGTACTTAGTTGAACAAGTCGTTCAAGGCAACTTGATCGCTCACGACGCAGGCATTGAGGTGCGTGATGAAGCCCGCATTCGAGAGATGCTAAGTGGAATCCTCGAACAAAATCTGCAGCAGATCCTTCGCAAATCGTTGCTGGTACCTGGCCTTTAGTCATATTCGACAACAATTAAGAACTGACTTGTTGGCGCCCGCTTACATCGAATGATTAACCAATGTTCAGCGCCTTGTCGATCTGTTGTGCGATCTTCGTTAAGCGAGCTTGATCGCCGCCGCCGACTTCGGCTGCCACCCAACCATCGAATCCAATCTCATCCAGAGCCTTTCGCACATCTGCCCATGGCAAATCATCTTCGGTGATATCCGCCCAATTGTTCTTTTGACGCGAGAAGCCTTTGATGTCCAACTTGACAACTCGCTTTCCGAGTTGCCGAATCCAGGCTGCCGGGTCACCGTACTTCCAGTGATTGCCAATATCAAACTGCATTCCGACCCATGGCGAATTGAACTCATCGACGTACTTAACAAACTTTTCCGCAGTTTGATCATTGGGTCCATCGTGTTGGTACAGGAACTTATTCCAAACATTTTCAATCGCTATGGTCATTCCCAACTGCGCGCATAGCGGCAATGCGAGCCGAATGTTCTCGACGGATCGTTGCCATATTTCAGTTTCAGGACCATCATCCCCGTGACCAACCACCAACAGTACGGTGTGTCCACCAACGGCATGAGTGTCGCGGAGAGCTTTCTGAAGATCTGTCAGAGCTTTCGCGCGCTGAGCAGCGTCGCTACTGCTGTGGCGAATCTGCCAATGCGTTGAGCATACGCTGCCATCCACCGTCAGTCCCGTATCAGCGATTGCCTTCTTTACTTCATCCACCTCAAAGCCTGGGCTATCTAGTTCGATCCCATCAAAACCGGCTGCTTTGGCAACTTTGAAGCGACCTGCCATTCCACCCTCAGCCTTTACCATACCGATCTTCAAAGTTTTTAGTAAGCGTCTAGGCTTTGTGGCGTGCTTGATTTCAACGCCATCGGCTGCGAATGCTTGGTTTCCTGCAACGGCGAGTGCTCCGGCTGCTGCGGCGGTGGTGGTCATGAATTGTCGGCGGGACTGAGTCATGTGGCATTCCTCGATCGAGATTGGCTAGAGGCAGGTACGGCTAGGAGTCGTCATATCGTACACAAAAACACACACGAAAAATGCTTCAGCTAGTTAAACCACCGATCTTCGGCTTTTCGGTTCAATGTGTTGGACGTAGATACGTTTGACGTCCAACCAATTTCTGCTGGCCCGATCTGGAATTACGTGATTTGTTCGAACGTAGCCGGTACCGGAAATACTGCAAATCGGTGGTGCCAGAATGGTAGAAAGGTTTAAAAAAATGGCGAAAGTAGTTTGAATTGCGGGCCAGGGCTTCCATAATGGGGTGTCCTTAAGACTTTGTCCCCATTCACTTTCGGAGCAGCATCATGTTAAGGCCCCTTTTCTCTCTTGCTTTTGCAACCCTTTTTGCCATTATTGGCCCGGCCGCTCTTGCGCAGGTTGGAGCTGGTACGGGCGGCGGCACAGGCGGAACACAAAATCCAGTACCAGCCATCGACCCTGATTGCGGCTCGATCGAGTCAACGGCTACTGCTGATCCCAACAACACAATTAACTGCTGGATTAGCCGAAATACTACCCGAGCTACTGCCACTTATGTTTACACAGAAAACGGGCAGTTGAAGGCAAAGTTTCGTCAGTACGAATTCGACGGTGAATCGTATTCGTCTACTTCGACTCGGATTCTCAATGATTCAGTTGTGGTCGCAGAAGGGGCGGTGATTGCAGTAACGCTTCAGTCTGCAGCTAGTACAAAGTACCCCAATCTGTACAAAATGATCTATACAGGTAACAACAATACCAACTACGAAATTGGCTACTTGAACTTCGTTCGCGGAAACAAAGGCAGACCTGCCTCGAAGGTGTCCATCAAGTTCATCAACAAGACTATGGGCGTCAAGGTGACACCTAACGGCGGAGATCCCTGCGATGAACCACCGATTGAGGATATTGGAGAAGAAGAGATTATCGCTCGTAGCCCAACTATCACAAATGCTCCGATCAATTTCGTAGCGCCAATTGCTAACTGTCAGAATTAGCCACGAATGCATTGGTAAATTTGCAGTAATACTCATGTCGACCGCCTTGGAGGAAACTCTTCCAAGGCGGTCCTTTTTTTTTAACATTCGTTCATCGCGATTTGATGGTGCGGGCCAGTCGGAAGCCGGTACTTGAAGAGGCATGAATCGCCGTGTCCATCGAAATTTTTGATACTTCAGCATATTGTACCGAAGCTTTGAAATGCCCACCCATCTCAAGCAAGTAGACTGATCCGTTTGTACTGCTGCCATCATTAGCCTGCGAATTGCCAACATCAGCCACGGCAGAATCAAACGGTGGTCTGGATGGTCGGCGATCAAAGTTATCGATCCATTCAATCACGTTTCCACAGGTATCGAATAGACCAAGTCCGTTTGGTCTTAACTTTCCAACCGGATGCAAACTTCGATTGGCATTCTCTACGGTCCAGCCATAAAGACCTGACCACTTTGGACTGTTTCCAAAATGCCATCGATCATGTGTGTTTCCTGCACCAGCCGCCCAACACCATTCAGCTAGTGTTGGCAATCTGTAACCAGTCCGGCTCAAGTAGTTAGAGTTTGGAATTGGGTATTCACCCTTTTCACCCCAAACATTCTTGTAGCACCATTGGTCCTCAGGCACTTGCTCTTTTTCATTCAACCACTGACAGAATTGAATCGCAACAAACCAGGAGATGTGCGACTGTGGCAGACTGCCCGGCACGAGAACTGCCGTGCCTCGCAATCGTGTATTCTCGGCCACCCACGCTTGATAACGAGGATCGCTGAAGAACTCTTGGAACTGTTCGCCTGTTACTTCTGTTGAGGCAATGGCGTAGGCTCTTCCGATTCTCACCGTTTGTCTTCGAAGATCAGATTTTGGTCCGATCTGGCACTCAGCCGGTGGATTAATCACCGCGAACTGTTGACCAAGCGTATTCGTGAACCAGTTCCTGGACTCAGCCAACTCTAATTGACGAGGCAAGTCCGGAGACTTTTCACCCAACTTCTCAGCACAAAATCTAGCCATGTTGAGAAGTGAGATCTCTTTTCCGTCGGTGATCCACTCGTTCAATCGAAGACGCAAGTACTTGAGATCGCTATCCTCGAAATCTGTGGGCTTAAACGTTGCCAGCGCGGAAAGCAACGTGGTCTGAAGCTGTGAGCTGGTTGCGCTCTTCAGAATATTCACCAAAGTAGCCGCAGAAAGGATCTCTTTTGAGTTCCCCATCAGTGAAGTTTGAACAGTCCTACCCCATTTGCCATTCAGACCATCTACAAATGCGTCGATTTCACCCAGTTTTCCAAGTGCAAAAATCACTTGTGCAATTCGATCCGAGCTTGCAGTGTCTTCGAAAGTCGATCGAATCCGGCGACTCCATACCGAGGAAACATCTCGAGTTTCATCATCGACAATCCAAATGGTTGGCAAATATCCCTCTGCCAACAGTTCATTCGCTCGTTGACTATGAGCTGAAGGGCTGAGCGTCAGAACTTGTTTCGACTCGTGAACAAACTGGATGTAATGGGAACTAGAGAAACGGCGAACCAGTTCAAACCTTTGAACAAACTTATCCCACTCGGGTTGCCCTCGAAGTTCGTCGAATTCAGCGTCCAGGAGTACGTCTTGCTGAAAGGCGCTGTCACGAAACCAACTTTCTGCGTTCTTGAATAGTAACTTCAATGCCAAAGCGGATTGCTCCGGCATTTCGGATTGGGATGCGACAAACCCAAGCAACCTCAAGCAGAACATTCGATCCGTGGAGGACGTAAATGAAGCGCTGTCGATGGATTGAAGATGTTGGGTAACTGCAGTCAAATCACTTTTCAAAACTGCAACGGCAATCTTCATGTACTCGATGTCTCGATCAAGAAACGACGAATTCTGCTCGACCAGTTCCTCAAGTTCAGCAAGCATTCCCAAGCTCCAGAAGATCCGAGCTTTCAAGCGGAAGTAGGTGCGTCTATTTGTCGAGGTGCTCTTGAACTGTTCTTCATCCACATCCAATAACAGGTTATGGGCGTCATCAAAGTTTCCTAAGCGGCACAAATAGCCTGCCTGACTAATCTTGTTGGTGGCGTCCATCAAATCGCCCCAGGCTGTTGATCGATCCAATTCAGCGTAAGTATTCGTAAATCGCAAGTCGGATTGAAAATGGCCAGGATAAAGGTCACCTGCTGCGTACTCAATTCTGGACCAGAAGATATTGCGCACGTCTCCTTGGGGTATTCCTGAAAGATCTTCGGGCACACCCCAAAGCACGTCATAAGTTGGCTCATCGTCTCGATTGGTTCGCTGTTGATAGCGGAGCATGACCAAACCCTTTTCGTCAATCAGACGATTTTCAACTGTCTGATTGAGTCTCAGAACCTGCTTTGACGACTGCTCGGGGTCGAGTTGCCAAACTGCCAACCAATGCTGCTTGTCACCATAGCGACAAAAATCGACCAGCGCAAACCCCTTCGCCTGCTTCGCTTCAAACTCTTCTTGTAACTTATTGTCAGCAAGGTCTAACCCTAGTTCGACCGGCCCGTTTCCGGGCTTCCACGTGATAGCAGAATACCATGCACCCTTGATCTGGTACGGACGAAGCGAACTGGGAACAAACTTTTGCTGTTTCATAGCGGTGACGCAAGCTTCAACTTGATCCAAGGGGACTCGTTCAAGCCAGCCACCGTTTTCAAACAGCCTACCGCTAAACTTTTTCTCTAATTCAGCAACAGCCGGGCTATCTCCTATCGAGACTGCGCGATCATAGTACGATGCCCTCGAAAGAATTGAACGCAGTTCGACAGAAAGCTCGCGCGGCGTTTGGCTCGCACTTACCAGGTTTGGCAAAAGTTCAGCAGGTGCCCAAGCAGCAGCCCTCGCCAGCGACTCAGCATCATCTCGGCCAAAATGCTTAATATCAATGCTAAGTTGTGCTGACTCTGCAGGATCTTTCTGGCAATCTCTGGGTCTGGTTCGTTGCTATCTTCGGTAACCTTACTCTGGAAATCTGATTCGACTTGACTCAACAGTTCCTTTACCAAGGGCTTTGAGATAGGCTGAAAAAGCTTTGTCCAACCGTTCAGTTCAGACACCGATTGATGCAGCAGGTGAGTTGCAAGAGGTGGAATAAAATCTGGCCAAGTTGTATCTTCTGCTGAACGTTGGCTAAGGACTGCCAGGGGTAGTAGTGATTTTTGAGGCGCCTGTTCAAGGCTCGCTCGCGCCTGCCTAACCAGCACTGAGTTATCAACTGATGAATGTTGCGTCAGATAGTTGACCAGATCGATCTGTCTGCGATCGTCGGTTACTGCGATCTGCTCAAGCACGCTGTGTGCTACTTGTTGATTTGTCTCTAATGCCACCAAATCAAGTCGAAGCTTCTTAGCTTGAAAATCTGAGTCCATTTCGAGTTGACCGGCTAGAGTTTCAGCTTGGGTCAACACACTGGCCGCATGTGGCTTGATCAGCTTGAGCAATGGTACAAGTTCTTCATCCTTTACTTCGAATAAACGAACGGCCAGTTGATTCGTATGTCGGCGGTTGGACCAGACGGTTAAGCCTCCATAAATACCACCAACAATCAACAAGGCAACTGTGGCCATGCCAGCGAATCGATTTCTGGCGGTTCGCATTAGCCGAGCCTCTGCGACAGTCCAAACGTTGGAAGGAACTAGCCAGCGAATCGCCATCCACTCGAGAATCGTTGGTAAGCGTTTGGGTGACGGCTTGGCATTCCAAATCGCCGATATTTCGCGCAATTGCTCGGCCGCGCGACCAGCTCTGGAACTCATGCTGCGAGATTCTAGCCAACGACGAATTGTTATTACTAAGTGATCATGTGTCAGTTGGTAAGTTGGATCCGTCGTGGACGATTGTGAAGCCGACCCAGTCACACTGCCGCTGTTGTTGCTGGTCGGTGTGATCAAGCGAACTTCGGTATCGATCAATTGAAGCAGCCTACTAAGAAGCTCCTCAGAAGCTACTCCCTTCAGTCTTTCCAAAAGCAGGCTCTGAGCACAAGCCGGCGGTTTGATTACTGTTCCATCGGCTGGCAACAGTTCTTTCAATATTCGTTCGACGACTTGCAAGTGAGCCCGGAGTAATGGATGACGCTGGAACCGCTAAGCCTTTCTTCCAGGAACGATACCTCCAAGCCCTGAATTCCACCAAGTTCACGCAGTGTGCTAGGAACCCAGGGGCGATTCTTGACCATTTCAGAAAACAGGGCGATGTGCACGGGTTGCAAACGACCCGTTTCCGCCAGATTCGCGATAGCTTCGTTGATGAAATGTTCTTGCTGCGTGGTAGGCGGCTGACTTACGACACTAAAGGCTCGCCCAAAGGCAGCCAAGACCTTTCGTCCGTGTGCAACACCGAAAGGCTCGATTGTGGCGAAGTTCTGATTTTGCAACAGCGACTCGTCCAATTGCTCCATAAAGTTCGACAGGCCAAGCAGAAAATCATCGCGAACGAGCAACACCGCTTGAATATTGATTCCATCACATTGTCGCAACGCCTCGTGAAGCGGCGAACTCTCAAAATCGCGATGGTGATTCAGCCACTGTTCGAACTGGTCGATGACAATTAGCAACTTGGGTCGTTGAGGCGATGCGCTTGAACGGATTCTGATGAGCGATTCACGAAGATCTGGTTCGTTTGCGAACTGCGGATACTTTTGACGGATCGCTTTGAGCAAATCCTGTTCTAGGTCCGTCGGGCGAGCCTCGAGATAGATGCTGTTCACCACACCGGAGACTTGTGGCAATACTCCAGCGCGAAGGAACGATGATTTTCCGCTGCCACTTGGTCCCATTAGAACGCCTACGCGAAAGGCAGACTCAGTGGAACGACTTTCGATTCGCGTTACCCAGAAATTGACGCTATCAGGAATACCGTTGCGATCTCGGGCTCCTGGGATTAGGTGTTTGAAGAAGTCTGCGTCGGCTTTCTCAAAAGGTCTGAGCCCGTGAGGAATAACGCCAACGGTCTCGATATCAATCGATTTCGTACTGGCTTCTGCCACCACCGTCGATGAAGCTGGCGACGGTACCGAATCGACGGGTGGACGAGACATCGTCATCGCCTCGGTACTACCCGCGTATGCGGTTTGCCAATGCGTAAGATCCTCGACCAAATCTGCCGCGGTTGAGTATCGATCCGAGGCTCGCTTCGAAAGTGCCTTTAAGCAGATTCGTTCCAGCTCTTTGGGAACCATCGAATTGATTTGACGCAGTGGTCGAACTTCAAGCGAACGAATACACTCGAGCAGTTCTTCTTGATCTTTGGCGGTGAATGGTCGCGTTCCTGTGAGTAGCTCGTAGAACACGACTCCCAAACTGTAGATGTCACTTCGTCCATCAACACGGTGACCTTCGTATCGAGCCTGTTCGGGGCTCATGTAGGCCGGCGTTCCAACGAACCTTGATCCCTTGCCAACACCAGACTCGGGAAGAGCCAAGCCAAAATCGACCAGCACTGCGTCGCGTGTTGATGTGGTGAGAATATTGGAAGGCTTAATGTCTCGGTGCATCACACCCTTGCGATGCAGGTAATCGAGCGCTGCAGCAAGCTGCGTTACAACTCGAATAGAATCCTCCATTGTCCAGTCGTTTTGGTTTGCTCGCTTACCCAAGTTGCCGCCATCGATCAACTTTGAAACGATGAACGGCTGACCTTTGTCGGACTTACCAACATCGTAAACTGGCACGATCGCTGGATGATCCAAGCTAGCCAACACACGAGCCTCTTCGATCCACGCATCGGCCTGGACAGAACTAGAGAATCGCGTCAAAACTTTTACCGCTACTAGCCGCCCCAACGCTTCATCTTTAGCCCGGAACACAACTCCAAATGACCCTTGGCCGATCTTATCGAGTCGAGTGTAACGACCAATTTGAGAGCCAATACTGGAGTCGTCAAACGAGAAGTCGTCTTCACGTCCAGAGTTTTTGTTGGGCCGATTCTTGTCGGGTATAGTTTGATCTAAATCGTCGTCGTTGGACATGGATGAGGCAAATCCTTTTTAGGTCCTCATCATGATACACTGTTTCTCTGAGCTTGAACTTGCCCAAGACCCTATTTTTCGGTGCTGTTGTGATGGTTTTGTTCAGTCGATTGCAGACTGCGCCAGCAGGAAGTAACACTATTCCTACTGACGCGTTTGCTCAATTGAATCGTGCAGCATTCTGCTACATTCGCTCATCGATCACCAGCTTACATAGACTCAGATGTATCGCTGTCCATCGGCTTGGGCTTGCCTTGATTTCGCTTCTTCTCCAAGAGCTTTCGCTGAGACTCGGTAAGCACCTTTTCGAGCGACTGCATTTCATCCTGTCGCACGCGAGCCAGTTCCTTTTCTAACTCGTCAATCTTGGTTCGATACTCAAGTTGTATTGACTGAATCTGCTCTCGTTGCTCTTGATCAATGATCCCAGAGAAGTAACGAGGCAAACGAAGCGTGGCGGTTGAACTCTTGTTCGACGAATTTGTTCTCGTCGAACTCGAACCTGCTCCTGATTTGGCAACTTCGGTCGCCTTCGCTTGAGCCGCTTCTTGTGGCGACTTGCTCTTTGTGGGCGTTGACTTGGCACCGGATGGCTTCGTGCCAGTTGATACAGTGCCAGTTGATACAGTGCCAGACATCGCACTACGATCTTGAGCAGATGTAGTTGAAAGCCATGGACAGACCGTTATTCCGCAAACCACAGTTGCCAAAACTGCTTTTCTCAGTGGACCGAAACCCGAAAGTGCGCGAAAACACGACAGCGTTCGAATCATTGGTAGTGTACTAAACATGGTTCATTCCTCCGTATTTGGACAGTTCATGAACGCAAGCCAACGCGGCCAGCGTTTCCTCTGAACTGGTAGACGGAGCAGAATCCAACTCCTTACAAGAATCTCGAAATTTTCTTCAAAAAAATCCCGCACCGTCGTCAAGCCTGCTTGACACCAAGTGGATGCGGAACTTACATGCCGGGAGATCATTCCCTTGGGGAGCTTGAACCGTGGCCAGGAGATCGGCTGTTTGCAAGATCGATGGCTCGGGCTGCTCACTGTTCGGTCGTGTCACCGAAAGTTCGGTACGATCACCGCAGCCTGGTTTGAAAGAGCGGTTTGGGGACGGGCAAAAGCGATTGGTGGAGTCTTGATATTCTCGATGTAGGGCGTCCCGCTGATGATTTGCGCTTCATTGATAGCATTGGTTGTTAATCGAGCAACCATTGCTCGAATCAGATCAGGCCGAGCGACTGTAACGACTGCGATGAGTGCGATGCTCTCTAGCAAGATAGCTGAAAGCAATGAAAAAGGTCGGCTACTGATTCGGCCACGCTTTGTATTGCGGCGAGTCCGAGAGCTGCGACGAGTTAGACCCATTATCGACTTCCTTGCGCATAGGTGTTTTGGTGCCTGCCGATTACCAGCCAATCGCCCGGCGATCCAAACTACTGCAAGAGCGGTGCCAAGCCTTTCGCAAACACAAACTGTTCGAAAAACAGTTTCTCCCCCACAGAAAAGCAAAGTTTGATCACAGTACAACAAGCAGCGAATCCAGGTTGCGTAGTAAAAGCGGTCATACCTTGTAAAAGTTTCAAAAAGTCGCCCTAGGCCGCAAATTGACCGACGAAAACTTGATTCGTTAGTGACAGTCGTGAAGCTGCGGGCGAGCGTTTTCTTCTTTGGGCTACAACTAATCATCTGTTCATGTCATATGATCGTTGCGGGGAGTCCCAAAAGAACTATACGAACGGAAGTTTCCAAAAACTTCGATTGGCTCGCTCTATCAGACGGTTCGGATATACTAGTCGACCTTCAACCGCTGAGCGTTTACTGCGGCTATTCCCACCATTTAAAACTACTCCCGTAGTCAAATAACATGATTAACAGCACACGGATTCGACTAGGCAGCCTGTTACTGCTCATTGGCCTAGCACTTCTCTCCAGTAACCTTCAGGCTCAACAGAAAAAAATCGTCATCGTTGCTGGCAAGCCTTCGCACCCACCGAGAATGCACGAATTTAATGCCGGAGTTCAATTGTTGGCGAAATGCTTGGTTGACTCTCCGCTAAAGCCCGAATTCGTTCTCAACGGTTGGCCCAAAGACGAGGCTGTCTTTAAGGATGCCGCAGCCATTATCTTCTACATGGACGGCGGTCGGGGCCACGAAGTCGTTAAAGAAGACGGGCGCCGCATGAAGTTAGTTGACGATCTGGCCAAGAGCGGAGTGGGTATCGGCATG
Source organism: Pirellulales bacterium (assembly GCA_046349795.1). Taxonomy (GTDB): domain Bacteria; phylum Planctomycetota; class Planctomycetia; order Pirellulales; family Pirellulaceae; genus Aureliella. The sequence goes on along the minus strand of JAXMBP010000040.1, from coordinate 45,571 downwards.
ATGCACTACGGCGTTGAAGTCGTGGCCGACCAGGCAGGCGCTGAGTTCAAGCGCTGGATCGGTGGTCACTACGAACACGAGTGGTCTTGCAATCCAATTTGGGAAGCCAATTTCGAGACCTTTCCAGACCACCCCATTTGTCGAGGAGTAAAGCCGTTCAAGGTTAAGGACGAATGGTACTTCAACATGCGTTTTGCGGGTGACATCGCCGGTAACCAGCCAACTGAAGTCAACGGTTTGAAGTTTACTCCTATTCTGGTTTCCAAGCCCTCCGATGAAACTCGCGATGGACCTTACGTTTACCCCAAAGGTCCCTACAAGCAGATTCAAGAGAACAAAGGTCGCGCCGAAGCGATGATGTGGGTCGTTGAGCGTCCAGATGGAGGCCGCGGCATGGGTTTCACTGGGGGGCACTTCCACGATAATTGGGCCAACGATAACTTCCGTAAGGCGATTTTGAACTCATTTTTCTGGTTGGCCAAGCTAGATGTTCCTGCCAACGGCGTTGAGTCGCTGACGGCTGCAGATATCAACGCCAACCTGGATCCCAAAGGAAAGTAATCGATGCTCAAGACGACCTTGCTTCATCCCGATATCCTGCGAGCTTGCGCGCGAGCTGGACATCACTCGAAGATTTTGATCGCCGATGGAAATTATCCCGCTGCTTCAAAGATCGGACCGCGAGCTGAATTGATCTGCCTGCAATTAAGTCCCGGCATTCCGACCGTGGCTCAAGTTTTGAAAGCCATCTTGGCGGAAGTGCCTATCGATATCTTCAACACGATGGGGATCGACGAGACGGATGAGTACGCTCAAAAGGAAGATCCTCCTGTTTGGAATGAGTACCGCAAGATCCTGAAAGAATCGGGATCGAATCGGCAGCTCGAACCGATTAAGAAGTGGGATTTCTACTCGGCTGTGCAATCCGACGATCATGTGCTGACGATTCAAACCGCAGATCAAGCTTTGTGGGCTAACCTGCTGTTGAGCGTAGGTGTTCGCAAGCCGGATGAGTGATCAAGCTGCTGATGTAGGGCGGGCACTCCTGCCCGTCAGTGCTAAGGAATTCGAAAACAAAAATTGCCAAACTACCGCTAAAACATCAGCCGACGAGCTGCTTGGTTTCCTTAGGCTATGCTTCTGAAGACCCGCTGCTGTGTTGCCTCAGTTACACAAATGTTGGTTCTAGCGAAGTTTCCCACGTTCTGGCGAGAGTAGCTACACTTTAGATACAAAGCCTAAATCGGCACACTATTAATAAAAAATTTTGAAAGGTTGGTTTGCGTTGGACGCTCGATTTGTTCTTTTGCCAGGTGATGGAATTGGTCCTGAAATTGTTTCGCAAGCGGAACGCGTTTTGCGATTGGTTGGCCAGAAGTTTGGACATCAGTTCGACTTTGCTCAACACGTAATCGGAGGCATCGCCATCGATCAATGTGGCGATCCGCTGCCAACCGAGACGGTTCAGGCTTGCAAGTCGAGCACGGCTGTATTGCTAGGTGCGGTCGGAGGGCCCAAGTGGGACGACCCAAACGCTAAGACTCGACCCGAGGCTGGACTACTGCGCATCCGCAAAGAGCTGGGACTGTTTGCCAATCTGCGCCCGATCACCGCCTTTTCCGAATTAGTCGATGCTTCGCCGCTCAAACGCGAGATCGTCGAAGGCACCGATATTCTCTTCTTCCGCGAATTGACTGGCGGAATCTACTTTGGTCCAAGCAGTTGCGAAGATCTTCCAGGTGGTGGTCAAAGAGCGACAAGCACTGAAGTTTACGACACGTACGAAGTAGAACGCATTTTTCGACTGGCCGCCGAAGCTGCTCGAAAGCGCCGTGGCAAGCTAACCATGGTCGACAAAGCCAATGTGCTTGAAGCTAGCCGATTGTGGCGACGCGTCTGCGCAAAATTGGCCAAGGAAGAGTATTCCGACTTGGAGTATGACGTAGTCTTGGTCGACTCGATGGCCATGCATCTAATCAGCCGTCCTCGCAGCTTTGACGTGGTTGTAACCAGCAACATGTTTGGCGATATCTTGACCGATGAAGCATCGATGCTGCCCGGTTCGTTGGGCATGTTGCCGAGTGCATCGATCGGTAGTTCGGGGCCTGGACTGTACGAGCCGATTCACGGCAGCGCGCCAGACATCGCTGGTAAGGGAATAGCCAATCCGCTGGCCACAATTCTAGCTGCGGCCATGATGTTGCGTCATTCGTGTGGACTCGAGACTGAAGCCGTGGCCATCGAAGCGGCGGTAAAACGCGTGCTAGCTGCTGGGCATCGGACCGCTGATATCGCTACGGCAGGCGCGGCTAAACTGAGCACGGTTGCTATGGCTGATAAAGTGATCGAAGCTCTTCAATCTGCTTAGTAGCAGAGCACCTCCCACCTTAATCAATCCCACCTTAAACCTGGATATGCACCATGAAGTACAAAGCACTCAAAACGGTCGTTACCTTTGCGATGGTTGGATTGTTTTCGGCCTCAGCTATGTTGAAAGCCGCTTGCGCTCAACAAGCGGGCAAAGTTGCAGCTACGGGCCCTGTGCAACTGATCTTTGATACCGACATCGGTAACGACTGCGACGATGTTTTGGCGCTGGGAATGATTCACGCCCTACAATCGCGAGGTGAATGCAATTTGTTGGCTGTAACTTTGACCAAGGATAATCCGCTGGCGGCTGCTTTCGTGGATGCTGTGAACACGTTTTATGGTCGAGGTCAAATTCCAATCGGAGTTTGCCACAGCAAGGTGACGCCCGATGATGGCAAGTTCAATGTGCTGGCAAGTGCAATGGATGATGGCAAGCAACGATATCCGCACGATCTGCTTAGCGGAAACGATGCTTCTGATGCGGTGAAGGTGTTGCGAAAGACTCTGGCAACCGCCGCAGATCAAAGCGTAGTGATCGCTCAAGTTGGATTCTCGACGAACTTGGCCAACTTACTTGATTCAAGCGCTGATGAGATCAGCAGCCTAAACGGCGTAGATTTGGTCAAGCAGAAGGTGCGATTTATTTCGATCATGGCCGGAGCCTTCAAGCTGATTCCGCATGAAGGCAAGATGGTTGAACACAAAGAATACAACGTGGTGATGGATATCCCAGCTTGCAAGAAACTGACTGCGAAAAGTCCGGTTCAAATTGTCTGGAGTGGCTTTGAAATTGGCTTGGCGCTTCCTTATCCTCACCAGAGCATCTTGAACGATTTCAACTATGTCAAGCATCATCCTCTGGCGGAAGCTTACACGCTTTATATTCCACCGCCACACGACCGACCGACGTGGGATTTGACATCCGTACTCTACGCGGTTCGCCCCAACGACGGCTACTTTGATCTTTCTCCGCTGGGGCAAGTTCAGGTGGCCGACGATGGCTTGACGAAGTTTACCGCAGCCGTTGACGGACGTGATCGCTACCTGATTTTGAAGGATGAACAGCGAGCACGAGCGATCGAGGCTCTTCGTCTGCTGTCCAGTCAGCCGCCAACTACCGCTACTAAATAGGCGATTGGTCAATTCTCCCCTTGGAGAACGGCGGGTAATGTTGAGAATTGGTGCGTTTAACCGTCTGCCACGGAGCTGTCCGGCTTAGAAAGCGATTGAATTGACCAAACTAGCCGCCACGCGTTAGCGTCCGGTTTGCTTGCGTTGAAAAATCCGTTTATGGGCAGTTTTCGATCCGGCTTCACTCGGTTTTGCCTTCCGAAATTGCCTCAATTACCCCCACGGAACCGGACGCTAACGCGGTTCCGGCTAGTCTTTCTAAGCCGGACAGTCTCGTTGGCGTATACGTTCTCCATCGAAATCGACTCAACATGTTCAAGCCAGTTTCTACCAACGTCAAGTTTCCACAACAGGAAGAAGAGATCCTCCAGTTTTGGAAATCGCAGTCGATTTACGCCAAGAGCCTCGGGCAGCGCGACGGTGCCGAACCATTCGTATTCTTCGAAGGTCCGCCAACCGCCAACGGGATGCCTCACCCAGGCCACTGTCTGACTCGCGCCATCAAGGACCTGTTTCCTCGCTACAAAACCATGCGAGGATTCCGCTGCGAGCGCAAGGCTGGCTGGGACACTCACGGTTTGCCGGTTGAGGTCGAGGTTTGTAAGCAGCTTGGCATCCACGGCAAGGATGAGATTGAATCATATGGGGTTGAACCGTTCATCCAAAAGTGCCAACAAAGCGTTTGGCGATACATGCAAGAATGGGAGCGATTGACCGAGCGCATCGGTTTCTGGCTCGACTTGAATGAAGCTTATGTGACCTACCATCAGAGCTTTGTTGAAAGCGTTTGGTGGTCGCTGAAGAATCTGTTCGATCGCGGCTTGCTCTATCGAGGCCACAAAATCGTTTGGTGGTGGGCGCAGGGCGGAACAGCTTTGTCCAGCGGCGAAGTTGGACAAGGCTATCGCCAAGTGGCAGACCCTAGCGTCTATGTAAAGTTTCCTTTGGTGGAAGATCCCAATACGTCGCTCGTAGTTTGGACAACAACTCCATGGACGCTTCCGAGCAACACATTCGCTGCGGTTGGTGCCGATCTGGATTATGTTGTTTGCCTGGATGAAGAGAACAACGAAAAGTTCATCGTTGCTGAACAGTTGCACGCAACCATCGCTGAGAAAGCCAAACGCAAGTGGTCCGTGGTGTCACAACTTAAAGGTAGTGAGCTGATCGGAAAACGCTACTTGCCGCCGATGGACTGTTATCACTCCAAACTGGCTGATGCTCAAGGCACGCTGGCGAGTGGTGCTCCATCGCCTCTTTATTGGAATGTCGTCGGCGCTGATTTTGTAACGCTGGATAGCGGTACAGGTTTGGTACACATTGCCCCGGCTTTTGGTGAAGTCGACTACGACCTACTGGTTGCAGAGCAGGCCAAGTACGCTGCTGACAGTGTGAAACCCGGTTTATTGTGTGCGGTTGGTCCCGATGGAAAATTCACCGACGATTATCCTCCTCAAAAAAGCGTTTGGGTTAAGGATGCCGACAAGGCTATTTCACGAGACCTTAAAGAGCGTGGACGCCTCCTGCTGCTCGATCAATACTTGCACGACTACCCGTTCTGCTGGCGAGCTGAACAGGACCCGCTGATTCAATATCCACGCGAGAGCTGGTTCATTCGAACTACTGAGTTCCGCGATCGGATGTTGGAGAACAATTCGAAGATCGGCTGGCTGCCCGAAAACATTCGCGATGGACGCTTTGGTAATTTTTTGCAGAGCAATGTCGACTGGGCTTTGTCGCGCGAACGCTATTGGGGAACTCCGCTGCCAATTTGGGAGTGCGAGAAAACACAGCAGCGCGAAGCGGTCGGTAGTTATACAGAACTGTTGGCGAAGCCGGGCGTGGACGGCGCGCAGGTTTGGGAAAAGGCAAAAGCGGTTAACCCAGATCTAGTGGACGATCTGAAGGTGCACAAGCCGTACATCGATGCCATCACCTACGACTCGCCGTTTGCCAAAGGCGCTCGTATGCGCCGCGTTTCGGAGGTAATCGACTGCTGGTACGACTCCGGCGCGATGCCTTTCGCGCAATGGGGTTACCCTCATCAAGGCAAAGAAAATTTCGATCAAGCCTTCCCGGCGGACTTCATCAGCGAAGCTATCGATCAAACTCGCGGTTGGTTCTACAGCCAATTGGCGATCAGCACGATGTTGTTCGGCGACTCTTCATCTAAAGATGCAAAGGCCAAACCACAATCGTTCCCGCATCCATTCAAGAATTGCATCGTGTTAGGTTTGATGCTCTCCGAATGGTTGGAGAGCAAAGATGGTCGCAAGACTAGCACGGGCTATGCATGCTTAACGGAAGAGGATGCCAAGCGTGAATTCGGCGAGGGCAACTATACGTCGCGCGTTGGCAAGATGTCCAAGCAGTTGCGCAACTATCGCAGCCCGCAAGAGATTTTTGACAACTATGGCGCCGATGCATTACGTTGGTACTTCTTCGCCAATCAGCCACCGTGGAGTTCTATTATCTACAGCGAGCGAGCCATTCGGGACAGCATTCCTGAGTTCTTGCTTCGAATGTGGAACGTGCTCAGTTTCTTCACCATGTACGCGGAGTTAGACAAGTTTGCTGGCCCGGCAGAGATCGCTGCTGGAGTTAAATTGGATCAACTGACGAGCCAAGAGTTGGCACAGGCGAAGAGCTATCGACCGGCCTCGCAGCGAACCGAGCTGGATCGCTGGATCTTGAGCGAACTTTCGCTGACGGTTCAAGAGGTAACGTCCAACATGGATCGTTACGATAGCTACGTGGCTTGCCAACGTATCAACGCCTTTGTCGATGCTCTGAGCAATTGGTATCTGCGCCGCTGTCGCGATCGTTACTGGGGATCGTCGTTGGCAGGCGAATCGGTCGACAAGTCGGACGCCTATTGGACGTTGTACGAAGTGATGATCGAACTGTCCAAGTTAATTGCTCCATTTGTTCCATTCGTTGCAGAAGCGATTTGGCAGTCGCTTACTGAACCAGTGAAAGGTCGGGTCAAAGAAAGTGTTCACCTGTGCGATTTCCCGGCGGTACAAGCTGATCGCCAAGACGCTTTACTGGCAGATCGCATGTCGGTACTTCGCGAAATCGCTTCATTAGGCCGCAGCGCTCGAATGGATGCCAAACTTAAGGTGCGTCAACCGTTAGCTTCTGTCCAAGTTAGTCTAGCCAGCGGTGATCACATTGCCTGGCTGGAAGAGCATGACGAGATCGTGAAGGCCGAGTTGAACGTGAAGGAGATTCACTACAATTCAGGCAACAGCGAGTTCATCGAATACAAGGTTGTTCCAAACTTCAAACAGTTGGGGCCAAAGGTCGGCAAGCTGATGCCTGCCGTGAAGACTGCTCTCAGTGGAGCCAACGGAGCCGATCTGTTAAGTCAGATGCAAACTCACGGCAAGATCTCGCTGGAAGTCCAAGGACAAAAGGTAGAGCTGGATGGTCAGGACGTCGAGGTTCGTTTGTCGGCTCGCAGCGGTTGGACGGCGGCTCAGGGTCGTTACTGCGTTGTCGTGCTGTCGACCGAGCTTACCGACGAGTTGATTCGTGAAGGCATGACGCGAGATATAGTGCGGCTGGTCCAAGATTTTCGAAAGACGCTTGACCTGCCTCGCGATGCCAGAATCGAACTGTATCTGCATTTTGATTCAGAAGAGCTATCTAAGGCGATCGAGCAGAATCGAGAGTACCTGATGTCCGAAACTCTAACCGTATCGCTCAAGTTGGAAGCTCCACCGTCAGATGTTCCGACACAGCAACACGAGATTGGCGGAGTATCGATTACGATTGGCATTCGCGTAATCGGAAAGCCTAATTAGCATGACATTTCCAATCGCCGTATTGATCTCTGGTGGCGGAACTACGCTGAAGAACCTGCTTGCATGGCACAGTCGAGGTGAACTGCCGGTACGATTTGTGACGGTTATCAGTAGCAACGCTAAGGCCAAAGGGATTCAGAGTGCCGCCGACGCTCGGATCGATACGGCAGTAATCCGCAGGAAAAGTTTTTCTGCGCCCGAAGAGCATAGCCAAGCGGTGTTTGATCACTGTCGCTCGCGTGGAGCTCAGCTTGTAGTGATGGGCGGTTATCTAGAGCACGTGTTGATTCCCGTTGACTTTGAGAATCGAGTCGTCAACATTCACCCTTCTCTCATCCCTGCTTTTTGCGGCAAGGGATTCTACGGATCCCACGTGCACGAAGCAGTGCTGGAGTTTGGTGCCAAGCTGAGCGGCTGCACAGTTCATTTTGTCGATAATCAATTCGATCATGGTCCGATTATCGCTCAGCGATCCTGTCCAGTGCTCGATCGCGACTCTCCCGCCACGCTTGCATCTCGAGTGTTCGAGTTAGAGTGCCAGTTGTTGCCCGAATGCGTTCGCGATTACGCCCTAGGTAAGATCACTATCGATGGCCGCCGCGTAATGCATAATTTTTGAGTTTCAGTCACGCTAGACCTGCCACGATTTCATTTTTCGCCGCTTATCAACCGTTGCAAATCCATCGTTCGTGCAACTCGACGAAGCGTTGCTTTGCCACCTCGGCAATATCGCCCATCGCACTGGAAGAACCGTCGTCAGCGATCCAAAGAATGGTCGAGTTCTAAACGATGCTGAGCAGCAGAAGCTTTGGGCTCGCGAGTATGATCCAGCTTGGAAAGAAGCCGTCAGCATGCCTCCTGCTTGACCCAGGAACATCGCGTCGATTGTCACTTCGACTATCACTTCGACTATCACTTCGACTATCACTTCGACTATCACTTCGACTATCACTTCGACTATCGCTTTGAGTATCACTTTGAGTATCAAAGTCTATTCGATGGGCTGAATCATAGTTTTCTGCATATGGTGCCTGCCGGTCAACTCTCTGCGCTGGAATCATCGCAAGGCATTAATCTTTCTCTCCCCTCGCCCCGCTTCGGGGAGAGGGGTCGGGGGTGAGGGGTCGTAGCTTTACCATACTCATTCTGATTGAAGTTATCTAAATATTATCAATCAGTCTCTTTGCAAAAACGCAATCGCAACTGGTATGATATCGCGGAAATAACTATATTCAGGAAATTCCGCTGATGCCAAACGCGTTTATTAGAGGAGCAGTACGTCTTCATCTCCCGCGTTTCCGACGAGGTTAAGAAGGTTGCTACATTCCCAAGGTTGCGATCGCAGTTGCGTGGATACACTTTCCAGTTGAGCATATATGGCTGACCCACTATTTGGTACTACATTCTTTGTTGGGATTCTGGGGAATCTGCTCGCGCGGCATGTTGATCCGGCACCTCGAGCGGCTGCCGAGAGCATTCTTAAAAGGCTCGCGAGCGGTCAAACGGAACTGCCGCCCAATCATGACGTCGAGCGAGTTTGCCGAACGGCGTTGCGACAAGCGCTAGAGCTCTTGGCTCAGACGATGGACCTGCAAATTGCGCAGCCGAAAACACTTGGCGAAGCGTTCAAAAATCGGTTCGGTACCGATGGAAAATGGAAGCCTATGATTGAATGGTGGCACACTGATGAAAAAGAATGGTTTGAAGAATTCACCGAAGCAATCGCGTCGGAAGAAAAACTTGGCGAATTCAACTTGAGCTGGATCAAAGGCGCCTCCAGCTTTAACGATTCGATTCGTTCGCTCAATAATTCAGAGCTTGAGAAACAGTTTGCCGACGAGCTTTTGGAATGGTCTGATCGGCTCGATATGCGTGGGAAACCGCCAACATTTTTCGAGGAATGGGTTCGTAAGGGCTGGCCGGTGGCGAAAGAATCGCAGCACGTGCGGATTTCATTCTATGCTGCATGGTGTTTATTCCTACAGCATCACTTCAAAGACGATCACAAAGTGCAGGCGATCCTCACTGCAGACTGGCTGGCCTCCATTGATGAAAGACTACAAACGGTTGCCATTGGCAGCCAGGAACTGACGGACGCGTTGCAGGAACCGTTAGGCGAACAGCTCCAGTTGCTTATGGAAGTCCGTGAGCAAGTGCAGCAACTCGCCGAATCATACTCCAAACTAAATGACCGAAGCAGCCAGATGCTGGCGTTGGTTCTAGAGTTTCGGAACGATGTTGGCACCGACTTTAAGACTCTGCGAAAGTTGCTTTCCGACACGCATGAAATAGCACACAGAACTCACGACGCCGTTTTGGAAACTCAGGTTCAGGTCATGCAAACGGGAAGCGTCGTGAGATCTCACGATCGGAAACTCGATCAGATTCTCGACCTACTGAACATGCAACTTTCCGACGTCCGTCAACTACCTGATACATTGAACGGAATTGTACGCTCGCCAACAATTCCAAAACGCATCGCCGATTCCAAACTATTGGCTAGTGACGGAGCCTCGCGATACAAAAAACTGATTGGGCGAACGCAAGAAAAGGGACTGCTCACACGAAGCTGGCGTGGCGGACAGTTGCGAGTACTTAGTTTTGTGGCGTGGGGCGGCATTGGCAAGACATCGCTGGTCACCGATTGGCTGGCCGACCACAACGGCCGACATTGGGATGATGTCGACGCGTTTTTCGACTGGACCTTCTACAGCCAAGGAACGAAGGATCACGGCAACGCCAGCAGCGACACATTCTTACGTGCTGCTTTGCTGCATTTTGGCGAGCAACCAATTGCCGAGAGCGGAAAGCTGGCAGAAGAAAAGGCCAGCGTTTTGGCAGCGGCGATGTCAAAGCAACGGACGCTGTTGGTCCTGGACGGACTGGAACCATTGCAACATCCTCGGAAACCTGGGCAGGATGAAGGAAGATTGAAAGACAATGGCATCGCCACACTTCTTCGACTACTTGCTCAGTCGAAAGAACAGGTCCTGTGTGTCGTTACGACGCGACTTCCCATCGTAGATTTGCTTCCGTTTCACAATACAACGGTTCACGAGGTTTCTCTGAATCATTTGAGCGTTCGGCATGGCGCCGAGCTATTGCATTTCGCGGGTGCGAAGTTTGCCGGCTCGAAGGAGATCGAGGACGACGATCACGAATTAGTGGCGACTGCCCGGCAGATGAAAGGGCACGCAATGACACTGCAAATGCTCGGCGGATATATTCGCGCCGTTCACGATGGCGACATCCTTCAACGCGATCGAGTCGATTTCCAGCGTGTCTTTGAAGGGCAGTTGGAGGGTCACACGTACAACGTAATGGCTGCGTATGAAGAGTGGTTTCAGGCAGAAGGCCCACGGGGTCAACGCCAATTGGCCGTGCTCCGAATGATGGGGCTGTTTGATCGAACGGCCAATGCAGGTTGCATTGAAGCACTACGGAAAGACGGCGGCATTACCGGAGTCAGCGACGCCGTTGCGGGAATACATCAGGCGGATTGGAAGGACACTTTGACTCGCCTCACTGATCACAACCTCGTTTTCAGTGATCGCAAGACTCAGTCGCTCGACGCTCACCCGTTGATCCGCGAGTATTTTGCAGCGCAGTTAAAGCGGGAGCAGCCGGAAGCGTTCCGAGCGGCTCACTCGCGGCTGTTCGACTACTTGTGCGAGAACACGCCGCACCGCCCGGATGGCCTCGACGGACTAGCTCCGCTCTACGAAGCCGTTACCCACGGCTGCCTCGCCGGACGACATAGTGAGGCGAACCACATGGTCTATGATGACCGCATCCTCCGCGGCACGGGAAGCGACGGCTTCTATAGCTCAGACAAACTTGGAGCGATCGGTGCGGACCTAGCGGCAGTGGCGGCCTTTTTCGACGAGCCGTGGAGCCAAGTGTCGCCGAACTTGAGCGAAGCCGCTCAGGCCTGGCTGCTGAACGAGGCCGCATTCAGCCTCCGTGCCCTCGGCCGCTTGAGCGAAGCGCTGCAACCGATGCGTGCCGGGTTGAAGAATTACGTTCGACTGGAGGAGTGGAAGTTCGCCGCGATCAGTGCCAGCAACCTGAGCGAGTTGGAGGTGACGCTGGGCCAGTTGACCCACGCCGTGACCTACGCCCGAGCGTCAATCACCCACGCCGACCAGAGCGGCGATGCGTTCGAGCGAATGGCCAATCGCACCACGGCGGCGGACGCCTTGCACCAGTCCGGCCAGCGCGACGAAGCCGGCAACCTCTTCGCCGAGGCCGAACAAATGCAGCAGGAAAGGCAGCCGCAGTTCGACCTGCTCTATTCGGTACAAGGCTTCCAATACTGCGACTGGCTGTTGGCCCCTGCCGAACAGGCCGCGTGGAAATACATTTCACGTAGCATGGGTATCCTGCCCGTGGTCAGCAAACATGGGCGAGAGGCCCATGCTGAGGTTCTGGCCGAGGTCGAACGCCGTGGGGAGATTATGGCCTGAACATCGTCTTGAATGGCTCGCGGAATTTGCTCGATATCGGATTAAATATCTGACGCTCGCCCGTGTCGGGCTGATCCAGGCGATCCTGGATGCTGATTCGAAAGGTGGAATAGGCATCAGGGAGGGCGAGGAGGGCGAGGCTCCAGCCGAGCCGCCAACGGAAGGATTGCATGGCTAGGCAGTAGCCTAGCCCGCCCGAAATCACCCAACCACGGATCCTTGTGACAGGCTGGAAGCCTATCCCACGAACTCCAACTCTACTGACGGGCTGGAAGCCCATCCTACGCTTGCGATGCTCTACTTGCCGCATGTCGCTGCTGCTGTCAACGGCCTCCGCGCCGCTGGAACGACGCACGAACTTCCACGTAGCCTGTTAACCGCTGCGCTCTACCACTTCGTGCGCGGCGAGCACGCACTTGCCGAGAAGAATCTGGCCGAAGCCCAGCAGATCGCCGAGCGCGGCCCCATGCCGCTCTTCCTCGCCGATGTCCACCTCCACCGAGCCCGCATGTTCCGCGACCGCGACGAACTCGCCAAAGCTGCTCACCTCATCCGCACCCTCGGCTACGGCCGCCGCTACGAAGAACTCGCCGACGCAGAAACGGAGTTGAAGGATTGATGAGGAATGGAGCTGCACCGATAAATCAAAACAAGACTCTGTTCATATCTCGTGAGTCTCCAACCAGTTCGAGAAATACATCGCTCTTTCGATACTCCTGGTTCGGCCAAGCTTCTCTTGCATGCCCTTCGAAGACCCAGGGTCGCCAGTACCCTTGCGGCCCAAAGTGTTGGGGAACTGTGGTGTTCGAGGCGTTTTGGGTGAACTTTGATACTCGTCGATTGCGTAGAATACTAGAACTAAGGTGGCTCATTCAGCCGTTAGCTCGCGTTGACTCAGCAAATTTGGCGCTGGTAAAATCTGACGCTCTTAGTTTTAGTCTCCTAAGGAAATTCGGATGATATCCCACAATATGCGGAAGCTGGCAATTCTGGCTAGTTTGATGGCTGGTTTGCTATTTGCTTCCGCCGTAGACGTTCAGGCTCAATTCTCGCAACTTTCTCCCGGTGGATTTGGTGGCCAGACCGGCAGTACTCTGCTGACAGCTTCCGGGGTGATCGTGGATGCGCACGACGATCAGCCTCCAGTGCTGGTGGTCACAGGTGCTCTCGATCCAGATCAGTGGACCTATTCGATTACTCAACAGCCTGGCGGGCCGGTTCAAACCAAGATCAAGCTGGACAAATCGGAAAAATTCTCGGTTGGTAAGTTCAAGCCTGTCGACGAACCTAAGGTCGGTCCAGATCCGGCCTTTGACAATTTGATGGTTGAAAAGCACGAGGGCGGAGCTACTTGGTATGCGCCTTTGAAGCTAGCCGATGGAGTGAAGGTTGATCAGTTGGAAATCAAAGGCAAGGTATTCGCTCAGGTCTGCATCGAGTCGAATTGCTTTCCTCCCAAAGATCATGCATTCGTTGCCAAGGTCGGCAAGTCGCCTGTAAAACTACCAAAGATTGCTGCTGAGGATTTGCCTCAAGCTCCAGCAGCCGCACCAAACACCGCACCAAGTAATACTGCAACTCAACCACCTGCGGTAATGCCAGAGAATTCGACGAAGTCACCTACCGAACCTAGCTCAACACCTCCCGGTTTGAACAACACAGGGAACAGACCAAGTGATACACCTCCAGGCATTGGTGATGCACCGCCTGGGTTGTCGCAGGTCCCGCCTGGCGTGAGTGAAGCTCCGCCTGGAGTAGCTAACTCAACGCGTGAAGCTACCATGCAAGCCGTTCCAAGCTTGGACTACGACATCAGTCAGTTGCAGCCCAAGTCTCAGAGCGGTGATAGCGAAGCAACCTTGCCGCTGATGATTGGAGCCGCGCTGCTGGCTGGCTTCATTCTCAACTTTATGCCATGTGTGTTGCCCGTTATCGGATTGAAGTTGCTTTCGTTCCTGGAACAAGGCGGTAGCAACCCACGCAGAGTACTGGCGCTGAACTTGTGGTACTCGTTGGGCATCATCAGCGTTTTTTGGGTCCTTGCAGGCATCTCGATTGCATTGCAGTTAGGGCTTGGCCAGACAATTGGGTTAGGACAGCAGAAGCAATTGGGCTGGGGCCAACAGTTTAGCTACGACCCATTCAACATCGCGCTGGTGTCGATTGTCTTCGTGATGGCGCTTAGCTTTCTGGGCGTTTGGGAGATACCAATACCGGGCTTTGCAGGAAGTCGTAACGCTCAGGATTTAGCCAAGAAAGAGGGCGCTTTAGGTGCATTCGCCAAGGGCGTGATCACCACAGTTTTGGCAACACCATGTAGTGGGCCATTTTTAGGAACCGCAGTGGGATTTGCTTTAAAGTCTCCGCCACCAATTACCATGACGATATTTACCTTCATGGGGCTTGGTATGTCAGCTCCGTACATCTTGGTTGGATTTCGTCCAAGCTTGATGAAGTTCCTGCCTAAGCCTGGGGCTTGGATGGATACATTCAAGCAGGTGATGGGATTCGTATTGGTTGGAACCGTCTTGTGGCTGATGTTGCCGATCGACGCTCCACTTGTAATGCCAACGTTGATTTTGTTGGCGGGCTTGGCAGCGGCTTGTTGGTGGATTGGTCGCACGCCTGGTTACGCTGAGCTGAATGACAAGTTGAAAGCTTGGGGACAAGCCAGCGCATTTGCCGCGGTGGTTGGTTGGCTAGCCTTTGCAACTCCGCAGGTTACCGATCCATTGCCTTGGCAGAAGTTTTCGATGGCTCAGTTTGTCAATGACGTGAACGGGGGTAAGACCGTGATGCTCGAGTTCACTGCCGAATGGTGTGCTACTTGCAAGACACTCAAGGCTGCGAATCTTGATCGAACCAAAACAAAAGCCACCGTGAAAGAGAATAATGTAGTAGTCTACGAGGTTGACATTGATCACATTTCAGAAGACGAATTCAACTTCTTTACCAAGATGCAACCCAGCCAAGGCGTTCCATTGGTGGTGATCTTTCCGTCTGGCAAGAAGTACGAGCCGATCAGCTTTGGCAATGGCTACACACAGTCGCAGATACTGCAGGCGCTCAGCGATGCTGGGCCGTCGAAGTCTGTTAAGCGATGACGCATCCTCACGAAAGTCCTCAATGGCTTGAGCTGAAGGCCGAAATCGAACAGGTCGTGCAGCTCGAGCCGACCGAAGTGGAGTTGGGCAATCGTCAGTTCACCTGGTATCGCGTCACCAATCAGGATGACTTGCTGCAAGCCGCTCTTGAAAGCGATAAACCGCCTGAGGAGGTCGATCCGTTTTGGGCTGCTACTTGGCGAGCTGCTCGAGGCCTGGATCGCTATTTAGCCAGGCTGGATTGCCCTAACTTGCGTATCCTAGAACTCGGTTGCGGGTCGGGTCAAGCAGGTACCGGTGCAGCCGCGCGGGGAGCATCCGTCGTGATGACGGACGCTGTACAACTGGCCTTAAGTGTTGCCAAGTTGAACTCATGGCCCGTCTCGGATCAAATTCAGTATCAGCAGTTGCGTTGGACGGTGGACGAAGCTGCTGGCACACCTTTTCCAGTGATTATTGGTTCGGATCTAGTTTACGATCCAACTTTGTTTCCCTTGCTGAATACCTGTGCCAGACAGCATCTGGCACCAGGCGGTTGTGTACTGCTCAGCGAACCGCATCGACATACTGGCGACAAGTTCGCGCAGTTCGCAGTCGAAGCGGGTTGGAATAAGCGCGAAGTAGATGTGGACCTGCAAGACGGTCGCGTTCCAATTCGTATCTTCGAATTAACTCTGCCATAATTGGTGGCGAACGTTAAGTAACGTAGAATTGCCGCTCTCGCATCTGCCATTTGCTGTGCGATTGCCTACACCAACTTGGATCTGCATAGATGATTAGGACTCAGCGCCGTCGAATAGCCATACTGACCGGTGGAGGTGACTGTCCAGGACTGAACGCGGTGATTCGTGCTGCGACCAAAGCCGGTATTCACTTGGGTTACGAAATGATCGGTATCAAGAAGGGCTACGAAGGTCTTGCATCGCCGTTTCAATCGATAGAGCTGACCATCGAGAATACTGCCAATATCCTTGATCAAGGTGGGACGATTCTGGGCTCAACCAACAAAGGTCGATTCTCGGCTAAGGTTGGCATCAATCAAGCTCGAGAGCTACCTGCGGATCTTTTGGCCGATGTCCAACGCAATGTGCACGAACATCGCCTTGATGGGATCATCTGCATTGGTGGTGATGGATCGCTTTCGATTGCTCAGCAGTTGTTCCAGATTGGTATCCCTGTTGTTGGCGTTCCCAAAACGATTGACAACGATATCTCCCATACCGCCTTCACCTTCGGATTCGATAGCGCGGTTGCTTGTGCAGCCAATGCTCTGGATCGATTGCATACAACTGCAGCCAGTCACGAAAGAGTGATGGTGTTGGAGGTGATGGGCAGGCATGCGGGCTGGATTGCCGTTCACGCTGGCATTGCTGGCGGAGGCGATGTGATCTTGATTCCTGAAATACCTTGGACCATCGAGAACGTCTGCGCCAAGATCTTGCAGCGACGTGAGATGGGCCGCCCATTCACGTTGGTTGTGGTAGCTGAAGGTGCTCAACTGCCTGAAGGTGGACAGGTAACTTTGAGTGCCATTTCGGACCAGCAGCAAGTTCGTTTAGGCGGGATTGGTCAGTGGGTAGCTGATCAAATCCAAAGTCGACTGAACTCGGAAACAAGATGCGTGGTGTTGGGACATTTACAGCGAGGTGGAGCGCCAACCTACTTTGATCGCTGTCTATCCACTCAGTTTGGCGCTCATGCAATTCGACTGATCGAAGAGGGGCGGTTTGGTGAGATGGTATGTTATGCTCCTCCGAATATTGATAGCGTACCCATCATCGAAGCTGTAGAGCGGCTTTCGACGGTTGATCCCAATAGCTCGATCGTCCAAGCTGCCCGAGCGCTCAATGTGAGCTTTGGTGATTCTGCCGACTTTCAGAATCCATTCCCCAACTCGCAGGTAAAGGCTCAAACCTTAGTTGAAAAATTCAACTTGGGGAGCAATGATTGGTGAATGGGCTTTGTTTAGCCGTTAGCCGTGTTTAGCCGTTAGCCGGAGGCGTACGCGTCGGAACGATCGACCGTAACATTGTAGAAGATAGCAAGCACAAACGGTTGATACGACGCTAAGCGAACCTATATCGCAGAAGTCACACCGAGGCAAATATCGCAGTCGCCTTCGGCTTGCCGTTAAACAAAGCTTCAACTGCAGTGTCCGATGTAGAGCTTGTTTCTATTGCAGAAATGGATTGAACTCTTTCTCTTCACCAATCACCGTTGATGGGCCGTGACCACAAAGAACGATGGTATCTTCTGGCAGCGCAAACAGCTTTTCTTTGATATTTTTCAGCAGGAGTGGCATTGAGCCTCCCGGTAGGTCGGTTCGGCCAATGCTACCGGCAAAGAGTGTATCGCCAGCTAGTAACACAGGAGAATAGAAAGTTTCAGTAGCTCCAGCTTCGTTCAACTCGAACTCTGCTACATCAAAGAACAAAGTAATGTGATCTGGAGCATGCCCAGGAACCCAATTCACCTTAGCGCTGAATGTACCAAGCTCGAACTGATCTCCTTCCCCCAGTGTGATGTTGGGCTCAGGCGCGTTCAAGTACTCGTCGGGCGATAAACCATATAGTTTCGCTTGGCGTTGAATTGTTCCGCGAAGAACTGGTTCGGCGTGCGCCACCAAGGGAATCTCAAATCCAAAATGGGCCTTGGCATGACTCAGGCAGAGACTTGTTCCGCCAGCATGATCAATATGTGCGTGAGTCAGCAGAATCTTAAGTTCCTTGACCTCCAGCTTTTCCACAACAGAGAGGATTAGATCGATATCTCCACCTGGATCCACGATCAGTGTACTTCCAGACTCGGAATCGAAGAGTACTCGAGCGTTTTGCGCGAAGGGAGTAACGGGTATAGTAAAGACTTGCAGCAATTCAGTAGCTCGACATCAAGAGAACGGATTTCAGTTGGCTGCGTTGAATTTTTGCCGAGAGTAACGCAAAGCACAATCGGCAATTGAGCCTGTGCTTGGAAATCGTTGAGCACATGAATTCATCTCAGCGTTACTTTTCTGAGTTTTCGACGCGTTTGAGCGTGATAATCCAATCGAGCGGACGGCCCTTAACCTCGCGCCGTTCAAACTCATGCTGCACTTTCTCTGGGATTCCAAGTTCGAGATTGAACTCACAAACCGTGTGTTGCTTGATGGTGATGCTTGGACTCTCGACGGGGCCTAACTCAGTCTCTATGTCACCCTCTATATGCACTCGATCTGCGTCGCGATTTTTGACCTGGTAGCGTGCACTCTGCTTCACGCTAATCGACGATGGCGACGAGGAGCTGCCGAAGACGCTGCGAGCTGGCACCATTTCCCGTACGCTAGCCGTTTGCACCACCCATTCTGTTTGCTTCATCGAATCCAGCGGCACGAACACCATTTCGGCGAAGGATGGCATGCCTGGCGGGCTAGAGTCTTTCATGGTGGATGCACGCAATTGCCCAAGTTGGGAAACATTCAACCAACCACTGAAGTTCTCAGTATGATTGGGTGAGTGAACCAGCTTGACTCTGGCGCCAGCACGCTTGAAGGGATGCTTTTGATAGGAACGTATTCGGACAACTGGCTGAGAGGGTGAAGATGAATTGGACCAGGACCGACCGCCTGATCTGCTAATATCAATTTTGGAAAAGGTGAGCAGGTCGAGTATTTCCCTTGAAGTGATCATCTTCGCATTCGCTTCAGTCTTAGACTCACTTGATGAATGCAGGACATCAACAATACCTACAACTAACCCCTGTGAGTCAACGATCGGGCAACCGATTTCGCTATCGAGCATTGGCTGCTTCAGTTTGGGAGCCTCTGAGGAGCTTTGGACGACCAGAGTGTTGGCATTTTCGGTCAACTGGTTGGGCATGGCTGCGGATGGACCACCTGCCCCACTAACGCTTAGTACATTCACCGTTCCTTCGTTGGATGAACCAGCGCTGGCTAACTTGAGGACGGGAGGCCCAGATAGCTGTGTGGTTAACAGAGCTACATTCTTTTCCGTATCAACAGCTAGGATGCTGGCAGAGACAAACTGCGCACGCACGGAGTCGAACACGGCAATCTGCGAAGATCCCAATACGCTTGAAGCCGTAGTTGCCACCAATCCTCCATCGATCAAAAAGCCAGTCGAGAACTCTGTAGGATCTTTGGCATCTGCATTCGAATTCGTCAACTCGGTAAAGCTGACCTTTCCACGAGCGATTGCTTCGTCGGGCTTCTTCTTGTGTGTAATCGTCAGTTCGTAGGAGACGGGCAACTCTGTATTCCAACGATAGAGAAAGTTTCGTTGAGTTGAATGAACAATGTCGCTCGGATCGATCGTCGGCTTCGTGTAAATCTTAGGCTTCGAGCCGCTGGCCAAGAATTTGCCAGCCGCTATAACGACCGCAGCAATACCTCCGGAAACGAGCACAATCGCTCCGAGAGCGAGTATCCAAATCCACTTCCGTGATCGCTTTGGAGTTTCCGTCGCGATCAACGGTGATAAAGACGGCTGACTTGTCGAGACGTAGGCTGGCGTTGCCGCAGGTAAAGTTTCTGCATTCGAGAAATCGAAGATCGCAGGACTTGTATCGCTCTTGATTTCAATGACTTCCGATGCGTCAACAATTTCCGATGCGTCTATGACATCGGCATTATCATCCGCTGCTACATCTGCTGCACCAGGGATTGCGGGCGGATTGGAAAAGCCGTTTGTGGAGCTTGTTTCTGGCCTTTGTGATAAAGCCGCCGCGTCCTGAAGTAAGGATTCACGCGGTACACTATCCAAGTATTCTTCGGTACGTAGAACCCCTTCACTCAAGACGCCGATAGATCGAATGTAGGCAGAATCATAGTTCTGAAGGATAGTCGCTGAGGTTTCGCAAGTCGAAGTCATGTCCACCAGTTTCAGTCCGTTTGGCGCGAGATACTGAGACAAAGTGATTTCACCGCGAGAATGATCGAATGGATAGGCCGTGGATTGGACGCTCTGACAGATCCTTGACACGAAGCTTTTCAGTCGATCAATGTGCTTTTCGACCTCGGCACGTTGTGCCTTGGACAGGTTGCCAAAATCAGCGGCAGCGAAAATACCCGCGACGACACTAAAATCTCTCTTGAGCGAAACGTAGTCATGTTGACATTTGAATTGGCTTGCCAGTGTATTTAGCGCCTTGAACATTCGCTCGCGAACGTTCGTTGCCGAGAACTGATCGCAGTCCTCAATGCTCCACAAGCATTGAATCGTTGTATCGATTCTTTGTTCAACAGTTTTTCGAACTTAGCCAGTCTCTCGTGAAGTTGCCCAAGCTCGAATTGAGTCTGATCAGCGGCTCGCTGAGTGCTTGCTGCTGAATCAACAGGTACACCTTCCCAGACTTTTTCTTTGAAGGTGATTCCGCAAGATTGAAAGCTCAAAGCCTGGTAGGCTGTTATCCAACGCCGTTCAAGCTCTTCCAGCGATTTACAGTTTTTCTTAAACTCCTCAACGCTTTCAGCCATTGCCTTCTGGATCTGCTCCGCTCGAACCAACAATTGCTGAAACTCCTCATGACGATTAGTAGCAGAAGATAGCGGAATAGGCCGCACCACCGCGAACTCTTCACCTAGTAGTTTCACTCGAGCTTTATAATCGGCTTTGCTACTCTCCATCAATGCTTGAACCTGATCGATCTCAGTCAGCATTGAGTCTTTGAACTCTCCTTCGAAGATTTCGACGTAGAATTGTCGCGTTACATTCTTCGCAAGAGCATCGTAATCCTGGAATAGTTGGCTGGCAGGAATATCTAGCGACATAATACCGCGGCTGGCAGACTGTTCTGCGCGGGCAATTCGATCGCGATTAAGCGGGTGAGTATCAAACCAACTCGATTTTTCAGAAGCCGAGTGTTCGTCAAGCTTCTGAAGAATCTCAGCGGACTGCTGATCAAAGTTGATTCCCACCAAAGCAGGCAAGTGATTCACCAATCGCTCGTCAGCAAACGCATGTTGCATTTGCATGGCGGCTTCTTGATAAGCCACAGCTAGACGAGGCAATTTCTGAGCTGTGGAAACAAACCGATCACTGCCCGCCAAGCGAATTTCATGTTGGTCAGCATCGTATTCCATCTGACGCAACAGAATGCTGGAAAAGCCGTGCCCGATCATCATCAGCACCCAAAGTACCCGTCGCGACAACCATATCATGAACATCGTACAGTAGACGACGATTCGTATACGAATATGAAGCTCTCTGGCCGAGTTGGCGAGCCATTGATCGGCGCGGTCACGCTGATAGACAACTTGTGCGAACCACATGTTGATCGATCGCACGATGTATTGCAGCCGCATTCCTAGCCCCTGCGAGAAATGCCCGAACTCATGCGCCAACACTCCAGCTAATTCTTGAGCCGTCAGTCGCTCAACCAATGGTAGGCCGATCGTCAGCTCGAGATCACCACGACGAAGCAGACTGAGCCAACCGCGACGGAACGATGCCGACGCATTCACTTCAGTATCGATAACGATGCTAGTCGGCTTTGGTGCGTGTACTGCCTTCGCAATTTGCTCGACGAAGGCAAACATTGCCGGTTGTTGCTCAGGCTTGATAGCGATTTGAGCCGTAGATCTTTTGGTTCTGGCAAATAGCGGCTTGATCAGAAAGATGAAAGTCAAGGCCGATGCGAACAGCGGACCCGCATACATCAATACAGCTCCCATACCTCGACTACGCCCGCCTCCGCCGGAAGGATTGACTCCTTCAAAAACGCTCAAGCCATTAACAGCGTACCAACAAGTGAAGTAACCAACGCCGGCAATCAGTGCGATATAGACCAGTGGCAGTATGATCATCAGTATGGCAACTGGGATCACTGCCAAACGATACATCACAGTTGTTTGTACTGGCTTAATTGAGCCGCGAATAGAATTAAGTATTAAGTCGGAATTGACTTCCTGGCTGGTTGTTTTTGCAGCAGTTGCTACAGCAAGTGACGCGATGGAGTCCGACACAACTGGCTGTTGAAACTCAACACGCGTAGAGCTAGCACCTGTGGTCCCAGTATCTGCCGAACTACCGCCGACACTTGCGAGTGGTGATGCAAAATCAGATAGATCGTCGGCTGAATTTGTCTTTTCGAGGATTGATGGTACCTCGATGATCGCCGCAGGAACCTCCTCAACAGGTCCTTCGGTAACCTCGGCGAGTTCGCTTGCTACATTCTCAATCAAGTTGCTTGTTGCGAGCTCCGTTTCTGGCTGAGTCGGCTCGACAATTTCGAAGTTCATCGATGATAGTGGTTCAGTGATTGCTGAAATTGGCTCGTCGGTTTTCGCTTGCACAGCTTCCGCTGGAGCAACTTTATTTCCAACGGATTCTTCGGCAGGAGTTTCTGAAGAAGCAACCGAGGGATTTGGACCCGTTGGCTCTTCTGCATCGACCGTGGGCTGCTCAAGTAGTGGTACAACCAGCTTTTTGCTACAAGATTTACAAGTCGCCTTCCTGCCTCGCCAGTCATCTTGAGCATTCAGTGTGGCGGAGCAATATGGGCAAGGGAATTTGAATCGCATCGCAGAAACTCCAAGCGGGCCAAATCGGGTGAGTGCAGCGCGTGACCAAAATAAGAAAAGCGGGTTAGAAAATGAAGGCTGGACATTATAATTGCCAATTGCAGTGCTGATGGGCCGGCGGCATAATTTGGCTTCGTAAAAAATAAAGGTTCGACGGGAGTTTCGTTCTCTTCAAACTACTGTTTGGGCTGCTCGCTGTAAGAAAGCTATCTCAGCAAAATGGATTCACGCCTCGTTTCTCAGCAGACGGCTGAACTTGTATCAATCTCAGTGGTTATTCCGTGTTTCAATGAATCGGAGAGTGTCGGGCAGCTTAAGGAAAGACTTGCAAATCTGCTTGAAGTGTCTAGCCAAAGAGCAAGTTCGATCCAGTGGCAGTTCATCATGGTTGATGACGGTAGTTCAGATTCGACCTATCAAGATCTTTTGGCGGCGTTTAAGGATTGGCCGCAAGTTCAAGTGTTTCAGCATCCTCAGAATCGTGGCTTGATCGCGGCTTTGCAGACGGGTTTTGCGGCCTGCCAAACTCCCTGGGTTGCAGTGATCGATTCAGACTGCACTTACGAGCCGTTATTGCTGATCGATCTTATGCAAAAAGCTCTTGAGACGCCGCTCGATTGCGTGACCTGCTCGCCCTATCATCCCGAGGGAAGCGTCGGCAACGTACCAGCCTGGAGAATTTGGCTGTCGCGCTGTGCATCGTTACTCTATCGCTGGCCGATGAGAAACAAATTGACCTGCTACACCTGCTGCGTCCGTGTCTATCGCTCAGAGCTGGTGAAGAACTGCAAGATTGTCAGTTGCGGTTTTGTCGGTGTGACTGAGTTGCTTTGGCGAGTTGACCAAGCCGGAGCCAATATCGGCGAGATTCCAGCAACGCTAAGGCCCCGAACAACGGGTGTGTCCAAAATGCGAACGCTTCGGACAACTATTCAGCACTTCAAATTGCTGGGAGCGATCGCCAAGGAAAAGCTCTTCGGCTGATAATCACAAAATTTTAAGTCGGCACTGCTGAATCTAAACCAAATCTTCAAGGCTGAAGATGATCCGATCAATGATGGCATCATCGGTTTGAGGATTGAAGAAAACCGCTTTCCATGCAGGAATGTGGATATCATTGGGTTGGAAGCCATAGTCAGTAGTGAAGCCGAGTTTTGCATCTCTGGCAGGATCTGCCGTCATCTCGCGTTTATCATACAGTCGCCTAATCTCTTTGAAGTAGCGTTGCTGATCAGCTTCCGTTAGCTTGCCTTCTGTCAGTCGACTAAAGATCTCGTTGGCATCGCGCCCCTTGGGCAAGACCCACCAGTTCACCGAAGGGCCGACGTTTTCGTAGTTCAATACGCGGCAGAATTCTAACTGCTGCAATCGATCTTTCAATTGTTGAGCTAGTTCAAGGCTTCGCGCTACCAACATTCGCCAACCATTTAAACCGATTCCATCCAACGAGGCCATTACAGTATAAGGTCCGATCGCTGGCCTAGAACATTCCAACGTGAACAGAGCTGGATCGCGATTGGCTGTGGCCTCTGCAAAGTATGGAGTGTCCGAAACGCTACGGGCCAAGAACTTTAAATCCTCACGACGATTTACGATGAAAGCGCTGGAGGGATAGTGTCCGCGTCCCATCTTGTGAAAGTCGATCGTGATACTGTCTGCGTGCTGCAAGCCTCGGCAGTGATTTTGAACCTTCGCCACATTCTCCAGCAGCGACTGGGACATCTTCAAATCGTTATTCGTCAGATTGTAGTCCGTCAGAAAGGTCAGAGCCCAACCAACTGCGGCATCAACGTGCAACTGAGGAGCAGGCTTGCTGTACTTGCTGCTCAGTCGATTGATGATCTCGCGAATTGCCTGAATATCATCGATACCGAAACCGTCTGTCGAACCGAACGTTGCCACGATATAGGCGACCAGTTTCCCGTCTTGATATGCCTTCTCGATCTGGGCTTCCAGCAGATCTAGTCGCATTGCGAGATGCTGATCCGTTGGAACTTTGATTAGTTGCTTAGTACCAATCCCGATCCAGCCCGCAATGGTCTGATTTGAATAGTGACTTGCGGACGAGCAGATACCGATCACACCAGAACCACTATTCGCCAAGCCATTCTGCATCGTTCCTGGCAAGACACGCTCCAAGCCAATCTTCGCGCCGTAGAAATTGGAGATGGTGCCGCCAATCGTGAAAACTCCCCATGGATCTTGTGTGTGGTAGAAAGTCAGATTGGCAAGTGCGGTAACCGCCTTTAGCTCCAATTCGTTCGAGCGTTGGCTGTAGCGATCGGTACAGAGGTTGGGATTCTTCAGCAAGCAAGCCAGCGCACCCACCAACGACGCGTGATTGGCTGGGCCGCGTACGTTTTCCAAATGCAGAGGACTATTCCAACTTTCGGTGCCCCAAAAAAATGGAAAGATCGAATCGCGAGCATCCTTCAAGTTTCCTGGCAAAATGTTGATCTCGGGATTCTCACGAGCCGTCTCGTAGTTTTGGCTCATCACCGGCGCGCCGGGTTGAGCATCAGCGGCTGAGGCGGCCGAAAGCAACTCGGCGAAGATCGTCAGGATCGATTCCTGGTCCCATTTGAAGAAGGTGTTGACCAGCTTTTCATACTTTTCCCGATCCATACTCGACTCCGATGTTCGTCTAGAATCTCAAACAATTATTTGTGGAGTCCTTTCCGCTCTTTCTGGTCAGCTCGATTCGAACTTGGCTGCGACAAGGCTTCCAGCGATTATACTGCTCGACCATACCTTGTTTAGACCGTGCATGAGGAGAACAACATGAGATTTCGTAGGCTGAAACATTCCCACCGTCGCATGTCGATAGCCACTGCGACAATCGCTTTGGCTAGTTGCCTAAGCAGCGGAGTTGTCGCTCAATCGCCTGCGGGGCAACCCACTTCGACCTCAACTTCGACTTCGGCTGCACCCGTGCCGACTCCAAGCACACCACTACCGCCAGCACCTAAACCAAATACGGCCTTGGTCGAAGTCGCTCCCATCAAAATTGCCGTAGAGCTTGAGGGCGTGGTCGATTCTCCAGCCAAAGCTCAGTTTACGCTCAAGCCCAAGACGCTCAAAGAGATGCGACTAATGGGAGTCTTGCCGCACGGCTCCAAGGTTTCTCAAGGGCAGGTCGTCCTTCAGCTTGATGCCGACGCATATGAACGAGCACGTCGATCGGCAGAACAAGCTGTCGCTGCAGCCGAGCTTGATTTCAAGCAGTCCACCATGGCAATAGCGTTGCTCGAAGAATCGCTTCGCATCGAATTGGAAGCTGCGGAACAGGCAAATAATCGCGCTCAAGAAGAGCTTGAGTACTACCTGAAATTCGGCCGCCCTAAACAGGAAGATGATTTACGCTATTCGATCGAAGCCTCCGAGCAAGGTGTTGAGTATCTGCAGGAGGAGTACGATCAACTCAAGAAGATGTACGATGCCGATGAATTGACCGAAGAGTCGGAAGAGATCGTCTTGAAGCGAGCACTCAACAATCTTAAGCGAGCTCAACGCGGACTAGAAAACACCAAGCGTTCGGTCGAACGACAACTGTCCGTCGAAATGAATCGTCAAGAAGCGGCCTTGAAGAACTCTACAGCTAAGACCAAGCTTGAGTTCGAAAAGCTAGTCAAAAGCAAAGAAGCAAAGCTGATCACCGCCAAACTTGGGCTGGCAAAATCCGAAGCCACTTTGGAATCAGCCAAGAAAGAACTTACCAATCTGAACGAAGACCGCCAACTACTGGCTGCAGCTTCGCCATTCGCAGGTGTGGTCTTCTGGGGCGCCGTAAGTCATCTCGGCTGGAAAGGTCCAGGCTCGGTTGATGAACTGCAAAACGTGGGAGGAGCTTTGACCGCTAATAAAACTCTGCTGACGGTTGTCTCGACAGATAAGTTGTTTGTGCGAGCGACGCTTACCGAGAAACAATTGCCGATGATTCGTCCTGGGATGGCTGCTACGTTTGAGCCGACCGCTAAACCCGAATCGCGGCTTCAGTTGGTCTGCGAGGAGCGAAGTGACATTCCGACTGATCCTGGCACCTATCGTGCTAACTTTCGAATCAATACTCCAGCCGATTTAGACGGCCTGCTGCCTTTGATGACCGGCAGGATCTCAGGCGTCGTATACGAAAAAGAAAAGTCGCTAGTGATTCCATTCGACGCCGTTCGCTTCGAAGACTCCAAGGTTTACGTCATGATCTTTGATACGGCGTCAGGCAAGAGCACTCGGCAAGACGTGATACTTGGCAAGCGAGATGGCAAGCGAGTCGAAGTGAATCAAGGCTTGCGGGAGGGCGAGCATGTTGTGCTGCCTTAGCCTGAATCCGAAAAACAATTTGCGCCGCAGAACGTTTCGCGCTTTGGCTGCAACGCTGAGCTTGTTGCTGATTTGCATTGTTGATAGGCCAGCGTTCTGTCAGCAAGCTGAAAAGGCTGAGCATTCCGATCAAGCCAACGCAGCGGCCAGCCAGCTAGTGCAGAGGCAATCCGAACAAACGCAGTCACGTGAGGCTAACGACGCTCAGCGCGATCATAAACCGCTGTCTGAGATTGCGCGCCGAGCAAGTCGAGCCGAGATTGACGAGGCGATCAAGAAAGGCGTCGACTTTTTGTTGACTACTCAAAACAAGAACGGCTCGTGGGGCTCGCCCACCAAAACCAAAGATCTAAATATCTACGCTCCCGTTCCGGGCGCTCACCATGCATTTGGTGCCGGTACAACGGCGCTTTGCATTTCCGCACTATGTGAACTTGAACCACAGTATCCGCAGGTCAAAGTCGCCATTGATCTAGGTCAGGCATGGTTGATTGAGCATCTGCCGAAACTGCGCCGAGCAACTCCTGATGCTATCTACAACGTCTGGGGGCACGGCTACGGCATTCAAGCTTTGGTGCGACTTCATCGCCGAAGCCAATCCGATCAACTCAAGCAACAATTGAAGGTTTTGATCCAAACGCAATATGAGCGATTGAGTGACTATGAAACGGTCGATGGCGGCTGGGGCTACTACGATTTTGATATTGGCGCTAAACAGCCAACTGCTTCTTCGACCAGCTTCGTCAACGCTACGATCCTGATCGCTTTTTATGAGGCCAAGCAACTTGGCATCGAGCCGCCCGAGCGTTTAGCGAAGCGAGCGGTGGCAGCAACATTAAGGCAGCAGAAATCGGACTTCACCTATATCTATGGTGAGTATCTCAAGAACAGCCCAATGCGAGAGATCAATCGACCTGGAGGTAGCTTGGGCCGATCACAGGCCTGTAACTTGGCAATGAGATTGTGGGGCGATGAGAAGATAACGGATGCTGTTGTCGTCGAGTGGCTTGAGCGATTGATCCGCCGGCACGGTTGGCTGGATATCGGTCGCAAGCGGCCAATACCTCACGAAGCTTGGATGCAAGTTGCTGGTTACTTTTTCTACTATGGGCACTACTACGCGGCTTATTGCCAAGAACAGTTGCCAGAGTCCGACCGTCAACGATTGGCACCTCATCTGGCTGGCTTGCTAGTCGATCGCCAAGAGACCGATGGTTCCTGGTGGGATTATCCACTTTACAACTATCATCCACCCTACGGAACCTCTTTCGCACTGATGAGTCTGCTACGATATCGCGAACCAACTCCGTAGTTCATTTCGTTCAATCATCCGTGAATATCTGTGCCAATCCGTGGCTGAAGCTACCTAACAATCGTTTTAAGAAACCTGTTTGGATGAATTCTCGGAACAAGTGGCCGAAGTGTAGTTTGCTCACGCACGCAATTCGGTGACAATGGATTTGAGTAACTTCTTGAATAGCCAGCTCTGACGTACTGAGGTTCTAACGCAATGCTCAGGCGTCAATTTCCCTTTAAACGATAACCTTAACATGTCCAATCCATCGATCACTAGTTTGATTCAAACCGGCACTAAGCTCTACTTGGACTCTATCGATCCCGATCTAGTGAAGATCAATTTGGAGTGGGGCGCGGTGGGAGCTACCAGTAATCCGATCATCATCGCAGGCTTAGTCGATAGCGGGAAGTTCGACGACAAGATTGCTCGGCTAAGCCAAACCGGTTCGGATAATGAAACAATTGCTTGGCAGTTGACCGACCAACTTGTTCGTGAAGCTCAGGATGCCTTCCTGCCAGTTTGGGAAAAGACTGGCGGCGATGCTGGTTGGGTCAGCTTTGAATTGGATCCATTGATCGAAGATCCAGAGTTGAACATGCCTCACCGAGATCGAGTCGAAAAGTATATCGAACTGGGCAAAAAGTGGGCTCAAGGGCACAAGAATCGCATGATTAAGATTCCGGCCACGCCGGCCGGACTGGATGCTGTGCGGGCCTTGGCTGCTGCAGGAGTGACACTGAATGTCACTCTGACTTTCACGATGCAGCAGTATGAAACGGCCAGAGATCGAGTTTGGGCCGGAGCCAAACAGCATGGCGATTTGAGCAAGTTCAAGAGCGTTTACAGCATCTTCGTTTCGCGAGTAGATCAGTACACGGCCAAGCACGCCACCAACCTAAGCCCAGAAGCTCAAGGCTTGGTCGGCATCGTCAACGCCAAGCAGATTTGGCGGGCCAATCAGACATTTTGGAAGTCTAATCCGACGCCCTTGTCGCAAGAAATTATCTTTGCCAGCACGGGAACCAAGTCCGCCAGTGATCCAAGGACCAAGTATGTTGCTGCGCTAGCTGGTAGTGACATTCAAACGAATCCTCCGGAAACGAACGAAGCTGTTGCAGGCAGCGGATTAACATTTGATCGCCAAGTTGATCGACTTCCTTCAGCCAGTGTGCTCGACGATATTCATTCCAAGGTCAACATGCAGCATTTGCATGACACACTGATGGACGAGGGCATCGCTAAGTTTGCAGCACCTCAAAAGAAGCTGCTCGAAACTATCGCCAAGAAGCGGCAACAGTTGGTGCAGAGCTAGATTGATACACGATTAACCATAAGTGACACTCACTTTGTGTTCAACAGCATTTCAATCTCGGCCCGCGTCGCGCCAATGTACTGAATAGCTCCTTCGAAATTACTGGATGCAGAACCGATTTCAATCTTCAATCGCCCTCGAACACCGTCGGGCCATTTTAGACGAACGCCGATCTGCAACTCCGCTTCCGAAAACAGTTCGATGATGGTGAAGACCCCAGGCTGAGTCTCAACCGCTACGAAATCGCTGTCAAAGAAGTGAACGATGCCTTCCATTCCGCACTCCATCAGAGCCTTAACACATTGTTAGCATCGTATCGCACTTAGCTCCATCGTTCAATAATGCACGGAGATAACGATCGTCTATATATCTAACTTTTTATAGACATAGTCTCAAGCCTGCCACACTTGCCCAGCGGCGTATGACGGCAAGCTCCGCCTCTGTTGGATAACGATTCAATCGACCTCGAGCCTGTACGATCTGCTTCAAAATCGGTCGCACTTCAATCGTGATCAGCTTTTCGATGCCTGAATCGGTTTGCAGCTCTAGAGTCCAAATAGAACAGTGACCACTCATGCAGGAATTCGAGTAGCTCGATACGCAGTGCCTAAGCTTCTTGCCTTCAGCGTTAAGATCCGCCTGCGAAAGTAGCTCTCGAATGGTCCAGGCTTTGTGGTTTGGCATGTCCCTTTCACCCTCCTCAAACGTTAGCTGTGGTACGCCAGTGGATGCCCAGCATCTTGTGGGATCAACGTTAGCATAGTGCAAAGTGTTGTGCCAACCGCGAACATGCTTGAGTAAGCTCTCCGCGCTGCGGCCCTTCATCGTTAAGTTCGGTTGTCGGGGAGTCAGTGCGGCTAGCGATCCGTTGCGACCTTCGCGCAAGGCTGGCACAAAGCGTTGTTGATGCAAATAGTCCACAATTGGCCCAGCGTGCACGGTGTCGAGCATTGGGTTGGCGATAAACCACTTGATTACTTCGCTCCAGAACTCTTCCTGCTCGAAGCGGTTTGCAATCCGAGTACGCAAAAGAACGTCCGCCAAACGCGGTGAGCCCTGAAGGCTAACCACCTGCGCCCATCGCAGAGCTTCGCTGGTCAGAAGATTTTCAGGTGCTCGACGCAAGCATTGCCATAAACCTCGTGTGTACGGAATCGGCAAATCGCAACCTCGTAGGCCAACACCAGAGCCCAACACAATAGCCCACTTGCGATACCTGTCAGCTCCATCGATGTCTCCCTGGAACCATGCCGACACGAAGCTCTCGGGAACTTCGCCATGCTTATCCAGCAAGTGATGAAACAAGCTACTGAATTGTCGTCTTGGATTATGTGTGGTTGGAGTCCACGAGCGAATCGGTCTAACCCATTCACGTCGGTAAGCCGCAATCCGAGCCAGGGCTGCTAAAAAAGTGTTTTCTGGAGACTGACCAAATCTAGGACAGGCCAACAGTGGTTCGAACAAAAACTGGCATCGCTGACTATCTAACTTTGGTAACAACTCAAGCATTGCCTCGCGATCGATCACCTCAGTGCGTTCAGGTGCATCTGGTGCAGGCGGATCGAGTTGCTGAGCAAAATGTACCAAATGCGGAATAGTCAGTGTTTCATTCTTCATATCACCTTCACAGATAGACTTTACAATCTGCCAAGGATTTCTGCTGCGAACAATGCGAGGTTGTCGATTGACTAAAGCCGCTTGGTTCTTCGAAAACTCAAGCTCTCTCTCACGTTCCTTGCGGTGCTTAAATGGATGGTCGGAGAATCCGTGCTTTCTGCACCAAACAACGTACTCAGCCAGTGAGCGAAGATCGAGCAGCTTCAAGTGTTCCGCCAAAGTCTGCTCAGGCGAGGCCTTCAATTTCTTTCCAATTCTCTTCACTCGTAACTCTCTCGGACTTGCTATTCCTCCAACTGGGATTCAAGACCGACTGCGCATCACTGGGTTCGCGCGCTTCGAGATTTTCTTACTCTGACGAGGTATCCTCGATATCGCCAAGTTGCTGGCGCAGACGTCGCAGAATTCGACTTCGAACTTTTCTTACCGCGGCGGGAGTAACTCCAAATTCTTCGGCAACTAAGTCAGATGAAATACGGTCAATGACACTTCGATGAAAAATCCGCCATGTCTTGTCTTCAAACTCTGGCTGTACTTGTGCTAAGGCTCTTGCGACCAACAACTGATACTGGTTGTCGTCTGTTGGTTCGCTATCAGAGTTGTAAAGGGAATCTGGAATCTCGTTGAGTTCTCGCAGCGCAGCACTTCCGCCTTGGGCCGTTGGTAGGTGAGAGTTGCGTCGATGGAAGTCGCGAACTTTATTTCGAGTTATTGTCCACAACCAAGCTCGAAATGAGCCGCTCTCTCGCTTTGGTTGGTAGGCACTTAGTCCGCGAATTACTGCGGCGAACACCTCCTGAACGCCATCGGACGACTGTTGAACATCCAATCCGCTCCGACGAAGCCAAAATACAATCAATGGCCCGTAGAGCTGCACAAGCTCATCCCAAGCTTGCGAATCTTTCCGTCTGGCTCGAGATAACAGGCTTTCGTTTGTCGACTCGGACTGCGAATTCATTTTTTCTTCCGACAGGTGTCACGCGAGTTGCGTTCTAGTATTTTAGCCCCCATTTGCTCGGTAGGAACGGGCTGTTGCAGTGTTATGATAGGCATAAACACCATAGCTTGGGTTATTCTTGGACAGGTTTTTGATATGGTATGCTTTGAATCCGATACGTGTCTCGCTCGTGAAGACCTGAAAGCCTACTTGGCTGGTTGGGGCGATCCTAAGCAAATCGATGCCATAGAAACTCACATTGCCAATTGCAGTGCCTGCGAAAAAACGGCCTGTGATATTGAAAGGGAGCCTGATTCGCTAGCCGGCTTAATTGCGTTGGCATCGTCGGCTCATCCTGACGAAGTATCCACGCTGAGCGTCGCCTTGGGGAAAGCCCAAGCATTGTTTACCCGAGAAAATCAGATTGACACTCCGGCAGAGTTGGCTTCGATCTATCTGCCACAAACAAAGATTGGCCCCTACGAGCTAATCAAGCCGCTGGGCTTTGGAGGCATGGGTTCCGTCTTCCTTGCCAAGCACGGTTCTCTAGGCAAGCATGTTGCCATCAAGTTGTTGCAACTGCGGTTCTTTCGACGCGAACAATTTGAAGCTCGGTTTCAACGCGAGATTCGCGCTGCTGGCGAACTCAATCATCCAGCCATCGTCAGCGCGACCGATGCTGGTCATGACCAGGGCATACACTACCTCGTGATGGAACACATTGACGGAATGGACTTGAGTCGCTTAGCCAAGAATCTGGGACCGCTGAGTATTGCCGACGCTTGCGAGATGATTCGGCAGGCAGCTCTTGGACTCGCTTATGCGCACGATTTGGGAATCGTACATCGCGATATCAAGCCGTCCAATCTGATGCTGCATCGAAACGGGCAGGTAAAGATCATGGATTTTGGTTTAGCTAGGCTTGGGCCGTGGAGTGAACTATCGACAGAGTTGACCACGGTGGGCCAACTAATGGGAACGATTGACTACATGGCTCCCGAACAAGCAGAGCGCGCGGATGCAGTGGATTCTAGAGCCGATCTATATTCGCTTGGGGCGACTTTGTTTCGGCTACTTTGTTGTCGTGCTCCACTGGCGGATAGCGAAAATCAATCGCCACTTGCGAAGCTGCGATTGTTGGCAACCAGCGAACCGCCAAAGATCACAAAGCTTCGACCCGACGTGCCCCAATCGCTCTCCAACTTGATTGGCCAGTTACTCTCTCGAGATCCACAACGCCGACCAGCGAATGCTACCCTCGTAGCTGAGAAACTTGTACCGCTGGCCCGTGGACACAATCTTAAGAGTGCCATTGAGGAAGCTTTTCAACGAGAAGTTCAGCCCCGCGATAATAACACACCTGATTCAAACCAAAGTGTGCTCTCCTCTCAGTTGACACAGAGTTCAGGGGAAGGTCACAATTCAGTCATCACTCCAGGTAATTCAGTAGAGGTAGATGCAAAAACTGAGGCATTCAAGCCTGCTCTGCCATTTACGAATCGGTCTAGTTGGACTCGATTAGCCTTCGCACTAAGTTTGATGCTTGTGATGGGAGCAGTTGCATATGGCGGAATCACTCTTTGGATCGATGGTCAAAAAGGTTGGCTGCGGATTGAATCGGAGTCACCAATCACCGTTGAATTGGTAGCGGAGAATAACTCGGTTACTTCTTGGAAGATTGCGCCGGGCTCTAACACGACTCGAGTCTACGCAGGACGCTATCGATTGCAGATCGGTGCCGGCAGCGATACAGTGCGAGTAGACAATGAGGAGCTTGAAGTTCTGAAAGGTGATGTTTCGATCGCCAAAATTACAAAGCTACCCATCGAGGCTGGGCCAGTCGCAGCAGATACCGATGTTGCAGCCAACTCCCGCATCAACTCCAATCAAAAAATCTCGGTGCAGCCTAATTCAAACCTGCCTGCAAGTAACAGCGAATTGCAGCC
This sequence comes from Pirellulales bacterium, assembly GCA_046349795.1. Classification (GTDB taxonomy): domain Bacteria; phylum Planctomycetota; class Planctomycetia; order Pirellulales; family Pirellulaceae; genus Aureliella. The sequence goes on along the minus strand of JAXMBP010000040.1, from coordinate 11,749 downwards.
AGGAGATTGCCTGAAGATAACTAGCCAAAGGGATTTCAAATTTAAGTTTGATTTTGTTGTAAACGCAGACAGTACAGTTAGATTGCCTTTAGTTGGCGTTGTCTCCGTCAAAGGCAAAGATGTAGCAGCCTTGGAGTCGCACGTAAACGTACTGTATCAAAAATACTATAAAGAATCCTCATTCGAGGTCTTTCGAGAGATTCGTGCCGACTACCCTAAAGTAATTCCGCCTTCATCCACCGCGATTCTTGTACCCGGCGATGCACTTTGGCTTCGTTCCGAAACCGATGACTCCATTAGTCATCATTTTAAAGTTCAAGCCGACAATACAGTGAAGTTGCCTTTGGTTGGATTAGTGTCAACGCAAGGTCTAACCATCGAGACACTGGTTGCAAAGTTGGAAACGCTTTACAGTCAGTTTCTCACAGAACCCAAAATTGAGGTGTTTCACGACCTAGCCTTTATGCGTGCTAACGCGACAAGCTTTGCGATTCCGAATTCTTCGCGCAATAAGGAACCGGGCGATTTGCCAACCACAACAGCGGATCAAGTTGTTCAAGGCAAATCAATCTCAGAATGGCTGAAAATAGTTGCAACGGAGAAGGATGAAAATCGAGTCAATCTAGCGATGAGTGCGCTAACGGAAGCTGTTTCAGAGCCAGCCAGACGTTACATTGCCGAACAGCTCAAACAGTTATTACCAAACCTTGATTCAAGTAACGATTCGTCAAACGTTTACTTTGGTGCATTCGAGACCTTACTCAGAGCTGATCGTCAAAACTATTTCGAGTACTTAAGGCAACAGCTTGACCAATCCTCCAATGAAGCTTGGAAGAGAATTATTCTTGAGTGCGGCTTACCCAAAGATGCTGACTGGAGTGAGATAAGTCAAATTCATCCTTGGATTGAAGCCAATATATTTCGCTTGGATCATGTCCTGCTGCCCTCCATAGCCTCGTACTATCTCAATAGAGCAAACTCTGACGAGGCTATTAGGAACCCCGAAGTTGCTCAGAGTTGGCTGAGGCCTGTGATGGAGTGTAAACATCTAGATGCGGGGGTATGGCTTTCTTCAGCCGTTTTTGCGGAAAAACCATCTGGCAATATTACGTATTGGACAGAGGTCACCCGCAGAGCAATCGAAATATTAAACGACTCTGATGCCACGCCTCAGAATGTATGCTTTGCGTCGGTAGTCTTACTGCGAATTCCTCTCACCTTTACCTCAAAACTAATTCAACCACAATCTTCTGCATTGGAAAAAGCATGGCAGCTTCGAGCCAAGCAACTTGCGACCGATCTTGACTTTCGGCGATTCCTGTTCGACTCTAGGTTCGAACAAAACTGGTCAGATCATCTATCGAAACAGAATCAAATTGATGGGTTAAGCTTTAGGTTAGGCTGGAATCGACGAGGGGTTGAATTGGGATTCCTTACAGCCAAAGCTCTGTCCCCCTACGCCGCGACTCCACGGGAGCTAACAGATTCGCTCACAGTACCGACCGCTCGATTCCTTTCGGCTTACTTTGATTGTTTCGATCCTTGGTTCATCGAAATCCAAGGATCGCAGAAAACAAAGGGGGCACTGGCAACATATGGAAGGAGGAACCAATTTCGCTTTGACGAATCCTACACCCAAGAGCAATATGAGCGCGATGAAATGGATTGTCGCCTTTTGTTGGTGTCTCATGCTCTGATTGATTCTGATCGTAAAGTACTGACAAGCGTCGGACAGCAAGTACACGAACAGTGGAAGAGAAGCTGGGTGATGCGACAGTTTGAAACTGTGGCAGTTGATGGTAGTGATATTGATGCTACCAACTACTCAAAGCTCCCTAGAATGGTCACCTTTCCGTTTGACAGCGATCCATTGAAAGCGATTCTAGCCATCGATCTAAACAGCGATCATAAGATTAGTGTCGACGAGTACATCATCGCTCGCAATAAGCTCCCTGTGTCCAACGCGTTTCGCAAGGGAGTGCGGCTTCTGAGCCAATATGACCTTAATAATGATGGTGCACTGAGTGTGGAAGAGCAGCGAAGATTGCAGGTGCCTCCACCCATCCAAGCAGATACAAATAGCGATGGATTCATCGATCCAGAAGAGCTAGGCAACTGGATGGGTAGTTTCGCCAGTCCTCGCTGAGGCCTGGAGTTCCACTCAAAATCAACTTTATGGTTATTCTGGGTTGCGGGCTCTTGCTAGGCGGTGCATGTTGGTGTTCACTGATGGCTCATGAACCACTGACTTTGCTCTCACCACGCGAGCCAAACATGCTTAAGCGACTCATCCAATGCTTCGCACTACTAACCAGTCTTTGCACTTCCGCTTGGACTCAACAGATCTCCGATAAATGGAAGTTCACTTTGCGCAAACCCGTAGATGCTTGGTCGTCTGAGAACTTTGACGATTCGAAATGGCAATCCGGTTCGGGCGGCTTCGGCACCTTCGATACTCCGGGCACTCGCATCGGAACGGTTTGGAATACGAATAACATATGGGCTCGCAAGCAGTTTCAGCTCCAACAAGTTCCCAAGAAGCCAGCTCTGTACATTCACCACGACGAGGACTGCCAGGTTTTCATCAACGGTCAGAAAGTGATTGATCTAAAGGGTTTCGTCACCGAGTACAAGGTGGTGCCAATTCCTGAGGACAAGGCTAGTGCACTGAAAGTTGGAGCCAACAGCTTGGCTGTACACTGCCGTCAGACCGGTGGCGGTCAATCAATCGATGTGCACGTTATCGACGCAGATAACATTCCTCAGTTACCTGCGCCAGAAAGAAACACGAAGCCCTATATTTCCCCGCTCATCACCAGTTGGGGATCGGGAGTGACTGCCGAGAATGCCTGGACCGAGTATCCACGACCTCAGTTGAAGCGTGATAACTGGACCAATTTGAATGGCAACTGGGATTATGCAATTACACCTGTTGCTCAAAAAGAGATTCCATCGACCTGGACAGGCAAGATTCTGGTTCCCTTCTGCATTGAATCCAAGCTGGGTGGCGTTCAACGATTGTTGGACGGGAGAGAAGCATTGTGGTATCACCGAAGCTTTGAAGTCACCTCGCAAGGCAGTCGACAATTCCTAAATTTCGAAGCCGTCGATTATCGCTGCGAAGTTTTCGTGAATGGACAATCGGTCGGCAAGCACCAAGGCGGTAATACACCGTTTGGGTTCGATATTACTTCTGCCAGCAAAGTAGGTAAAAACGAACTAGTAGTTCGCGTTGAAGATGAAACCGAGAAGTTTCAATTGCGAGGCAAGCAAGTTCTGAACGCACGAGGTATTTGGTACACGCAAGTCTCGGGAATTTGGCAAACTGTTTGGCTTGAGCAGGTTCCACAAAACTACGTCCAGCAGATTAAGTTGAGCAGTCGTTACGAAACCGGTGAAATCGACATACAGTTGAAGAATCAAGGAATCGCAGAATCGTTCGAAGTGGTCGTGCGAGACGGCAACGAGATAGTTTCTCGCGGCAAGGCCAAGGATGCCAGTCAGAAGTTGACGTTATCTGTGCCCAAAGAAAAGCTGAAGCTTTGGTCGCCCGATTCGCCACATCTTTACTCGCTGGAAATTCGTTTGTTAGACGCCAATAACAATGGTCTCGATCGCGTTGAGTCTTACATTGGAATTCGTGGAGTTGCCAAAGTCAAAGATGCAGATGGACACTGGCGTTTCACCCTGAATGGAAAGCCGATCTTCCACTTTGGGCCGCTCGATCAAGGTTGGTGGCCAGATGGTTTGCTAACTCCTCCGAGTGACGAAGCCATGCAGTTTGATATTCAGTGGTTGAAGGATGCCGGCTTTAACATGATTCGCAAGCACATCAAGGTTGAGCCTCGACGCTATTACTATCACTGTGATCGCTTGGGCATGATGATGTGGCAAGATCAAGTGAGCGGTGGAACGAATCCGCCTTGGACTCGACTACAGCCTAATCCCAAGGATTCAGAGTGGCCTGAAGCCGAACATGAACAGTTTATGGTCGAACTGGATCGAATGATCGACAATTTGGAGAATCATCCTTGTATCGTCTGCTGGGTTCCATTTAACGAGGCTTGGGGCCAACACAAGACGATCGAAGTTGGGCAATGGACTACAAAGCGCGATCCTTCACGGCATGTGAATGTTGCTAGCGGCGGAAACTTTTGGCCGGCCGGTGATATTGTCGACGAGCATGCCTATCCGCATCCAACATTCCCGTTTCAGTTGGACAATGGCCGATTCGACGGCTTTATCAAGGTGATGGGTGAGTTCGGCGGACATGGTTATCCAGTTCTAAACCACATGTGGGATAACGATCGCGATAATTGGGGCTATGGCGGATTGCCCAAGGATGAAGCTGAATACAAGCAGCGTTACAAAACTTCGATCGACAAGCTGTTAGAGCTTAAGAAGCAAGGCATCGCGGCCGGTGTATACACTCAAACCACCGATGTCGAAATCGAAATTAATGGCTTGATGACCTACGACCGAAAGGTGATCAAGATTTCGGCCGAAGAGCTGAAAAAACTACACCAAGTGTTGTATCCTTAGTATCCTTATGAGGGCTGCTGGAAACTTTATTAGTAACTCCTGCTCGGGCTCCTGCTCCTGCTCAGCGAAGCGGTGCTCGTAATCGCTCTTGAAGCGGTGAGCTGCTAGTAGACGCGAGCGGCATAGGTCATTATGAGCGATCGGAATTCAAGCGAATCCCGGGAGGAGTTCTGGCGAGTCCCACTACGAAGGCGCGGGAATTCTGGTGAATTCCACTACGTGTTTTTTTCATCAAGAGGTGTATTGCGATGCGTGTTGCGGGTTTCATGTTGACACTGCTAGTTGTTTTAATCTTAGCGAACTCATCCAACATTCACGCTCAGAGCAACGAACTGGGTGACAAGATCGCGCCGCTAGTGAAGGCTCACGAGGGACAGGTTAGCGTTGCCGTCAAACATCTCACCACGGGCGTTGAGTACTACTTGGAAGCAGATCGGCCAATGCCTACTGCTAGCTTGATCAAGTTCCCGGTGATGATCGAGGCGTATCGGCAGAAGTCATTGGGGAAAGTTGATTTCGATAAACGCATTGATGTAAAGCCCGAGGACAAGGTCCAAGGCTCGGGCATTATCACCAGCCATTTCAACAACTTATCGCTTAGCTTGCGAGACGCGATTCAGTTGATGATCGTCTACTCTGACAATACAGCCACCAACCTTGTGCTAGATCAGATTGGCTTGCCAGCCACAGCTCAATCGATGGAACAACTTGGTTGCCCAAATACCAAGATTCACGCCAAGGTTTTTAAGCGAGAGACCTCCATCTTTCCAGAGCGCAGTCAGCAGTTCGGACTAGGTAGCACGACAGCGCGCGAGATGCTTTCGTTGCTGGAGCGACTGGAGCGAGGCCAGTTAGTCTCAGCAGACTCTTGCGATGCGATGAAGAAGCATTTGCTAGCCTGTGATGACAATTCCAAGCTTAAGAAGTTATTGCCTGCTGGAACCAAGATGGCTCACAAGACTGGTGCTGTCTCAGCCACACGAACTGACGCTGGCTTAATCTACTCTCCTAGTGGCACGATTGCGATTTGTGTCCTGACGAATGAAAACAAAGATCAAACTTGGACCGACGACAACGCGGCTCAGTTGTTGTGCGCGAATATTGGCAAGACCGTTTACGAACACTTTAATCCGCCAGCAGAAGCTAAGACGAGTGTTGATCCGCAGCAGTTAAAGGTCGGCTCGATGGGCGAGTTAGTTGAGGCTTTGCAGCGAACGCTTAACGCGCGATTGGAGCCCTCGCCAAAGCTCTCTTCGGACGGCGATTTTGGTCCAGCTACGGAAGCTGCCGTAAAAGCCTTTCAAAAGAAGAGCAACCTAGCGGAAACCGGCAGTGTCGATAGCGCGACATGGGGAAAGCTTGGCGCGCTGGTAGAGGCTCAACCGGTCCCAGACCCGTCCGTGGTCAACTCTGCAAAACAGACCAAAGCTCCCGCAGATCCGCTAACGGGGCCACCTTGGGTTAGCTGTACGGCCTGGGCAATTGCCGATGGACAGACTGGACGACTTCTGGCTGGAGAGGCCGAAAACGAGCAACGCGATCCAGCTAGCACCACCAAGATCATGACCGCGCTGATCGTGTTGCAGATGGTGAAACAACATCCAGAGTATCTGCAGGAGATCGTCGAGTTCTCGACCACTGCTGACCAAACTGCAGGTTCGACTGCCGCCATCCGCGCCGGAGAACGATTGCCCGTAAGCGAGCTGCTGTACGGTCTGTTACTGCCTTCGGGCAACGACGCCTCAGTCGCTTTTGCAAAACACTTCGGAGCCAAGCTTGTCACCTCGACCGACAAGCCGACGCCCAAGCAAGCCTACGATGCCTTCATCGCCAAGATGAATGAAACGGCCAAGCAATTGAGCATGGAGCAGTCTAAGTTTGTGAATCCTCATGGCCTGACGGATAAAGACCACAAGATGAGTGCTGGTGATCTTTGCATCTTAGCTTTCGAAGCTCTGAAAGATCCTCTGTTCCGGGAAATCGTTTCGACTCGAGTTCGGGGCTGTACGGTGCAAAGCGTTCACGGCTACTCGCGCAATGTGAAGTGGGAGAACACGAATGAGCTGTTGGGAACCGAAGGCTACTTCGGAGTCAAAACAGGCACGACAAACGCGGCTGGAGCATGCTTGGTCAGCTTGGCAGAACGAGACGGCGTCAGTCGCATTTGCGTGATTTTGGGTTCCGGAAATACCAAGGCTCGCTATGCAGATACGCGAAACTTGATACGTTGGTCATGGACTAATCCAGCACCTTGATGTTTGTCCCAAGACTGGTTGGTTGACCATCACTATTCACTCGATTTCGTTTCTGCATTTCCTCGGATGGCTAAGCTTTATTTCTGCTATTCAGCGATGAACGCTGGCAAGTCAACGATCTTGCTTCAGTCGAGTTACAACTATCGCGAACGCGGCATGAATACGTTGATCTTGCAACCCGAGATCGACAGCCGTTTCGGCGTTGGCACCGTAGCATCAAGAATTGGCATTAGCGCTGAAGCAAAGACTTTTCATCTGAATGAAAATCTGTTGCATCTGGTTGAGCATGAACTCGCCAAGGGGCCATTGCACTGCGTGTTGGTGGATGAGGCTCAGTTCTTAACCGGGCTTCAAGCGAAGCAGTTGAGCGATGTTTGCGATCTGCTAAACATTCCAGTGTTGGCCTATGGTTTGAGAACCGACTTTCAAGGCAATTTATTCGAAGGTAGTCAACAACTATTGGCTTGGGCCGATACGATGGTCGAAGTCAAAACAATCTGCCACTGTGGTCGCAAGGCGACGATGGTGTTGCGGATAGGTGTGGATGGAAAGGCGATCAAGGAGGGCAACCAAGTCCAGATTGGTGGCAACGATCGATACACGTCCGTTTGCCGCCAGCATTTCAAGCAAGGCCTGTCTGAGTCTCGCAGTGGACAATTGCCGCTGCTCGAAGATGAAGGCTAGCCGCTTGCTTTCCCGTTCGAGCGTAACGCGCGAGCCATATGTCTCCCATTCCAGCGTCATGGCGCGAGCCATACGGTTTCCGTTCGAGCGTTATGGCGCGACCCATACGGTTTCACCCAATTCAGTAAAGCGAGGCGGAGCCTCCAAGACAGAGCGTTCCGAGGCGGAGACCCGGGAACGAGAAAGCGGGGTGACCTCGCATCTCCGCTGGAAGACGCGTACGCATTCGGCTAACGGTTAAACACACGGCTAACGGCTAAACACTACATACGCAGCGCGGCGTCGAGCCGAAGGACCGATCCGTTGAGCATTCCGTTTTCAAAAATGGTTTGAACCATCGCTGCGAACTCTTCGGGCTTGCCGAATCGCTTGGGAAAGGGAGTCTGATCCAAAAGCGGTTGTCGAACCTTGTCCGAGGCGGCTTGCATCATCGGCGTTTCAAAAACGCCAGGGGCAATGCTAACTAGCCGAATGCCTAACTTTGCAAGCTCTCGGGCAATAGGCAGCGTCATACTGGCGACCGCTCCTTTCGAAGCTGCATAGGCTGCTTGGCCAATCTGTCCATCGTAAGCTGCGATTGACGATGTGGTTACGATCACACCTCGTTCGCCATCGGCGTCTGGCTGGCTCTTCGAGATCGCATCAGCGGCCAAGCGAACGACGTTGAACGTTCCAATCAGATTTACTTCGATCACCTTGCGAAACCCATCTAGATTGGCCGGACCTTCTCGACCCACGACGCGTTCACCATGCAGAATACCCGCACAACACACTGCTCCAGAAAGGCTACCGAATTGACTGGCTGAACCTATCGCAGCCGAAACAGCGTCTGAATCTGTCACGCTGCCTTTGGAGTGCACATATCGATCGTTGTTGACGAACTCGGCTGAAGCGTCGGACAGGTCGAACCCACAAACGTTTGCCTCCAAGGCTAAGAGTCGCCGCGTACAGGCTGCCCCCAAGCCAGAGCTGGATCCTGTAATGAGAATGGTTTGATCCTTCAACGATTGCATGGCATCTTCTCGATTGTTAACTTGTTAGGAAGCGTCGAAAGACTGACAATTTTAGCAGATCATTTTCGACGGATAGTTGGATTGTCTAGAATTAGCCCAGCCTTAATTACATCCGCTTTCGAGTCGTTATCAACATGCATCGACGAACGTTCCTACCGAATACTTTAGCAGTAGCTGGCTTGCTCAGTCAGCCAACGCCTAAATCCAAGGCCGCTCAAGACAGTTCCAAGAAGCGACTGAAGGTTGGCCAAATTGGAACAGCTCATGGACATGCGTCAAAGATCTCTGTCTATCGTAAGTCGAGCGATTATGAAGTTGTTGGGATTGTCGAACCTGATGCAATTTGCACGTGATAAAGCTAAATCTCGGGAAGCTTTCCAAGATTTGACCTGGATGGCCCAGGAACAGTTGCTCAACATGGCAGATCTGGATGTGGTGCTTGTTGAGACTTCACCGCGAGACTGTTTGCGGGCCGCCCAAGCTGCAATCGACGCAGGTAAGCATATTCATCTGGACAAACCGGCTGGCGAATCGCTGGAACAGTTCGAACGCATTCTGAAATTGGCTGAACAAAAACAACTCATAGTGCAGATGGGATACATGTATCGCTACAATCCAGCCATCAAGCTTTTGCGCGAGTTGGTCCAGAAAGGCTGGCTGGGTGAGATTTTCGAAGTGCATGCGGTGATGAGCAAAGTATTAGCTCCTTCTGAACGACAGGACTTAGCGATCTATCCAGGTGGAATGATGTTTGAGCTGGGGTGCCATTTGATCGACCTGGTCGTCGATCTACTCGGCGAGCCTAAAGCAATCAGTTCACACGCCCAGCATGCCTCGAAGCAAAGCGATTCGCTCAAGGATAACATGCTCGCTGTTTTTGATTACGAACGAGCCATTGCCACCATCAAGTCAAGTGCGCAGGAGGTTGATGGGTTCGTGCGCCGGCACTTAGTAGTTTGTGGAACGGAAGGAACATGTCATGTTCAGCCGCTGGACAATCCGTCAATTCGCTTGACCCAAAGAGCTCGAGGTGACTATCGTGCGGGCCAGCAAGAGATTGAGCTACCGAAGTACGCGCGTTACGTAGAAGATGCTGCCGAGATGGCAAAAGTGCTTCGACACGAAACAGAGTCAAGGTTTGGTCCGCAACATGATCTTGCCGTGCAACGTTGTGCGCGCTTGGCAGATTGCTGTAGTTGGATTTGGTAGTGCTAAGGACCATCCCGCGTGCTGCGGCGATAAAAAGTCGGTCATAAAACCCACTCAACGGGTTATGCCAGTATAGTTTTTTGTTGCGCGAAGTATGTCGTGAAACGTTGTTTCACCTAGCAAAAAAAAGGATGCTCTCGCGTGTGTGCAACGTATGCGCGCAACGAGGATTTCAGCGGCGATTCAAAGTTTTTATCAGCGCACACGCGCGCTGTGGCCGGCTAACGACCGCTCAAGTGTTTTCGCGGGCAGGGTCGCACAGCGAGTTCAACGAGCATTTGCGGGGAGGGTGATGGGGGCTGAGAACCCTCGAGAGATCTTACTGTCGGAGTTCGCCCTCTCGGCCGCGCTCGTTCCTCGCTTGGCCACCCGCTAATTGATCAACTCGCGTTACCTTCGCAAGCGGAAGGATTCATTTCAGCTCTTTGATAAAAACTTTGCGAAACTTGACGGGGTCGTTGTGGCCAGCGAAGCCAAAGTGACCTTCGGTCAGCATCTTGCCTGGATGAGGCAGATCGTGCAGATAGGTGTCCACATTGGAAACATCTGCGTCCACGATCACTCGGCCATTCAACTCCACTTTGATGGTTGAGCCAACTACGGTCACTGTTTGCGAATTCCATTCTCCGGCAGGTTTCAACGCTCCACGCTTGGCAGCTACGATGCCGTAGATCGATCCGTGGAACTGCCTCGCATCAAGATCTTTGTACTTCGGCGCATCGTCGTCCAAGACTTGCAGTTCGCACATGGCATCGTAGGAAGCTCGTCCCTTTCCGGGATATCGAATCGCCAGACCGTTATTGCCTCCAGGTGGAATCAGAAAATCTACCTGGACTACAAAGTCTTTGAACTGCTCTTTGGTAAACAGAACGCCTCCTTTACCGGGCTTGCAGGTGATACAGCCATCGACAATTTCATAATCATCAACAGCCCCAGTCCAACCGCTTAAGTCCTTGCCATTGAAGAGCGATCGGAAGCCCTCTGGTGGACAATCGGTCTGTAATGAAATTTGCGCAACAGTTTCCGTTTGTTGAGCCCGTACGCCAGTCTGAAAAAGGCTGAAGGCAACGAAAAACGCTTGAAAAAACGCAACAGAACAATGTGGTGAATTGGCCATAGCGAGGCTCTTTGAAGACAGAGTGTTTACTTTTTGCAACAGATCGGCTGGGCGGGTCAAAACAAAGGTTTAGTTGTATCGAATGCGCTTGATTGAGGTGGCAAGGCGGACTCCTATGCTAATCGATTTCACAGATTTTTTCTCGTAGTTTCGTTTGCTTCCGGGACCGAATCGACATAGGTTTCGGTTGGCTCCATTTTTGCTGAGCGTCGGGGAACTCCGTACGCCATGAAGAATGTCCAACACCCATCTTGAGTTAGCAACAGGTTTAGACGCATGAATTCTCAGAACTCCGGCAACTACGGTTTCTTTGGCCAATCCTCTCCTCAAGCCAACACGAAGAAGAACAAAAAGCGACCTCCGCTAACTCTTGAGCAACTGGAAGCTCGAATGCTGATGGCCATTGATGTGCTAGATCAACAGCTTCAGGTGGCCGCCTCCAGTGCCCTGATTTCGGTCAGCTCCGATTCATCATCGTCGTCTAACTCAGTTCAAGGAGGCAACAACAGCGGCTCCATTCAACTGGTTAGTGCTGGCAGAGCCGTCAGCAGTGGTCAAAGAATCACTACTAATGAGAATCAGGTCAATTTGCAAGTGTTGAGGGATGCGACCGGCAGTTATCCAAACCTGACCTGGACAATTACTTCGACTGATCCTCTCGCACGCGGCATCGCGGAGCAGTCTGGCGGCGTTGCGACGTTGACCTTCAGCCGCCCTGTAGACTACAAAGTAACCGCTGCGACAGCTACAAAGAAATTCAGCTTCAATGTTCGAGTAACTCCAACTCTCGCATCGCTTACCGTCGCCGCAGGCAGCCAAAAACTAGCTGGTACAACGCTGAATGTAACCACGACCAATGCAACCTTAACAGTTGCTGGCTTGGATCAGATCAACAGACATCTCAAGCTTCCTGGCGAACTAAGTTGGAC
>JAXMBP010000039.1:0-68508 GCA_046349795.1 Pirellulales bacterium | reverse complement strand
AAGGCGACCATGTAGATCTGGTACGGAAACATAACCCGTTTCCTTATTAACGCTGGCCGAGGTTGGCATCCCTAAACCCGTGATGATTTCTTCGATGAAGTTACCATCTAGATCGTAATGCAACAGGCGGCCTTTGGGTTGATGGTTGCGATCGCAGATCAACAGTCGAGGCGGTTCATAGCGAGTATCCAACGTCATACCGTGACACGTATTGAACTGCTTCATGTCATTGCCCTTCTCGCCGAAGTGCTTGATGTACTTGCCGTTTTTGTCGTACTTGAAGATGACGTTGCTGGCGTAGCCATCCGCTAGAAAAATGTCACCATTGGGAGCGATAGTAATTGCTGTTGGATTGAACTTAGCCAACTTCAGCCCAGACTCTTCGGGAAAAGGCAACCGCAATACTACCTCGCCGGTAACTGCATTGAACTTGATGCCCTCTTTGTTGTTGTTTCTTGCACCATAGATGTAATCAACACCATTTTCATTGCGTATTTCCATATCATGCAATTGCGAATGATCGGCATCGACGAATCTGCGAACGAGTTTTCCATCAGGCGAAAAGCAGAACACACCAGCGGCTGCACTGGTGTAAATGTTGCCCTCTTTGTCGACCACAACTGCACCGTGAGTTGAACCGAGAATTGACTTGCCGTTTTCATCTAGGCCCCAACCTGGAACGGTTTCGAAGGTCATGATTCCGCTGCCCATCCTGACGGGCTTGACAGAGTTCTGTGCTTGAAGGGAACAGCACATGGTCAATAACATTGCGATAACTAGCAAATGAACGCGACGCACAGTAAGTGTCTCCTAGATGAAGGGTTCGTTTTGAAGCGAAATCCGAGAGCTTGGATCGCTGGTGGGATCACTAATGATAACTGACTAAGTCTGCAGGAGATGGAAAACAGTCAGGTCTGCCGTTGAAAACTGGTAGATTGTCGAGTGTTCTTTGCGTGAATCACGACCGATAATCCAACGTATTGGTCAATCAGCGAAACAAGATCGTCGTCCAACCTGGCAATGAATGTCTGCCACACATCAAGCTGCTCACCCGATTCTCGCCTGAAGCCGCCCGTGAGTTGAAAATAGAGCATGTCTCCCTCCGCATCTGATCGACTGATAACGAAGTCAGTTGGCTTGGCCGAAAACTGTTCCCACCAGACTCCTGCGCCTTGCAGGTGAGATCGAACTTGCGACACCCCTTGGAACTGACCGGTAAACTGTTGATTGGGTGCAGCTTGACAGCTCCATTGAATTTTAGGATGTAGCAACTCCAACAACGGCTCCACAGATCCTAGAACAACCGCCTTGGAGTAAGAAGATGCAAAGCGTCGAGTCAAATTTTTTAGCTTGTTTCCTCGACTTGCAGCGGCTCGTTGCTCGACTATCTCATTGAGTGGTACGTCTAGGGCAATTGCTAAGTAATTAGCGATGTACGATTCGAGAATTGAACTTTTCTCTGCGTTTCGGACAGTACGTTCGGATATCCCTGCTGCCTTAGCCAGTTGACGCTGGCTCCAACCCTTTGAACTTCTTAGGTTATGTACGGTAGCTCCATCTACTCGAACTCCTCGGTGCATACTGCCTCGCGCTTGCTACTAGAAGACGCAAAGGATATGAACAGTTTACGGATTGGTAAATATGGGGCAAATACGAAAGATATTCCACGCACCCCCCTGACTTGCAAATCCTGCAGATTGAGATCAATCAAGTGTGAGGAAGTAATTTCAACCCAACATCACGTAAGTCGAGGATTAGTGACACCTTATACCCAATTAAGAAGACATTGCAGCCACTTAGTAACCAATTGTCTTTAGCTTTTTTGAAGTTACATTTGACCGAGCCCAGTCGAATCAATTGGCCTGCTTCGCCCCAGGCTGGCAATTCGACTTTAGTTTGGCTGATCTGGCTGTCATTGATAATGTCGCATTCTGCTACCCGGCAGCCTTGAAAATACACGTTACCGAGCCTCGCGTCAGCGATCGGCTGAAGGATGCATTGATGACTCGCAGCTTTGTCCACCTTCACTGTCACAGCCATTACAGCTTGCTTGACGGAGCTAGTTCGATCGACAAGCTAATAACCAAAGCCAAAGACAATGGCATGAACGCTTTGGCACTAACCGACCACGGCAACCTGCACGGCGCCTTAGAGTTCTACAACAAGGCCAAGAAGGCTGGCATCAATCCGATTATTGGCTACGAAGCCTACATCGCACCAGGCAGTCGATTCTCGAAGGGTGAAGCCAACAGCTCAAAGGAGGCCTCATACCACTTAACCTTGTTAGCACAGAACCGGACAGGCTTCAAAAACCTTGTGAAACTTGCGTCCAAAGCGGCTCTCGAGGGTTTTTACTACAAGCCACGAATCGACAAAGAAATCTTGGCGGAATTCAACGAAGGCATTATCTGCCTGAGCGGCTGTGTTTCGAGCGAATTCTCCTGCGCAATTCTGCACAAAAAAGATCCTGCCGAATCAGAACGCGAAGCGATCTCAATCGCCCAGTGGTTCCACAAGGTGTTCGGGGACCGTTACTTTGTCGAGATCATGAACAACGGCATCGAGATCCAGCGCAATCAACTTGAAGGAGCAGTTAGGATCGCTAACAAAATCGGCCTGCCGTTGGTTGCGACCAGCGATGCTCACTACGCCAACCGTGATGATGCTGAAATTCAGGATGTCTTGCTGTGTATCAACACTGGCAAATTTAGAACTGATACCAATCGAATGAAGATGGAAAACGATCAGTTCTACCTCCGCACTGCCGAGGAGATGTATCAGAACTTCAAGGGCTTAGAAGATGCTGTCTCTCGAAGTCAAGAGATTGCCGACACGGTCGATATCGAGCTTGAATTGGGTAAGCGATTCTTCCCAACCTACCCTTTGCCTGAGAATAAGCAACCCGACGACTATCTGCGCGAGCTTTGCGAAATGGGACTTATGGATCGCTACCGGGGCAACGAAGAAATGCTTCCCGGTGGTGAACTGTCCCAAGTGGTCAAGGATCGATTAGATCGAGAATTAGGGGTCATTAATAAGCTTGGTTTCGCCAATTACTTCCTGATTGTGTGGGACTTCGTGCGTTATTCGCGTGAACAAAAAGTTCCAGCAACGGCTCGTGGTAGCGGTGTCGGGGCACTGGTTTGTTACGCGCTGTATCTGAGTCACGTCTGCCCGATTAAATACGATTTGCTGTTCGAGCGATTTCTCGACGAGAACCGACTAGAAGCGCCTGATATTGATATCGACTTTTGCAAGGATCGTCGTACCGACATTATCCAATACGTTCGCGACAAGTACGGTGAGGCGAACGTAGCCCAGATCGGCACTTTCGGAACCATGGCAGCCAAGGCAGCCATCAAAGACGTTGGTCGAGCCCTAAACATTCCGCTGGCTCAGGTGAACCAAATCACCGAGATGGTGCCGGAAGAGCTGAAGATCACAATCAAGAAAGCGATCGACAAGAACGCCGAACTAAAGGCTGTTTACGATGGTGATCGAGATGTACGTGAGCTTGCTGGATATCGCCATGAAACTGGAGGGCAATGCCAGAAACATCGGCACTCACGCCGCTGCCGTGGTGATCGCTGACAAACCCTTGACTGAGTATGTTCCGCTTAGCCGAGTTCTCTGGTAAGACCGACATTATCACGCAATGGTCGATGGTGACGTAGAGGCTTCTGGCCTACTCAAGATGGACTTCTTGGGCCTACGCAACTTGACCATTCTGTCCAAAGCCATTGAGATCATTCAGCAAACCACTGGCAAAGAGCTGGACATCATGCGTTTGCCTCTGGATGACAAAAAGACCTTTGCGTTATTGCAGCGGGGAGAAACGAAAGGCGTATTCCAATTGAAAGCGGTGGTATTCGCGATCTTCTGCAGCATGAAGCCTGACCACTTCCACGACATCATCGCCACGAATGCGCTATATCGACCTGGTCCGCTCGAAGGCGGGATGGTTGACGATTACGTTGCGGTCAAGCACGGTCGCAAGAAACCAGAATACTTGCATGCAGTACTCGAAGAGATCCTCTCGGAAACCAACGGAGTGATGGTTTACCAAGAGCAGGTGATGCGAATCCTAAATCGCCTAGGTGGCATCGAACTAGCCTCTGCATACACTTGTATTAAGGCCATCAGCAAGAAGAAAGAAGCCATCATCGCTGCCAATGAAGAGCAGTACATGAAGGGCGCTACGGAGAAGGGATTAAGCGAGAAGCAAGCCCGCGAAATGTGGGAGATGATCCTCAAGTTCGCTGGCTACGGCTTCAACAAGAGCCACTCGACTGCTTATGCACTTGTTGCTTATCAAACAGCCTATTTGAAAGCGCACTTTCCAGTCGAATTCATGGCAGCACTTCTTAGCGGAGACATTCCAGGCCGAAACTTTAAACACAAAGATTCGCTTGTAGAGCACATGGAAGATTGTGACCGAATGGGCATCAAGATTGTGCCGCCTGATGTTAATCACTCGAACGTCGACTTTAGCGTCGAAGATAGCAAGATCTTCTTCGGCTTGTCGGCCATCAAAGGATGTGGTGGCTCGGCCAGTGAGTCCATCGTTGCGGCTCGAAGGAAGAATGGTCCGTTCAAAGACATCTTTGAGTTCTGCGAAAGAGTTGACCCAGCAGATTGCAGTCGTGCAACTATTGAAACCTTAATCAAAGCTGGTGCATTCGACTCTACCGGCGCGAATCGAGCCCAATTAATGGCAGTGGTCGAGAAAGCCATTCAGTCGGGAGCGTCGAAGCTTGCCGACCGACGCTCTGGTCAAATGAACTTTTTCGAAGAGCTGGAAGAACCTGTAGCCGCGTCAAATGCTAAAACTCTTGGCTTGCCTGATATTCCAGAGTTGCCTGAGAAGACCAAGTTGTCGATGGAGAAGGAGGTCATCGGCACCTATCTTTCTGCTCATCCAATGATCGAATACAAGGACCGCTTACAACGATTGTGTTCGCATAGCACAAGCCAGTTGAAAGAGGTTACCAAGCGATCCGAGGTAATCGTCGGTGGTATGATTTCGTCGATCAAACTAGCCAACACGCGCGATCCCAAACCGGGGCAGTCAAGCCGTTACGCTAACTTTGACCTTGAAGACATGGACGGTGCGGTCCGTTGCATCTGTTGGCCCAGTTCGTTCGATCAATATGGCCACCTTATACTTCCAGAAGCGGTTGTAATCATGCGGGCCACTGTGGAAAAAAGGGGCGAAGACGAAGTGAACCTGCTCGCCAACGAAATCATCCCGATTGACGAGGCTGATGAGAGGTTTACTGCAGGGCTCCGAATCCATCTTGATCAGCAAAAACACAGCGAAGAGATGGTACTTAAGATTCATGAGATCCTTCGAGGCTATCCCGGCAGTATGGAGGTTTCGCTGCTTGCCAGCCTAGAAACGGGTGAGCAAGTTCAAATGTCTGTGAAAAAACACCGGGTCGCACTCACCCCCGAATTAAGGGGGAGACTTAACGATCTATTAGGACCAGACAGCCATCGCCTACTAATTGCACCACCCAAGCCAAAACAACACACAGGGGGGGAAAAACGTTTCCGTCGAGAATGAGTTTCCATCCTTCGAGGAAACTCGATTGCCGAACTGTTGCCTTTACGACCGCCACCAATTAATCTCAGTGGATGTATCCGGTGCTATTTCTGCGCCCATCGCTCGTCAATGATCTCAAGCTCAAGGCTTAGTAACATGCATTTCTCCTTCTCGCGCATGCTTCAGTCTTTACTGTTAGTCATGGTCATTTGCTCTACAGGATTTTCGCAAGTAGGTGGCGGTGGCGGAGGAGTGGGCGGCGGTGGTGGTGGTACCGGCGGTGGTACTGGTGGTGGTACTGGTGGCGGGACAGGTGGAACTGGCACTGGTACTGGATCCGGCGCGGCTGGTGTTGAGATTGATGCGGCTGGCGTACTTCGAGTGATGCAATCCAATCCTCAGATTACAGCAATGCAGTTGCAGGCTGCAAAACAATCTTTGCCATCTGATTTGTCGCGCACCAGCAAGATGCGAAAAGTATCACTAAATCGGTTGGAGAAGGCAGCCGCAAAGAAACTGGCAGCGGGTCAGGAGCTATCGCCAGAAATGATTGCGATGGCTGGCTTGACTCGAGTGGAATACGTTTTCTTCTATCCAGAATCTGGTGACATTGTTTTGGCTGGTCCTGCCGAAGGATTCGGACGAGATTCACTGGGCCGCATTGTTGGCGTCGACTCGCAACGACCTTGTATACTTCTTGACGATGCCATCGTTGCACTTCGTGCATTCGGACCAAGTGCGAAGAAGAACAATTTGATCAAGGTTTCGATCGATCCGACTCAGGAAGGCCTTCAACGATACCAACAAGCTCTACGTCAGATCGGCGGCACCTTCACTCCAAGTGATGTACCATTCATTGTAAACACACTTCAGCAAGCCTTGGGACTCAATGAAGTAACCATTGGCGGCGTTCCAGCCGGAACCCACTTTGCTCATATTCTGACAGAAGCCGACTATCGTATGAAGCTGATTGGAATTGGACTAGAACCTGTGCCAGTACCGATGCAAAACTACATCTCTCGATTGTCAACTACAATGACCTCTTCGAACGCTCTAGTTCGATGGTTCTTTGTTCCCGATTATGAAGCCTTGGTTGTAAGCGAAGACGGATCAGCGATGCACTTGGTCGGAAACGGGGTGAAGCTGATTGGTGAAGATGAAAAGGTTGATGGAAACGGAAATCGCAGTTCTAGCGGCAAGGCTGCAAATCCTGCAAGTCGTGGATACACGTCTGAATTTACCAAGAAGTTCAACAATATTGCAGCTTCACACCCTGTTTATGCTCAGTTGCGAAACTTGGTTGATTTGTCGATTGCAGCCGCTTACATTCAAGACCAAAACATGTATGGCAAGTCAAATTGGAATCTGGGCGTTTTCGGCGACGAAGACAAGTTAGCCGTAGAAGTTTTGCCTCCACCGCGACAAGTTGAAACTGCGATCAATGCCGTGATGAAGGGCTCTCGTTTAATTACGCCAATCGGCGGAGGTGTTCAGATTCAAGCTCGTAACGAACTGAAGTCTGACAGCGTTAAGAAGGATAAAGACGGAAGTGTCGCCAAGGTCAAGTCTGCAACAAGCCTTCAAGGCCTAGCAGAAGGACAATGGTGGTGGGATTAAGACCCGCTGGAACGCTCACCTACCAAAACAAAAAACTGCCGTTCATCACGGCAGTTTTTTTTGTTTGTTGACGTAGAGACAACTTCACCCACTCCCGAGTTATGGGCCAATCAAACCACTCTTCACAGCCCAGACGGCTGCCGCTGTACGATCGGTTGTATCCAGCTTTCGCAGGATGTTCTGAACGTGCTCCTTGACGGTCTCTACGCTAATGTTTAGCGACACGCCAATCTCCTTGTTGCTTAGCCCTAAAGCAATATGTCGTAACACTTGCAGCTCGCGATTGGTGAGCGGCACGTCTTTGGAATCAGAACGATCGCGACGCTTCTGCATCGTGGCCTGAACGCGTCGAAGTATGCTCGATTCGCTTGGCAACTCTTTCGCTGCTGCTCGCTTGATTGCTTCAAGAACATCGGCTCTTGAAGAATCCTTGAGTATGTAGTCGGTTGCTCCAAGTGCGATAGCTCGAGCCACGTAGGTGGGATTGTCGTAAGTGGACATCATAATCACAGCGATCTCTGGAGATTGCTTACGAATCTCTTCAAGCGCCGTAAGTCCATCTTCTTCGCCCAAACGAACGTCTAGCAAGACAACATCCGGCTGTTTGCTTTGAGTGATCGACAGCGTTTGAGCTACGTCTGCAGCAGTGCCAACGATCTGTACATCGCTTCCCTCCAGCAGGATTCCGATACCGCTGCGGACGACTTCATGGTCGTCACTAACGAGGACCTTTATCACGGATTTGTCTCCAAACTAGGAACCCAACACTCTAAAATCAATACTGACGGGTGTCGGTGGATTTCGAAATTGGGGCCTATTCAAAAGAAGCATACCTCAAATGAAGCAGAAGGTAGCAATAAGAACTACTTATGCACGATCTACCCAAGCCCCTTCCCATCATAACCGTTCCAAGCTGCATCGTCCAATCTTTTTCAGCACCTATTGTGCATCAAACAAGACTGCTTTAGGGGGTCGGGCATCCATCGATTAGCTAAATCCAGGTGTTCAGGGAACTTCCATCAATCTATAACCTGATTCTCTACATTTTCCAAGATACCATTTGGCAAAATCTGCCACCATTCTGTTCTGTGATGCCAATTCGCAACGTTTTTCTTGCCTGTCCATCATTTGCAACCTAGATAGATCGTGCAGGAGTAGTTTTTTGGACTCCCCCTGTAACGACAGCGAATCCTGATTACTTACGATTTCGACTAGGTTGCCGGTTCATGAGCGGACACAGACTTCTTTTGGTTGACGACGATGCTTGGTTGCTGGACAGTATGCGAGACTGGCTTACTGAGCAGGGATTTAAGGTCAGCACCGCCCGGGCCATTTCTCAAGCTCAGAAACATTTGGAACAAACGCAATTTGACATTTGTCTAATCGACGTCTGCCTTGATAGGGAAGATGGATTCGCACTTCTGAAATACTGCCGAAAACATTTCCCAGAGCTTCCCGTAATGATGATGACGGGTTATGGCGGACCAGACTCAGGTGTTGAAGCGGTATCGGCTGGAGCCTTTGACCTTCTCACTAAACCTATCATCGACCAAGAACTCTTAACTGCACTCAACCGAGCTGCTGACCAGAAGAGAATTGCGGCCGAGAATCAACAACTTAAGGATCAACTAGATCGTCGTAGCGGCCTGGAGACCATTCTGAGCCACGATCGAAAGATGTTGGAGATCTTTGACATTATCGATAGTGTGGCGGATACCAAAGCCACAGTTCTCATTACGGGAGAAAATGGCACGGGCAAGTCGATGATCGCTCGAGCAATTCATCGACGCAGTAGTAGAAACAAAAAACCGTTCGTCGAAGTCGCCTGCGGCGCTCTTCCAGACAATCTTCTTGAGAGCGAACTATTCGGTCACACCGAAGGGGCATTTACCGGAGCCCATCAGGCTAAGGTTGGTAAGTTTGAGCACGCACACACAGGTACGATTTTCCTAGACGAGATTGGTACTGCGTCCGCTGCATTACAAATCAAACTGCTCCGGGTACTACAAGAGTTCGAGTTTGAACCAGTCGGCGGAAACAAGACAGTCACAGTGGACACGCGTTGCATTTTAGCAACCAACGAAGACCTTGAGGCGGCGGTCGAATCGGGGAAATTCCGACAAGACCTGTACTACCGAATCAATATTATTCACCTGGAACTTCCATCGCTTCGCCAGCGTTCGGGAGACATTCCAGTCTTAGTAGAGCATTTCCTACAGAAGAACCTCAACGACCTTCCCAAACAGATCCAAGGCTTTTCGCCTGAAGCAGTTGAAGTAATGATGAACTACAACTGGCCCGGCAACATTCGCGAGTTGGAAAATGTTGTCCAACGAGCAGTACTTCTGACAAAGCGCCCGATCATCGGCGTTGAGTTGCTTCCGCCAGCACTTCTTGCCTCCACTTCGCCTGGATCGCGCGTCAGTATCGGAATTATGCCGGGCCAGACACTTCGTGACGCGCTGGAGGGCCCCGAGCGACAGATCATACTCGATGTATTGAGGGCAAACTCCTTCAGCCGAAGTCAAACAGCTGACCATCTTGGTATCAATCGCACTACGCTTTACAAGAAGATGAAGCGACTCGGAATCGACGACGTAGCCTGCAAAGACTAATACCTTGAATCGGAACATGTGTTGGATTAACCCATGTTGGACGCCCGGGCCAGAGAATATAGGCCGGGTGGCTAACTTGGCTGATTTCTAAAGATAACTAGGATATTCCAGGCCAGCGCCTTTCGATTCGACTGCTTTTTGTACCTTTCCTGCAGGCAACTATCTAATTAGGCACCTTTTGATACGCTGCTTTGGGGCTATAATCTTGGCCCGAAGTACGGCAGTTCTGTCTGCCCTACAGTTGTCCAAGAATCAAAGCAGTTGACATGAAAATTCACGAATATCAGGGTAAAGATCTATTCCGGAAGGCGGGAGTGCCTGTGTTGGCAGGGCAAGTTGCTCGAACACCAGAAGAGGCGGCCGCTGCGTACAATCAGCTCGGCGGCAAAATCGCTGTTGTCAAGGCTCAAGTCCATGCAGGCGGACGCGGCAAAGGAACTGTAGTTGAAGTTCCCTCACAGCGCGGCGTTCAAGTGGTCAAGTCGGCTGACGAAGCTGCGCAGGTTGCCAAGAACTTGCTTGGCAACCATCTGGTAACGATTCAAACTGGCAGCACTGGTGCCAAAGTGAATCAAGTGTTTGTTGAAGCTGGTTGCGACATCGATCGCGAACTGTACTTAGGTATCGTGCTAGATCGCGCCGCAGCAATGCCTGTGCTGATGGTTAGCAGCGAAGGTGGTGTCGAAATTGAAAAGGTTGCCGAAGAGACTCCAGAAAAAATCTTCCGCGAGAATTTTCATCCAGCAGTTGGCCTACAAAGCTACCAAGTTCGCAAACTCTGCAAGAAACTAAACATCACCGGCACGGCCGCCCGTGCAGCAGATACGTTCATGAAAAAGCTGTGCAGGCTGTACGTCGACTTAGATTGTTCGATGGCTGAAATTAATCCGCTAGTCATTACCAAATCGGGCGAAGTCGTCGCACTAGATGCGAAGATCACCTTTGATGATAACGCGCTGTTCCGTCATCCTGATCTGAAGTCGCTGAGAGACATAGCTGAAGAAGAGCCTGCAGAAGTACGGGCTGCCAACACTGGTCTGTCATACGTCAAGCTTGAAGGTAACATTGGTTGCCTGGTAAACGGCGCTGGCTTGGCAATGTCCACCATGGACATCATCAAGTATCACGGTGGCCAGCCAGCCAATTTCTTGGATGTGGGTGGCGGCGCAACGACTGATCAGGTAGTAGAAGCCTTTGGCATCATCCTTTCTGATCCAAACGTCAAAGCAGTACTGGTGAACATCTTCGGTGGAATCGCACGTTGCACCACCATCGCCACCGCAATCATCGAGGCATCCCGTCAAATCGGTATCAGGATACCTTTGGTCGTTCGACTTGAGGGCACTGAAGTCGAAGAGGGCAAGAAGATGCTTCGTGAGAGTGGTCTGGCCATGATTACTGCAGACCACCTAACCGATGCCGCTGAGAAAGTTGTTAAGGCTGCAGCCGGAGCGTAGATTCCAGTCGCACCAACAAACGAAATCATCCATGCAATTTTGCCAATGAAGTAAATCCAGATATGAGCATTCTAATCAACAAAGAAACCCGAGTTATTTGCCAAGGCATAACAGGCAGTGCAGGGCTGTTTCACACTCAAGGCTGTGCGGCGTATGGCACGAAAATGGTTGGCGGAGTAACACCAGGCAAAGGTGGTCAAACAGCCGCCGGCCTGCCAGTGTTTGATACGGTTGAGGAGGCCGTAAAGGAAACTGGTGCCAATGCAACCATGATTTTTGTGCCACCACCATTCGCTGCTGATGCAATTCTCGAAGCGCTTGATGCAGGTATCAAAGTTATCGCAGCGATCACCGAAGGTGTTCCGGTACTGGACATGGTAGAAGTGTATCGACGTGTGCGAGCCAGCGATTCCGTTCTAATTGGTCCGAATTGTCCGGGCTTGATTACCCCCGGCGAATGCAAGATTGGCATCATGCCAGGCTACATTCATAAGCCAGGCAAGATCGGCATCATAAGTCGCTCAGGGACGTTGACCTACGAAGCTGTTTGGCAGACTTCGAACCTTGGCTTGGGTCAATCAACCTGCGTCGGCCTTGGCGGTGATCCGATCGTAGGTACAAGCTATATCGATCTATTCAAGCTGTATCAAGCTGATGATCAAACTGAAGCTATTCTGATGATTGGCGAAATCGGTGGTAATGCCGAAGAGCAAGCTGCTGAGTTTGTTAAGCAGCACGTTACTAAGCCAGTTGCTGCCTTTATCGCTGGAGCAACAGCACCTCCTGGTAAACGAATGGGTCACGCTGGAGCGATTATCTCTGGCGGAAAGGGGACTGCCAAGGAGAAGCAAGCTGCACTAGAAGCCGCAGGCATCATCGTCGCTCCATCTCCCGCAGATATGGGCAAGGCGATCCAGAAGGCTATCGCCTCTGCCGCTTAATTTCTCAACTTAATTTCAAACTACTTCAAGGCTAGCGAATTTCCGCTAGCCTTTTTGTTTGGCTTGCACTTGGATCGATGGCTATTCTGCGTCATTGATCATCGACAGCCTTATTCGAGTCGTAGATATGGGGATTCAGCGTTGGGTCATTGTACATCTTGAACTGTCGATAGATCCGATGCACGGCAAGTCCATCTTCCATCAAGTAAACCAATTGCTGGAGCGCGGCAGCCAAGTCATGCTTCTGCCTCAAGCATGTCTCGAGTCGTGCGGCTACTTTTTGCCGGTGCTCTAAGCTTGTATCTGCACGCTGGCACTGCTCACGGTAGTGAAAGATACGAATGGCCATGATGCTTAGCCGATCAATGACACTACCCACGGTTTCTGTATTCAGCCTTGCGTCCTGGGCTGCCACAATTTTCTGACTTGCTAAACTCTCGGCGATCCAGTCGTCAATCTTTTCTATGTAATCGTTGCGAAGTTGGTTCAGCCGATCAATGTTTCGTTTTACTTGTGCTATTGCTGAGTCAGAAGCTGAAGGACTTCGGGCAATATCCTCCTGATGCCAGAGTTCAAAGTTGTACCTATGTTGCTGGCAAATCAGCCCCAATAAATCTTCGTATGGATTGTGGATCGGCTGTTCGTGCCATCGTACCACTGTCGATTGATGCAACTCGACTATCTCGCTGATTTCAACCATACACTTCGATTCCCAGAAAACTAGAGCGTCCACCAGGCCACTTTTTAGGGCTCGGTATACGGTAAATGATAGCATTCAATTGGTAAGGCTTGTTGGCCGTAAACTTTTTATCAATCCGATACAACGCATCCATCCGATACAACCTTCAAAACCGAAAGTCCCATCCAGCTACACTTGGTTCGAAGGAACTACCATGCGTTTTAGCTTCCTTACTATCGCACTTGGATTGCTTGCCACCACAAGTATCGGTAGAGCCCAAAATGGCAATTTCGTTCCAGGTTCAGGCACTCAACTGGAACAGGTGGGCGACGACTTCGAAGATCCAAGTTGGGACTATGTTTTCAACGAACCAAAGAGTTCCGAAGAGCAGGACAAAAAGCAAAACTTGCCGCTAGGAAAATCCACAAACGGTCGGTGGTACGAGGGTGCGAAACGAGGACAACCCGACATTGTTCGACGAGTTGATACACCTCCAGACGGTCTGCCTGGCAGCACAGGAGCGTTAATGATCAAGAGCCTAAAGACCGGTATTCCTGGTCAACCAAGCTACAAGATGCAACAGGAAGACTTCATCCTCAACGTTCAGTATCGAACCGGCGGCTCAATTCCGGTCGCCAAGAATCCGAGCGTCACAACACGCGTTTACTTGCCACCCACCGAAGAATGGGAGCGACGATCTGGCCCTCACTTTGCGTTCCGCGTTGCGTTAGAAACAACCAAGAAGACACCTCGAAAAGTCTTCTTCATGTCCGACAAGGAAGAGGATGAAGTTTATTGGCCTGGACTCTTCATCTGCATGGATACCAAAGAACAGACGCGTAAGGATCAGGACCACATCTATTTCCGAATTCGCGCCAATGGACAAGGTGGTGATGTTCGAGGTCCAGATCTACCAGCAACTGGATGGTGGACGCTTGGCATTTCAATTTCTTCGAATGGAGCAGTGCACTACTACGCACGCCCGGGAATAGAAGACTTAACTAGCGAAGATTACATCACCACCCAGTTTCCGTACAACTACAAGGCGGAAACATTCCGATCAGCATTCTTCAACATCGTCAATGCCGACAATGGCAAGTCATGGACATCTACTTTGATCATTGATGACACTTACGTGTTTTTGGGAACAACACCCAATCGAAGTGCGATACAATCACAAATGGCACGTCGATCAAATTCCGGAATCGCTCCTAGTGCTAGGACAGCTCAAGCTCCAACGAGCAAACCGTCGAGCCCAAAGAATGGTAGCAAGCCTGCTGAACCTTCCGAAGATTCAGCATATTACAGATAACTCCAGAACCGACTGTCAAAACTAGTTTGGTACGCTAACGATATCACCTTCGTGGATAGAAGCTAGCTTGCGATGAATGTCCATGTCCATCTCGTAGTAGATGGATCGGACACTGCCGTCTGCGAAAGCAGCATTCCAGTTAGATCGATGGGCACTGCCAAACTCGTGACAGGCCAGACATGAGTTTGAGCGGTCCGCATGAGGTGCTCTCGAAGCAAAACGGATGTTCGAATTTGAGGCTTCAGGGTGATCTATCCAGCCCGTTATCGGCGCCCGGTCACCAAAGTCCTTGCCATTGGTATAGTTGTTAGTGCTCATAGCCTTCTCACCAACCATGTAACTGTTACTCAGCCCGTCAGTGATGCTATTTGGTTTAGTCGATATTCCCAACTGCCAAAAGCCGTCAGCCATGTTGATGATCGTGCGAGCCGAACTATCAGCGGGAGTTGCTGTACCAGCAGCCACATCCTCAGGAACAGCCGGACCACCGTTCATTGCATAGTCCATTCGAGAGGACAGTTGACCAAACCTCGGGTGATAATCTTCAAGCAATGGATAGGCCTCTGCGGAGCGCCGGCTTGGACAATACAGCCCAGGAATAGGTGTCTTGAGCAACTCTTGATCTGCGGCCGACAAGGTGAGCGACTCAGCCGAACCGTAGATGCCCCAACGCTCCGACAAAACAGGCTGCTCCATGAAGATCATCGCCTTTGCAATCCAATTCCAACCTCGCTTTCGCGCATCTACCTGTCGCGAAGAAAAGTTGACAAAAGCTGGCGTAGACTCACCTGCATAGCCTGGGAAACATCGAAAGGCTGATTCATAGTTGCAGCAAGCCAGCGAGATCTGCTTCAGATTATTGCGACACTGAACCTGCCGAGCGGCTTCTCTGATGGCTTGCACTGCCGGCAGAAGTAATCCAACCAGGATGCCGATGATGGCTATGCAGACTAATAGTTCGATCAGAGTAAATCCAAGCCGTCCTGAACGCATGGTGCAGCCTCCGCAATAAACTAATCTAAGGGCTTCTTCAAAACCCCAGAAACCAGCACTATAGCGGACTGCTAAACGAACGCAAACGAAATGTCGATGCGAACAGGCTTTTTGGAGTTCCAGACCAGATCTTGGCAATCTAGGAAAGAAAATAAGGCCAGCACGAAAGTGAACATTGAATGTCGCATTCCATGTCCAATCGGCCAGGAATCTAAAGGTTAGTTCCACCACCAATTGTCCGACTTGCCATTCGCCTTGGTGTACCCCTACGCGAGAAGCGTGAGTGAAAGGCTGGATATTGGCCGAAGCGACTCGCAAAAAGGTTTAACGTAAGACAAAGCAATTTTAAGCAGGCTCGGTTCGTCATATCGAGTTCAACTTGACGATTTCGGGAAGTTAATGTTGCTTGGTCAACTCAAGCAAAATCACCTGCTGAGAAGGCAAGTTAACGACTGCACGTCCAGTCACTAAACCAAGTTCATGCTCCGAAGCTTGCGATCTAACTTTTGCATTGCATGGAACCTGCCAACCCGATCCGATTGGGGCGAGGTCTACTTCTAACTGTTTGAGTTCTTCGTTACCCAAGTTAATCAAAATGATGCCTAGTTTTTCATCGGCCGACAGATACGCGGCCGATTGTACTGTCGGAACAGAAAGGGAATCAGTTCGAGCCGGAGTGGCTTCTAACTTCAGCATAAGATTGATCCATGCATCGACCGCCAGTTCTTTTGTTTCAAAAACAGCCGCAGAAGCCTGACTCGAAGCGTCGGCGCCATAGCGGACTTTGCGAAACCATCCATCGGCATCCAATCCGTGTTTTACCTGAATCGGGCCGCATTCAACTTTTGGAGGCCGCAACATTCGTACGCCATTTGCCAAGTAGGCTCGTGCGAATTCAGTTCGCGCTGTCGTAAGGCTTTGAAGATATCGCAATCGCTTTTCTGAGACAGTGTTGTCACGAGGAGGCATCGTAATAACAATTCCACCCCAAAGATACGAACGAGCTTCGGACCATGTGCAATAGTCCAAACTTGCTGGAACGGTCCAAGGGTCGAATGAGTATATGCCTTGGATCGCCAGTGGCGCATAACCATGATAGACGAATTGAAAAAGCGGAACGATCTCCATTTTTCCATCGGGCAACCAGGTCAATTCACGAACCCACGGGAACAATTCCATATCGATACTGAGCCCTGCATTACGAGGGTAGTAGAAATCCAAGACGTCCAAAAACGCCCCAGAGATACATTCCGTGCCAATGGGAATGTACTTTCCTGCCGCTCGAGTTGCAGCAGATTGACTCTCAAGCAACAAAGTTCGGTGAGCCTGCGTGATATCACGCCCGGCTCCAGGTGGATGGCTGTGGTTCGCAGCATAACAATGAGTTGGAATTCCAGCGCAGGGCCCGATATCATAATAGAGCACATCTGCGTGGCAGCCTTGCAGGTTCGGTTCCATCCAAATCTGATGAATTTTCCTGGTCGACGTACCAACCATTTCCACAGCCGATTCTAGAAAGGAATGGCGAAACACTTCGGATTGCGGACACATCGCTATCCAATTAGGATCGATCACCGTCATCAGCGGCTCGATTTTCTCTGCATCGAAGTTGGCATGTAATTGAAAGTCGGTCATGCAAATCGTTCGACTTCTCAACTTTGCAGGAATAAAATTGGTTGAGAATTCTGTCAGTGCGTTGAATGCGCCACGGCTCTTCAGTCGAAGGAGAAAGAACCAAATTCAGTCCAGCAGCTTTGTTTCGAATTTGAGCAATTCGGCCACTTTGACGACAAAAATCAATTCGCAACCACTCGTTTTCGAGCGTGACGACTTGAGTTTCTGATGAACCAGCAGATTCGCATTGTCGAGCTATCGTCTGTGCCGACAAAGCTATCAGTACGCATAATGCACGGCCACCGGCTGACAACGCTCCTTGAATCGATCTAATCATTCGCAAATATCCGAAATGCGAGTTACGCCAATAACGCTTGAACGACTTTGGCCGGTTTGGTAATGGTCGTAAGTCGCTGAGGTACGCCGCCCGGCGCTGGGAAACTGAATCGTAAATGATCAAATCCCAACAGTTGCAACAAAGTAGCATGCAAGTCGTGAACCGAAACAGGATTCTCGCTAACGTCGTAGCCGATTTCGTCAGTTGTACCGAATTCAAAGCCAGGTTTGATTCCTCCGCCTGCAATCCACATCGTAAACGCATTGGGATTATGATCGCGGCCAATAAATGGATTGTTCACCCCACCGCGATTCTCTCGCATCGGAGTTCTTCCGAATTCGCCACCCCAAACCACGAGCGTGTCTTCAAGCAGGCCTCGGCTTTCGAGATCCTTGATTAGAGCCGCGCATGGGCGATCAACGGACTGACACTTTCGAACAAAACCGCTTTCGAGCGCCTCCGTTTCGGCACCGCCGTGCGAGTCCCAACCCCAATCAAAAAGCTGAACAAATCGAACGCCGCGTTCCACGAGCCTTCTGGCCAGTAGACAGTTGTTAGCAAAAGACTCTTTACCGGGCTCCGTCCCGTAGGCCGCGTGAATGTCGCTGGTCTCTTGCGAAAGATCGAACGCTTCGTTGGCAGTAGTTTGCATGCGAAAGGCGAGTTCGTACTGCTTAATTCGAGTTTCGATCTCTGGGTCTCCGATCTGCTCAAACGTCTCCTTGTTGATAGCTGCAATTGCATCCACGATTTGTTGTCGGGCTTGCGAGTCAATCTCGGATGGGTTGTTCAAGTACAGAACTGGCTCGCCAGAACTGCGACATTGAACGCCTTGGTAGATGCTTGGCAAGAATCCGCTTCCCCAGACACTCTTTCCTGCGTCGACCATTCTTCCGCCACTGAGCAAAACGATGTAGCCGGGTAAGTTGGTCGTTTCGCTACCCAATCCATAGGTTAGCCAAGAACCCATCGAAGCTCCGCCAAAGTTTGAACTCCCCGTGTGCATCAACAGTTGCGCCGGAGCGTGATTGAACTGATCGGTTTTCATCGAACGAACGAAACATAGGCGATCGAAGACTTCTTCTAAGTGTGGCAATTGATTCGAAACCCAAAATCCAGTCTTCTTCTCTTGATGAAAGGGGTGGACTCCACCTAACAGTTCGGGAACGCCTCGAATGAACGCGAACCGTTTGCCTTCCAACAGCGAATTGGGGCAAGGCTTGCCATTCAGTTCATTTAATTTTGGCTTGTGGTCGAACAGTTCAAGAGAACTCGGCGAACCCGCCATGTGTAGCCAAATTACTCGCTTGGCTTTGCCTGGAAAATGCGATTGACCATCGATAGTCCTCGCCGAGAGTTGCTCCGCCAACCATAGCGATCCGAGCCCCGTTGTACAGGTACGAAGGAAATGACGTCGCGTCAGCGCCAGTTTGAAATTGAGTAACGACATGAAATCTGCTAACGATTGAAAGAAACGTCAAGGTTCAAGATCGCATTGGCAACGATGGTCATCGCCGATTGGCTGTTTGAAGACCGGTCGAAGTTCGATTGATAGAGTTTTTCTAAGACTTTGAGCGTTTCACTGGAAGCTGGTTGATTGGTAACCCTCTCATATCCGAATGCGATTTGTTGTTCGATGGTCGGACGAACCTCCAGCATCTTTCTCGCAAGTTGACCTGCTGCTTCAAGATAGACCGGATCATTCATCGATACTAAGGCTTGAAGTGGAGTGTTGGTAGTGATGCGTCGAACGCTGCAAACTTCGCGAGTTGGAGCGTCGAAAATCTGATAACTCGGGTATCCACTCGTTCTTCGAATGAAAGTGTACAAACTACGTCGATGAGCGTCTTCACCTGGTGAAGTGATCCACTGGCTGGCGTTATAGACTGTTCGCCAAATACCTTCGGGCTGTAGCGGCATCACTGGTGGACCACCCTTCTTAGTACTTAGCAAGCCCGCCACCGCCAACGCTTGATCTCGAACCATTTCAGCCGAAAGTCGCTTTCGTGGACCTCGCCAACATAGAAGATTGTGAGGATCTGATTTTACTGCCTCGCCGCGCCAATCGGCTGATTGACGATAAGTGGCACTAAGTACAATCTCACGCAGCAATCGTTTATTACTCCATTTCAGCTCGGTTGAAAATCGACTTGCTAGCCAATCCAACAATTCAGAATGCGTTGGCAATTTGCCAGCGGTTCCAAAATCGTCACTAGTTTCTACGATGCCGCGCCCAAAGAGCTGCTCCCATATTCGGTTAACGGCAGTCCGAGAGGTCAACGGATTCGAAGGTTCAGTCATCCACTTAGCGAACTCTAATCGATCGTTGATGTTCGTGTTGCCAAAAACCGCTGGCACTCCGGTCGAAGCCAACTTGCCAGTAGTTAGAAAATTCCCACGCTCGTATACGCGAGATTCACGAACTTGAGACTTGTGTTGCTCTCGTAAAACGGGAACGGGCACGCTGGGAATGGCCAATCGTTCTAACAACAGTCGTTTGAGTTCGTCGCGTTGAGCCGCTTGAGACTTGAGAAGCTCAAGCCACGACGGATCGTTGGAAATCTTGTATCGAGATCGGCGAATGACCTGAGCAGTGATACCAGTTGATTGGTGATCTTGACGCATCGTCAATCGCAATCGACTGTTCGGTAAGACTTCGATTTGTTCGGCTAGTGACAACACAAGATGTCGCGCGCGATTCATTCGCGGATAAGCCGACCATCCGCCGAGATCCTCCTCCAATGTGGCTTCAGCCGGATAGAACGCTGTGGGATCATCGTCATACGCGGCTGCAAAGAGAACCGGTCTTATTTGTTCCTTCCCATCTTCACGGTCTTGAACAATCTCTGTCTTTAGATGCGAAAGCACAAATCCTAGTTCGGAAGATATCGCTGACATAGCCGAGTCGAACGGTAGAGCTTCAATGGAAATTGCCGTCAAGCTGGACTGAGTAATTGGGAATTCCAGCGTATAGACCGATCGCAAGCCTACATTGCCGGTCGCCGTGATTTCAGAGACTCCGTCAACTTCACGTATGCTCATCGTCGTCGGGCCGGTGGAAACAGCTTTGGAAGGCGTCGCGTTTACCCAATCGCAAGACTTAGCATGTTGCGTCCCTTCTTCGTGCAAAGTCTCGCGAATGGATTCGATCTTTTTGCTGAGCTGTTCTGCATTCTCGCGGGCCTCGGACTCTATCGCAATCAACTCATGAGGAAAATCTTCATTGCAATCGTTATCCTGTGTGGTATTAAAAATTGAGAAAACGCGGTAGTAGTCTTCGTGCGAGAACGAATCGTAAGGATGATTGTGACATTGCGAGCATCGAAAAGTCGTAGAAAGGACGCCTTCCCAAGTTGTGTGCAATCGATCCATGACCGCGATATTTCGGAACTCTTCGTCGTCGGTGCCGCATTCGGTATTGGTTTGCGTATTTCGGTGAAATGCAGTAGCCAATCTATCACTGGAAGTGTTGTCCGGCAAAAGGTCTCCGGCGTACTGCTTGATCAGGAATTGGTCGTACGGCAAGTCGTTGTTAAATGCATCAACCACCCAATCGCGCCAGGGCCACATGTGTCTCGTGGGATCGCGCTCAAACCCAGATGTGTCTGCATATCGAGCTATATCCAACCAATAGCTCGCCCAACGTTCGCCGAATTTCTCGGACTTCAACAAACGATCGACAACTTGTTCGAATGCGTCAGCGTTCGTATCATTTAAGAACTTCTCAAGTTCATCTGCGCTCGGAGGTAGTCCGATTAAGTCAAAAGACACTCGCCTGAGCCAAGTTCTTCGGTCAGCTTCTTTGGAAGGACTAAGGCCAAGAGGTTCTAGCTTCTCCAAGATAAATCTATCTACGTCTTGTCGAACCCAGCTCTCGTTTTTGATTGAAGGAATTTGTGGTCTTAGGGGCTCACGCAATGACCAATGCTTCTCGAAGGCCGCTCCCGACTGAATCCAGGCCTCTAATAACGCCAACTCTGAAGACTTCAGGGGAGGTCCGTGCTCGGCTGGAGGCATTACTTCGTCTGGTTCCTTCGAGCGGACTCGCCGAATGAGTTCAGAGCTTTGTAGATCGCCTGGAACAACAGGACTCTTGCCAGAATCGGCAGGCGAACGCAGTGTCTCCTCATCAAGAAACGAAAGCCCGCCCGGCTCGTTTGACTCCTCCGTGACAGCCGATGCATTTTTCGTTGAGAATAGGGCGGACATCGTTGGAAAACGAGATCGACTGAGCCAACGCTTCCACCGACGAAAGCCATCCAAGCAGAATTCCAAGACCGCACGTCAGTGCATTGAAACACTTGCAATGGCGCGAGGCATTACGAATCAGTTCGAACATGATCAATCATTTTATTGTGACTTGAGTCGGCAAATTGATCGTCGCGAGTTTTTAATAGCGACCAAGTCAAACTCAAAGAAGAACAAGAACTCATTGGCCCAATTATAGCAGAACTCGTTATGCTGGCGTTTCCGCAAATCATTCGTAGGGCGGGTACTCTTTCCTACGCTTGCCCGTCTCTTCCACATTTGCCTATTTCTGCGAGTGACTACTTCGAGTTGAAGTCTCGGCTCTCAGGTTTTGTAATTATTCAAGCCGAGAAGAATCTTCATGCGAGCTTGAGAGAATTGGATGATTACCAGTAGGGCTGGCATTGAAGCGATAAAACGAATTCACGCTAACACGCTGGTCTGAAGTACATCGAGATGGGCAGCGAATTTGAAGATCCTAAAAAAAATGGGCCAACAAAAATGTTGACCCAATTGGATTCAGATTTATCTTTTACGCCTAGCGTTTAGTTCCACCACCAATTAGCGGAGTTGCCATTCGCCTTAATGTAGGTTGCCTTGACTGACTCGTCAGACTTTGCTGATTGAGCTACGATCTTCCAAGGATTAATTTCTACTCCACCGCTTGCTGAAATCACCCAACCTGCTCGGCCATGGATAAAGCTGCACTGTGGATCAAGTGTCTTTGGTATCTTCCATTGTGGTGTGGGAAGACTCTCAGACTTGGTTCCGCAAAGTAGATCCAACTTGCATCCAACTTCTTCTTGCATGTTTTGGCTACGAATAATCGCTGCCACAACATTCAAGTCGATTGCATTTCGCAAATCGCCGAAAACTGCATTCATCTTGCTCAGTTGGTCGTACTTCTCTGTAAACAGATTGGCCCATTTCTGAGCGATTGGATTGGCGGCTCCCGTTCCGATGCGTTGGCCTGATTGTGTCAGGTGTTGATCTTCTGATAGTGCCTTGATTGGCGAGCCCTGAATCTTCCATGCCATCTTGTCGGCGCTGTGAGTAATCGATTCGTAGTTGGCTGCAATCCACCAGCGAGGCTGTCCACCCTTTAAATTTGTGCTGTTCTTGACCATTTCCATGTAGCTTGGCAGTCCGCTCACTGGCGAACTTTCCAAGTTCATCGCCAATCGCTTCATCTGATAGTCAGCAGCAACCAGTGTTTGAGCCATTCGCGAATCCGTTGGTACTGTGGATAGCTTCACCAACTGTGCGCCAAATGCTTCTTTGATAGCTGGAGCCGCGGCTTCTGGATTGAATCCATTGCCATTCACCTTCGACAATAATTGTTGGACTCGAACTTGGCCTTCGGCTGTTGGTTCGATCGAAACACTAATCACATCTCGCTGTGCTGCATCGGTGGTACGGAGCGCGACGATCAGGTCTTCAAGCCGAAGAACTGGCAGGCCGCTCTGCTTGCCAACAACACTGGAATCATCACGCACGACCCAATCTTCTGCTGGACCAGCCAAAACGATGTCGCGCTGATCAGGATAGGCAAAAACATACTCGACTCGTTGTAGCCCCGCCAGGAACAGAACCTCTTCGGAAAGCGGCTTGTTCTCATTGACCGACTTTTGGATCTCTTCCTGAAGCTTTTTCAGGGAAATCATCCGCATTGACGACTTCTTTGCCATTTCTCCTGAGGCCGATTTAATGGCCTCCCGAAGTTGCCGAAGCTGGTCACCGCGTTCCTCAACGGAAGCGTCCCGAACCACGCCTTCAGCGTCAACCTTGACGCCACCCACAACACCTCGGCTGAAACCAAAGCCACCGAACTGGGACCAAGCTGGTGATGCTGGAACGATCGCCAGCAAGAAGACCAG
This sequence comes from Pirellulales bacterium, assembly GCA_046349795.1. Classification (GTDB taxonomy): domain Bacteria; phylum Planctomycetota; class Planctomycetia; order Pirellulales; family Pirellulaceae; genus Aureliella. Next base: position 45,273 of record JAXMBP010000039.1, on the reverse strand, counting down.
TGCAATCAACCGTTTCGGTGTAAAATACGAAATTAACATTCTCAATCTCCAAGAGAAGATTCAGGACCTTGCCCTGGATGCAGGATGCATCCTTCCGGGTATAGTTAGGCTGGCTGGTTACAAGTTTAGTTGAAAAGCTTCTTAATAGAGTACTTGGCGTTTCACCTCGATGCAACAAACAACCTCCGAACCTTCTCAAGCTTATTTGATAATCCAGCTCGGCAGTCGATGGACAGACATTCTACGGCTCCAGCCGGAACAGCCCGTATTGGTGGGAAGATCGTCCGAAAACCAGGTTGTCGTGAAAGACGAACGAGTTAGTCGGCATCACGCCAAAATTAGCCTCCAGAAAGGGGGATGGGTCGTTGAGGACCTCGGCTCCAGAAATGGGACACAAGTGAACGGTCAGTCCATACCCGAACCCTATTCACTAAAAGGTTCCGAAGAAATTACAGTCGGCGGATGTCGAATGACTTTCACGCATCAATTGGCAGGTGCTTTCTCGAGCGTGTCATCCGCAGCAGACGGACAAAATCAGGCGACCATCGATGGTCCACGAGCCGACATTGTTAACCGGCTTTCCAACTCTCAATGGTCCACTGAACTCGATGCCAGCGCATTTCGCTTTGGCAAAGATTCTGGAAGTGAACGATGGAGTTTTTTCTATCGCTTAGTCTTTGATCTAGTACAGTGCAAGACCGAAGAAGAAGCTGCCAGTATCGCTCTGGATAGACTGCTAGAGGAATTCAAATCAACTGCCGGTGGTGTGCTTACACTTGAAGAAGATCTGGTCGAATCTACCGCGCAAAATCCATCTACAGCCAAAGATGCAAAAGTTGAAAAAGAGTTCAAACTTGCGGTTTTGGCAGCCAGACAACTTCCTGGAAGTTCTTACCATCGCGTGAGCGATTTTCTGGTCACGACAATTCTAAAAGACAAACAAGCGGTGTTGGCCAGAAATGTTCAGGACGATGCGCAACTGTCTGTTGCAAGAGGCTCAGGTCAACGTGAGATAGCCAGTAGTCTTTGTGCTCCAATTCGCATACGAACAACCGAACAAGATTTGGTGATTGGATTAATCCACATTTATACACCAACCGGGCAACGCATGCTTTCTGCCGATGATTTGGACTTAGCGGTAGGTGTAGCTGATAACCTGGCTTTAGCAATTTCGCGATTGCGCGAGCAACAGAAGCTGAACATCGATCTGGACGCCACTCGGCGAAAAGTCGATCTATTGGAACAACAACTTTTGCAAAGCAACGAGTTAATTGGCAACTCAACACCAATGCTTCGAGTTAAGCAGACCATTCAACGCGTGGGCCCTTCTCACGCAACGGTGCTTGTGCGAGGCGAAAGCGGTTCAGGCAAGGAACTTGTTGCAAGGGCTATACATCAGGCTAGTTCCCGTCGGTCGGGACCGCTAGTCTGCCTGAACTGCGCAGCGCTGGCTCCATCGCTTCTCGAAAGCGAACTATTTGGTCATGAGAAAGGTGCATTCACGGGAGCAACAGAACGAAAGATTGGCAAGTTCGAAGCTGCCAACAAAGGCACCCTTTTTCTGGATGAAGTTGGCGAGATGCCCGCCGAGCTTCAGGCCAAATTCCTCCGCGTCTTGGAAGGCCATCCTTTTGAAAGATTAGGCGGAAACACAGCCATTCACACCGATGTACGCGTAGTAGCCGCCACGAACCGAGACCTTGAGGAAGCAGTCCAAGAAAAACTGTTTAGGTCAGATTTGTATTTTAGACTTCGGGTCGTCGAAATCATGCTGCCACCATTGCGTCAGCGACCCGATGATATTCCCGGATTGGTCGAGCATTTTGTAAGTATGTTTCGGCAACATGCCAGTAGGCGAATCGCCGGAGTTGCCCCCAAGGCAATGGAACTGTTGGTTCGACACCGCTGGCCCGGCAACGTTCGCGAACTTCGAAACGTAATCGAGCGAGCCGTAGTGCTTGGGATAGATAATACGATCGTAGAAGATGATCTCGGCTTCCAGCCTTTAGTGACTCTTCCCGCCGTACAACCATCACTCGATGCAAAACTATCATTTGAACCATTGACACTGGACGAAATCGAGAAAGCTCACATTCTTGGTATGCTAGAATATGTACAGGGCAACAAGTCGCGAGCGGCTCAGCTTTTGGGTATTGAACGATCGACCTTGGATCGAAAGCTGAAGCGGTTTACGGAGCCCTAATCGTCGGCAGAAATCTGACCGGCATCGAGGTCCGCCAAAGGATGTACTGCGATGACCCACCTTACCATTTGCACACACGCTACCATACAACAATCGCTATGGTCATTAACCATTATGTGCGTATTCGCTTTGGTCAACATCACTCAACCTGTTTTCGCACAGACACTACCTTCCAAGCTAGACGCAGCCGATGTCCACAAGCTGATTTCTCAACAGATCAAGCTGCTCAACAATCCCAGCTATCGAGTCCGACAGGTAGCTAAGTATGTCGTGGAACGTCATCCCAAAGAAGCCATTGAAGTCATCCGCAAAGAAATCAACCAAGTTGATGCGGTCGTAGGCGTCCAACTGGTAGATATGGTTGGAGCATTGGCGCTTCATTCTGATTTGGCAATCAATAACGGTGCCAGCGAGTTGCTTCATGAGATCGCCAACGATGCGACCAGCGTAGGCCGATCTGCTAGAAACAGTCTAAGCTCTTTGGCTGATCTTCAGGAAGAGAAAGCTATTCGAATTCTTCGCGCACATGGGGCCTATATCGGGCCGCAAAATTTTAGCATTGATGGCAAGGAGCCAGTTGCCTCTTCACCTCGCTTCTCGTTAATGATCGCGGAGAACTTCACCGGGACCGATGCAGAATTTAAATGGATACGTTTCCTTAAATCGGTCCAGGTAGTTTACCTACGTGGCAGCAAGATTACTCCCGCAGCCGTTGAAGCCACTAGCCACCTAAAGCACCTGCGCGGACTTAAGTTTCGCAGTTGCAAAATCACCCAAGAGCAATTGCTCAAATTCGCAGACTTCATCTCGCTGGATCAGTTTGGACTATCGTATGTCAATGTTGACGATTCATTCATACCAGCCATCGAGAAGCTGCCCATTGGTGAGAGCCTGCGGTTGTACGGAACTCAGATTACGGCATTTGGACGTGATCGATTAGCAGAGACCTTTGAAGGAGTTGAAGTATTCCGTGGGTCGGGAGGTTTTTTGGGAATCTCTAGTTCGGCTAACAGCACTATCGTAGGCAAGGTCTCTCCCAATTCAGCCGCTTCGCAAGCAGGGTTACGCATGCGAGACCGAATTCTTGCGATCAACGAGGTACCGGTGAATTCTTTTGACGACATTCGTCAACAGCTTGGCAAACACGCTGCCGGGGACAAGATCGAGATCGCCATCGATCGGCCGGTCAATTTCTATGCGCCTGAAGAGAGAAACCTGATGACTCTTACCGTCACGCTACAAGAAGAATCTTGATGCCCCGGGATCTACCTTCGACCTACTTCAATAGCTTTCGTCGAAAACTGCTTGCTTGGTACGATCAAAACCACCGCGATCTACCTTGGCGCCAAACGAATGACCCATACAAGATTTGGGTCAGCGAAATCATGTTGCAGCAGACTCAAGTTGCGACAGTGATTGACTATTATCATCGCTTTTTGAAGAGATTTCCAACTGTACAGTCGTTGGCACAAGCAGACATTGAAGCCGTCTTACAGCTCTGGTCTGGCTTGGGCTACTATAGGCGTGCTCGTTCGTTACATCGAGCTGCTGTACAAATCATCGACGAATTCTCCGGGAAATTTCCGGAAACGGTTCAGCAGATTCAATCGCTTCATGGCGTCGGTCGATATACGGCCGGAGCAGTTGCCTCGTTTGCCTACGACAGTTACGCACCGATTCTTGAAGCCAACACGATTCGACTTCATGCTCGACTTCTAGGAATCCAAGAACCAGTTAAGTCGACCGAAAGTACAAAGCCTCTTATGGAGTTTGCTGAATCGATTCTACCGTTGAAGTCTGGCTCTGGTCACGTGCTAAACCAAGCCGTGATGGAGCTTGGCAGCCAGATCTGTACGCCACAAAACCCCATTTGCATGAAGTGTCCTGTCAAGAGTCACTGCAAAGTTCATGAAAAAGGATTGGAGAATTCGATTCCGGTCATCACAGCAAAGCCTAAACCGATCCCAATGACTCATGTCGGTGTGATCATTTTCGACAAGAAGAATCGAATACTATTACGAAAAAACAGGGCAGGGCAGTGGTGGGAAGGATTGTGGGATCTGCCTTGGGTGGAGGTGGATCATTTCAAATCGAACAAGCAAGATGATCAAGCCTATCGCAACTTAGAACAACAGCTTGTTTCAGTCTACAATCTCGACTGCCGCATTACTCAACTTCATCGAGTTGTTCGTCATACCGTAACGAAGTACAAAATTGAATATCACTGTTTGCGCGGCACGCTCTCGCGCACATTCAAATTGCCAAAGTCAGAAGCGATGGATTGGTTTACTCTAGCCGAGCTTCCTCCTGTCTCTTCCAGGTTTAACAAGATTGAACTGGAAAAGCCGCTCACGAAAACCTAATTGTTTGGTGCCCAAACCTAGCTGGAGAACTTTGCCAAAGTTATCGCCGCCGACGTTTCTTCCAAAGCTTACGTTCTTGCTCAATCTTGAACTCGGGTTGAGGCAAGCTTTCAATCAATGAAACGATTTCAGAATCATTGAACAACTTTGTCTTTGTTCCAACAGCGCGATAAAGCTTCAACCCTTGCTGTTCAGACAGAAATTCTCGGCGCGAACGTCCTAGGGGATCTTCAGGCCACCTACCATCCACGATTTGGATCTCAAAAAAAGCCTGAAACACTTGCTGGATGTACTTCCAATACGGCTCCCGATCCGTTTGTAAAAACGCTTTCCCTCCGATAACCAATCGGTCTACCATTAATGCGATGAACTCTGGAGTCATCATTCTCTTGGCGGAATCATTCGGATCAGCATAGGGCTGAGGATGATAGATATGAAATTCATCCACCGAGTTGGTTTGCAGAAACTGCTGCAAGAATCGCCATCCATCGCACACCGCAACTCGAACGTTCGTTAGCCCTCGTTGATTGGCTCGCCGAGTGGCGTAACGAACGACTGCGGGCAGGATATCAATTGCTAGGTGATTCCAATCCGGTCGCCGCACGCCAGAAGAGATTGTAAACCGCCCATTCCCGCACCCAATCTCGACAGCTAGAGGAGCCTGACGATCGAACAATTGCTCTACATTCAGGCCACCGCTTTCTGGCAACCTCTTGAGGGCAGTCTGGGCCCAATTCTCTCGAGGCTGAATCGTCCCCGGAACAGCCACACCGAGTTCATACTCGATGTCGCCTGGCTTCAGCTCGACGGGATTTGAAGAAAACAATTTCCTTCGTTTGGCCATAACATAGGTTTCATAAAAGGCCAGCAAGCAGAATTAGCAGGATCATTACGATTTGCAGAAGGCCGTCCGACCCTGGCGGGATCAGCTACACGATTCTTATGCACAGCCTGGCATAGCTACAATAAGAAAACAGTTATCGCAGCTTTCCACAAATGATGCTGGCGTTGTGACCGCCGAAACCAAAGCTATTATTCATAGCTGTACGAATAGTTCTCTTTACGGGCTTCAACGGTGTGTAGTTTAGGTCGCAATCGGGATCTGGATTTTCCAAATTTGCAGTTGGAGGAACTGTGTCACGACCGACTGCTAGAAGAGTCAGCACCATTTCAATTCCACCGCTGGCCCCTAAAGCATGACCCAAGGAACTTTTTGTACTTGAGATACTCAATTCGTAGGCATGCTGTCCATAAACAGCTTTGATGGCTTGCGTCTCAGCCTTATCACCCAATGGTGTGCTCGTACCGTGAGCATTGATATAGTCCATCTCGGTTGGATCTAGCTTGCCATCTCGCAAGGCATTGGACATCGCTCTGGCCGCACCAGTTCCCGCAGGGTCTGGCTGAGTAATGTGTCCAGCGTCGCCACTAGCGCCGTATCCAAGAACTTCGCCGTAGATTTTAGCTCCCCGGGCCTTGGCATGCTCCAATTCTTCAAACACAAGTATGCCAGCGCCTTCAGCCAACACAAAGCCGTTACGATCGACATCAAATGGTCGACTTGCACGATGCGGTTCATCGTTGCGATCAGCTAGCGCTTTCATGTTTTGAAACGCACTTAAGCCCATTGCAGTGATGGCTGCTTCAGTACCGCCGGTAATGACCACATCGGCATCGTCATACTGGATGGTCTTAAGTGCATCACCCATCGCATTTGTTGCGCTGGCACAAGCAGTAGCAACCGTGAAGTTCGGTCCACGCAAGCCATAGCGAATCGACAAATTGCCACCTGCCGCATTGAGCATCAGCTTCGGAATAGTTAGCGGACTGACTCGGTCTGCTCCTTTGTGAAGCAGACGTTCCACCTGGATTTCGATCTCGGCCAAGCCACCAATTCCGGATCCTAAGATTACTCCACATCGAAACGGATCTTCTTTTGAGAAGTCCAAACCTGAGTCCTCAATTGCTTTTCCACCAGCCCACATGGCAAACAGAGTGAAACGATCTAATCGCTTGTGATCTTTCGGATCAACATAGCTGCCAGGATCAAAGTCTGGAATATCGCCAGCGATTTTGATCTTGAATGGTGAAGGATCGATTAGGCTCAGTAAATGAACACCGCTCTGACAGGCTAGCACGTTGCTCCACAATTGCTCGACTTCGTTTCCTAGTGGAGTAATGACACCCATGCCCGTAACAACAACTCGACGCTTCATCGCGATCTACCCACAGATGAGTTTCTTAATTGGTGATTAGCAATCAAAAACAAACCCCAGCACCTGAATCACCTCTGCGATCTGTCCGCTGGGAGCTAGATCCAGTTGTGCTGCAAGCTGGGGTAGGAATAGTAACAAAAGCTAAGTAAATGAGAACAGATCTCCTGAGCTACTTGGTCCTAGACAATTGGATGTCAGGCGTTAACCAAGTCGCTGAAGGACGATCTATGCCTCTTGCTGAGCTTGCTCGATAAAGTCGATCGCTTGACCAACCTTCTGAATCTTCTCAGCGGAATCTTCAGGAATGCTGATGTTGAATTCTTCTTCCAACTCCATCACTAGCTCAACGGTGTCGAGCGAATCAGCGCCCAAGTCGTTTACGAAGTGCGTGTCTCGAGTGATCTTATCCTTTTCAACGCCAAGTTGTTCTGCGACGATATCAATGACTCGTTGCTCGATGGTTGCCATTTAGTATTTGCTCCCAAGCTGTAGTTTTGTGGGCTGTTTCAACGCCCAAAGTTAATGGATTCTAACAAATTCAGTCAAGTCAGGTAGGTACCGGAGTTTGGGGAAAACGCAATGATTTTGCAGTTTAAGGCCAAACACCTAACAGGTCATCCCTCCGTCCACGGTAATTACCTGACCAGTAATGTAACTTGCGGCTGGACTGGCCAAGAAAACGACAGTTGCCGCCACGTCATCAGGAACTCCTAACCGATTGGCAGGAATTCGTTTTTTGACATCCTTGATCAGTTCTTCTCCGAGCGCTTCGGTCATATCGCTTTCGATAAAACCGGGAGCAACTGCATTCACAGTGACTTTTCGCTTTCCCAGCTCTCGGGCTAGACTTCGCGTTAAACCAATCATTCCAGCCTTTGAAGCTGAATAATTTGTCTGACCGGGATTGCCGATCAAACCCGACACGCTCGACATGTTGATGATTCTTCCGTATCGCGCAGACATCATGATCTTTGACGCTTCACGGCAGAACAGAAAGCAACTGGTCAAGTTCGTTTGAATAACATCGTCCCACTGCTCATCGGTCATGCGAGGCAGCAATGTATCGCGGGTGATGCCCGCGTTATTGACAATGATATCTAGCTTTCCGTAGTTCTTTTCAACTTCTTGAAACAAGGCCATGACGCTTTCGCGCGAGCCAACATCACATTGATGAGCCACGGCTTTGCCGCCCGCCGCTTCAATTTCCGCAACTGTGGCCGCTAGTTTTTCAAGATTCCGGGCGACGCACAACACAGTTGCTCCGCATTCGCCTAGGCGAACCGCACAAGCCTTGCCGAGGCCCTGAGAAGCACCAGTAACCATGGCGATTTGTCCGCTCAGATCGGCCGTTAAACCTAGTTTTACTTGTTCACTCATCTGCCAATACTCTCGCTCAATCACCAATGTTTTCGCAGGCTATTTTACGGTTAATTCTCTTTAGCGTTCCAGCCAGTACACGACCCGCTCCAATTTCGATGAACTGATCGACACCATCAGCGATCAATTGGTTAAGGCTCTTTTCCCAAAGTACTGGCGAGACAACTTGTTGCGGCAATAGACGGACAAAATCGGTCGCAGAAGTGTGGCCTACAGCATCAACATTCGAGTAGACGGGTACGCTTGTCTGAGAAAATTGAACCGTGGACAACGCATCAACCAAAAGCCCAACAGCCGAATGCATGATGGCAGTATGAAATGCACCCGCGACCTGCAATCGCACTGCTTTCATTGCTCCTGCCGCGAGGGCCATCTGTTCCGCTCGAGCCAACGCATCCAAATGTCCACTGATGGCAATGTTTCCAGGACAAAGCAAATTGGCTAGCTGAACAAAGCTCCCAACGCCTTCAGTTGCCGACTTACAAACTTCATCCATTGAGGTTCGGTCAGACCCAGGATACTGCTCATACCGCTTGCAGTTGCATCTGCGGCAGCTTGCATCGCTCGACCACGAGCTTGAACCAGACGCACTCCATCAGCGAATGAAATTCCTTCAGCGGCGGCCACGGCTGTGTACTCACCCAAACTAAGTCCCGCAACCGCTGTGACAGAATTCCAAAGACCGGGTCGAGCAGACTCCAGGTCCTTCAACGCCGCATAGCTGTGCACGAACAAAGCCGGCTGACTGTATTCGGTCCGGTTCAGTTCCTCGACTGGACCCTCGACACACAATTTCAGGAGATCAAATCCAAGAATTTGCGACGCCTCATCAAACAGAGCCTTCGCGCCTGCACTACGCTGGGTTAGACCTTGTCCCATGCCAACGGCCTGCGCACCTTGGCCTGGAAATAGCAATGCAGTGGACAATATTCAAGCCTCTCCCTCAACAAGTAAGGACGGCACTGACAAGCACCGTCCTCCCTAGCGAATTGCAAAATGCCAGAAAACTATTGAGCTTGATCGCTCATTTCGACAACGTTGCGTCCCATGTAATATCCACATTTTGGACAAACAACGTGAGTTGGAACGCAAGTGCTGCAATTTGGACAATAACCGGTTTGCTTTCGCTTGACGTTGTGGTGTGAACGTCGTTTGCCCGACCGCGAATTGGAGTGCTTTCGCTTTGGTACGGCCATCTTAGTCGATCCTCAATAACTGTTTTCAATCAAATTTGTGTAGTGCTAGCATCCCGATCAGTCGGTCGTAGTCACCCAGAAGGTCTTTGGAAAGTGCAGCAAAATAGGCGTAATCAGGCTAACTGTCAACCCAAAATACCCACCCAGCAATACTCCCCTGATGAGGGTGCGACGCCGGAGCCCGTCAACTCAAGCTCAATTCTCTGACTTTCGCCTAGCCTTTCTTGCCAACTTGCAGAAAATCTATCCAGAGACGCTCTTTTCCGATGATCAGGACTGTAACACCTTTAAGGCGAATTGCTGCCCGGAATGGCTTGTTTGTCGGAACAGAGACTCCCAAAGCTTAAGAAAAAACCGTAAGCTTTCCGCCACAGGTTGCTTGGACTCTCCTAAACTTAGGAAGATGTTTCCACGCATACGCGAAGGCAGGAGGCCATTACTCTCAAATCGATTGTGACGAAATCATGTTTCTTAGAACATTGTTGGCTTTATTGATTGGCTGGTCGTCCGGGGATTTGTTCGCCAACTCCTGTCCGTTTTGCACAGCGGTTTCTCAAACACTGCGACAAGAGATGTCTCAAACCGACGTAGTGGTGTTCGCGTCGTTTGCCTCTTCAGACTCTGATTCAGTTTCAACTTTTGAAGTCAAGAAAGTCCTTAAAGGAGGATCGCTGGCTAGTTCTGGCGAAAAGATTCGAGTCAGCTTTTTCGGCAAAGGTCTGCCGAACCAAGTTTTTATGATCATGGGGGTCGGTCCTGCTGAAGTTCTTTGGTCAACTCCCCTGCGAGTTAGCGAGAAAGTTCAGGAGTATGTCAACCAGGTCTTAACGCTGTCGAAAGATGACGTAAAGGCTCGCCTTCGCTTTTTCATCAATCATCTTGGCGAGAGCGACCCTATCATCGCTCGAGATGTTTTTGATGAATTCGCCTCTGCTTCCTATTCCGAAATGTTGGAGCTCAAAGATGCTTACAACAGAGAGCAATTACTAAAGTGGATTCAGGACACTTCTATCTCGCCAGACCGCAGAAAATTGTACCTGGTAATGCTTGGAATCTGTGGCCACAAAGAAGATGCACAGATCATTGAAAAGCTGTTGAAGAGCGAGGATCCAAATCGACAGGCTGGACTAGATGCTCTCATTGCCTGCTACCTGACGTTGAAGGGAGAAGCTGGCCTCAAGCTAATCGAAGACTTGTTCTTGAATGACCCAAAGGTTGGATACAACGAAATTTATTCCACCGTCATGGCAATTCGGTTTCATGGCACTGATGGAAAGATCATTAATCCCAAAAGGTTAGCTAAGGCGCTTTATCCTTTGCTACAACGACCAAAACTTGCCGATATCATCATCCCTGATCTAGCACGCTGGGAAGATTGGTCGCAAATTGAAAGAGTCGTCCAGCTCTTCAAGGAGTCGGAAAACACCGAAGTGAATTGGGTTCGAATACCAGTGATCAAATACCTTCGTGCCTGCCCACTGCCGGAAGCTCAAGTTGCATTGAAGGAGTTAGAACAGCTTGATCCTGCGACCTTTAAGCGGGCGACTATGTTTTTCCCATTACCAAGCGAAGGCGACAGTTCACTACTTCAAGAATCCATCCTGCCTTCAAATGATGCATCTCCCCTGCAAATCAAGCCAATGAAGCCGGGCCTAGCCTACGCTGTTACGACGCCCGAATTCCACCCAGAATCGGGCCATGTCGCGAATGAACCAGTGAACCTGGTATCCCTGGCCAGCGTAGTTGGAGTGTTTTCCGCTACCCTGTGGATTGGAATGTGGTTGACAATCACCGGCACCGGTCGCGGCCCCAAATGGCTTCTTGCCATTTTCTACGGAAGTCGTTAGCCCGTCCGAGGCGAGAGAGAGTCAACTGCAAGATTGGTAAGCTGCTAGACACCAGCATTGTTTTAACGCCACTTATGTCCGACACTACCATAAACCCCGGCGCTCAACTCCATGAGGAAGGCGATGTTTACCGCACGACCTCCCGAGCTGCTATTGTTTCTCTCACGATGGCGATTTTAGGGCTATCTGCCTTCATGATGGAATGGCTGGCGATCATACCTCTGATTGGTCTGTTCATCGGAGTTGTCGCTTTAAACTCGATCAAGAAATACCCCGACGAACTGCTCGGACGGCCATACGCATTGGCTGGCGTTGTCATGTGCGCCATACTGATTATCGCTGCACCAGCCTATCACATTTACGAATATGCCACCGAAGTACCAGAAGGCTACACGCGAGTCAGCTTCTTCTCCTTGATGGCGAATAAGGGACAACAAGATGTCCCAACCCCTGATTCACTGCAATGGAATGGTCAACAGGTGTTCATCAAAGGTTACGTACATCCAAGTTCGATGAGCAGCATTCAGGCAAAGAAGTTCGTTCTCGTACCAGACCTTGGAACATGCTGCTTCGGAGGCCAACCACCGCTTACCCATATGATCGAAGTCTCACTTACGGGTGATGAATACGCTCGAAAGGATATGCGAAAGAAGCGCTTAGCCGGAAAGTTCACCGTCAACTCATATCTCAAACCAATTGATGGTTTGCAGGGAGTCTACTATCAGCTTCGTGCTGACATTCTGAAGTAATTTTCGATAAAGTCCTATCCTGTACTGTCCACTTGTACGCAACCCTCGAACTCAATCAGTTCGATCCAGACGACCAAACAGCTCTGCAATGCTAACCTGCCAACCAGGTAGGACATTGCCACCATCAAGAATGTGATCTTCCGAATAAACTTTTGCCTCCTGTGCAGAGAAAAAAACGGTCACAGTCCTGGTTCGATGATCTACCATCCATAGCAATTCAACTCCAGCATGAAAGTACTCGCGGCGTTTGCGTGACATTTCAGCGTAAGTGTTGCTGGAACTAAGTACCTCGATAATGAAATTGGGAACCAAATCAGGAATCGGGTCGGTAGGTATTTTACCATTGGGCATTCGCCCCCATGCAACAAACGCTACATCTGGCCCTCGTACAGTATCTCCGAATAGTCGAGTCATACCATCGGGGCCAGTAGCTACTCCAATTCTGTGCGCATCAAGATACGCGTGCAGCCAATGCAATAGAACTCCGGCCAGTAGAGATTCTTGCCACCCCATACTTTTCTCCACAAGAGTTCGATCAACAAGTTCATAGAGTCGGTGTTCGGTGTCTCGAAGACGATTGACATCTTCGATTGTCGCAGTTCCCGGCGCAGGGTCGATTCTTACTCGTGAAGCTGGAACGTTGCCTAGATCGTGTAGCCGTTCCTCCCAGGTTGATGCGATTGCAATGCTCATAATGCCACTTCTAAGAACTAAGTTCGCAGAACTCCGCTGCATAGATTATAGTTTCGAACGAATGCCAGCAAAGTCCATGGATTGCATCTTCTGCCTATGCAATTATGTCATCGATGACTTGCCCGTAGTCGACCTCCAATCGCTTACGGCCTGGAATGCCGAGCTGTCTAGAATCTAACCCCAACAGATGTAAGGCGGTTGCGTGGATATCCGTTACGTAGTGCGGATGCTCAACCGCGTGGAAACCAAGCTCGTCCGTAGTTCCATGCACATAACCCGACTTCAATCCTCCACCGGCCATCCAGATAGTAAATCCGTGAGGATGGTGGTCGCGACCAGTTCCAGCTTTGTTCAGAGTTGTTTTCTCAAGCGCCGGAGTTCTGCCGAATTCAGTAGCACAAACCACCAGAGTCTCGTCAAGCATTCCGCGACGCTTCAAATCGGCAATCAATCCTGCCAACGGTTTATCGACGCGTCCACAACACTTGGCATGTAGCTCTCTGATATTGGAATGCGAGTCCCATTCGCCGTAATCGCTCAAGTAAACCAACGTGTAGCGAACACCACGCTCTGCCAATCGACGGGCGGTCAGCAATCGCTTACCGTATAGCTCGGTTGTTGCATTATCAATTCCGTAAAGTGATCTTGTCTCTTGAGTTTCCTGGCTCAAGTCCAGGGCTTCCGGGGCCGACATTTGCATTCGAAATGCAAGCTCGTAAGAACGCACTCGAGCGGCCAACTGGTGGTCATGAGGATTGGCTTGAGCCGCCAAGCTATTCCATTGGTGAATTAGATCGTATTGCGATTGCTGCTCACCTGGCAATACATCTGGCATGCGTCGACCAAAGGGTAGGGGATTACTTGGATCCAACGAAAGCTCGATTCCTGCATGTTGCGGACCAAGGTAATTTGCATCAAAATTGCGCTTAACTCGAGTATCCTTGTACTGCCCGAGAAAAACGAACTGAGGCAAGTTCTCATTCAGGCTACCCAAACCATAGGATATCCACGATCCAATACACGGCTGCTGTTCATCCAACGAATGCCGGCCATTTTGAAATTGGAATTCAGCGTTGTGGTCGTTGTCGGTGGTATACATTGATCGGACGATGCATAGATCATCGGCTACTTTCGCCAAGTTGGGCAACCAATCGCTAACCCAAATTCCATTTTGTCCATGCTGCTTGAACCCGATCTGCAACGGCATAATGGTTGAAATCACTTCGCGATCCATGCCAACAACGCTACGCGATCGTTCCCGATAGACGGGCAACTTTTGAGGATTGGGCAGATTCGTTTCGTCAAAAGTTTTTCCCGCGAATGTATTGAGCAGAGGCTTGGGATCAAAGGTCTCCAAATGGCTCACGCCGCCAGACAAAAATATCCAGATGACATTTTTTGCGTGCGGATGAATGGTGCTCTGGACCATTGCGGCTTCATCTACACTCGCTTGACTAACTCGATCGGTGCTCAGCAAACTGCCAAGTGCGATGCCACCCAAACCGAGACCTAAATCGCTCAAGAAATTTCGGCGGCTCGCGCGTCCGCAAAACATTGAAGCTGGTTTATTCATCTTAGGTTCCACTCTTGGCCTCAAGGGATTACCGCACGGTAACGAAATCATTGTGGCTGAACAGACTGATGGTCATATTCTCACGAGCACGCTGCCTTAGATTCGTCGAGGCGGCAACTACACCGTTAGCAGGCTTGACTGTCATTGCATCTGCTGGATACTCGGAGAAGAGGGCCTCTTGCTGCTGCAAAAACTTCAAGGACAACTGCAGCTCTTGATTAGTTGGACTGCGACTCAAAACCGTTCTAAACGCAAGCTGCACAAATTTCTCATCCAACAATTCCACAGAAACCGCGGCTCCGTCCAACTCAGACTTAATCTTGCTCGCTAATTTGCGACCTTGATCAACCAGCAATTCGCTATTGGTCATCGCCAAAGCTTGCTGAGGTAGGACGGTGCTCGTTCGACGGTAACACTCACATACATTCGGTCCATCGAAGGTTTCCAGAAACTGCATCTTGGCTTCGCCATGAATGGTAAAGTACATGCTTCGACGATTCGACCCAGACCATAGATTCGGATCAATCTCCGGTCCACCCACTGTCTTATCCAAAGTTTGGCTGCAGGCTAACACACTGTCTCGCACGACCTCGGCTTCCATACGCCCCTGATTGGCTCGCCAATAGGTCAAGTTGTTCGGGTCGATCTTGTTAGCGGGATACTGCGGATCAAAAGCTGAAGTTCGCTTGAAGGCCGCGCTATTCACAATCAAACGGTGGATATGCTTCATGCTCCAACCATTATCCATCAGCTCTACAGCCAACCAGTCTAACAACGCAGGCTGCTCTGGCATCTTCCCTTGAACACCAAGATTATCTGTCGATTCAACAATAGCCTTGCCGAAGTGCCGCAACCAAATATGATTAACGGCCACTCGTGCCGTTAGTGGATTCTCTCGCCTTGTAATCCAGTTTGCCAAAGACAACCGACGTCCAGTACTCTGACTTGGATAGCTGGGCGAAAGCGGCGTGTAGCTTGAATCCTCTACAGCGAGCGAAGCCCGTAGAGCATCCACTTTTTTGCGTGATTGTTGCAGCGCAGCTTCAGCCGTAGATTCTTCCTTCTTGTTAGCCTCTTGCTGTTCTACAGTTGCATTCAGAGGACGTTTTTGTTGAGCAAGCAGAAGAGCTTTCTCCGCGTTAGCTTCAACTAATTTAGCGGCTTCGAAACTGGCAAACCTCTCAGCTCGGCTTGCATGACTTGCAAGTAGCTTTTCGTCCCCCAACGATCTATAGCGCGCATCGTCAGCAGCAATTCGAGACTTCAGAGATTCTAGTTTCGCTCTGGCAGTATCTTCAGCAGCCTTGGCTATCTGATGGTCGGCAGAAGAAACCGCAACAGATCGCATTGCCGCCAGCATAGCTTCGTTAGATGGAACATTGGAAGCCGTAGCAGGTTGAGTTGCTCTTTGTCGCAAATCATCTACTTCTGCTCGCCGCTGAGCCGACAAGCTGGTCGCTGAAGCGGTCGCAGCTTCGGCTTTTGTTAACTCTGCGGTGAGCTTGTTGATTTCATCGACTCGCACGAAGCTCTTTAGACCTGGATAGCTGGCTTCAACAGGCAGATTTACTGCTTCCACTCTGAACTCTGCGGACAACAAGGCAGTTGGCGGGCTCGGTTTTTGCTCGGGTTTGCCTTCGATCCGATTCCTAGCGTCACCACCTGAAAACATGTAGGTCTTTGCATCCAATTTCTCATCAAAGACTCGGATCGCTCCTGTTGCAATTGGACCGTAAGATTCGGCATAGACATACTTCTTGAAAGGTCCAGGGTCTACTAAGCCAGCTACACGGTCATGTCGCAGCTCCAAAGGCTCAAAGAATGCGCGAAACTTAAAGTAGTCTTCGTGGCTAATCGGGTCATACTTATGATCGTGGCACATCGCGCAGTTCATTGTTAAACCCAGGAACGCCTTTCCGGTATGCTCGACATTGTCTTTCATCCACGTTTCGTAATTCCATTTGTACCAATTGCGTACCAAGAATCCCGTGGCAACAACATTCTCATCGTCGGTTGGACATAGTTCGTCGGCCGCTAACATCTCTTGTACCATCCGATCGTAACCCTTGTCTTGATTCAACGATCGAACTATCCAATCTCGCCATCGCCAAATCTGCGGATAGGAATTCATCACGTCTGGCACCGAACGTCGCCCATACCAATCGGAGTAACGCCAAACATCCATCCAATGTCGCCCCCATCGCTCTCCGTACTCTTGACGTTCCAGCAATTGGTCCACCAGCTTCTCGTACGCCTGAGCACTTTTGTCGCTCAAGAAGCAATCCAATTCGGTAGGTGTAGGCGGTATCCCTAACACATTCAGGTACAAGCGACGAACCAGTGTTACTCTGTCGGTTTCTTGAAGTGGTTGCAACTCATTCCGGATCTGTTCAATGGAAAGTAGCTTGTCGATTGGATTGTCAAACTGATCAGCAATCTCGTTTCGAGGCAGGCTCGGTCGAATGGGAGCTTGAAATGCCCAATGTTGTCGAGGATCCTTTTGAGGCTGCTCATCATCAGGAGCTGGTGCTCCAGCCGCAATCCATTTCTCAAGAGCTTTAATTTGCTCTGCTGTCAGCGGCTTGCCTTCTGGAGGCATTCTGCTGCTCAGATCATCAGAACTAATGCGTTCCAATAGACTACTCTTAGCTCCAGCCTGGGATTCGAAAACGGAAGCACCATCGATGCCATGCTTCATGAATGCAACCGTGTCAAGCCGCAAGCCGGACTCTTGCTTAGACGCTCCGTGGCAAGAATAACAACGCTGTTGCAATACGGGCTTGATTTGCTGCAGATAGATTTGTTGCGAGTCGTCCGCCCACAAACTCAGCGGCGTAACAAGCAACGCAACCATCAACGGAATAGTCCGAATGGATATGCACACAACTTCGCGATAGGCGGGATGGTTGAGCATTGGCACGCTCGGCATGAAGGAAGCTGATCAATTCAGCTCAAAACTGAATTGATCGTTGCGGGTAGCACCAAGATTGTAGCCGAAATCGGCTCATCGGGCGAAAAGTTCGCTTCCAAGAGATGTTGTCAATTCACCTAGTATTCCAAAACTAGTATTCCAAAACTTGCCAAACAGTGAGCTAAGTATCGTACCCCAGGTTTGGCGATAACCAGCGTTCAACTTCTCGAAGCGTCATTCCTTTGCGAGCTGCATAGTTTTCGACCTGATCTTTGGTGATTCGGTCCACCGCGAAATATCTGGCTTGAGGATGGGCGAAATACATTCCGCTAACACTGGCAGCGGGCCACATTGCGTACGATTCTGTCAGCTTGACTCCTGTTTGAGCTGTTGCATCGAGCAAATTGAACAAGAGTCCCTTCTCAGTGTGATCGGGGCAAGCTGGATACCCTGGAGCCGGACGAATCCCGCGATACTTTTCATCAATCAATTCTTCGTTGCTCAACGCTTCCGAACTGCCAAACCCCCAATCAATTCTTGCTTGCCTATGCAGCCACTCTGCAAAGGACTCGGCTAAACGATCTGCCAACGCCTTCACCATAATTGAGTTATAGTCGTCGCCTGCCGCCTCGTACTTTTTCGCCAACTCGTCAGCTCCGTCGCCTGCGGTGACCACAAAGCCACCGATGTAGTCGACGCGGCCAGTTTCTTTGGGAGCGATGTAGTCTGCTAAAGAACGGAAATCGTCTTGGCCACGGCGTTCCCATTGTTGACGCAGGAAGTGAAACGTTGTCAGCTCTTTGCTCTTAGATGCGTCTTCATACAAAGTCACATCATCGCCGATGCTGTGGGCTGGCCAGAAGCCGTAGACAGCATGTGCCTTCAACAGCTTCTGATCGTCGATCTGTTGTAGAATATCATTTGCATTGTCGAACAACTCTTTGGCCTCTTTGCCGCAATGAGCATCATCAAATATCTTGGGGTACTTGCCTCGCAATTCCCAAGTCCAGAAAAACGGCGACCAATCGATCGTTTCAATAAGTTTCTCAATCGGAAAATCACGCAGCGTTTTCGTGCCTGTAAAGGCCGGAGTAGGAATTTCGACACCGTTCCAGTCGGTCGCGAATCGTCTTAAAAAACTATCGGCGTACGGCACTAACTTGACTTGGCGAGCTTGGTAGCTGGCAACCAACTCCGCTTGCAGCTTGCGATTCTCTTCAGCCAACCTCGATCGCGAATCAGGGTTAGTTAGTCGTTCAACAACTGGCACGCTACGTGATGCATCCAGCACGTGAACAACTTCATGGTCAAACTGCGGAGCAATCTTCACTGCTGTATGTTTCGCGCTGGTTGTAGCTCCGCCGATCAGCAGAGGCGTGTTCATTCCCAATCGCTTCATCTCTTTAGCTACATGGACCATCTCATCGAGGCTCGGCGTAATCAGGCCTGATAATCCAATCACATCAACCTGATGATTTCGAGCTTCATCCAGGATCTTCTCAGCCGAAACCATCACCCCTAAATCGATGACCTCATAATTGTTGCAGGCCAAAACAACACCCACAATATTCTTACCAATGTCGTGCACATCGCCTTTTACGGTAGCCATCAACACTTTGGCTCGGGCTCCGGCTTTGTCCAACCCCTGCTTGCGTTTCTCTTCTTCCATAAATGGAGTTAGATAGGCCACCGCTTTTTTCATCACGCGAGCAGATTTGACTACCTGAGGCAAAAACATTTTGCCAGCGCCGAACAAGTCGCCCACAACGCTCATGCCATCCATCAAAGGACCTTCGATCACATCCAAGCATCGCGAAGATAACTGTCGAGCCTCTTCGACATCGGACTCGATAAACTTGTCGATTCCGCGTACAAGAGCGTGCTGCAGACGATCGCGCACGGGAACCTCTCGCCAAGAAAGATCCTCACCCACAGATTTCTTACCAGCAGACTTCACCGATTCAGCAAACTCAATCAGTCTCTCGGTTGCATCATCGCGACGGTTCAGCAAAACATCTTCAACCAGAGTTAACAGGTCTTTTGGAATATCCTCATACACGGCCAGTTGGCCCGCGTTGACGATGCCCATGTCCATACCAGCTCGAACGGCATGGTATAGAAAAGCGCTGTGCATCGCCTCGCGAACGTAGTCGTTCCCTCGGAACGAGAAGCTAATATTGCTAACTCCGCCGCTGACTTTGACGCCGGGACACAATCGCTTGATCTCACGAGTTGCTTCGATGAAGTCAACTGCATAGTTGTTGTGCTCTTCGATACCAGTGGCAACCGTTAAGATATTGGGGTCAAAGATAATGTCTTCGGCAGGAAACTTAGCCTGCTCCGTCAGTATCTTGTAAGCTCGTTGGCAAATGCGAACTTTTTCCGCTTTGGATACAGCTTGTCCTTGTTCGTCAAAGGCCATCACAACGCAGGCAGCGCCGTATCGCCGGATCAGCTTGGCTCGACGCAAGAACTCTTCTTCGCCATCTTTCAAGCTAATTGAGTTTACGATCGACTTTCCTTGGGTGTTTTGCAGGCCTGATTCTAGCACTTCCCACTTACTGCTATCGATCATCACGGGCACCGCTGCGATGTCGGACTCTCCCGCAATCAATCGCAAGAACCGCGTCATCGCCTCGGCACCATCTAGTAATGCATCATCCATGTTGATGTCGATGATGGTCGCGCCGCCCAAGACTTGCTGCCTTGCTACCTCGACAGCATCCTCAAACTGACCGTTGCGAATCAGCTTAGCGAAGGCTTTCGAGCCGGTTACGTTGGTTCGCTCGCCAACCATAGTGAAATTGGATTCAGGTCGCAGAGTCAGCGGCTGCTGACCACTAAGTTGCATGAAGGGCGAGGGAGCGTTTTTGCTGTGGGGCCGACAGTCTTTCACCGCTTCGGCAATGGCTCGAATGTGTTCGGGTGTCGTTCCGCAACAGCCACCTACGATGTTTAGCCATCCACCATCAGCAAATTGTCGAATCATCGTCGCCATCGTTGGTGGATCTAAATCATACTGGCCCATCGCATTTGGTAGTCCAGCATTGGGGTGACAACTGATGTAGCAGGTCGCCAACTTCGAAAGCTCTTCAACGTGCGGACGCATCACATCTGGTCCTAAAGCACAGTTCATCCCAACGCTGAGCATCGGAAAGTGGCTGATGGAATTCCAGAAAGCGCCTACGGTCTGTCCGCTGACGAACGTCCGGCCACCCTTATCGAAAGTGCCACTGACCATCACGGGAATCTGACGCCCTGAAGCTTCAAAGTACTTACTGATGGCAAACAGACAGGCCTTTAGATTCAAAGTATCAATCACCGTTTCGGTCAACAGAATATCTGTGCCTGCCTCAACCAAGGCAGCTACCTGAGCATAGTAGGAGTCGACCATGGTTTGGTAGTTGGTGTTACGATGAGCCGCATCGTCAACTTTGGTACTGATCGCCATCTGTTTGGCAGTTGGACCAATACTAGCTGCAACGAACCTTGGTCGAGCAGGAGTCAGTTTGGTGAACTCATCTGTTGCTTTTCTAGCGCATGCAACGGCGGCAAAGTTGATCTCGCGCGTCAATTCGATTGGGTTGGAGAATTCGAACTCCTCCATCCCCACGGGACTAGCTCCGAATGTATTGGTGGAAACAATGTCTGCGCCGACTTCACAATACTGCCTATGAATTTGCGTTAGCTTTTCAGGATGCGTCAAAGCCAACACATCGGAAAAGTTCTTGAGATCTTTGTGATGGTTGGCAAATCTCTCCCCGCGCATATCCTGTTCGTTCAGCGCCAACCGCTGAATCATCGTCCCCATGGCACCGTCAAGAATGAGAATGCGGTCTTTGAGAGAATCCAGTAGCGGTTGAGTTCTATCTGAGGTAAACATGAAGTTCTATCTAAAGCTCTTGGGAAGTTAAGTTGCGTCGCTTGCGATCGGCAACCAGAATCCATCCGTCAATCCGGATGAAAGGATTATTCGTCAAAATACAGGTTTAGTCAAGACCTAACTGACGCTCGGGGTTTCATTGGTACTGTTAGGCAACTCCGAAGTGTGGTTATGCAGGGATGGTTGGTCAGGGGCGGTTAGGCCTCGGCACCGCACAACCCATACTGCCACAATAGGGGTCGCAGCATAACTGATGATCGGGGTCGATGATCGGGGTCACGGGGTCGATGATCGGGGTCACAGCAATTCTTGTGGTCAGGGGGATGCTCAGGGTAATTTCGGCGCTACGGGCAACATAGCTAAAGACGAATTGGTTATTGAGAGACCAACCGAACACCCAACCGCCCCATACTCACAAAAACACCTGGTCACCCCTATCAAACAACTCAATCTAATCGGAAAAGTCGATTTAATCGGAACTGTCGTTAAGTTCGGAAAAGTCACTGTCGATAAGTGAAGACGATGAGTCGTACCTTTTCGTATCGATGCATGCTCTTGATTTGAGCGGGCAGTTTTCGGTATGGAAACCAAAGTGACCGGCTGCGTTTTGGCAGCGGCAACCAAAAGGAAGCTTCAGCGATGGCTAAGTTAACTCCAAGTCAGCTCGATCGTTCGAGACCAAGCTCGCGCTTGCAACCTCAAACAATGCTCGAGACGACTCCTGTTCTGTTTCGCTTGCCCAGCGTTCAGTTGCAGCCACTACCGCCTGTTGCAGACTTTCCAACCGAATCGTTGATGGAGTTTCATGACCAGCGGACCACAGCAAGTCTAGCGGATAATCAGACCCCTCAGCCTGTCACAGGTCCCGCGATAAATACTCAAGCCGACGACGAAGAGGCTCCTCGATCTTGGTGGGAGCATTGGTCCAGCGGTGTAATACTAATCCTTCTGTTGATCGCGGCTTATTTCGCATGCATCGCAGTTCTGAAGTCCAAAGGTAAGGCGGCGAATACATTGGCGAAGGACCCATCAGAAATTCAGGACGCTAACAATTTGATGATTCCGCCAATCATCACCGAGTTACAACCCAATGCTTCTCTTGGATCGTTGAACAACTCGGCAGCCGACGATCTCGTAAACAGCTTGTCGCTAGATTCAAGCGTTCCCGTTCAGCCATCCAGCGCCTCTACTCCGATGGCCAAGGCCGAGCTGCTAGAACCCAAACAAATGCCCGACCTACCTATGTTAGATTCTTTCCAACCCAGCGCGAATGGTGTTAACGTACTGCCAGTGAGCAATCAACTTGGACAAAGTCCAACGCTTTACGATGGAGCTAGCAACACTCATCAAGCTAGCAACCTTACAACGAACTTTGCTGAGCCTTCGCTTCCTGAATTCACACCACAAGCGTTATCCAACGGGCTAACCGTTCCAACACTGGCAGGCAGCCCGAACGCTCCAGCGGCAGTTGCATCCAACAACTTCACTCTGAATGGTCCCAGCGGTGCGCCAAATCTGTTGGCAGGTAACAATCCACCTCCAGCACTCAATCAATCGAATGAGGTGAACGCAGCCTCGGCAAACATCGGTGGTATGGGAATTCCCAATTTGGTTCCAAACACCCAAACTCAGCAACCGGCAACTTCCACAGTTAGCAGTGGGATGAACTCAAGTTCGCTTCCTGGTTCTCTTCCTGGGGGGTCTACGGTTTCAAGTTCTGTCGGAATTCGAACCACCAATACACCTGAAGCTACCGACGAGGTCGAATCGATCATTCGAGCTTACATTGAGCTATCCCGAGCAGGACAGCTTCAATCGTCAAGTTCGCCAAATTCGAACAATCGTTACCAACCAGCTCGTTAAACTAAATCGAAACACGGCCAGTCAAGGAAGATCCGATGGGCTCAGAAAATCTTAATCGCGTATTCATCAAAGCTTATGGCAAAGGTGGTGCGAGCAATTCTGCAGCTAGTCCACCTGAGCCAGCTCAGGTTCAGGATCCGTTGTTGGTTCGTTTCGACACCGCAACCGTAGCGATTCCTACGCCTCACCTGTTTACGCCGCCTAGAAAGCCTGCCCCATCAACTGCTCCAGCCATAGGCACACCTCAAATTCAACCGGCGCCGCTTGCCGCTGCGGCAACTCCCAGCAGCGCACAATCAACTGCCCCAGTGCCTTCGATGCATGTTGCCAACGTAGCCGCGCAAGCTGAAAAAGAGATGACACAATGGGACGAAACTATGTACTCACTGCTGTTCGGTGGCGCTACCACAATGGTTGCACCGAACACCGTCTTAGCAGCGACGAAGAGTCTGCCGATTGTTAATCAAGCACCTTCGGCCGATGGGCCTCAGAGGTCCAGCGAACCAGCTACTAGAGCTTCCGTAACTCCTGCTCGATCAACCCAGGCTGATCCACGAGGTACAGTTTCGCCTCAGGAACTTGCTCAAAAGATCTCTACAAAAAATCAAGGCGGCGAAATCTTCCGACTCGACCGACCAAGTTACGCCAACAGCTCAGCCAGTAGTGGAGCCGATGGGTTCGAAGATGACGAAAGTCCGACCGCCTACGACATGGCACTGCAACAGCAGATGATGGCGCAGGCAACAATTGCGAGTAACAACGCGCGTCGCTCGAATATCTCAACTTCGGCACCAATGCCGTCGATGTCACAGCAGTCGATGCCGCAGCAATCATCGCCTCAAACTCAGTCACGCTCTACTCAACCGGCGTTCGAATCAAAGATGCATTCCTCACTCCATCGGGATTCGATGATGGATGCTCACGATAGGAATTTGGAGAAAACCAAACGTCGTGAACAGGCTTTACGTCAATCTCGCATGAAGATTTTCAATCCACTGTGGGAAGTGGACCGACTTCAGTGGCCTCAGATTTGTATGGAACTGTCAAAGGCCATGGACGAAGGTTCTGCACCTGTAATTGAGAACTTGATGAAGGCCTGTCAAGAAGGACTTCAGGTATTAGCCATCACTAGCCCTCAAAGCGGTGAAGGCACGTCGACCGTTGCTTGCTGCATGGCCATGCTGGCTGGTAAACATGGACTGAACGTTGCTCTCGTGGACAGCAATGTAGAAAACCCATCATTGTCGTACCAAACTAACCTCGAATTGGATGTCGATTGGCATGAAGCAGTTGCCAAACGCATGCCCCTTGAAGAGATCGCAGTTCATTCGGTTGACGATCAAGTAACACTAGTGCCGCTGCTTGAACGACTCAACGCCCCAGAGCTTAACGAGCATAATGTGGCTCGAATGCTACAAGAGCTTGCTCATAGCTTCGACTTGGTAGTCGTCGACTTAGGCAACATGTCAACGCCGCGGAACATGGTTCGCAAGCTTGGCGAATTAGGCGTAATCAATGCGGTCGTTGCCGTAGTGGATCGTCGGTTGAGTTCACCTGATCGTATCGAATCTTGCTTGCGTCAAATCCGTCAAACCGGAATTGCCTCGATTGGCTTGGTTGAGAACTTCGCAGCTTAATAATCGGATAACATCATGTACGAATCTTACTGGCGATTTAAGAGCCGACCGTTCGAGAACAAGGCAAGCACCGATTTCTACTATCCATCGGAAACTCATCAAGCAGCTATGCTCAAACTGCGCTATGCCATTGAGAATCGTCGCGCTGCTGCACTGCTTTGTGGTCCGACCGGAATGGGCAAGTCGCTCGTTGCTGAAATGCTGTTGCGCCAGTTGAGTGAAACATACCGACCGGTCTATCACTTGGTGTTTCCTACGTTGGACTCCGAGCAGCTCATTCGCTATTTGGTCGAACAGATCGATTCTAACAACGATCAGTGGCCGCGAGAACCCTCAGCCGACTTAGCACGATTTGAAAAGCTGCTCGTGAAGAATCTCGAGCAGAATCGACACGCAGTCATCGTGGTTGACGAAGCTCATCTGCTTGAGCAGAACGGGCTTCTGGAACCTCTGCGACTGCTGCTAAACGTGGCCGCATCCCAAAGCCCGGGAGAATCGGCTTGGACTTTGGTTCTAGTCGGACAACCAACTCTGCTGTCACACGTCGAGCGATATCATCCGCTGGATGAACGTCTGGCTGTTAAGTGCATGTTGAATCGGTTACTTCCCGAGGAGACAGTTGCCTATATTCAACATCGCCTTCGCAATGCAGGCGCCAAGTCGGAAGAGATTTTCGACGAGGCCGCCTTGGAGCGAATACACCAACTCTCCCAAGGCATTCCGCGTCGAATCAATCGACTCTGCGACCTCGCATTGATGGTTGGCTTCGCAGAGGAGCGGAAGCTAATTGAAGCTCCTGTTATCGAGAGCGTGCACAGCGACTTGGCAGCTCCTATTGTCGGTTAGTCGCGGTTAGTCCGCCTGCAATTGAAATGCAGGTCAAAATGCCCTTGAGATTCTGGCGAAGTGAAAAAAGCCTAGCTTACGCCGACCTCTCGGCGAAACACGATAGTGGTTCTGCATCTATATTTTGGGCTGAACCTTGGGTTGGCATTGGAGCTCTGTTAGTCCAACGGTAGCATGATATCGTTACAGCGTTACAAGACGCGTTTTCTTAGACTTACTAGCGGGATTAGGGCATCATGAACTTGGGCGAGCATGCCGAGACTTCGGACGGAGATAGTGGCAAAAAAGATCGCTTGAACTTTATCGAACAAGAGATCGAAAAGGACCTGCAAAGCCCAAAGCTCGTCGGAAAGACCTTTACCAGCCGGTTTCCGCCTGAACCCAATGGCTATCTGCACATTGGCCACGCTAAGAGTATCTGCCTAAATTTTGGTCTCGCCAAAAAGTATGGCGGGCGCTGCAATTTGCGTTTTGATGACACCAACCCAAGCAAAGAAGAGCAAGAGTACGTCGATTCCATCATGAACGATGTCCGCTGGCTGGGGTTTGAATGGGACGAACTTCGATACGCATCTGACTATTTCGAACAGCTTTATGACTGGGCTGTGCAACTTATCAAAGCCGGTAAAGCCTACGTCTGCGATCTAACCAGCGAACAAACTCGCGAGTACCGAGGCACACTAACCGATCCGGGCAAGAACAGCCCCTATCGCGATCGAAGCGTCGAGGAGAACTTGCGACTGTTCGAAGAGATGCGAGCAGGCAAGTACCCTAACGGCGCTCGTACGCTCCGCGCCAAAATCGATATGGCTGCACCCAATGTCAACCTTCGCGATCCAGTCATGTATCGCATCTTGCATGCGCATCACCATCGCACCGGGGACAAGTGGTGCATCTATCCGATGTACGACTGGGCGCATGGACAAAGCGATTCGATCGAGAACATCACGCACTCGATCTGTACCTTGGAGTTCGAGGATCATCGACCGTTGTACGACTGGTTCTGCAAAGAGCTAGGGATTTATCACCCACGACAGATGGAGTTCGCCCGACTTAACTTGTCTTACACAGTGATGAGTAAGCGCAAGTTGTTGCAACTGGTAACAGAGAAACATGTTCGTGGCTGGGACGATCCGCGAATGCCCACGATTAGCGGACTTCGCCGTCGTGGTTATACACCCGAGAGCATCCGACTGTTTTGTGAGAAGATTGGCGTGGCTCGATTCTATAGCACCATCGACATTGGCGTCCTAGAAAACTCGGTCCGCGAACATCTTGAATGCGGTTGCTAACCGAGTTATGGTGGTAATGAATCCACTGCGACTAACCATTACAAACTATCCCGAGGAGAGGTTGAATGGCTAGAAGCGGTTAACAATCCAGAAGATGCTGCAGCCGGAACTCGTAAGTTCCATTCAGCAAGAATCTGTTGATCGAGCATGAAGACTTTATGGAGAACGCTCCCAAGAAATTCTTCCGTTTGACTGTGGGGGCTGAAGTTCGACTGCGGCACATGGATATATCATCCGCTGCGATGAAGTGGTCAAAAACGATTCTGGTGAAATTGTTGAATTGAAATGTACGTACGATCCAGAAACCCGTTCGGGTGCTGAATCGCCTGCGGCAACTCGCAAGGTCAAGGGGACAATTCACTGGGTTAGCGCTGAACATGCCCTAGATGCTGAAGTACGACTGTATGACCGATTATGCATGAACGAAAACCCCGAAGACGTCCCGGCAGGCAATACATTTTTGGACAACATGAATCCAGACAATCTGAAGATCGTCTCCGCTAAGCTAGAACCATCTTTGGCAACGGCCCAAAGCGGAGCAAGGTTCCAATTCGAACGAATCGGCTACTTCTGCGTCGACCTGGACTCGACTCCGGAAAAGCTCGTGTTCAATCGAACGGTCAGCCTGAAGGACTCGTGGGCCAAAGAGATGAGTAAGGGTTAGTCGGTGATTGCTGAGCAAATTTGATGGGCACCTTCGGTTGTTTGGCCTTTAATGATGATTCGCTAGCAAAGTCTACCTACTCGATAAATTTCATCATTTAGCTGGTGGCAAAATTCGAATCTTTGCCACACTCGGCCAAAACGGTAAACTGGTTACGGCAACAATTGGAAAATGCCGAACTACACCTAGCTAGCAACCATTTCTACTTTCGAGCGAGTTTATCAACGATGCTCCACAAGAAATCACCGTGGATCGTGTGTTTTTCTCTGGCCGTAATGCTTCTGAATGTTGGTTACTCCCAACAGAAGGAAGCGGGCAACAAAAAGGCCTTAGCCTATTTTGCTAATGCAGCCGACTACCAGAACGGTGGGGCATTCGAGCTTGCCGCCGAGGAATGGGAAAAGCTGGTTAAGGAGTTTCCCAATGAAGCTCAAACCAGCACTGCTTGGCATCATCTAGGTATTTGCAGCCTGCAACGTAAAGAGCCGAACTATCAACGAGCCATTGAAGCTTTTCGGGAGTCACTGAAAGATTCAAAGCTGGACTTGCGCGAAGAATCGCTCATCAATCTGGGCTGGGCGTTATTCTCACAAGCCCGCAAGCGTCCGACCGGCTCAACGGAACAGGTCAAGGAATTAGAAGAAGCCAAGAGTCGCCTAAGCGAATTTCTCAAGGAATATCCCGATGGATCGTACATTGACCAAGCCATCTTCTACTTAGGCGATATTGAACATCTGCTCGGAAACCGCAAGAAGGCCATCGGTTACTTCAAGCGATTTCTGGATAATGAAAAACTCACTAAATCCAACTTACGTCCAGATGCTCTTTATGCCTTGGCTGTAGCACATCAAGACGAAGGCGAAAACGCAGAAGCCAGCCGACGTTACCTGGAGTTCATCAACAAGTACAACTCGCACAAACTGGCGGACGAAGTTCGTATTCGTGCTGCGGAATTGGCTTTAACCAATGATAAGTTAAGCGAAGCAGAATCGTTGCTAAAGCAGGTAAAGACTAACAGCGATTCTGCTATGGGCGATTTGGCTCTACTGCGTCTGGGCTTTGTTAGTGGAAAGCAAGGCAAAACGAAGGAAGCCGCCAGCTACTACGACAAGCTATTGAAGCAGTATTCCAATTCACCTCATGCCCGATCTGCCGCTTTGGCTCTTGGACAGATCCAGATTCAGGATGGCAACTTTGATCAGGGAATTGTTTCGCTAAAGAAAGTTGGTTCGACAGTAGACAATCTGTCCGCCGATGCAGCACACTGGATTGCCGTTGCACTGCTCAAGCAGAACAAAAATACCGAAGCTAGCTCGCACTGCGCCGATGCTTTGAAGCAGTTCACCGACTCAACTGCACTCAAACTCGATCTAGCCGACGCGCTGTATGCGCAAGCCGAACGACGAAGCGAAGCCCGTAAAGTCTATGAAAGTTTAGCCAGTGAAAAACCGGACTGCCCGCAGGCACCTCGCGCAGCATACAACGCTGCATTCGCAGCCCTTGAAAACAGGTGATTCTGTAACAGCACAACAATGGGCCAGGCGTTTTCTAGGCAAGTATCCCAAAGATTCACTGCGTTCGGATGTCGCCTACATTGCAGCAGAATCGCTCTTGCGACAAGGGATGCACGGTACGGCAGCAACAGCCTACGGCGAAGCTCATTGACGCTGATAGCAAGAATGAGAGTGCCAACGAAAGTTGGAAGTTGCGACAAGGCATGGCGTACTTGGGTGGCAAATACGATCAAGCCGCTCAAAGCATGCTGAAGCTGACTCAAGCCATCTCCGACAAGGATCAAAAGGCTGAAGCTAAGTTCATCACCGGTGCCAGCATGTTGTTCACCGACAAAACCGACCAAGCCGTCCAGCAGTTGGAAGAAAGCAATAGAACCAGCGAATCCTGGTCTGGGGCCGACGAAGTTCTTTTGGTGCTCGGTGAAGCCTACCAACGACAAAAGAAAAACGTAGAGGCCAAGCAAGCTTATCAGAAACTGCTTCAAAAATTTCCCCAGTCGCGTTTGAAGGCTCAGGCACAATACAAACTCGCTCAACTAGCCGCCTCCGATGGTGACTTTGCTGGAGCTGTACGACAGTACCGAACTTTGGTTGCCGACTCCAGCGCCTCCAACTTCCACAACTTTGCCCAGTACGGAATCGTGTGGTGCTTGATGCAGCAAGACCAACATCAAGCTGCCTACGATGAACTGAAGCCATTGCTCAAGAAGGGCTTGCAAGATTCGATCGGAACAGAAGCCGTTTTGGCCGAAGGAATTTGCCTCCGTAAGCTGGGACAAGCTGAAAAAGCTGTGTCTGCACTCAACGCATTCTTGCAGCGTAACCCCAAGGGCGTGTCGTTGGGAAATGGCCTTTACGAATTAGGATTGGCTTACACCGAGCTTAAGCAGTTGGATCAGGCCAATAGGGCGTTCGAACTCATCGTCAAGGAAGTTCCAGACTACCCAGCAGCCGATCGCGTTCTGTACGAAATTGCTTGGAATCTGATTGATCAAGACAAGTCGGATCAAGCTGCGGCGAAGTTCACGGAATTAGTGAGCAAGTATCCGCAGAGCACACATGCTGCCGAGTCGAACTATATGATCGCTCAGCAGCAATACGAAGACAAGCAATACGCTCAAGCGATTCAAACCTACGAGAAGATTCTCAATCAGAATCCAGAGCCTGAGTTGCATGAAAAGGCATTGTACAAACTTGGTTGGACTTACTTCCAGCTTCAACAGTACGACAAGGCATTGCGGCAATTCGAAGCTCAAGCTGCCAAGTTCTCAACCGGAAAGCTATCCGTAGATGGCATGTTCATGCTGGCAGAATGCAGCTTCAAACGTGAACAATACGAACAAGCATTCAGTGGATTCCAGCGGGCTAGAAGCGTTCTGGAAAACTCCATCAAGGACAGCTCTGCCTCTGCACAAGTGCGAACTTTGATCTACCTCCACGGCGGGCAGAGCCTCAGAGAGTTGAAGCGATGGAATGATGCCGAGCAGTGGTTGAGCGTGGTGATACAGAAGTACTCGGACAGTCCATATCTGCCAACAGCCCTGTACGAGCTTGGTTTCTGCAAGCAGAATCAAGGTAAGACAGATCAGGCCATTACACACTACACTGAAGCGTCGAGCTACCGCAATGAAGTTGGTGCTAGAGCTAGATTCATGCTAGGCGAAGTTTATTTCTCGCAAAAAGATTTTGCTAAAGCCATTCCTGAATTCCAACGAGTCATGTACGGCTTCGGTGGCGACAAGGCCCCTGAAGAGATCAAGAACTGGCAAGCAAGAGTGCCTTTGAAGCGGCTCGATGTAGCGAGGTTCTGCTCAACATTTGAACGGATCGGCGAAAAAGTGGTCGAAACAGCCATCGAGTTTTACGAATTCGTAGTTGAAGCATGCCAAGCACGAGCTTGCCGCTCAGGCTCAAAATCGCTTGGGCGAGTTGCAGAAATTGCGATAACAATTCGAGCGTCACGACGCGAGCCGTACCTTCTTCGTTCGAGCGTCACGGCGCAAGTCTTACGGTTCTTCAATTCCAGAGTAACGACGCGAGCCGTACGGTTCCTGTGGCGTATGCTTCCAGCTTGCGAGCATCCATTCGAGCGACAGTGTAAGTCGTACGGATCCCCATTTTAAGAAACCAACGCAACCACCGCATCAACAAATGGGTACGGCTACGGCTGACAGCCAAATGCCTTAAAATTCCGCTCGCCGCCAGACACGACGGCCTAGTGCACGCTATGTCGACCAAATTGCCGTAAGAAATACTGCGCAGGCAATTGTGCCGCAAACGGCTTTGCCTAATGTCCCTAGCAACCGGCCCCAAAATGCAGCATGCCCGACCTGCATACTATCATCCCAACTTTTCCCGGCCCAACGCTCTCCACCAACTGCTCCAGCCGCAGCTCCTAGCCCACCCAATAACAACGATCCGATCAATGATCCGACGATGGGAATGGGAATGATGCCCCCTGCGAATAAACCCACGATGGCCCCGCCAATAGATCCAATGATCGCCAGTACGGTGGCTCGTTTGCTCGCGCCAAGTCGGTTTGCACCCATGGCACTTGCGGCAAACTCGAGCAGCTCGCCGAGTAGGGCGATACCAACGATAACTGCTAAAGACAACAGGCCTACATGCGTGGATCGATCATCACTTACCAAGAAGTATGACCCTGCTCCCAAAGCAACAATCACCCAGTTACCAGGCATTCCCAAAACGTTCATCATCCAACCGGTAATTCCCAGCAGGGTAAACGTTAGCAATAGAATTAAGTCGATGGTGAACTGCATGCTACAATTCCAGGGTTGAGTGATTGACGGGTATTCGAACTTTGGCAGTGTTTCTTGGAAACCCGATACCTCAGCCAAAATGTTAGCAACTTTTGGCTGATTCTAGTCGAATGCGATTGAGATGCAGCAATCGAGAAACTGCCACAGGATAATTGCAGCAGATTTCAAGTGGCACGCTAGCACCTGATTCATAGGTTGGAATTCAAGCGAATCCCACTTGGCATTTACAATCGGCCGTGCGGCTCGCGGCGTTAGACTGGATCAAATTCGACCGTAATAGAACTCTGGTGAATCTCACCAAAGGAATTTTGGCAATTTGCAATGCACCGCCTAAACCAGCTTTTCTAATTCTCGCAGCATCTGCTCAAACACACCTTGCCAATCGCCAGTAAACCTCTGTCGGAAAAGCCGAACACTGGGATACCAAGGTGAATCATCACGCTCCAACAACCAGCGCCAATCGGGCACAAAGTTTAGGCCAATCCAAGTTGGTACGCCAATCGCTCCTGCCAAATGCGCGATGGAGGTGTCGCTGGTAATCACTAGATCCAGCGACTTCATGATGGCGGCCGTATCCATGAATGCACCGCTACTCTTATCAACACCCTCTGGCAACAGAGTGATTGGCCGACCTTTCCAGTTGCCGAGCTGATCGGTGCCGAAGCCCTGTTGCAAACTCAGCAGTTGAACTCGAGGCACCTGACTGAGCGGCTCAAAAAATGCTAGCGGAATACTGCGAAACATGTCTGCCTGATGATCACGATTGCCCTGCCAAGCGATGCCGATCTTAAATGAATCATCCCGCCGAATTTGGCCTCGCCAATAGTCCACCAGGTGCGTTGCTGGCTGAATGTAACCAGGCATGCTGGGAATCGAACTCAAATCGACATTTAAAAAGTCTGCAACATCTAAAAGCGAACACTGATAATGAAAGTTCTGGTTGAGTCCTAGGTTGTTTGGATAAAACGGCCCTAGATTCTGACAATTTTGAAGCAGAGCCATTAGAGCGGCCTGACCATAAACTAGAGTTTGGGCACCTCGCTCACGAAGCAGTTGAGCAAATCGAACAAAGTGCAGCGTGTCTCCCAAACCTTGCTCGGCTGTAAGTACGATCGATTTACCTTTTAAATCCGATCCATCCCAAATCGGTAACTTGAAGGGACGATTGAGATCTCCCACTCGCCAGCGCCAACGGTACTCGTGCCAACCCTCGCGAAACCGACCTTGCAGCAGCATGATAACGCCCAGGTTGCGATGTAGTTCTGCATCGGTTGGGTTGAGTTCTAGAGCCTTGGAATAGTACTTCAGCGCCAAATCAGCACTTCCATTCCAAGCGTGCAAGGTGCCACGATTCTTGTAGGCGTTGAAGTAATCAGGCTTGAGCTGAAGCGCTCGTTCAAAACACTGATCAGCCTTTGGTACATCTCCTACATATCGCAGAGTATTTCCCAAGTTATTCAGCGCAATAGGAAACTCAGGATTCAGCCCCAATGCCTTATCATACGCATCGACAGCCTCGTGATATCGCCTCTGATCATGCAGAGCAATTCCCAGGTAACACCAAGCGTTGGCATCGTTTGGCGTTTGCGCCAACACCTGCCGATAGACCTTTTCAGCGTCAGTGATGCGACCTTGCTGATGAACTTGCCAAGCTTTGGTTAGTTCCGCTTGAAAAACGCTCATGGGTCTCTCCAAGATCCGGTCATCCGGGCTTCGTTTCCCCGGTAAGAAAAGCGTGCGTTCTGAAAACAACACAAGCCAGATCTGGAAAACAAATCTGGCTTGCTTGATGTTCGTTGACTCAATTGGTTGACTTAGGGTTTAATCCAAGAAGCCAACCAAATCTTGACTACGGCTTGGCTGTTGAAGCTTGCGAACGGCTTTTGCCTCAATTTGGCGAATACGTTCCCGGGTAACCTTGAAGATGTGACCAACCTCTTCCAAAGTGTAACTGTATCCGTCACCCAAGCCATAACGCAACTTGATGATCTCTCGTTCCCGATAGCTCAACGACTTCAGGACATGATTGATACGGTCACGCAGCATCTCTTGGCCAGCACCGATTGCAGGGCTTTCTGCAGTACCATCTGGCAGCAGATCTCCGAACTGACTATCTTCGCTGTTGCCAACTGGACGATCCAAGCTGATCGGATAGCGGCTCATAGCCAACACTCGTCTAGCTTCCTCGACAGTTGTTTCCGCTCGACGAGCTGTTTCTTCCAGTGTTGGCTCACGGCCAAGTTCTTGAAGCAGTTGTCGAGAAACGTTGCGAACTCGTGACATGGTTTCGACCATGTGCACAGGAATCCGAATTGTGCGGCTTTGATCTGCTACAGCTCGAGTGATCGCTTGTCGAATCCACCAAGTTGCGTAGGTGCAGAACTTGAAGCCACGGCGATATTCGAACTTATCTACCGCTCGCATCAAACCCGCGTTACCTTCTTGGATCAGATCCAGGAAGCTTAACCCGCGATTGCGATATTTCTTGGCAATCGAAACGACTAATCGCAGGTTACCCTCGGAAAGGTCTTTCTTGGCTCGTTGATACTCTTTGAATACATCGGCCACAACTTTAACGCGATTGCGTAGGCTATTCGGAGTCTCCTGAGTTGCCATCAGCAACTCGCGATACTCTTTGAGCAGTTCAGCTCGCTGAGCCGCTGAAACACGATCACCTTCTAGGCGATCGATTTCTTTACGCAAGTGATCTATTCGACGGCTAAATTTGGCCAAGTCGTTGACGCGAGGTTCCAAACGCTGAGTTCGCAAACCAAGTTCTTCAACAAGTCGAACGGCTTTCCGACGTCGACGAGCCAAAGCGGCCCAAGCCTCTTGACGCTTCTCGGCTGGTTGTGATCGGCTAAGTGCGACGCGGTAGTCTCGCGCGTTTCGTTTGAGCAAAACGTCCAGCGTTTTTAAGTTATGAGGCAAACGTCCGAGAATCTGATCTTTCTCGAGCTTGTCAGTAACCGAAACTTGAACTGTTCGATCAAATGGAAGTTCACCTGTGTGGACCCGCTTGAGGATCTTGTAGGCAAACTGCATCACATAGTCGCATTCCAATAGCTTAGTGCGGAACCGTCGTCGGGTAACTTCGATCGCCTTAGCGAGGCGAATTTCCTCGTCTCGAGTCAGCAATGGAATCTCACCCATCTGAGTCAAATACATGCGAACGGGGTCGTCCGACCACGTTTCAGCCTCTTCTTCCGCAGCGGCTAGCAGCTCTTCATCAGTATCAAGCTGAACCTCACCTTCCGCAGCCAAACCATCGTCGTCAGGCAGATGGTCTACGGCAGCATCTTCGTCGTCTAGTGGAAGCTTCTGAAATGTCTCCAGAACGTCTTCACCAGCGCGTGGGGCTTCATCATCGAATTCGTCCAGCAATACGTCGAACAAGGCGTTACTCCTGAGTTGCCAAAATGACCAGTTGCTTCTGCAAGAAAGTCTATTTCCAGGCGAGTTGGTTGATTATCAGGTTCGCAGATCGGCACAGCCAACCCAGCGTCCGCTTCTCATACTAATTCAAACGGATAACCAATGAGTGAAAAAATCACTACCAACTCTACCACCAAGGAAACACTTTTAAAGCACCGAAACAACAAATTGTAAAAATTTGTGATTAGGCAAAATTGACCGATTGTGCCACAGAAAGGAGGAAGGCTCGCATGAGGCAGACGGGAACGTACCGCATCACACACAATTTGCGCAACACTCTAACTGGAACTAGGCAAATGACCGGTCTCCTCAATCAAGAATTAGCGCGTGGGGTGGTGAGCATGCTTATCGGCTTCGCTCATCAAATCACCCAATCAACACATCTGCCAATCTCGATCTACGCCCCTAATTCGCTACCAACTCGCTAAACCAAAGTGCAACCGCTACCTCAATTCAACTAAATTCTCCCAGCGTCGCTACTGCGCAGCCTTCAAATGTTGGTTCAAATCACGATAACACAGAGCGTCCAAAATCGACGCCGCGGAACAAGCCTGAAACCAATGGCGAACATTTGTGTTCGGCCAAACGTAGTTTCATGACTTAGGTGCGGGAAGGCTCGCCAAAAAAGTGAGATAATCACCCCCGTGTCGTCTCTAGACCGGTCCTTTTTGCCTAGACGAACCCATTTCCCCGTGTTCCGTCAACATTTGGGGACGAGCCTGTATGCCCAGTCCTAATGGTGACTGCATTACCATCCCGCGCGTTTCCTACGTTGCGGAGGGTCGAATGTCAGCCTTTCAGGACACGCCATTTCGAGGTGTCCTAATTTTAACTACCCTACTAGGCCGGTCTAGTGTCTGCGTCACAATAGTTTGTTTAACTCACCGGAAAAAGCGAGAATTTATGGATCGCGTGTTAACTTGTTCGTGTGGCGAAAAAGGATTGTCGTCTCCCGTGCAAGCGGGCCAAAGAAATGTTACTTGTCCAAAATGTGGGAATACGAACAACGTCCCCACGCTCCGGGGGTTAAGCGAACTGCCAGCAGTTGAATCGGCATCCACACCTGCGACAATCAACACATCGGACACTTGGCAATTTCACGGCCCAGTGTTGGCAATCTGCTTCGGGATTGTCTAATCGCCGGGGGTTGGCGGGATGCAGTACTATGGAGGCTCCGGGGAACTTTCATCCCATTTACTCCGGCCATGCATATCGAAGGTGAACATGCCGCAGTTGACCAGTTGTCCCCAGACGCTCTCTTGCACCTGTGGGATAACTACTCGTCGATTTCTCTTGGCCCCAAGCGACCGCCTGAATACAAGATCTACAACGACTATTCATCGTCATGCTGGCGCACCGCGTTGATCTCGTTGTCGATCGCTCTGACAGCCGCAGTAATCGCAGCCGTTACCATGTTTTCAGCGAGAAAAAAGAAGCAACCCACCGCTAAGAAGTAGATCGAACGACTCTAGATCCTTTTGAAGATCGTGATGACGTCCTGTGTAGTCCCGTCAATCTTAATGGGGCTCTTGATGTCGTAGCCAAAGTCGAAGTGCTCGACAGGCTCCCAAAGGTCCGACACGGAGTCGACTAGCGACTGGAATTGTTTTGCGGTGTATGACCTAAGCCTCAAGACATCGTTGATCTTCATCGTGTCAGTCGGGGTATAGATATCAAAACGAATCCCGAAGCACTCGAGCCGCTTTTTCTTGTCCTTGGACACTGGCCACATCTGAGTGTTTATCATTAGTTGTCCGCGGCGAGCCGACCAGGACTCCTCATCATCCGGCTCGGCGTGAGTCGGTGTGAGGTGAAAACCCAAAGCATAAATGCCACCCAAGCGAATCGCCTTGGCCATGGAAACCAAGTGTCCCTTGGCCGACTCCTCGGTCAACAGGTGACGAAAGCTGTTGATGGTGTTAAAGCCAATATCAAATGGCTTGGCGACTTCGAAGTCAGACATATCTCCGACTTGAGCTTGGCCCTTCAACTTCAGCTTTTTGAGTCGGGCGTTGCAAAAATCAACTGCCTTGGAATTCAGGTCAATTCCTCCGACTTCGTAACCTTCCTTGCCGAGCCGAAACAACAAACGACCTGTACCGCAGGCGGGTTCGAAAAGTCGTTTGACCTTCCCTTTGACGTGCTTTTTAATGCAGTCCTTCAGAAATGTGATCTCGGCAGCCGTGTCGCTGCCAAAAACCAAGTCGTAGTATTTTGGAAAATCGTAGATGCTAGCTTTTGTAGTTTTCATGGGCAGACATCCTCGCCATAATCTTAGCGGTCGTCAAGAGCCCATTTGATGTCACCTGATCGCCAAGAATACCGCCCAATTTGAAAGCCTAAGATGAGCGAATTTCTGACTCTTCCCATTGACCAACTCAGCGATCCCCAGGTGGCCGCTCTTCGTGATCAAGCTCTCAACCAGCATCAATGGGCCAGACAATATGCGATGCAATTGATCTCTTCAGTTCCTAACGACCTGTGGTACAAAATTCCTGAAGGCATGTCCACGCATTTGGCTTGGCAGGTTGGCCACCTTGCAGTGTCTCAATATGGGTTAATGCTTTTCCGACAACGCGGGAGAGCTGAAGGGGACGTTGAGCTAATGCCGGGTTGGCTGCGAAAGCAGTTCGGTCGAGGTACAAAACCAATGATTCAGAACGAATCGACACCCAAGCCAGAGGATTTGCTGGCCAGGCTGAACCAGATTCATCAGCAATCAATTGTAGAGGTTAGCCAACTATCGACCGTTACGATGCGCGAAGCTTGTGATATGCCCTTTTGCGTTTACCCCAATAAGCTTGGGGCCTTGATGTTTGCCCCCATTCACGAAGGCATACACTCAGGTCAGATCGGCCTGATTCGCAGAGGCCTCGGGCTAGACCCTATTCGATAGAACGCTTACGCTGCAAACCACTAACGACGAAGAGTAAAACTATGTTGAAAAAGCTAAAGTGGATTTGCTTGGGTCTACTCACGTTGTTGGCAGCCGTCGTGTGTCTGCAGAATTTAACGACGATCCAACTCCATTTCCTGTTCACTAAAGTAGAACTACCTCAAGCAGTTGTCATCATTGCGACGCTGATCTTGGGGTTTGTGATGGGAATGTTGGCCAACACTCTTTGGAAGCTTCGAGCTTGGAGAGCGAAAGCGTCAGCCGAAAAAGCCCAGCAAAGAAAATCCACCAACAGTAACAACTCCGAAAGCAAAAGTCCTTCACAATGACAGTTCAACCCGACGCACTTTTAAGACAGCTTCAATGGCGCTATGCGGTCAAAAAGTTTGACTCATCCCGTAAGATCGAACCCGAAGCCTGGAATGCCCTTGAGCAAGCTTTGATTCTTAGCCCTAGTAGTTATGGATTGCAACCTTGGCGTTTTCTGGTGATCACGGCCCCTGAAGTCAAGGATCAATTGCCAGCGATTTCTTGGAACCAAACGCAACCCAAAGAATGCTCGCACATGGTCGTCTTTACCGCTCGCGAGCACTTAGATTCAAACTATCTTGACAACTACATCGCCCACACCGAATCTTCCCGAGGCATGCCTACGGGAGCACTGACCGGTTTTCGCAAGATGTTGGCGTCGAGCGTTGAAACGATGCAGTCGCATTTCGACTGGAACTGCCGTCAGGTCTACATCGCTCTGGGTCAGTTAATGACCGCAGCGGCGATGCTAGGCGTGGATAGTTGCCCAATGGAGGGAATTATTGCTGCAGAATATGACAAGCTGCTAGGATTGTCCGGCAGCGGCTATCGAACAGTCGTTGCCTGTGCTTTGGGCTATCGCGATCCTTCGGATACCTACGCCACAGCTAAGAAGGTCCGATTTGCCACCGAGATTGTATTGCAGCGAGTCTAGTTCGCTGCAAACTGGCTCAAACTCTTTCGCGGGCAGATTGAGCCTAAAGCACTAGAGCGCTAGCTGAGGGTTTTTCATGCGGCATATGCGGGGAGGGCGATTTGGATTGGTAGTTCAAGATGAGTTTCCATATCTCATCCAAGCTTTTTTCGCGCCGAAATTAAGCATAGCTTGCCCGGCGCTTGCTGGCGTCTGGAACATCACATCGTCTTTTCGGGTATCCGTGAAGATCTGTGCTAATCCGTGGCAGCATTTGATTGAGTTATATTACCTACCGACAGCTTCTCGTCGCTGGAATTGCTCTTTTGAATCTCACTCGGCAAAGCAACAGCAGTATTTGAATCTGCAGTGTCAGTTGGCGTTTCGGGCTTCTGATGAATCTTCATCTGCGTTTCAATCGAATTTAAAAACATGATCTTCTGCCAAATGCGATCGCACAAATTAGCAGTCAACATCTCCACTTCGTTGACGGCTTCAATGGCAACTTCATCGTCAAACCGCTGAACATAAACGGCAGCCAACTTACCGATTAGAGACAAAAGTTCA
Organism: Pirellulales bacterium; assembly: GCA_046349795.1. Classification (GTDB taxonomy): domain Bacteria; phylum Planctomycetota; class Planctomycetia; order Pirellulales; family Pirellulaceae; genus Aureliella. Next base: position 5,825 of record JAXMBP010000039.1, on the reverse strand, counting down.
TTGCAGTAATCCAAGTACCTGCCTAATTCGAAGGCCGTCATGTTCATTGCTGGCGAGTGTTCACTGGGAACCCAATCAGGCAACAAACGTTCGGGATCTTTGGTTAGTTGATGCATGTCAATTACGTGAGCCATCGCGCGCAACTCGTGTATCGCAGACAGCGCTCGGCGTCGTTTGAACCGCGTCTCAAGTGAAATCAAAAAGAACAGGCCTGCTGCCAAGAGCAACGTTTCGCTGGTAAGAGCTTCGATCGTTTCCCAATTCTCGGTGATATCCAGCAGATGTCGAGGCAGGCAAGATTGTGACTAACCCGCCCTCCAAATATCATTGCCACAACAAATACGATAAGACAAGGTAGCCAGATCGGTCGATCGATGAATTCGGCTCGCTCCTTGGCATGTTCGGCAATTGCAAGCAGATTCCACATGACTCCCAATAGTCCCGATCCCGGAAATCGCGACTCAACATGAAATGCACCCGGTTGATGGTCTCGATGATCTTCAAAGGATCAGCGGATGTGGTGTTAGTTTTCATTATGTCGTTGTTTCGTCATCAACAGGCTTAGTGGTTGCCATCAAGCGGCTGAGTCCTTTAAACTTCTGACGAGGTTTTGCGTCCAGCACGCGGGGAGAGAGAATGCAGTCAATCTGGTTAGCTTGGCAATGCCTTTGCAGCTTTACCCCAAAGTTGGATGCGGAGTTGGGTCCTTTTGCTCCTTGCCCAACCAGGCGGCGTGTTGTAGCAGACATACCGGTGACTGCTGCTGACCAGGCGAAGTAAAATTCTGCGATCCAAGGCAAAACCTTCTGACGTTGCAGAACTTATCAAATTGACTATCGCGCTGACTCGGATCGTTCATGAATCCAAAAGCATGTCCACCGTAACACTGTTAGGCGTCCATTCTCGCATCTGGTTTGGGTCTAATGGGAAGCCGCGCCGTGGTTGCTGCGGGCAGCAGCAGTCGTGTTGACTGGCGTGCTATGGATCACTGCTGGAAGGGATCTGCCATTTCAGGATGAAAGCCAACCACAGCGAAGTGCATGCCTCGCTGAGCTGCCGCTGGCGGCAATTCGGTCTTTACCGTTACCCCACTATACATGACCTGGAGAAGTCTGCAGAGGCCTGAGTCAGCATCAGCGTAGCGTAGCCTTTACAGGCGGAACGACTCCATCTGCGGTTGCTTCAGTGATGAAACGATATTCAATCGATGCTACTGAAATTCCCGCCTTCAAAAAATCGGACAGTAGCGGCTCCAAACCGTTCAGACGTCCACCGCTTGTCCATCCTCCGCCATGCACGAAAAACAGCATCGGTGCGGGCTTGCTCGAATCTGCCTTCCAAAAATGAATCAACTGTTTTGGATGCGATCCATAGCTAACGTTGTAAAAAGTTGGATTTGGTAAAGCTTCAGTCGCCAACGCCTTTTTGACTTCAGCCGTCTTGATCTCTCGAATGAAAATGTTCCGCCAACGAATCTCGCCGCCGTGCGTCTGCAACATGATTGGCCCACTCTTGGGTGCAGGCAGGGTTCGATCGAAAAAATTCTCAAGTACGGCTCCACTGACAACTTCTTTCGTGTTTAGTTTTACCCAAACTCGGTCGCCCACATGTTTGATCACAAAAGAGTTCCATTCGCCCAAAGGCTTGTCGGCCAGCATAATGGGATCGCGACCCAGGGTCTTTGGAGAGTTGTTGAACAAGCCGCCAGAGCCTAGGTGTGGAGATCTGTTTGGTTCTTGGGGGTTATAGGCCTGTGAGCTATCCCAAATCTGAACTTGAGGCATTCCCCGCAGGTAGATGCCGCTATCAGCCCCGGCAACCGTCTTGTATTCAATCATCAGTTCATAGTCGCCAAAGCTCTCTTCCGTCGTTGCGTAAGGGCCATGACCATCATTGACAAACTGTCCGTGTTCAACTCGCCAATGTTTCGGAAACTGCTCTTTCATTTCGGCGAGCTTTTGGTCCTTCTTTTCACCACCCAGCCGATCAACGGCGTGCGGGTCAAGCCCAATCCAGCCGCTCAAGTCCTTTCCATTAAACAGCGGGCGAAAGCCCTCTGGTGGCTTAGGCTCTTGGGCGCTTGCAACAAAGCTTGAAAAGACCAAGGCGAAAAAGAAACAGACAAAGTTACATCGCATCGCTCACTCCGATCAACAGGTAGGTTTAGTTGGAGTTACAGGTGGGAATTCGGGCGATATTGTTTTAGCGGCCAGTCATACCCCAGCGGTTTCCGATAATTGTGGCGATAGCACCCAGACAAACTCCTGTGAACAGTGTCGTTACCAGGAAGTACAAACCAACGACTAGCCAATCCCCTCCATTGCCTCGCCCCGGATCGGACACTTCTCGCAACATATTGGCATCTAGCGGCACCCAGAAACTCGTCATCAATGGGCTTGCAACGCCAATGTCTTTGAGCACCGACATAGCCTCTTTCGAATCAGTTACGTTACCGCCGATGTACCACGCGGCCACTGGCAGGAAGTAGATAACAATCAAAATAGAGTAGCTTGCCAACATCGCCACCGAAGTTTTCTTACTGATGGCAGAGCAGAGCAAGGCACTCACGGAATTAAACATGGCAGCCACAAAAACGATGGCAAAGAATGTCAGGACGGCCAGCCAGTTGCTGCCATATACAGTGAACCCGAGGATAAAGGCTAGGACCATCGGCCACATCAAAAACATGGTTAAAACATAGGACACTCGGAAGCCAGCCAACAGTTTGCCCCAAATGATTTGTGCGGGCCGAAGTTGCGTAAAAGTAGCAGCTCCAAGGTTTGACGTTCACGCTCACTGGTCATGCTGCCAGACGAGAAAACTGGAGCCACCAAGATATTGAACACGAGTACGTAGCAGATATACCAAGGGCTGTACTCCGGCCAGATAAACAGAAACAGCGCCATCAGCGGTATTGCCAACAGCATGCTGATCTGGATTACCAGACGAAGCATTAACGTTCCTTGACTGAACAACTCCGCGTGAATCTCTTTGTCGTAAACTGGATTTGCCTCATCGCGCATCAAGGCAGTACGTCGCGGAGGAGCAAATAGACGATCGGGGAACTGATCGCGGCTGAATGATCATGCCTACGGCGTTGCGAGATTCTTCTTCCAAGTCGATAACATCTTTGCCTTCACTACCAACATCAGGCGGATACAACAATCTCCTGGCGGTCCAGTTACAGAGGATAGCGCTAATCCCAAGATAGATAGGGGGCAGGACAAAAACGATCAAATTCAATCGCATGTTACCGGCACTAGCTAAGCCTCTCCAGAACATGGCTCCCAGAATTACCAATGGCAAAATGACTAGATAAGCTACTACCAAAGACGAGGCTGTACGTTGAAATCCGCAACTACAAGCCAAGCCGATTGAGCCGAACAGGATGACGGATATCACCAGCCATAGGTACGCGGCTAGCACTTCCCAAATACTCACACCGCCCAACGGCAAGGCTAACATGATGATCGGCAACGAAGCGATAATCAGCACGGCAAGGTGAGTCAGCGAAGCCACCATCTTGCCTATAACGATTGCCCATGGACTCAACGGACTCGCCAAGAGCATCTCATAGGTCTTACGCTCTTTCTCGCCGCTAATTGCTCCGGCGGCGAAGGTCGGCGCCATCAGGGAAGCCAGGATGTACTGGCCCAGGAAGAAGAAGTCGACCAACTGCAAAGCAGCAGAAGAATCGGTCGATAGGTCAACGCGCTGACCTGAGGGATAAGCGACCAAAAGAACTGATGCCAGAGCCATTTGGTAGACGAGCATCAACACAAAGCCTCGGTTAGCTCGTAAGTTCGTTAACAACTCGCGCTGCAAGACCGGATTTTCGACTAAGTACATCGCAACTCAACAAGCTAATGATTGGGGCGTAAATGGTTTGCTGTCAACGAATCAAACCAAGATGGCTTCTCAGTATAGCAGTTTCCAATGCAAATGCTCAAACGGGTCAGAGTGACCTCTCGAAATGTATTCTGGTGGAATAACTGAGAGCCAGCCCGCAGTCATCATGCAATTCGGCTAAAATAGTGTGCATAAGAACTTCCGCATTCCCCCAAACCTGCACCTTCACACGTAGGCTTCTGCGCTTCAGCACGCGTGGAAAGCTCGACTAAAAATCCATCCTGACTTCGCCAACACCCATGAATCGGATTCTAATATTTCTGGTATTTGCACTCTTCAGTGGTACTGTTGCGGCTCAAAATCGTTTGGACGATGCAATATCGCGAGCGACCAAAATTTTGCAATCTGGTGTCAAAAACTATCCTGAACACCGCAGTTGTTTTTCCTGCCACCACCAAGCCTTACCCCTGCTAGCCAATTCTGTTGGCAGTTTGCATTCTCCAGACGCTCAAAGACAGTTCTACCAACAATCAGAAACGAAAGAGATTGTTGATTTCACCTCTCGGTCCTTTATTTCTAAAATCGAAACACTGAACTCAGGAGCCGAGATCGGCGGGCGAGCCTTGACAGTTGCTTACGGATTGTGGACTTTTGATCTTGCTGGCGAGGATTCTAACGCGACCACTCAAGCTATGGTCGAAAATTTACTTAAGACCCAAGATGAATCCGGAGCTTGGAATTTTCAATCCTTGCGTCCGCCGGCTGCATCGTCGCGATTGATGACGTCGGCTGTAGCCGTGTATGGGTTGAGGTCCTATGGATCAGGCTCAGAGCCCGAAAAACTCCAAACCGCCTTTCGTCGGGCTTACGATTTCTCGCTGTCTCAAACTCCAGGCCATCACGAGGACTTAATCGGTCAAGCTTGGTTGGAGTCGATGATTTTAGAAGAGCAGGGCAGGGGAGTTCAGGTCGATGCACCTCAAAAAGGCAGTTCACAGTCGGCGATTGGAAACTTTTCCAATGACGAACTTCAAAACGGCCGAATGCGACTCGAACAACTCGGCCAAAAGATACTTCAATCACAAAAAGTTGACGGCGGTTGGTCTCAAACTTCCGAGATGTCCTCGGACGCTTATGCGACGGGACAGGCTTTGGTGATGTTAAGCCATCTCAGCGGTTTCGGCCCAGCCTTGAAACTAGACTCAGCTTTCGAAGCCGGCGCAAAATTCCTGATGGACACGCAGAAGGCTGATGGATCTTGGTTTGTCGCTAGTCGCTCGAAGCCAGTTCAGGTATTTTTCGATAATGGGGACCCACACGGCAAGGATCAGTTCATTTCAATGATGGCTACTGGTTGGGCTACCGCTGCCCTTCGAGAAGCAAAGTTTCGCACCAACCATCCACTCACATCGCCGCGTGTTGAAAGAAGACTACGGCTAACGAGCACTCAATAACACTCGATTTACAATTGCCGCTAAGCTTGGGGCAATATCGAATTGGCAATCTGGAACTCAAAAAAAGAGAAACCCGAGAGTTGGCCCCCCAGCAACAACTCTCGGGTCATCGTTGAAGTCGATCTTGCGACCGCCCTCAATTTATCTCTTTCTTTTTCGCTCTGATCTTATTGAGCTGTGAAAATCCGAAGGCTACTACGCCTTTTTTCTATCGGATCACGTTGGAAGGCGAGCTAGCTGTTCGTCGAACACTCTCCATGTATTCCGTTGATTGCTCTTGTACCAACTTCACGTCTGCCTCAGCAGTTCTCACCTCAGCCCGGAATCTATGCATGCCCGCCGCAGCAGCTTGTGCGAAGACTCGTAGAGTAATCGTCTGCCCGGGTTCTACACGAGTAATCGGTTGGAAGCGAACCTGTCCGGTTAGTATCTGCGATCGTTGACCTTCAGCTCGCGTTGGTTCGATATCTTTCGAGAACAAAGCGGTGACACTAACTTGTTCGGCAGCTTTCGATCCGCGGT
>JAXMBP010000038.1:0-69146 GCA_046349795.1 Pirellulales bacterium | reverse complement strand
CGAGCACCACGATCGATCAACATCCTCAGGATCGACCACATCAGCAGCAACCAACTCCAGCGCTGCCTTTAGAACTGCTTGCAAGAGCCAATTAAAAACGTAGCCTGGATGTTCGTGACGAAGCATCAGTGGATACTGACCGACTCGGCGAGACAAATCTGCTAATGATTCCAGCACATCGGGCGATGTGACTTCGCAGCCAACAATGTCGGCCACGGTCTCTCGCATCACAGGAACGTGAAAGTGAAAATGTGCAAATCGTTCCGGGCGATCAACAAACTGACACAGCACGGAAGGCACAAAGTAGGACGAGTTAGATGCAATGATACATTCTGCAGGAACAATCTGACTGATGCTGCGTAACACTCGCTTCTTCAGCGAAAGTTGCTCGCTGACGCACTCGAGCACTAGATCGGGCTTCCACTGATCGAGACTGGTTACTTCGAGCTTTTCGAGACGATGTTCACTTCTACTCCAATGATGAACGGAAAACTGTTTAGCTTTAGGCGCAGCATTAACCAGCTCAACCAACTCCGGAAATGCCAATACTGATTCAATCCAGGCTGGTGTATTTGCTTTGGTTGGTGGTGTTGCTGGATCAACTTGCTGGACTGTGTTTGTCCCATGGGCTGTCGCTGTGTTTTTCGCTGTGTTTTTCTCAACGTTTGTCGGAGATGCATTCGAGCATTTAAGATTCAGCGGATCGTCTTGGTTGGAGCAGCCTTTCATCCATTCAATAGCATCGATACAGACAGCCTGAGTGCGGTCTACCAAGCCAACAGAAATTCCACTTGCGGCCATCTTGGCACCGACCTGTCTACCAACCCAACCTGCTCCGACAATTAGAACGCGTTCAATTTTTGACAAGGCTCTTCCTTCTCGCTCGAGTCTGCTTTGCAGCGAATTTAGTGCAAAATCGACACTTCTCGCTGATCGCCGTTGGTTCCCGCGACTGGACCTTCCAGCGCGCACAAGTCTGCTACAAAAAGTACGCAAATTCGCGGGAGGTTCGCTAGGTGAGGTCCGCGAGCCTAGCGGGGAGGGCGACCGTGTTCTTCACCCTCCCCGGAAAGCTCGCATTACTCGCTTACCGACCCTCCCGCAAAATAATCTGTCTATTGTAGATTCGTAAGCGTGCGGGAGGGTTCGTATACCAGCGATCAGCGAGAAGTGTCCCAAAATCGTGTTTTTTCCAATCCTCAAGCTGGCCTGGCGATCTGTTTTGCGGGTCGATCCATGGATTATCGAACAAATTAATTTTTGAAAAACCTGAGAGGGCGCGCAAGAAATCCGTTGTTGCCTGGGTCTATACTGCAACGACCCCATACAACTCTGGTTACTTCTCTAAGTTCACTACTAACACTAAGAAACTATGCAGTACAGCACACCAGAAACTCGAGCCAGCCTAATCTTGCGATTGCAAGACGCTCGAGATGTTGCTGCTTGGGACTGCTTCGAAAGCGTTTATGCTCCAGTGATCCACCGCGTTGCTTTGCGACAAGGGTTACAGCCTAGTGACGCTGAAAATGTGGTTCAAGAAGTCATGATGCGTGTAGCTAGATCGGTCAACCAGTGGTTGGTCAATCAGCAACGCGGTCCATTTCGAGCCTGGTTGATCCGCATCGCACGTAATGAAACTCTGCGACTTTTGACTCGACCAGCAACCAAGGCCTGGAATCAATTTGGGGATTCGGCTTCTCAGTTGGCCAACGTTCCCAATTACGAGTCCAAAGTGGTTGGAGAGTTGACTGCCGAATATCAACGTGAGGTTTTTCTGTGGGCTGCTGAAAGGGTAAGAGCCGAAGTCGAAGAATCAACCTGGTTAGCCTTTTGGCTAACGCATGTCGAAGGGTTGAGCGTCAGGGAAGCAGCCAAGCAATTGAACGTTAAGCCGGGAAACATCTACTTTGGCCGCAGCCGGGTGATGAATCGACTCAAGTTGTCCGTCTTGCAATTTGAGGAGGAGTAAAAAATGGAAGGCAACCAACTGAATCAGGCAAACGATCAACATTGCAGCGATCAGCAACTCATTGAAATGCTCGGCAGTCAGTCTGGGCCTGAACACTTTTCAAAACTGCTCGAACACGTTGAAAGCTGCTCTCAGTGTCAACTAAAATTGGAACAGCTCGCAGCCAATTCAACACTTTGGTCCGATGCAGCCATCGCACTCACTGGCTACTCCAGCAGCGACAACTTCCATGGGGTGATGCCTACCATGCAACTCAATGGCTTGCTGCACAATCATCAGCAGGCCACGAACTGGACTGAAGCCATGGCCAAGCAGTTACTAGCGGCTCCATCACATCCAGAGATGTTGGGCAGGATTGGTCGCTACGAGGTCGAGCGGTTGATTGGCTCAGGAGGCATGGGGATTGTCTTCAAAGCTCTTGATAGCGAGCTGAATCGCACGGTCGCAATAAAGTTGCTGGCACCTTACTTGGCTGGCAACGGCTCAGCTCGACAACGATTCTCTCGCGAAGCAAAAGCTGCGGCGCAGTGGTACATGAACATGTGGTGCCAATTCACAACGTGGAAACCGATGGCGACTGCCCCTATCTGGTCATGAGATATGTTGCGGGTGAATCGTTGCAACAACGAATCGATCGTGATGGTCCGCTGGATACATGTCAAGTTCTACGTATTGCCAAGCAAATTGCATCAGGCTTGGCAGCGGCACACGCTCAAGGTTTGATTCACCGCGATATTAAACCATCGAATATTCTGGTCGAATCCGGGGTCGAGCGAAGTTTGATTACTGATTTCGGCTTGGCTCGGGCGGCCGACGATGCAAGCTTGACAAACACAGGTTATAACCCTGGAACGCCGCAATACATGTCGCCGGAGCAAGCCCGGGCGATTCGATCGACGCTCGCAGCGATCTGTTCAGCTTGGGCAGTTTGATGTACACGATGTGCACGGGGCGAGCTCCGTTTCGCGCTGAAACCAGCTATGGCATTCTGCGTAAGATTACCGACACCGAACCGCTGGCAATACAGGATATCAATCCGAATATACCTCGATGGTTGAGTGCTATTGTTGCCGAGCTTATGTCGAGAGTCCGCCGATGATCGTATTCAAACTGCTCCGGAACTTGAAGAACTGTTGGAGGGTTGTTTAGCTCACGTCCAGCGGCCAACGGTTCATGAGCTACCTGCACGAGCGTTGAAGTTGGACCAGCTATCGATGCTAAGCTCGAACGCAGGTGTTTTCACTGCGAGTTCTATTTCAAGACCGATAGTCGCTGGCGTCGCACTGCTTGCATTCGTGGCAGCCATCGTATTTTCGCTGAATCGCGCGCGAGCAGGATTCGCCTAGCGAGGGAAGTTCGACCATTGAGACCAACTCGACCAGTGAGCAGTCAGCAGAGGCAAAAAGTGCTGCTCAAGCGGCAAACTCAAAGCACAGCTTCAGGTTGCTGCTAGTCCGACAGCGTCTGATCTTCTGCGGCAGAAAATAACTCAATCATCTAAAGTGTCTGTGAAAGATGCTTCACTGGCCGAAGCTCTGAGTCAGTTGTTTGAAGGCACGAAGATTGACTTCGAGATCAATCAGGCATCGTTCGAGGACAAACCAAAGTACTTGGACAACACGATCACACTCGACGCCACGGGGCCAACGCGTGATGTGTTGAATCGAATACTCCAGCGTGTCGGGGCGAGCTACATCGTTCGAGATCGATTCGTCGAGATTGTTTCGACTGAATTCGCGAGTGGAGCACCCGTACTTCGGCAGTATGACCTTGGCTTTGTGTTCAGCGACAATTCATCGCTCAATCAACTGATGTTCGCCATAGAAGGTTTGCTTGGGCCCGAACATTCAAAAAACGCAGGTAAATCTTCAGTCTCAATCGTCGATTCAATTTTAGTAGTGCGGGCTCGAGAGGTAGATCACATATCGATCGAAAACTTGCTGGGCCAACTCAGTTCAACTCTTCAACCTAGTCGTAAGAAATAAAAGGAGCAGATGATGAAAAAGTTCATGTTTGTAGCGTTGATTGCGATCAGTTCGTTGGCCCTTGTTCCTTGGCTTTCTTATGGGCAATTTGGTGGGGGGCTGGGCGGGACGAGTAGTCAGCGCTCTAGCGGCCAGAGCGGCGACGGTGGTCCCACAAGTGGTTGGAGTCGCGGCGGCATGGGCGGCGGCGACAGCCCTGGGGAAAGCCAAGGCGGTGGAGGTGCCAGGGGAGGAATGGGTGGCCCGGGTGGTAGCATGGGTGGCGGTGGTATGGGAGGTATGGGAGGTATGGGAGGTATGGGAGGTATGGGAGGCGGCATGGGTGGCATGACGGCTTATGAAGCCTGGCAGCGACCGGCTGGCCCAGAGCCAACTTGGTTGGAGAACGGTCGCAAGTCGCTGACAGCAACTGGTCCATGCGTCAAAAACTCAACCAGGAACTTGAAAAAGATGTAACGATCAAAGATTTTCAGCAGCTAACTGAACTAGTGTCTCCATTTGTGCAAATCGAATTCAATATGAAAACCCTAAACGACGCGAACATTGAGCTTCTACCGTTTAATGATGCTATGCATTCCAAGGGTACCATTCGCGAATTACTAAGAAGATCACTCGAACCGTATAAGTTGACGTATCTCGTGCATGAAAGCTATGTCGAAATTACCACGATGGAATTCGCTACGCTTAATCCTGTCGCACGGTACTACAACCTAAGTTTCGTTCTGCCCGACAATAAACTTCAAGTCGACGTGATTCAAGCGATTGAATCATCGGTGGATCCAGACTGTTGGGCGAACGCTGGTGGTGACTCGACAATTTTTTCAATCGGACCGGTGTTGGTAGTCCGCACAATCGAAGTTAACCATCTTGAAGTGGAGCAGTTATTAAGCCAACTGTCACAACATCTAGTCCCCGACAACGATCGCCAACTTCCTGTGACGCAGCCAAACGGTATTAAGAACTGATTGCAGACAGCAAGTTCACGGCTTTCACCAGCAAAACAGGACCAGTTCTACTCCATTCGCTATCCAACCGGCCTGTAGAATTACAGGCCAGGCACGAAGCTAAGCTCGCTGTAGAACATAGCGTCGACCTGAATGTCGGCTGACTGCATTCGGTCGATATGTTCGCGAACCGGACGCCACGTTGTCATGCTTGGTAAAGCTACAAACCAGATCGCATACACCAAGCCCAGAGCCACAAACAATTTCAACCAGCGTTGCATCAACTAAGCCTTAAAAATAATACCGAACATTAGGTACGCCATTACCAACGTCAGAATCAAGTTAAGAGCCTGACCACACAGGTAAAGGATCATCGGCTTGCCAGCCATCAGATACGGAGCCATCTCTTTGAAGTTGGTCGTCAATCCGATCGAAACGAACGCTAAGCAGAACATCCAGCCTCGAACTAAAGCTGTGTAATCCTTCGTCGTTGCCTGTACCCAACTAGCTCCATAAAACGAGTGGCTGAAGATGAGTGAAAAGATAACGCTGGCCGCGATGAATCCCAAAACGAACTTAGGAAATCTCTTCCAGATTTCGCCCAGCCCAATTTTGGTTGCGGGCATTGCTAGCTCTGATTCTTTCCCGCTAGCTGAATCTTGGCTGGCTGCACTTCGTTGCTCAGCGGGCTCGACCCAGCGCGTCCAATAGATGGCGACACACAAAGCCACGACACCAATCAAAATGTTTTGGATCATCTTTACGGTCACAGCCGTTTCGAAGCCGCGAATTCCCAGCGCTTCGCCGGCTGCCGCCACAGCTCCGGTAGAGTCTATGGTTCCGCCGATCCACGCACCACCGATGATCGGATCCATGCCCGTGGCGACAATGATACGTGGCATCACGACCATCATGATCGCCGTAAAGCAGAGAGATAATCCTATCGCCAGTGACAACTCTTCTTTCTTTGCCTTGCAGGCGGCCGCTGTAGCAATTGCGGCCGAGACTCCGCAAACACTCATATCAGCCGAGATCACTATGTTGAGTGACCGGCTTTCCATCTTCAAAAATTTTTGGCCGAAGATATAGGTTCCAATCAAGACCGTTGGAGTAACCAACCAGGAGCAAAATACTCCTGGAACACCTAGAGCCAAGAGCTGGGTGAAAAGCACTTCGGCTCCCAGCAACACGAGACCAATCTTGATGAAGATTTCGCCTTGCACTGCCGGCTCGAGCCACTTGGGCACACCTACCGTGTTACAGATGATCATTCCAACCAACAGAGCCCACATGGCATACTCTAAGTTGTAGTACTTGATCACCGATTGCTCGGCCAGCAGATAACTCGCCGCGGCCAGAATGAAAAGCGTTGGAAAGGCGATCAAGAATCTGCTGGCAGATTGCCCTCTTAGCACTGAAGCCAGCAGGCCAATGACTACCTAGAGTTGCGGCCGTGTAAACGAGCAGCTCCCATCGAGACGGCCCTTCTGGCTTGCCTTCCTTGTTGGTCTTGCGCATCGAGTCCAAGGGATCACTTTCCCATTTGCCAACTTTGGCCAGATACTTCTTTGGAGCTGGCTCCCAGGAAATGCCGACCTTCTTGAGCATCGCCTCGGAACGCTTCTTGGAGAGTTTTTTCCGATCTTCAGCCGACAAAGCGGCTTCTTCCTCCGCTGTCAACGCCGATTCGGTTTCCCGTATGGCTTGAACCTTAACCTCGGCATCGTCCCAGTTCACGTCGGTCGGGCGGCTGAAAAACGCAGTGCCCAATCCGACCAAAAGCGCCAGAAGTCCAACGGTTACCGCTGTCCAGTCTTCAGTCAGAGCAGCTTTTTTCTTGGGGGACACAGAGCTATCTTTGCTTCCATTCATGGCTGGTTGAGTCTATTTACGGGTAATCGCAGGTGGGAAGGCAGGGGAAAAGTGGTTATTAATAGTCGGGGGAAGTGTAATGATAACATTATCTTGCCTAACCTGACTTCCCACGACGTCATTTGGAACGCATAATGCAGTGAGGAGGCGAGGCTGCCAAATTGGCTAGCCGTGATTTGGTGTAGGAGAGGTTGTCGTGCAAATGCTCGAGCCCAAACTGCTGATAGCTGATGACGATCGCGATTTTCGAGAGTCGCTCGGCGAGGTCTTTTGCCGACGAGGTTATGAAACTCGTTTGGCCGCTGATGGTCAGGAGGCGCTGGAGATCGTTGCTCAGTCGAACGAAATTCACTTGGTCATTCTTGACATTCATATGCCTCGTTTGAGTGGTCTTGAGGCACTGCAACAGATTCGTTGGAATCGAAGTTCGTCGCTTCCTTGCATTTTGATGAGTGCAAAGCTAGACGAAAAAATTGTGCTCGAAGCCGAGCCGCTAAAACCCGCCAGCCTGCTGAGCAAGCCGTTTACACTTCGCACTTTGACAACCACGGTTGAGACTGTCTTGCGAACCAGCTACGGCTGGGAGATATAGATTGATTTCTTAGATCGGTTGAGGCGTGCCGTAGAAGTTGAAGTGTATGCAGTTGAGCGTTTCGACAATTCCAATTGGTGAACAATCCCCAGTCACCAAGCCAAGAGCTAGATGATGAACTGGACTTTCAATCTTGAATTCTCTAAGCCTTCGTAGCACTTTATCGAACAAATTGGAGACACAACTCAACCTAGCACATTCTCTTCTGCGACACACTGGTTCGCTAAGGCTCTCCAATGGCACAAGGGAATCCCCCAAGCTGCGCAATTTATCTCGATCAACTTGGCATTTTGGTATTGAGTAAATCGGCTCGATTTGAGACAAGGCAATATGCACGTTTGCAAGCCTTTTCTTCGACTCGTGTTTGCTGGTACGAGGGAGCCGATTGATGCCAGAAGACACAAACAACTTCGAAACCTTGGATCTGAGGTTTCGCGTTCAACCGCCCAAAAGGGGAGCGCTTCCTGGTGGGTTGATTGTCTGGTTTATTCTAGGAGTCGCTGTTGGCGGTGGCTTTTGGATGTATGGTCGCAAGGAATTGGCTAACAGGCTTCAACAAAAAGTCGCATCAGAGTCGACCACCAATTCGCTGTATGCGATTGAGGCATTGGAGTCGCTGGATCCGAAACGTATCGATCATCTGGTAGCAGGACTAAAGCATGCAGATAGTCGAGTTGCAAAAGTTGCGTTCGAACGACTGAACATGCATATCGATAGCTGGAAAGAGATGGAGCTGGTACAGCAGCACAACGCCATGCGTTCGCTTGCCGAACAACTACGATCTGTACCGTTAGCTTTGCCGCCAAACAATTTACCATTTCTGCGCGGATTGGCCGGAAGAATCTACTCGATGGCAATGTCTCAAGATGATTCCAATCTGAAGCCTGTGATTACCATTTGCGAACGTCTAGTTGCTTTGGATCAAGTTCAGGACAAGTCACTCGTCAATCAGATTTTCTCTGACTCTAGGACGAACACAGCGGATTCCAAAGCAAACTCTGAAACTGCTAAGTCGTTCAACGTTATTCTACCAATCGCCCAGCCAAACGCGGCTAATTCCGCCACCGAACGAAGCCAACAACCGCAAGCATCTTTGTATCTAGTTCCTGGATCGACTAAGCCTCGGTCTTACGATCTGGCAGGAACGGGTTCCAGCGGGTCAAACAACAAGCAATTTGCGACGGCAGGACTCTCGGACAATGATTCTCTAGAATCGGAATACTCTTCAAACCAGAATCAAAACGCCTTGCCGGTCTTGGTACGAACTCCAGCATCCATTTCATCGACTCCAGTTGCCCCGATGAAAGTTGCCACCAATTCGCCCGATATGGCTGGAATGGAGAAACTTGAAATCGCTGAAATTGTTCGGCTGTTGGGGAATCACGATCCAAATGTTGCCAAGGCTGCGGCGATTGCATTGAGGCACAAAGGACTTGATGACCACAAAATTCAAATTGCTTCTGAACTAGCCGTAGGTTCAGCTCAGAATCGAATTCGCTTGATACAGCAGATTGCTACTGGAGAGTCTGACCCTCGTCCATGGCTGCTGTGGATGGCAGAAGATGGCGAACCAGAGGTACGACGCATGGCCATTTCGCTTTTGGTTCCGATGGCAGATGAGAGTGTATTTCGCAGTCTTCGAATTCTTCAGGCTCGGGAAACAAGTAGCGATCTTCGCGACATGATCGCGCGCGGGTTGCTGACACAGCGCTAGTACAATAGAGCTTGCCGCCATCAATTCAAAAACCAGGCCCACCAATAGATCCCATCGTCATCTGCCTGGTCAATGTCTTGCAATTCCGGCATCGTTGGCGACGTCTGTTTGAACTGGCGATTATCAAAACTCCAGAGGACGCAACGAATAATGGACTTATTTGCAGGACCAGCAGAAACAACTTGATAAAGCGGCTCATTACCGTCCAGAGCTTTGTGCTTGCCGGGCTCAATTCCAAACTCTGAAAGATTGTCGAGCGATTTTGGTAGCTCGCCGTGTAAGTGTTCGTAACGACGAATTGCCATTGAGAGTATTGCTAAGTCGTTACCCATTCGATGACGAACAAGAGTGTCAGCGAACTGGCTGACTGCTGGTGAGAATCCCTGTATAATTCGTTCTTCGATATTGAACATGGAGGCTTTACCAGCGGAACTGGCTTCAATTGCCTCAACGGATCCGCGGAACTCGGCCAGATCATCCGTGTTGGCATCCATTAACAACTCGATGTACTCAGCGTGTCGAATTGCTGCCCGTTCAGCTAAGCCAGATTGAGCCGCGAAACCAGCCAAACCGCCTAGTTGCTCCCGAAGTGCATTGGGATCTGTAATGGCTCGCGTCATCATGCCTAGTTCGCCAATCAGCCCAACTCGATAAAAGTGACCAATATCTGATAGCTTTGTCAGACGCTCGCTTAGTTTCTCGTAGTGGTTGGGCAAAAGGCGATTAGCTTGGACAGCATTTTTAAGATGGCTTCTAGCGATTCCGCAGCAAGCCAGACTAACCAGTTGCGAGATTATGGTCGGTTCGCCCTGAAGTGCAATGCTGCAGCCGAGCATCGAGTTGATTGCACGGAACTCCCCTTCCGCATCGCCTTTATGCGCTGCCACTTGCGCTTGGAGGGCTAGGATTCTTACTGCTTGTCGAATGTTCTGCGTATAGGGAAGAAGTGTATTGATCGACTTAAACTTGATTGGCAGTCGAACAGGTCCGTTGTTTTGAGTCAGTTCGATCAATCGGGCAATTTTCACAGAGTGCTTGTTTAGAATCTGCTCAACGTTGGGTTGCTCCAACCAAGTTTTGCCAACGGGAGGGATCGGTGGATTTTGAGCCGAAACGATCGGTAGTCCAGCACAGTCGGCAGTAAAGCCTGGGCTCGAGATGTAGTCGATGATGCTCGCTAGCTCCACAGAAATTTCGTCGGAACTGTTCTCAGCATGATATTCAGCCATCAAAGAATCATCGATGGGAACACCGCGAGATTTAAGGTCCGCTAGTTTTTGTGCCAAGGCTGCTTGAGCAGACTTCTTGGCCACGAACCAAGTCGTAAGCGATCCACTGCAACAGCAAAACATCACGAAAAACAACATGAGCCATACGGTTCGAATTGGTTTCTTGTGTAGTAATTGGTTCATAAGTAATCGCTTTTTCTGATTGAGTTGCCAACGTTTTAAGGGAAGATGTTGGCAATTCGAAATCTTATCTCCGCAGACAGGACGATGTCGCAATTTGTTTCCTGCTTAGGATCGAGCCGATTTGCAACCAGCAGACGGTCTAATTTTAGCCGATTAAGATTCGTTTTGAATTCGGCAAATTCGCCGCCCAAAATCTGAACCGCAGGTCGGACTTTAGTGCCTGGCGAGATGTGATTTTCAGCCATTCAAAGAGCGATGATACCTCCGGGCCCGCGACAGTTGCGCCCGCGTCCGTACGGCTGCCGCGGTTTTCTAGAACACAGAATTTGTGGTGGCTGTCCACGCCGCTCCCATCTCACAGGGGCTACATCAGTCAACTTCCTCGCCGCCATCTATGCCGCACATCTCTTATTGTTCTATTTGTCCTCTTGATTTATTGTCCTCGATTGATCTCTTGGGGACAATTATTCTTAGACCACTAAATCACGGGGAAAATGCAATGGACAGCAGGGCTTTGTTTGAAATTCTGGCTCGAGAGCATTCGGGATTGCTTCGAGTATTCCTGCGCGCCGCTGGTTGCCCCGACGATCTGCTTGATGAAGTTTGGCAGGAAACAATGATTGTGGCTTGGAGAAAGCTGGATCAGTACGACCAGTCTCGCCCATTCGGAGCTTGGCTACGCGGCATCGCTTCCCGCGTCCTCCTGGCTCAACGCAGGTTGGCCAGTCGAATCCAACTTATCGGCGACGACGAGACGCTAGAGTATCTGAGCGAACAGTTGAATCGGTATCACCAACTACCCGGCGACACTCTGGACGACAAGCTGGCGGCACTTCGTGATTGCATCAGCAAGTTGCCCGCTCACGAGAAAAGCTGTATCGAGATGCGATTTCAGCAAGACTTGATGCCTGCTTCCATTAGCGAGAAAACCGGCGAAGCGATTGAGACCATTAAGAAGCGGCTGGTTCGAGCCAAATCGCGACTGCTCGAATGCATCGAGAACAAGTTAAAGTTGTTGCCTAGCTGAACAACTTGTTTTTGCAAAAGGATCTCTGGCGAATCTCACTACATGCAATAGATTGGTCACAGCAGAAAGAGTTTGAAAATCGGATTATGAGCACTGAGGAAAGTAAGCAACAACTGAACGATGCGCTGCTAGAGTCGCTGTTGCGAGAAGCACTGAATCCCATCTCAGCACAGCAACAACAAGCTCAGTTTGACCAACTTTGGCAGACTACAAAAGTAGTTGAGCCTGATGAGTTGAAACTGAGTGAGACTGCGAGTACTGTCGAGCAATCGAGTCAGATCCGAGGAAACCGCAGGATTCTACAGCGTTGGCAAATTCTGCTAGCTGCCGCTGCATCGCTAATTTTAGGGTTCCTGCTAGTCAACAGTTGGAATGGCTCTCAAACTGCTTTTGCCAGTTTGCAAAAGATCATCGACTCGAAGCCAGTCCATCGCAGCTACTCCGTTGCAATGCAGAATCAGCTTCCGATATGGGGCGAGCGTTCGATTCAAGCCAAGTTATTCCTGAACGATAGCGATCAATTTGTGATAGAACATCCAGGCTGGAGAGGTTTTGGCCCAGTATGGATTGGTGGAGATAGAAACCAGCGCTGGATTGTGGCTCCGCGAGGCCCTGCAATCATTGGCAATGAGAAATTGATCGCCAAATGGCTGGACAAGCGAGACTTGCCGAGCCCGTATCTTCACCTTTCGACCATTCTTGCTCGTGTCCAGCAAGCCTACGAACTCAAGCAACTTGCCGATGAGGCATCGCCCTCGCCAAATCAATCGCTCAGTTCCAGGTGCATTCACCTTGTTGCCACTCGCAAAAGTACCGACTCGAAGTTGCCATTGCAGATCGAAATTTGGGCCGATGAGAATTCGGGTGTCGCGCATCAGCTTATCCTTCAATGGCAGAGACCAGCAGCGGAACGAGGTCCACTCAGTTGGACGATTACCCTGGACTCGCTTGAGGAGTTACCAACTGAATTCTTTTCTTTACAAAACCATCAATCATCAAACAAGAATGTGATACGAGTCAACTCAGACAAAGACATTTTACAGATCGAGCAAGACAGTTCACTCTAGAGCTGCCGTAACAAGGAAAGCTTGAAATCATGAAGAATCTCTTCGGAGCAATTGGGGCTATAATCGTCGTGCTATTTTGTGACTTGGACTTGCAGGCTCACGAAGACGACTCGAAAATGACCTTTGCAAATCGAATCGCACCGATCATTTTCAAAAACTGTTCAAGCTGCCATCATACAGGTCAAGCTGGCCCGTTTGAACTGATTAGCTATCAAGATGTGTCGCGACATGCGGAGACAATACGCGTGGCCGTTACAGACAATTACATGCCTCCCTGGAAGCCTGTTTCGACTGGGATTGAGTTCGCAAATCATAGACAATTGAGCGACGAAGACAAAAAAATCTTGATTGAGTGGATCGACAGTGGCTGTCCTGAAGGCTCGCCCAACGATCTTCCATCACCACCCAAGTTTCATGACGGCTGGCGACTGGGCAAACCAGACTTAGTTGTAAAGATGGAAAAGCCATTTACCGTGCCGGCCTCCGGTAAAGACTTGTACAGATCGTTTGTGTTGCCCGTCAATTTACCCGAAGATCGTTGGATAAAGGCTATCGAGCTTCGTCCCTCAGCTCGGAATGTGGTTCATCATGCGTTGTTTTTTATAGCCGACTCTAGCAGCCTTCTTGGTCGACAGGAACGCGATGGTCAACCGGGTTTTCGAGGCATGAATTTTATGCGAGGCACAGAGTTCCTTTCGAACGGACCTGATCGCCTCACTCGCGGTCTAGGTGGTTACGTTCCAGGAGCAGTACCGAACATGCTGCCTGGAGATCTTGCTCGACTACTTCCCAAGGGCTCGGATATCATCATGCAAACTCACTTCCACCCGTCAGGCAAGGTCGAAGTCGAGCAAGCCGAGTTGGCAATCTACTTCTCGGATACCAAGCCCAGCCACATGTTAGTACCGCTTCAGATGCCGCCGCTCTTCGGAGTCGGCGCTGGGATCGACGTTCCGGCTGGAGAAACGAACTATCAAATCCGAGATGCGATAACACTGCCTGTCGATGTTCAAGCAATTGAAATTGGCGGTCACGCTCACTACATTTGTAAGAACCTTAAATTGGATGCAACACTTCCTGATGGCAAGCAGCTAACGTTGCTTCAGATTGATGACTGGGATCTGGATTGGCAGGATCAGTATCTGTTTAAGCAGCCAATCGATTTACCCAAGGGAACTAAACTAACTAGTGTAATTTCCTACGACAATTCAAAGAACAATCCGGAGAATCCTTTCTCACCGCCACAGCGAATCGCATGGGGTCGCGAGTCCACCGATGAGATGGGTTCCGTCACCCTACTGCTTACCGCCAAAGAAGAGAATGACAGAGGCCAGCTAGAACAATTGGTTTCAGTTCGCAACAGACAAGCTATTCAAGCTCGCGTCAAACAGCAAACTTCAGGTTTATCAGCATTGGGCGGAGGTCGATTAGAGCAAGTTGGCTTGATACGCTTACTCGATCGAAATTCGGACAGCAAACTTCAAGCCAACGAAATACCTGAGCGATTTCGAGAACGGTTACTTGAGTTTCTCGACTCCAACGGTGACGATGTACTTGACGAGTCAGAGATACGTGCGGGCCGAACTGCGATGCAACGTTTGATGGAAGATCGGTGAGCGGCTTGATGATGATACTTAATAACACTCCAGTTTGGTTGGTTGCCGTTCAGATGCTTGTGTTGACAGTGAATCAACTAGCATCTGCATTTGCGCAAGAACAAGGTAAGCTTGAAACACGGCCTGACCGACAAAGACAAGTCGAAATGATCGACGGTCAAGCGATCGATCTACGTTCGACGAAGTTCAAGGGAACGATCGTCGTATTCATTAGCACGGACTGCCCCATTGCCAATTCTTACCAACCATTGCTGGAGCAATTCCGCGGTGAGTGGTCACAACGCGAACTGCAAATGGTGATGATCCACGGAAATCCTGAAGTGAACATCGATCATGCGAAACAGCATGCAAAGGAATACGGTATTCACTGGTCGGTCGCAATTGATCCTCAACAGAGGATTGCAAAATCGTTGCAGGCTAAGAATATTCCAGAAGCGTTCGTACTCGACGCTTCGGGTTCCGTAGTTTATCGAGGCCGAATCGACGACCAGTATTCAGCCTTGGGAAAGAAGCGACCCGAGCCCACCTCTCGCGATTTGAAGGATGCTGTAGAAAACCTTCTTGCAGGCAAGCCAGTAGCATTTAGAGAAACAAAAGCGGTTGGCTGCGTTATCCGCTATGCCAACCGCTAATGATCAATGCATCTATTTCAAATCAAAGGTAAAGTTGTTTTTCGATTTGTCAGCTTCAACCTTGGCTGTATGACCTGACTTTGCGGGATCGGCATACTTCTCGGGAATCGGCGAAACAATTTTCTTGGCTCCCTCAAATCCAGGCATGGCTGGCACCTCATCGGGCACAAACTTGAAACCAACCTTGTACTCGCCCACCATTGCACCGTCGCCAGGCTCCATCGTTTGTAAAGTGAACTTTCCACTTTCGTCCGTTGTTCCCTCTGCAATTTTCCCGCTACTTGAGGTAGGCATCAACATGACGTTAATTTTGCCAATAGGTTTACCTTGAAAATTGACGACTCCTCCCGCTGGCACAATCGAGGGATCTCCGCTGCCGCAGCCAATTAAGGCTAAGCTTAAGCAACTGATCGAACAAAAGCGGAATAGATTTTTGAGCAAGATAATTCTTCCTTTTGGAACATCGAGTAACAAAACAATCAGCGTACGAAATTAAACTCTGACACTAAATGCAGAGACACTAATCAAGATAATTTTCTGCATTCACAGTAACCACCATCCGGATAGTTCCTAGGCTCGATTTCGGACTTTTTCAACTAAGTTCGATGCTTGACCGCAATTAGCAGTCTTTAGTTTGAGCCTAGGAACTGGACAGTGTTCAAAAAAAAATTTCGACTTGCTAATTATCGGTTGAGGCAACTTCTCCACCGGCTACTGTAGCCATCGCTCGGTAAATCGCTGTATCGATATTGTCGCTAACGAAGCGTACGCTTCCATCAGCAGTACCAAAGTTTGCTCCAACTTTATGGCGACTTGCAAAGCCATAATTGTTCGGCCAATCCCCGATGTTCTTGGCAACTCGCAACACACGATTCAATGGAATCGCGCATGTAGCTGTACATGCATTTGGGTTGTACCACCAGTTCCACTGGCTCCATCCTGGCATTGCTTCTCCAATAATAAACGTATTCGATGTACCATCGGTGATGTTTGCAATTCTGGTTCTGGAGTGTACGTTGGTTTGATTGGAACAGATAACTCCATCACCTAAGTTGAGTCCATCAGTTTGACCGCCGTTTTTACCGACTCCGACGACAGGAGAGAATACTCCCCAAGCCCAATTGGCGCCAGCGACTGCTTTGTAACAGGTCACCGCCCATCGGTCAGCGGGAGCTGTTGTTTCATTCAAATCGGATCTGTTCAACAACGTTCCATCCTCGCTTGAATCATCGGATGGGCAGATAAAGGTCGGAACGACTGTGGCAGCAACAATTCTGTTCTTGCCTACAGGAGTCGTTACAGCACTTGACTTTGGTTGTAACCCGACTGTGAAGTCAATATTGTTGTAGAGCGGCGTTTGCTCAATGTAGGGCAGAATCATCTGCATCCAACTTCGACCCGAGTTTGCAATACCAGGTCCGTTGTTCGGAAATGGTGGAATGCCTCGCATTGCGTAGTTAATCGGAAAGCACTTGAGGGCACTTTCGTAGTTGTGGAATCCTAAGCTGATTTGTTTAACGTTGTTGGAGCATTGCATTCGGCGAGCAGCCTCTCTGGCAGCTTGAACTGCGGGCAACAATAGCCCCACCAAGATTCCAATAATTGCAATAACAACCAACAATTCCACCAGAGTAAAAGCCCGATTCGTTCGTTTGAACCAACCCATGACCTACCGCTAGGATTCTACAGTATTCGAGCCCATCAACCAAAGCTCGACAAAAGTTTTTGAAGATATTTTGGCTTTAGATTTCGCCGAAGATAATGGACCTAAATGTCCAGTTTCTTCCTTTTCTCTCCAGACCCTAGTCCGATGCACGCGACAACAAGAATCGCGAAATTAAGGAACCAACAAATTTGCGCCACGGTTCCTAACGGGATTACGGTGTTCATGGTGGTTCCGATGGATATTTGAGCCGTTGTAATCACGAAGACCATTGATGCTAGAATTCCTCCGATAAAACCTGAAATCCCAGCTATTACTGCCTTGCCAGCGCTCTTGGTAATACCGACACCGATACCAACTCCCAGTCCAACCATGCTCCATACAAGGGCATAACCGATAATCGATTGAGTCATACCATCGAGTGAGATTCCCAAGAAGCTTGAACTCTGACCGCTCGTTTGGCGCATATTGAAAAACATCTCGTTGCTGGAAGCGCCTCCTAAAGCGCCCAAAATCCCACCGCATGCGGCAGCAATCAATAGAGTTCGGAACGGTGGACGGAAGCAAAGAAATGTGCTGCAACCTCCGAGAATGGCACCTACCAATCCAAAGAGCAACGCGAAGTTCATGCGGTCAACTTCATGTTGGGCCTGATCATGTTTCTGATAAACCTCGATTGGCGCTTGCTCGGGCACTTTGGCCTGATCTGCGGGCAAAGAAAATAGGGGGAAGACAAACAAAGCTAGTGTCAAACTCAGGCAAACTGTGATGATGGCTGCAATGACCAAGCTCGGGATACTAGGTGGCCACCGGTCGTTGTTCTTTTTCTCTTCGACCGCGTTTGATGCGGTTGCAACTTGTCCTGTATCAGTCATAACTCCCCCAAAAACTATTCAAGAAATGAGTCGAATCAAGTCAAACTAAGCTCTCACTAGGTTATTCGGCTGTGAGTGAAGTGGGCGCTGCCAATTTATCAACTTTGAAACGAATTGAAACTGGACCAGTCGTGCGATAGGTCTTGGACGTTACAAGCTGGAGCAGGTACGGCATGTTTTTGTGGGGTCTAGGGTTGGAGATAAAATTTGCTTTTGATCGCCGTGGTTATGGCAGGAATTTCAACAGTTTTGATCGCAGAGGTGAAGAGCCCTATGCCTTAACTGCGTAGACTTGTTCCGGCCAACTTTCCGGACTATTCAAAGCCGGAATTCGGTTGCTCAGAATTATTCCAGCGTTGGTTTCTTCCCGGACTCTGACTTTCGTCGCTGCTCGTCATTAACTTCGCGAATGCGATTGCGGCATTTTCGACAGTGTTTCGCTGTAGCGAATAGTGTACCTTTAGCCACTTCGTAATACCATTTTTGTTGCTCAGCGGTCCAAACTTCTTCTGAGCCGCATTTGGCACAGGTAAATGGTTTGTCAACATACCAACGTGGCGGCGGATGGTAGGAATTGTTCGGCACCTGTAGCGACGCGTCGGCAGGCATTGCGCCAGACGGCATTTGGTTTGGATTGCTGAATTTTCGCTTGCCTCTTCGCCGGGTCATGATCCAAGCTTATACGCAAAACTAGACGTCGTCATTCGTACTTAGTCCATCTTACGACCGATAAATTGAACCACAGAAGCAAGGCCCGTGTGGTGCTTTCCTTCAAATACTTCCCGCTCCGTTTCTCGTAGCAGTAGCGGTTCAAGATTCGGTAGTTCTTGCTCTATCTTTGCAACAGTCATCAGTAAATCGGCATCCCTTGGACCTCCGGTGTTGCGGTTTAGCTGACTCTCTGAATAGGCTTCAAGCAAGAAGATTCCTCCTGGGACAAGGCATTTCTCAATTAGCGGATAGAGCTGAAGCCTAACCTTGCTGGGCAGGTGTGCCGAAATCGAAATTACTGAACCGTAGTAGTTTTTGTTGGATAGTAGAATGCTAGGTCTGCCACTTCGGTCTGAATAGATACGCCTTTCAGTTTCGCCAGTTCTTGCGCTTTACTTAGCCCTACCGATGATCCGTCAACGCCAGTGACATGCAAATCAAGGGAAGCCAGAAAGACTGCATTTCTTCCTTCGCCTTCAGCTAGCGACAATACCGGCTCGCTCAATTGCTTTGCGTACTCGACAAGAAACGAATTCGGCTCTGTGCCGTAGATGAAGTCGCCGTCAGAGTATCGCACGTTCCAGTCGATTTGGCTCATATTCTTTCAATCATTTTTGACGATTCTGGTGACATCTGAAGATCGCTGTGGGTTGAAAATCGGCAGCATCAGTTTGCCGAAAAAAAAAATGCACTCCTGAAAGTCAAGTATCAGAAGTGCAAGATTTTCTTCAGCGTTTGGCTAATCGGACTACTCACACGGTAGCGGACACTTTACTGCTATGTACCAGAACCTATCGACCGCTAAGTCGCAGTTGCCCTGGAACGGTGTCTCGTGAGCTTCCTCGGGCAGTTACGTCGTGGGAGAGCACTCGGTTAGTACCCGCAAAATAGGAATGATTCTCCGCAACCTCTAGATTGAACGTCGGAGCCTCAGCAGCTTGACGTACAGTCATTACCAACGCAGGTTCATTGGCAGTATGCAGCAGATCGCCTTGCTTGATTTGGCTAGCTTTGGTCCAGCCTTTTCCTGAAACCCACAGCAAATGACCGCCGGTACAACGAAGATCGCCGTCGTCCAATCCCAACACCACAGTTGGTTCGGCAGGTCGCGTAGTGCGAGCGATTACTGGCTTCCAACAAAGCTCGCCTGTAACCGTGTTTCTGCTTAATGCCATGTCACCAATCGAAATCTGCTCGACTGGCTTGAATCCACGTTGAGTGCTAATTGATGTTCCAGCTACGAAACACTCGCCAGAAGCTCGACCAGAAACGGCCATGCCCATTGAAGCCGGACTGTATTGTGGTACTTCGAAATTCAGTGATTCCCGGCGATATCGGGAAGGCTTGTAGGCTTGATAATTCGTTTCATTGTATTGATCCCACCACTTCCAAACATCGGTTGGTACGTTGGGAAATTCTTCGTCGGAGACATCAGAAATCAACGAGACGATCCTGCGATTACGGGCTTGAATGTCAATGTTTTCTGAAGCAACTTGAGAATCTCGAGATCTTGCATCGAAAACCAGTTCACCTCTAGCCATCGTTTGTAGAATCACATTGATTGGATCTCGGCTTCTAAATTCCATTCGACCACCATTGGTCAGGCTACGATCAACCAGCATAATTTTGTTTTCATTCATGCCTTCTTTCGTAAATGCCTGTCGATAACCAACCATGTTTCCACGTCGATCGAATGCTGGTACCAATGAAGCTTGAATCGGTCCCGAAAGAGCATTCAGCAGTTCCGGCATGTAATCGTAAATCGGCTTTTCGCGAAGATATTTCGTAGCCTCATCCCGAACATCGCTAGAGGGATGCAGCAGTGCAAAGCGGCAGAGCGATTGCGAGGACTCGACCTCTTCAAACTTATTAATCCACACAAGCGCCGCAATAGTACGTCTGTCGATTAGATTGGAAGCGATCGACTCCATTGCCGGAATCGCATCTGCACTTGTTATCTCATTCAAGCTTCGTTTGAGCTGTTCAACCTTTCCACTAATCGCGAATACTTGGCCGATCTTGGCACCGTATTTGGTCAAAGACTGCTGAGTAACTTGTGCTTGCCGGCCAAGTTCGTCGAGTTTCTCAGGAGCGACCCATTCGTTGTCCACCATTCGATATCCAAGAGCATTGCGAGCCCCTACATGATCGGGATCAGCTTTGATAATGGCGTTCAAGTGAGCCTCACACTGTTCGGTCAGCGTGCGAGTGGCGCACCAAGTGGCCAGTTGCAAATGGCCCTCAATGGTGTCGGGCTTGGAGGCTCGCATTTTCTCGTATGCGTTTAACAGATTGTGCTCCGATGCAGCATCAACGCTTTCATCAATACTCAACCACTTCCCATTGCTGGCGCGGACTTTTCCACTAAACCAGTTGACCTCGGGCAGATTCTTGGCTATGGAAGACGCTTGAGCCAAAAAACGCTCACGCTGTACCAATTCTCCTTTAGCCTCAGCTTCCAATGCTTGAGCTACAAGGCCAGTTGGATTGGTGGAGTTGACTCCGTCATTCGCTGAAGCCGTTAGTCCAGCAAGTGCTCCAAGGACAAAAGAAGCTAGCAAAAAGCGTTTTAAGATTCGCCGCGACATCATCGATCTCCAGTATCTCATTTAGTCGTTTCCCTTGGCTGGCAATCCTAATTGATATCAGATTTCCACAGAACAAGCAAACAAATTGTCGTTATTTAGTTGTGTAGCTCGGCCGAACCTCGGCTGCAACCTTCCTGGAAATTACCGGCGGAAAAAGACTATGGCTTTGCCTCCTTGATGTCATACCTAAGTTCAACACTGTACGTTCTGCTCAAGTTCTTGGGATCGGTTCCCATGATTTCATTATCGGATCGCTGAAAAAGCTCCAATGCAGTTGTAAATCCTTGGCTGTCGCTAGTTCTTGCATTCCGGTGTTCCCAATAACCATAGACCTGTGGAGTTATCGCTACAAGTTTTCCGAGCGATACTTCCGCCAACTCAGCAACTGTCTTGGCTTCCCTTTTAGCCTTTTCAATTGATAACCCAAACGCTTCTCTACCTTGGGCTTCGCTGACCTCGCCGACGTACAGCATCTGAATCAAACTCGACTGAAGCTGTTCGTTGGCTTGAAGTTGTTCACGAATTGTATGCGGCAACAACGCAACTGCATCCTCATCCAAACCATGGAGCGGTAGATCAAACGATAAGTGTTCAGCCGCAACAACGCCATTCACTCGTGGCGTCGTGGACAGCGTTGAAATAGATGGGTCTAGTGAAGCTTGCAGTGCAGGCCTTGCATCGAGATCGATTACCCGAACACCAGATGACTTGTTCTTGCTCTTCTCCAAGCCGGAATTCAGCAGAAGTTCTACCGCAGTCTGTTTTTTTGAATTTAGCGATATAAGAGCTAGTCGTGGAGTGGATTCATTGGCCTTGAGCGTTAGAAAGCCTCGAAGGTATTTTGCCTTGATATTTACCGTTTCGGATCCCGAGACGGTTACACCATGCCGTTCAGGTTGGATTGCACCAAACATCTGTGCATGTCCAGATTGTGCTGCCAAAATGAACAAGAAGAAATAGATCGGAAAGAGAGTACGCATGGTGTTGCCAGTAGTAGTTTGATATTCGGGGTAGTGGACGAGGTCACGAGTCCCCTGGTCTTTCAGCACCTCGAAAACTTCCTTGAGTTCCATTATATGCAATCAGCTTCACGGGTGGCCATAAAACTGCGTTCGCTCAAGTTGTTTATCGCTTGGCACTCTCAGTGACTAGGACTCGTGGTTCGCTCGTTAGATCCAGGAAAGGAACGGGACTGTTGGACAGTTCATTACGATGGAAGAAAAAGGTGGCAGGAATCGTGGCCTCGTCCACTACGCTTGGAAGGCAGACAGGACTCGTGGCCTCGTCCACTACGATTTTTGTCCACTACAGAGGAAGTCGTAGTTGAAAAATGCATCCTGGTTGACCGACTACATAGGTTAGTTGTCCGCCAAGCCGCTTGGCGAGTTGCTTCGAAAGACTGAGCCCTAAGCCTACACCAGCGGCCGTTCCCGCGGTCTCGTCAGAAGATCGTGAAAACGGTCGGAAGAGTCGTCTGACCATCTTGGTGTCGATACCAGGTCCGTAGTCTCGCACAGCAACCACAAGCCATTTGGACTCGGTCGACACAGATAGCTCAATTCGTTTCTGATCTGCCAGAGCCGCATACTTGCATGAATTGTCGACCAAGTTGAACAATATCTGCTCGACAAGATCTGAACATGTTTGAACTTTGACAAGCTGATCCGATTGGTTGCAATTGAACTCGAACTGCATCTCTGCCGCATCCGCGCGAATTCGGCAACGTTCGACGATCTTTGATAACAGTTGCTCTGTCGTAACTGGCTGTAGATTCAGAGAGGACTGCTTGCGCTCAAGCCGGGCGAACTGGAGTACATTTTCTACGAGCCTACATAGTCGATCCGATTCTTTGACAAGGCCACTTGCGTAGGCTGTGCGCTGAGCCGGATCTGTGATCATGTCGCTGGCTAACATTTCGGAATAGAGGCGGAATGTAGTCAACGGAGTACGTAGCTCGTGCGTTACGGCCGACGCAAATGTTGCTCGGCGTTCACTCAACTTGGTCACTCCCCAAATCAGCCAACCAATGCTGAAGGCCGCGATCAGATAGCCTCCCCAAGCAAGCGAAAGCAGAGGTAGCATACGGCTCAAGCTGCTTGAGGAGGCCTCTTGAATCGGTGAGATCATTGGCGCTATTAAGTCGACTGGTAAAGTCGCCAACGCTGGACCGCTAAGCTCTTTGTCTTCAGGATGCGGAACTAGATCAGCATCGGGCACAATGTCTTCAATCTCGCTTAGCAACGACGCGCGAATAGCCGTCCAGTCTAACCAACAACCTTGCACCTGTTTGCCTCGAGGCGATTCAACTCGACGAATCAGCAGCAGCCGGTCGTCGACCCAAACTGGACGTAACGAACCTTCGACAACGGATTTTTCATTTGGCGGAGCAAACGCCGAAGCGAAACGATTGAACTGCCACTGGCTAACGGCCATCGTATTGGGTGCCTGTCCACGTTGTTCGTAATCATTGGACTGCATTCTGCCACCGCGAGCCGATGGTACTCTGGTGGCTTGTTGCTTCTGAATATTCTCTGAGTTGTCGACAAAATCGGGCGCTCGACCTGATTGCGCTAACCCCGATTGTGCAAGGTCACTAAGTGATTGAGGTTGAGCGTTCGCACGCTGATTGGCGGCGATGTCGTTTGGCGTCATAGCCCAGGATAAATTCGCTTCGCTTTGATTCAGCATGGTGTTTGAACACGAGTCCCACAGATTCTGAAACTCTAGTTTGCCAGCAATCTGATTCAATCGATCACAATTGCCCGATAGCTCACTCTCAGCAACCCCACACGAAACAGCTACTTGCCAAAGCTTGCCGTCTGGAGCTTGCGGCGATGAGATTTTGTTGTCCTCGGCCAATTGAAAATGCAGCTTCACCCAAGGCGATGGTCGTATTAAGAGCGGCGATGGTTGATGAGCTTCAGGTTTTTGTGCTGCCTTGGAAACTTTGGAGTTCACTCCTGGAACATCATTCGGTTCAGGTAGGAAGGATTGATACATCCAGTAAGTTCTGGCCGCCTCTTGAGCAACCAACGGTGAAAGTGCCCAGTCCATCCTCCACAAAGCCCGGCTAATGCGCTCTTGCTGAGCCGCCTCTTGTTCGGCCAACAGCACATCACATCGGTTGAGTTCTGCTCGTTGGTCCAATTCCAAAGTAAAACGAGAGACCCACACCAACACTAGCGCTACTAAGACCAGTATGGCTGCGTAAGCGGACCAAATTCTATTGGCGTGACTAAAGAACACTTTTTCAAATTTCTCGCAGTAGAGTCAGTCTAACAATTCGTAGAACATTCAGTTCAATTTAAGTCTATTCAAATTTGCACTTCGCCAGCCAGCATGTAACCGCAACCTCGAACTGTCTTGACCAATTGCGGTTCACTAGGATCATCGCGCAATTTTTCTCGCAGTCGGGCGATTTGCATGTCGACCGTACGAGTCGAAAGTCCGACCGGAGTCAGGTTCCAGACATTCGTCAGCAGTTCGTCCCGCGAGATTGCTCGGCCGCTATTGACAACTAAGTAGCGTAGCAAAGTGGCTTCCAATTCCGAAAGCTCTGTACATGAACCATCGTGAAACTGCAGTTCACGACGAGCTAAATCGGCTCGGCCTTCGGACCAGGCAAATTGCTCCATATCATTAGGTCGACCGGGTGAACGTCGCAAAACGGCTGAAACTCTGGCGAACAGCTCGTTGATGCTAAAAGGCTTAACAACATAATCATCAGCGCCAGCGTTTAATCCAGCGACTCGGTCGTCTTCATCTCCCTTAGCGGTCAGTACTATCACGGGTAGTGTTGGCTTAGCTGCTCGCATCTGCTTTAGAACGTCAAGACCTCGCAGTTTTGGCAAAGCTAGATCTAGCAAAACTAAGTCGATTGGCTGCTCGATGGCGAGTCGAACGCCGGTCATTCCGTCTGAGGCCTCGCTTACACGATAACCTGCATAACGAAGTGCATCAACGATGCCGCGACGAATCGCGGCATCGTCTTCGATGGTCAAAATAGTTCTATCCATCATTCATCCAACTAGTTTGGATTTGCTGGTTGCTGAGACTGCTGCGCTGCAGACGAATCGCTCGAAGGTTGTGCTGTGTTTGCCTCAGGCGTTTTCAGCCCGCGAACCAACGTCGTCTTACCTTCCACTGTAATCAATATTTCGCCCTCGACAGCCAGTTCATCCTGTCGACCCAATGCAACCATCTTCCATAACAGTGCCAGGAACTCTTCGGAACCGAAATCAATGGTCGCATCTGGATCGATCTTTGGCTTCTCGACAAGCTGAGCCTCAACCCAACGACCACCTCGATTGTACAGCGCGTTGCCGCTGCATTGTTGAACATTGCTGGTGGTAACCCATTGTCCGGAATGATTCACATACCGATTAGAAACATTCAGGCTGGTTTGGCCACGCATCTGTCCGCTATTGAGTTCTTGATTCAACGATCCGATCCCCGTGCGGCAAGCAACTGCTCGATCCAACAAAGTGCTGCTAGCCAGCTTCTTGACTGTTTCAGAATTGGATAGATCGACGCCTTCAGTTGCCAAGAACGACGTGTACTCGGTCAAGATTCCGTACTGCTTACTAAAGGCGACGATCGAATCGGTAAGCTCCGCCAGTCTAGGATCGACTGTCGACTCCTTGTTTGCGGTAGTTGAACCGCTCACTAAGTTGCTATTCACCAACTTAGCTGCTGTTAGCGTTTGTTCGCTGGCCCCCAAGTCGCGAACTTGGTCGATCAAGCTCGCAATCTTTCGACTAGCCCATAGCCTGGATACAAAGGCTTGGCCTTGGTTTTGTTTGGGGTCAAATTGAAAATCGAAGGTCACCGGTTTAGCCCCGCGATTTGCCGTTACGCGAAACTTGAGTGGTTGATCGCCTCGATATGCTCCGAGAACGATCAGTTGATCGCCTTCGTAGAGATCGGGAAGGCGTTGCGGCAAAATCTCATGAATGCGAGAGGGTTGATCGGTTGGCTGGTCTGCAATGTCCAATCGAACGTCGGAGAGCGTTGGGCCGTTCAAACCACGAAAGACTTTCGAGACTGCTACTTCGACGTTCTCTCCTGGAGTGACGAACGTCGCAAAGCCTCGCGTTGAGGTCGCTAACTTGTCAAGCAAAGGTGTGTTGACATCGAAGCCTACTCCGAAACTGAAGATGCGGCGATTGAACTTATTCTGCTTTTCGACCACCTCGCGAATTGCAGCTTCTGAAACATTACCGACAGTGGGAAGTCCATCTGTCAAGAATAGAACGATGGGCAGGCGACCAGGTGTGGTTTCTTGTGCTAATCCTCGTTGCAGAGCATCGTAAATATTAGTACCACTACCTACTGTCATAGATTGAATGAACTCGATAGCGCGTGCTTGCGACTCGATCGATTTGACGACAGGCTTTTGCGCGAACAGTTCGACATCGCCGCAGAAGGCGACAATATTAAACGACTCTCCAATCTCTAAACCCGAAATTACTTGCAACGCCGCTTGTTTAGCCTGTTCGATCTTTTCACCAGCCATACTCGCAGATCGGTCAAGCACCAGCGTAACTTCGCGACGGAGTTTTTCTTCGGCTACTTTCTTGGTAGTGGTCTTGTCTTGAGTTAGCCCGGCCAGCAGCAGAAAGTGCCCGTTCTTGCCGTTCAGCTCAGGTGACGTCATGAGCGATGCGGTCAACGAACCCGAGCTTTGTAAATAGCTCAGTCGGAAAGAACCTGGAGTCATCGATGCTTCGGGCACAATCAAACTCGATTCGCGATCGTTCACACGCTGAACCGCGACTTG
Source organism: Pirellulales bacterium (assembly GCA_046349795.1). Lineage (GTDB taxonomy): Bacteria > Planctomycetota > Planctomycetia > Pirellulales > Pirellulaceae > Aureliella. The sequence goes on along the minus strand of JAXMBP010000038.1, from coordinate 42,700 downwards.
GTGACTAGGCGAGTAAACTGTCGCGACATTGGCTGACGATTTGATCTTGGCCGAAATCTTCCAAGGAACATTATTGCTTAGCGATTGACTGCGAGGCAAAAGATAGTCGATGCGGTGATTATCGTTTGAAAGCAACTGCTCCATCACCAATTGCACTCGCTGTTCGCCGGAAGCTGGAACAGGAAAGACGCTTGAACGGATCATGTTGTAGCCAGCGAACTCAAGTAAGGCGGGATCTTTCAGCTTGGCAACGATGCTTTGAAACGCGTGTTTTGCCTTCTCCGCCTCAAGCAATTCTGTGGCTGGCTCCTTGGCCGAACCTTGAAAGGTAAAGTCGCGAATGACTGCGCCGGTGGCAACTGGCATCAGCAACTCGGCGGTCTGCTGAACGGTTGACGGATTGCGAATCGTTACCAACATCTTTGTCTGAGCCATCTGATCACGAATCTCGACATCAACTTCGATCTGGCTAATTACCAACCGAGTAGCGTCGGCATTGTGATAAGCGGCTCCGCGGGCGGATCTGCTGAGCGCGTTTCGATATGATTGCGGCATGATGACATTGTCGCACCAGTCCCGAGTGAGACCAAGCTTCGTGTTCTGCCAGGCCTTTGCAGTTGTGCAAAGGCAAGCTGTTAACAGCAATAGAGTGAAGATGCAAAGCTGAGTGGCGCAAAACAGGCCACGATTCCGCAGTCGAATGCAACGCATTTGGAATGCCTCCGTGAGATCGTTAAGAGGGTCAGAACGTCAAGTCGCACTAGCAACTCAACTCTGCCACATGATACGCACGGAAAGCGTCAGAATTCGTAACTGCCTTGTAACAAGCCTTCCTGTCGAGGAACCATGTAGCCACAGTTCCAAGTTGGGCATTCGCACATGCCATTTGAACTATCGGACCTACGGCCCTTTCAGTCATTTCTTCCTAGATCCCAGTCCTGCAGACTGGGCTGAGTAAATTTCCGGACCTTCGGCCCGAAGTACGAAGAATCGAAGATTTTGGCTCAATCGATTGCTTCTAGATCAACTATGGATTTCCAGATCCACCGGTTCCGCCAAATGGGTCAGATGCAAATGGGTCTGCACCCCCGGCATCGCCTCCAGCGGGCATGTCACCTGTACCACCGAATGGATCTGCACCAACTGGAGCAGCATTCATGGGCTCTTGTTCAGTTGGCTTCTCTTGCTTTGGCTTGGCAAATGGAGCCGCGATGGCTTTCGAGATCTTGGGTAGATCTTTTCCAATCGGACGCAGACATTGAATCTGTCCTGTATTGCTGGCCAAGTAAACTCGATCGGTGAGTGTATTCACGATCGGCGTTGGTAATAGTCGAACACTGTTCGTACGGCCACGAAGTTGTCCAGTCTTCTTGTCGTAAGATACGATACAGTCATCGGAACTTCTGCAAATGATGTTGCTACCTGCGGAGCCTAGAGGAGCAAAAATATTGCTTAGTACAGAATTGTTCCAAGCTTCTTGACCGGTGACATCATCAACTGCAGTAAATTCGCCAGATTCAGAGGCCAAGAAGACTAAGCCTGTCTCCGTGTCGTAAAAGGCTGGTTGTGAAATTGGATGAGACAAGTGGAATGTCCACTTCTGCTTTCCATCGAAGCCGACTTTGGCTAACACACCTTCACCCGTACCAATATAAAAACCATCTTTTCCGGCGGCAAGGCTGCCGCTGATTGACGAAGTAGTCTCGAATCGAAATTGAACAGATGGATTGGTCGAGCCTGAGTAAACGTAGACTCGCCCACTATTGCTGGCTACTGCCAAGATCTTGCGATCTGGTGAAAGTGCCGGACGAGCTTCTGAACGACTATTGATTCGACCAGTCCAGGGTGTGATTTTCTCGGTCAATCCAATAGCCGTTAATGTGCCTGTGTAGTCGCCAACGATGGCCATCGAATTTTGACGTACTTCTCGACAGATCCGGGCAGTGGATTCAGTCCATCAATAGCAGACACATTGTTGCCAATTGAGTTCTTGTCCTTCGTGGTTGTAGTGCTTCCAGTTACCCAATCTAGGCCATACATCATCGCCCTGCACAACCAACACTCCAACGGTTGAATAACCAGCAGGAACAGTTGAGATGTACGATGGTCTAAGCTGTCGACCAAAGTAGTTTGCCGGTCTCGGCATCAAAATTCTGAACCAGTCCATCTACGGTTGTAATAATAAGGCGAGTTTGAGGAATGTTGACTTCGGCAACCGCGATGCCCTCATTCTTACCGAACAGCTTTGCTGCACGAGCTTGTGCTTCTGCCTTTTGCCTTCTCCATTCCTATGGGATTGTTTTTGGCATCTAACCTATCAGCGGCAACTCGAATCATCGGATTGCTGGAGACATCATCCGCTGCAATGCCCGAACTGAAGTCTCATCAGCGGAAATGTCAGCCATTACGATTCACGTCCCGAAGATGGAACTCGGGCCAGCGATTGCCAAGCAGTTTCTGGGCGAGCCGCGCATTCATCTCGGCATTGGAAACTTGTGCGGATGCCAGCGACGGCGAAAGTGTTAGAAACAACAAGACTAAGTTGCGAAAAGCGGTTGAGCATCGTCTCTGCCTGAACTTCATATGCCGAGCGGACTGTGAAAAGACTCTTAGCGAGCGCTGAAGATGGGACGAACGCCTGGCTGAAGGACTCCTCCAGTATAGTCCCTTTACGCGGTTTAGCGAACTTTTTGCAGCTTGTGCTCGTTTTCAAATCAGTCGGATTTAACACAGCGGGGGTTGTTAAAATTATGGTATTCTCTAAGATATGGGTGCGTTTCGATCGCTCCCGAAGAATTCACCTTTCAGACCCTAGAGGGTGGAATGAAACCCACCAATTTGGACCACATCCGGCCAATCGATCAGTCGGTTCTGGACTTATTGCGGCAGCATCCTGGCATGAATGTACAGGATCTGACGGACCATTTGGACGTCACTGCAACAGCGGTTAGACAACGACTGGATCGACTTGAAGAAGTGGAATTGATCGAGCGTCGGAAGGAAAGCGTAGGTCGAGGCAGGCCTCAGTTTCGCTACTTCTTGACAGCATTGGGTATGCGTTATTCATCGGTCAGCTATGCGGATTTAGCTACAGCGTTGTGGACTGAGGTGATGGAACTGCCCAATCCTAGTTTGAGGTCGCGGATACTTCGCCGAGTTGCGCGACGAATGGGAGAAGGACTAGCTGGTGAGCAAGTCCGAAGTGAATCGCTTTCGGATCGAATGGCGGCTGTGGCCGAAGAGTTGGGTAGACGGAAGGTTCCGACGACCGTAGTAAATGGCAACGGTTCTGTTCCAGTACTCCAAGTTTTGGCCTGCCCGTTTCCGGATTTGGCCGCTGATGGTCAAAATCGGCATGTTTGCGAACTCGAACAAGAGATGCTCAGCGAAGCAATTGGACAGTCGATTCAATTGTCCTGCTGCAGACTTGACGGACACGACCATTGTCAATTTCGTCCGGTTCCAGGAACAGATGAAGCTATTAACACCGTTTCGATAGATCAGTCGAACAATTCAAAAACAAACTAGTACATCATCAGCACACAGTTGGATTTTGCACGATAGGGAATTTGATGGCTCATATACTCAAAGTCGAGAACCTGCACGTAGAAGTTGAAGGCAAGGCGATCCTGCGAGGCGTCAACTTGGAATTGCGTCACGGCGAGACTCACGCTTTGATGGGACCGAACGGTTCAGGTAAAAGCACGCTTGGTTTGGTTATCGCAGGGCACCCTGGTTATCAAGTCACTGCGGGCTCGATCACTTTGGACGGTCAAGACGTTTTAGAGATGGAAGCCGACCAGCGCGCTCGAGCTGGTATCTTCATGGCTTTCCAACGTCCTGTGGCAATTCCAGGTGTGAAGATGGCTGACTTCCTGCGCATGCAACGACCAATGTGCGTCATCGATGTAAGAGGGTGAAGAGCTAATTTCTATGCGAGATTTCCGCAAGGAATTGAAAAACAAGATGGAACAATTGAAGATGGACCTTGAGTTCGCTCGACGCTACGTCAACGATGGTTTTTCGGGCGGTGAAATGAAGCGTTCCGAAATTCTTCAATTGGCCATGTTGCAACCTAAGTTTGCCATCTTGGACGAAACGGATAGCGGTCTTGATGCTGACGCAGTTCGACTGGCCAGCGCGAGTATCGCTGAAATCGGTCGCGAGAAGATGGGGCTACTTATCATTACTCACCACGATAAGTTACTCGAACACAATCCACCAGACTTCACGCATGTGATGCTGGGTGGTCGCATCGTCGAGACAGGTGGAATTGAACTAGCTGCTGAACTTCACAGTCGAGGTTACCAGCGAATTCGCGAAGCGTACCCAGATGCTGATCGAGCTAATCGCGAAATGGCGAAGGACGAAGCTGCTGAATTGGCCGTCTAGCAACAAGAATACACTACAAGCAATAAATTCAAGTTAAGCAAACTCAACAGGCAGATTAGGAATTCGGATTATGTCAACCGATTTGGCAATGGAAACGACTGATGCCATTGGTGAGATCAACAAGTACAACTTTCGCACCGAATCGAAAGCAGTCTTCAAGGCTCGCAAAGGTTTGGATCGTGAAATTGTGGCTCAGATCTCTGAGATGAAAGGCGAGCCAGAATGGATGCGAGATTTCCGCCTTCGTTCGCTCGACATTTTCAATTCCAAGCCTATGCCCAATTGGGGCGGAGCTATCGATGTCAATTTCCAAGACATCTACTACTATCTGAAGCCATCTGAAGGTCAGCAGCGATCTTGGGACGATGTTCCAGTTGAAATTAAAGAGACTTTCGAGAAGCTCGGCATCCCAGAAGCGGAGCGCAAGTTCCTGTCTGGCGTTAAGGCTCAGTTCGAAAGCGAAGTTGTCTACGGTTCGCTAAAAGAAGATCTGGCTCAACAAGGCGTTATCTTCCTGGATACAGACTCGGCGTTGCGAGATCATCCAGAGTTGATGAAGGAGTACTTCGGTACGATCATTCCTCCAGAAGATAACAAATTCGCTGCTCTCAACTCAGCAGTTTGGTCCGGTGGCTCGTTCATCTATGTTCCACCAGGAGTCAAAATCGAGTTTCCACTGCAAGCCTACTTCCGCATCAATGCGGAAAACATGGGGCAGTTCGAACGCACGCTGATCATCGTCGACGAAGGTGCTTCGATTCATTATGTCGAAGGCTGTACGGCACCAATGTACAGCAGCGAAAGCTTGCACTCTGCAGTAGTTGAAATCATCTGCAAACGAGGTAGTCGCTGCCGCTACACGACGATTCAAAACTGGGCGAACAACATTTACAACCTAGTTACTAAGCGAGCGATGGCTTATGCCGACGCAACTATGGAATGGGTTGACGGAAATTTAGGCAGCAAGTTGACAATGAAGTATCCTGCTGTCTATATGATGGAACCAGGTGCGCGCGGTGAGATCCTGTCAATTGCTTTCGCAGGAGCCGGCCAACATCAAGATGCAGGTGCCAAGATCGTTCATTGTGCTCCTCATACAACCGGTCACATCGTTAGCAAGTCAATCAGCAAGAACGGCGGTCGCAGCAGCTATCGCGGATTAGTTCGTGTTGAAAAAGATGCCAAGCACAGCAAGTCGAACGTGGTTTGCGATGCCTTGATTTTGGATCCAAAGAGTCGTTCAGACACCTACCCCTACATCGAAATCCTCGAGCAAGATGTGACCATTGGTCACGAAGCCAGCGTGTCTCGCATTGGCGAAGAACAACTGTTCTATTTGATGAGTCGCGGACTTTCGGAGTCGGAAGCGAGCACAATGATCGTCAACGGATTTATCGAGCCGTTAGTGAAGGAGTTGCCGATGGAGTACGCGATTGAAATGAATCGCTTGATCCAATTGCAGATGGAAGGCTCTGTAGGTTAATCCTCCCGCCTACTCGCTCGTTGTTAAGCAAAATAGTCCAACTATACGAACTTCGTTTTCATGAATACAGCGACCCCGACCCAAACGGCTGGCATTTCAAACACCAGCTTCGAGCAGTTTTTGGCTCAACGTAACGAGCCTGATTGGGTAATGCTCACCGCAAAGCAGCTTGGCAAGCGACGAAGAGATGGATTGGCCGTCCCGACGCGATGAACAATGGATGCGCAGCGACTTGCGCGGTTTTCGAGTCGAAAAGTACCCTGCGCCCGCCGCTGAATGCGAGCCTGGTACGGCATCGCTCGAGTCAGCCGGAATTGCCGAGTGGTTAGCCGAGGGTGTACAAGCCGCGGGCGTGCTGCAGACTTTGGATGGTCGAACAGTACACTGTTCACTCGAACCCGAATATGCCAACAAGGGTGTCGTGTTTGGAGACCTGAGTTGGGCTTGTCGCGAGCATTCCCAATTAGTGGAAGAATTTCTTCATCGTTTAGTGGACTTCCAAACCGATCGCTTTGCTGCACTGCACGCCGCGATGTGGTCTGGTGGCCAATTCCTGTATGTGCCCCGCGGAGTTTGCGTCGAGAAACCCTTCCGAGTTGCAGCAGGCTTGACTGATGGGGCAACCGACACTGGTCACACCTTGATCATTATCGAAGATGGCGCCGAAGCTACCTTCTTGTATGAATCCAACAGTACTTCCTCAAACGCTGGCGGTTTCCATTGTGGAGCAGTCGAAGTGGTTGTTCGACCAGGTGCGAACCTGCGATACGTCAACCTTCAAGACTGGGGTCGAAAAGTCTGGCATTTCGCACATCAACGAGCTGCCGTTCAACGGGATGCAAACTTGCAATGGACTGTGGCAGCAATCGGTAGCCGATTTTCACAGGTCAGTCAACAAGTCGCGTTGGTTGGCGAAGGCGCCACGTCGCAGGTCAACGGAGTGATGTTCACTCAAGATAAGCAACAGCTTACCTACAATACACTCCAGCATCACAAAGCAGCTAACTGCCGCAGTGACTTCTTGTATAAATCGGCATTGCAAGATCAGTCCCGCACCGTTTGGCGAGGTATGATCAAGGTTGACGAAGGTGCTCAAAAGACCGACGGCTATCAACGAAACGACAATCTGCTACTGAGCGATCACGCTCGGGCAGACTCGATCCCAGGCCTTGAGATCGAAGCGGACGACGTGCGTTGCACGCACGGAAGCACGACCGGCAAGGTTGACGAAGAGCTGATTTTCTACTGCCAAAGCCGCGGCTTCACTCGCAAAGAAGCTGCTCGATTGATCGTCACAGGCTTCTTCCAACAGATTTTCGATCGCATCACGATTGAGTCTGTGAGAGAAGCTTTGGGGCAGTCAATTGCTCGTCAGGTTCGGGAGTATCGCTAAGTGGCCGACTCCACCCAAGGCTTCATTGCAGTTGCTTCGCTTGACGAACTGGGCGAGGGCCACCGCTTATGTTTAGAAGTCGAAGATCGCTTCGTTGTCTTGGTTCGAATCGGCCAACAGGTCTTTTGCCTAGATGATGTCTGCACGCACGACGGTGGGCCACTAGGCGAAGGCGACTTGGACGATCACTGCCTGGTTTGTCCGCGACACGGTGCCAAGTTTGATGTTCGCACGGGCCAAGCCGTCAGTATGCCAGCTACAGAGCCTACTATCGCTCACGAAGTTAAGATCGAAGGCGATAAGATACTCGTCAGGCTGAAGGACTAGTCTCTTCCTTGCTGTAATTAGTTGCCAGTTGTGCTCGTCCGGTATTGTGTTTAACCGTTAGCCGAGGGCGTACGCTTTCCTCGGCTGACTCATTTCCTGGCGTTGCTCATTAACGACTAACGGCTAAACAATTGATCGAACACCAAAATCATTGTTACTTGGGATTGAGCTCGATGACTCGCCCATCATTGATCTCAAACAAGTTGATTGCCATCTGGTTGCCGATTTTGTTGCTGAGCGTTGTCACGGATCCATCACCCATGAGCATCAAGAAGTTACCCTGACTATCAGTGGCTAGACCGGCCATAGACTGCTGGGGGTCGAAGGTATAGTCATCGGGAGCGGTCCAAGGCACAGCTTTCTCAGACTTAACCTCAATGATCATCGCGGTGTTGCTCAAACCATCCAAAACTCGACTAAATGTCACTACTTCGTTTCCTCCAAACATCGTGCCCTTTCCGACAGGAGCCTGAAACGCTGTTAGACCAGTTTGATTGCCCAGAAGGTTGCTGATGCCGGTACTGTTGGAAGTACTATAGATCTTTGGCATTTTGGGAATCAGAGCTTTGTTATGTGGGCTATCCCAAGGTTCATCTAAATTGAACTCCTGATACAGTTGTCTACATTCTGCATCGAGAAATGGGAGCACCAGCACTCGCCAACTTAACTTTGCTTTTCCAAGCTCGTCTCGCTGTTTGGCAGAGGGAGGGAGGCACTGATTTGCGCTTTCATAATTGTGTATTGCTAATCCAATTTCACGCATTCGATGGATCTTTACCTCACGTGCAGCTTCACCGGACAACGCCTCAGCTAGGGCTGTAGGAAGTGAGTTACTTTGGTCGGTAGAAAACTCAAGTTCGACTTGAGTCTGCCCAACTCTGAGTTCTGCCTCGGATGCTCGACGCACAAATCCCGCGATAGAATTACCGAATCGACGCTCCACTAGCGATGCCAATTGCTTGAGTATCAATGGCAATTTCGCAGTCACAGATTTAGCGGCACTCGGATCTTGAACTTGAAAGACAAGCTTGGCCTTTGAGTCCTTGAGCCAAACGCCTAGGGCTACAGAGCGAAATGCGCTTGACCATTGCTGAGCCGATCCGCCTCCCCAAGCTTCATCAATCGCATCATAGTTTTCAATCAATGAACGTTGAACATGACCTGGAAGAGCGATCAGCATCTGGATGTCGCTGCTATCGACTGACTTCAGTGCCAGCTCTAAGTCGGTTCTGGGTGCTGGCGACAACGGTCTAATTTTTGCCGCATTTTGATACAAGACCCAATAGCCTTGCTGCTTGTCGATGGAGGTCACCCCGAAAGAGCGTAGCTTGGTTTCTAGCTCTTTCTGCTTATCGGCCGCAGGTGCCGAGAGGTGAATTCTGCTGTCAACCACCGAAGATGCAGTTAGGTCAAAGTAAACTTGAACCACGTTGCCACTAGTGAAATCGCTCAAAGCACTGAAGAGCCGTTTCTGATCCGGTGTCAATCCAGCAAGAGAGTCAAGCCCCTTGGTCTTCGCAGTCATCATCGCCAACGTGTTAGCTTGTGCGAATTGCACCAGACCATTTTGACCTTGTGCAATTTGCGTTCGAGTAACTTGTGCTTGACTCTTGGTGATAAAGCCGAGCGATATCAGCACCCCAATCGCATAGGTCGTCAAAACAGACCTAAGGCCGAAATCGCTTCGTTTGTGATGGTTCTGAATGATTGATCGCATTATTTCGCTCCTACAAATCTGATCTTGAAAACTAGTTGAATATTGTCACCGGGTGGAGTTGACGACAACGTAGCCACGTTTCCATCAACTGAATACTGAAACGGCTTGCCACTAGCGGGATCATTGGCAATTGGATAGTCCAGCTTGTCTAAACTCTCTGGCAGGCTGTTTTGGTGCGTTACTCCGTACATGCGGATGGCTTCCACAGCTTGAATCATCGGCAATCGCTGTGAAACGCGAGCTTGAACATTTCGCACGCTATTGATCGAGGCCAGCATTTTGCTAATGCTTGTGAAGGCAGGAGCATTGACATCCGCAAGGCCAGCATCCACTCCTGCCAATTGCTTTCGTCCGACATTTAATGGCAAATGCAACCATTTAAAGACCTCGTCTGTCGAGATTTTCAAGTGAAGCTTCATGGCCAAGAAGTAGACTTGAGCTGTCGGGTACGAGTCGATCAATTCGGGGCTAATGACCTTGTGCTCAAGTAGCAGAGCCTTAGCTTCAGGATACGAAGATGCAATATGGCTAATGATCACCGCTCGGGAATTAGGGAGCGTCATCGAGCTTTCGTTCTGAAAATTTTCCCAATAGTGAACTCTATTAGTGTTCATATCCTCGTTCAGACGGTCGATGAACTGTCGCCAGTATTCAACGCTCTTGATCTGCGTGTCGACCTCTGCCAACTGAGGAAACTGAAGCTCAAGGAAATGCTTTTCGTAGGCTAAACTTCTCTTCCAGTTATCTGCTAAGTTTGGCAACTGTGCGAAAGCCCAGTAAAGGTTGGGGCAATCTTTATGTTGGACGAGATACCACGCGTCCTGCATCGCAAAACGCTCGATCGCACAGCCAACCAAAGTCGAGACAATGAAGTCGTCCTGGCACAAGTGTCGAGCCAATGCAAACTGTTGACCAAGAATCGTGAGAGCATCGTCGATTCTGTTCTCAGCAATGGCCAATCGACAGCGAATGGATTGCTTGCGAGCAAGATCACGCATGCCTTGGATCTCTGGCAGCAGATAGCTCACAGGATTCTTCACATCCTTTATCTGGCGATCCATTTGAAAGGATCGTCTAGCGGCCGCTTCAGCCAGCATTGGAGGTTGAAAGGCGGTGAGGGCGAGATACTTTTTCACCTCCTCAATTGGATAGTCGGACGGAGCCATTTCGAGATACGAAAATGGAGCGACGGCACTCGTCTCAACTTTCTTTTCATTGGCGGATTCGATCGCTTTGCGTTCAATCTCATCCAATTGCTTTCGAGCCGATGTCTGTTCAAGGAATCCTTCTGCCTTGAGGTAAAAAACGGCTGCGTTACCATCCTTCAATTCGAATTCATCTGGCAAGAACTTGTATTTAAGTGCCGGAATCGGTTCGGCTGCCGGATGAATCGTCATTTCAATCACCTCGGTATGAACAGCCGGCGGTGCTGCTGCCTGTTGTACTGCTCCGAGTTGCTGGGCAGAGCAGATGGCTATACCGCAAGCAAACAGCACGAGAAGTAGTCGTCTGATTCTCATGTTAGTCCTTTCATAGAGTAACGGGGTTGGTCGTTGGTATGCGTTGAAAGTCGACGCACTAGCCGCAGTAAGTACGTGGATCGAGAATTACTTCGCTAGATTGACTGAAGACGCAGCTATTGATAGTCCAATAGCATTTTGCGAAGTGCCGACTGAGTCGGCGGTTCAGTGGAGGTTTCGGAATATTGAAGCCTACTGTCTGGCAAACTGTAGGTCGCCATCGAGCGACTTACGAGCCGCGAGTCAAGGCCGTGGCGAAGCATGTAGACTTCAGTTGGATCGCTCATGGGATTTTCACGCACAGATTCACTTGCGTTCGAATCCACTTTTGAATTGCCGTTGTTAGCGATCGATGGATCGTTTTTCTTCTGTTCGGCTGTAATGGTCTGAGTATTTGTAGGGCCGTTGGGCTGCTTGGCTTGGCTGCGCAGCTCGTGCGATGCAACTTGATGGTTGTCGATCTGATGGCTGTCGATCTGCCTGTTGTCGATCTGCCTGTTGTCGACGCCTGACAGGCTGTGATCGGTGTCATTCGACTTCGACCACGAAACGATAGCCAGCGTGATCAAAGAACCTGCTAGAGCCCCTGACCACCAGGAAGTTGCCAGATTACGAACGATTTTTGTTCGAACTGGAGTAACATTCACAGTAGCATCCGAAGGCAACTCGTCCACAATCGCTTGCCAATTCAACTCAGGTTGACGAGGTCGTAGCGATCGTAGCAGATCGGCATCGTCAGACATATCGTCGTGCGGTTCTGGTTGATAGTCTTTCATCATCAATCAGCCTAACTAAAGGTTGTCTTTGTTTGCTTGGGTTGTTTGTCTGCCAAGCCAAGCTGCTCCCGCAACTTAAGAAGCGTCGCGCGATAAGTTCGGAAAACGTTTGCGACGGGTCGATCGACCAATTGAGCAATTTCAGCAAACGACAACTGCCCCCAAACTCGACAGGTTATGATCTGCCTTTCCATTTCCGGCAGCGACTCAAGCAGCCTCGCGACACGCTCGCCATCCAGTCCAACCGACGGATCCGATTCGAACCAACCTTGCCTTTGTTCAGCTGCAGCCTGTTGGTAACCGTCGCGTCGTCTCTCCGACCTAGCCTGTGAAATCGCTTTATTGCGCACGACGCGAAATAACCAGGCCACAGGATTCTCGGGTAACTCCGCTAATCGAGCTAAGTCGATCAGAGACTCCTGTAAAGCATCGTCGGGGCTGTTACACCACTGTCGAGCCAGCAGTATCAAGCTGCGACCATATTGGTCTACAACTGATCGCAACTGCTGTTCCGTAACGCGAGCCACTGTCGAAATGCCTTTTCCTTTTGTACCTTTATGGGCTGCCTGCCTTTGGCGCTCCGGGAACCTTCAGAATTTCTTAATTCCAAGAGCTTCTGGCCAACAGCTAGAGTCGACGGGATTCGGGCGATCCCACGCAGATCGATCAACAGCTTGCCGGTTCTAGGGAGTCCGGAGTCCGTTTGCAAAGATAAGTCTCCGGCCAAGCCATATTATTTCAGCAATCGCCAAAAAAAGGAGTAAAGAGTAAGGAGTACGCGGGCGAAGCTTAAGTCTGCTTCACGGACCCTCCCACGCGAATAAACGTTTACCGCCGTTTGATCATTCCGTAGGGGGGTGGCAAGCGAGAAACGAGCGATGCCGGGGGACGACTTGAACGCTTCTTTTTGTGCAGCGAACGGTCAGGTTTCAGCGTGAGTTCGTTAACATCCAAGTTTAGCGATATGGCCTTAGCTACCCCAAAGCTGGACGAAGAAGATGGAACCTCCAACGGCGGCGGCAAAGATCGAAGCCACCAAGACGGCACCGGCCGCCACATCAAGTGCCTTGCCGACATCTGCGTTTTGCTGTGAACACAAGCCGCGGGCCAGCAACTCAATCGAGCTATTGAACAGTTCGGCAATCCAAACCAAGGCCACGCACAATCCCAGAATACACCACTGAACCGTGGAACAGTTCAAAGCCACCGCAAGTATCACTACCAAAATTGTTGCCGGGACATGCACCTTAAAGCTGCTTTGGCCTCGCACACCCGAGGCGATGCCTTGAAAAGCAAAACGAAACTTATTCAGCCAGTGATTCATCATTAGCCCAATTAAACTCGCCCATTCTGTAGGCCGTAACAGCGAAGCGCAGTTACGGCATGCCAGTACTCAACTGGAAAGATACATCGTAGTCGGAAAGTTGCTAGGCTGAATCTTTGTAGCGAACGATGGGTACCAGCTTCTGGCGATGTTAGCTTAGGTTGAGCTATGCATTCTTGCGGTAAATTTCTAACTGAAACGGGCCGCGGTAAAGCAGCAATATCGCGCGAGGCCGAGCGTATCGACTGAAGACCAACTTCAAAAAATGCTCTTCCCCGGGCCAGGGATAGGCGTAAACAATTGCAAAGTCATCCAAGGACATTTGATGGTCGTCATAGGCTGACGCGCACCGATGGCTCAGCGATACAATTGGATCATCATCTACAGATAATCGATTTGCTCCGCTGGGCAGAAAATTTCCGCACCAGATCTCAGCCTGAATCTGATTCTTGTTGAGCAGAATTGTTGCTTCGTCGGCTAAGAACTGCTCGGCTTCGATTCCGATTGCTTCCAGGCCCAACAAACTAGCGATGCCTGTTACCACGCCAAAACCACAGCCCCATTCGACGAACAGTTGGCCGTCATTCAAGCGATGATCGATGCAGTGTTTAAGTCCTCGAGCCAGCCAGTCAAAGTCGCACTCGACGTATTGTGAGAGTGGCTTTTGAGGAAACTGATCCCAAAACTGTTGAATACGTTGCTGAGAGGAGATCAGCCACCGCGAAATGTTTTCATCCAGCGGTGTCTGATCATCCAGTTCAACGTCCAGCTCTTCAATGGACATGAAGTGCCTAGAATCTACGAGTACGACACTTTTTCAGGGTAGAATTAAGTGCTTACGAATTTTGGAGGATAAGGATTTCTGGCGAATCCCACTACGAGAATTAATCCCACCACCAAGCCTTGCTCTCGGGCACCTTTGATTTAGCTGGAACAGCAGATCCTGTTAGCAGTTGCGATTCTTTGATGTTGTCAGAGTTCAAAGCTAGCTTGGGATTCACTGTGACGCCACCACTGATAACTGCCACGTTCGTCTTCTTTTTCTTGAGAAAATGAGTTGTTACCAAACCGGGAACCGTTTTTGGCTCAACAGCCTTTGCCGAGTCCAGTTTGCCAAGACCGACAAGATTTGGAAACCAGGGTTTGAAATCAGCCATACCTGCCTTTTCAAGTGCGACTTGCAGAGCGATGGCTGATTCAAAAACGCAGCACAAGCGTGAGAAGTTTGCATCGTAGTTTCTCAGCTCGTTCATCTTGTCGCTCATCTCGGCAGCGAAAGCATCAGCAGCAGGATCGTTCTTTCCGGTCGGAGCACGCCCCGTCTTGGTCACAAACTGTTGCTCGCTAAGTACTCGTACACAGTTTTCGGGTAGACCAAACAACGTCTTCGTCGCATTGGTCGAGATTTCCAATTCGTTGTAGGCAAACCACCACCGAATCATGCTCTCAGTTGGAACATTGTTTTGAGTCTCTAAGTGATTGAAGTAGGACTTGACTGTCACCGGATACGAGACCTTACCGAAGCCAAGCATTTTCATCTGTTCATCAGCAGCTAGCAGCGCAACGGCTGTTCCGCATTTTGGATTCATGCCGAATATTTCGACATCGTAGTCTCCGATGGTCTTACCCAATTGCTCAGCGAACTTCGCTGGAGATCTGGAGAGTGTTTGAGCTGAATTGGGTTGCGACAAGAATTGCTGCGTGGCCAACAAACGCTGTTGATTTGGTTCGATGGAGCATCCCAAGGGCGCCGTCTGCTTGTTGACCAAGGCACAAACTACGGCTAAGTCTTCCAGGAAAAAACCGAGCTGATTGGGATCGGCTGGCCCGGCCAAAATGACGTCCTCAGCTTCCTGGTCAATCAAGATATAGCTAACCTTGTTAATTCCACCCAAGCGAATAATATCCGCCATCATCGGACTTCGCCCGGCGGCCGCATCGACCAAAGCTTGATCGAGTCGCTTGAGGGAAACCATGCGTAAGTCACTTGCTGCTTGCCAAGCCTTCTTTCCCTTGGAAGCATCTCTCGAAGCCTTTCGGACTCGATCTTCCACTGTTCGATCGATCGTGCTTGACGTGGAACGTTTGAGCTGTCCTTTGGGATCAACGTAAACACCGGAAGGATACGGAAACATTGTGTCGCTTCCGCCGTTGTCCAACCAAGAGTCAGGTGTAATGGTTTGTTGAATGAGAGTCATAAGCGTGGTGAAGTCAGCCATTGCCGCTCCACCGCGATTTCCACCTGGATCATTGCCAGCGCCGCCAGCACGACCTCCACCGCCGTCACCACCTGCCGTAGTACTCTGCGCTTGGAGAAATGCCGTACCGCAATAAAGGACGGCAAACATTAAACAGAAGCGTAACATTCGCATCGCGAAAATCCTCTTCATTAGACTGTTCCAATCTTCGACTAGAGCGATTCGAAGCAACCCAAGACGCACAGAAAATGCCTTTCGAGTTGTTCGTTATCAGCAATGGTCACAAGCCATAATTTCCTTCCCGCGAGTACTCAGAGTCATCCCATCCGAGCGCTCAGGATTTTAGACTTGGCAACATTTTTCTGTTGCAAGAACTTCCATGTTGTTTTGCCGATTAACGTCGAACACTTGGACAACCACTTGTTGTCCTGCGAAACCTTGCAAATAGTCTAACGAAATTGGAATCCAGAAGCAACAAAAAGCCAAATTTTCAGCCGAGAACCGCCAGCTACCGCCCCCAACCCAACGGAAAGACTTCCAGGGGTACAATCGATGGTTCAGGCTGTTTTTCGAATTTCTCTTCTCGCTCTTAGCGATTGAATTCAACTACAAGAACGAGTCTAATCGGCGCAGCACGAGAGTCATTGGAATTGCAATCGTGGTCAACCTAAATTACAGCCGCACATCGCCTGAAGATACAATTCATGAAACTTGCTAAACTATCACTTGTTCTTCTTGCAATCGTTGTTAGCACAAAATGTCCTAGTGTAGTTGCGGCTGATTCAAAGCGTCCCAATGTCGTCTTGATTTTGATCGATGACATGGGTTGGGGTGATCTGTCATGTTTCGGCAACCAGGACGCCCAAACTCCCAACGTTGATCGCCTAGCGACCGAGGGGATTCGATTCGAACAATTCTATGTGAACTCGCCGATCTGCTCACCGTCTCGCACGGCAATTTCTACTGGGCAGTATCCTCAGCGCTGGAGGATTACATCATTCCTCAATAACCGCAAGGATAACGAGCGTCGCGGTATGGCTCAGTGGCTTGACCCGAAAGCACCAATGTTGGCAAGAGCGCTTCAGCAGGCAGGCTATGCGACGGGGCATTTTGGTAAATGGCACATGGGTGGCCAGCGAGATGTCGACAACGCTCCAACGATTGACCAGTACGGTTTCGATAAGTCGTTGACAAACTTTGAGGGCATGGGCGACAAGCTGTTGCCACTGACATTGAAACCTGGGCAAGATCAACCCGGCAGAATCTGGGAGGCGGCTGAGCGACTTGGCTCAGGCCACCGATGGATGCTTCGATCTGAGATAACTGGAGGCTTTGTTGATGCAGCGATTGGCTTTATGGATGAGGCGACACGGTCTGGAAAGCCGTTCTACATCAATCTATGGCCGGATGATGTTCACGACCCGTACTGGCCACCAGTAGATAGCTGGGGCGATGGATCACGACCTCAGTTGTACCGGGCAGTCTTAGAAAATATGGATAGGCAGTTGGGTAAGCTGTTTGATCGAATTCGCAATGATCAGGCACTTCGCGATAACACCTTGATCCTATTTTGCAGCGACAATGGACCGTTACCGGATGTTGGCAAAGCTGGCAAGTTTCGTGGAGGTAAGACACAACTCTACGAAGGCGGGATTCGTTCGCCACTGATCGTTTGGGGACCAAAGCTGCTCAAGCGTAGCAATCATGTCGACACTCAGTCTGTGTTTGCGGCAATCGATTTAGCGCCGACGATACTTGAATTGACAGGTGTTCCTGCGCAAAAGGCAGTCAGCTTTGATGGTCAGGCTGTGGTCAAGACTCTACTTGGGGAAAGTGGCTCACGTCGCGATCCAATGTTCTTTCGGCGACCACCCGATCGGCCTTCAACTCCCAAAGACGACAACCTGCCGGATCTGGCTGTTCGTCATGGGAAATGGAAATTCTTGTGCGAGTACGATGGATCAGACGTCGAGCTTTACGATTTGGACCAGGACCCATCAGAATCGAAAAATATCGCACAGCAACACGCAGAAATTGTTCACAAGCTGCGTGATGCGGTTCTCAATTGGCATCAATCGATGCCACCCGACAACGGACCCAATTTGTAGCTAGAGAGTCTAACTGATTTGCTGGAATGATCCATTCTCTAGAGCTTAGGAGAGACTTCAATGGCAATATCGTCAATTCTAATCGGACTGCAAGCTTCCGGTCGTGCTGATGGCGTGTTCTGCTGAGTTTCTAGAGCCTTAGGCTGCCGAGAGTTGCGAAATGGCTCCTTATCGCGACAGCTAGCCTTCTGTTCTCGAAGGAGCGGTGAGCTAATACCGACTATGAAAGACCTAAGTGTCAGGCTAGTTGGGTGTTTTAGTCGATAACGCGGCACCTTCCGGGAATTGCGGTTTGGTTACTTCAATCCGGAGAACATGACCTCAGCTTTGACGACGAAATGGCGCCGGTTCGTTGCTCGCCAGTTTCTGCCAAGGGTAAGATTCATCCAGAGGTTGACCCGCAGTTCTATCCCCACTCCAACCTCAAGCCAGCTTACTGGCTGAAGACACAACTGGTTGACTCCAAATCTGCAAGTCCAATTTTGGTGAGAGATGAAACCGGCGCTGAAATCGGCCAAATTGAAGTCGATCAAATACTGGATGACGACATGCTTCGCTGAGCTGAACTCCGGATAAAAACAGATAATTCGGGCAAAATCCTAGCGATTCACAAGCAGTCTGGATTTTGGAAGGTCCCGCGAGATTCCTATAATGTGTAAGATTAAGTTGCTCGTTTGTGGTTGCCGGTCGAAAGGCATGTCATCTCTGGATGGCTGCCTGGAAGAGTGGCTGTTTCTTGATTACGCATTCTATCGGATCGTTGTTATTCCATGAAAAGTTTGACGACTCTGCCTTCGGCTAGTTCTCCATCGCGCCAGTGGCTGACGGCTGTTATGATTTTGGCATTCACTGGATCATTTTGCCTCTCACCAGTCAAAGCTGATGACGAGACGAATCATGCTAAAGCTCTTTCGAAAGCTTTCCGACAATCCTCCGAGCGAGCTTTGCCAAGCGTGGTGACAATTCTCTGCCGCGTGAAGCAGGACGGTGGTCAGTCATCGCCAATCCTAGACATTATTGGTGGGCCCGACGCTCAGGTCTACGATTCGATCGGTTCAGGAGTCATCATCAGCAACGATGGTTGGATACTCACGAACAACCACGTTATTGAAGGTGCTGTGCGCATCGAAGTTCGACTCAATGATGGTCGAAGATATTTTTCGGACAAGACGCTCGCGGACCCCGGAAGCGATGTTGCTCTCGTGAAGATTGAGTCCCAGTCGGAACTTAAGGCGGCAGCCATCGGAGATTCCGCTCAGCTTGCTGTTGGAGACTGGGTCATCGCGATCGGCAGCCCTTTTACGCTTGAAGCGTCGGTGAGTGCTGGAATCATCTCGGGCACGAATCGTCGTCGTCGATTATCTCGAGGTGTATCGGGCCAGTTTTTGCAGACGGATGCAGCGATCAATCCAGGAAACTCTGGTGGACCCTTACTTGATATTGATGGACGGGTGATTGGAATCAACACGGCTATTTCGTCCAACTCAGGAGGCTTTGAAGGGATTGGCTTTGCGATACCAATCTCTAGAGCCATGTGGATCAAAAAGGAATTGCAAACATACGGTAAAGTACGACGAGCACTAGCTGGTATTCGCGTTAGCAGTCTACCCTACGATGAAGCGAAAACTCTGGAGCTACCCAACCTCACAGGCGTGCTGGTAAACTCTGTCGTTTCGGGACGGCCAGGTGATATAGCGGGCGTTAAGGCCGGAGATGTGATCGTGAGCTTTGCAGGAATTGGTGTAACCAGCGATTCCGAGTTTGCTGAGCTGGTGCTTCAGTCGCCAATCGATGAACCGCTTCCGATCATACTTTATCGAGCCGGACAAAAGCAGGAGCTGACGATTCGGTTACAAGAAAAGCCGAATTAGTACGACATTTTGAAGTTAGGATGAATTCATGAAAACGCATATCGGCGTATGCGCGCTGGCAGGGTTGGTTCTTACTGCTGGTTCTCTGGGAAGTCAATTGCTCGGCCAGGGAATTCAATTTGGTCAGGCTGCTCCGCAGGATATCTTTCTGCAAACTCCCCGAGCCCTCCAACGATTGCTCAACGAAGGCAAGTCGGCAATTGCCGAGGGGCGGTATTCCGATGGTGTAGCAGCACTGGGAGCGATACTGCAGGACGACGGAGATACTTTGCCCGAAGATCTTCGAGGTCAAGATTTCTTCCTTCGTCCTGGTAACGGCGAAGTCGTTCAAAGCGTAAAGGGCCGGGCGGTCGAAGAGCTGAATCAACTTCCGGAAGAGGGTCGCAAGAATCTTGAGATTCAGTTTGGCGTAAAGGCTCGCCAGCTTTTGGATCAAGCGATCGCACAGCGAGACATGAGCAAGATCGCGAACATTGCTCGTAAGTTCGTACATACCGATGCGGGCTATGACGCGATGCTGCTGGAGTCGCAGTATAAGTTAACTAACGGCTATCCATTGGCGGCCGCGTCAATTCTTCGAAGTCTACTGAGCTATCCGGCTGCTCGAAATCGTCTTGGAGTCGGACTAGCGGAATCTGCTGTGGTCTGTTGGCTGCAGGTCGACAACTCACAACGAGCTTTAGCAACGCTAGAGCAAGCAGCCAAAGATTTTCCAGGCGAAAGCTTGACCATTCGAGGTCAGCAGATTGCACTGGAGAATAAAGATGCGATTGTAAAAGCTCTGCAGAATGAGCTCTCGAAGCGTGCGTTCAACAGATCCGCATCATCCTGGTTAGTAACTGGAGGATCTCCGTCTCGCAACGCAACTAACCAAGTAAGCCTGCCTCTGCCGAACGAGGAGTGGGTGTTCGATATACATAGCAGTCGCCCCGAGGGGATGGCCTTGCAGGAGGCCGAGGAAGTTGAGCGAAAAAACGGTCGATTGATGATCCCTCGATTCGACCTGCGCATGATAGGCGATACCGTTGTGAGTCGTAGTAACGATTCGACTATCGTTGGCATCAATTTGCAAACTGGGCTATTTACTTGGCAACGTCCAACTTCGGCAACCGTCGCTCCGTTAAAAGAAACTGACTGGATGCCGGGAGATAGTCAGCTTTCCAAGGAACTCAAAAATCGTATTTGGGGCTCAAACGCCTTTGGAAGAATTTCTTGTGACAATCAGCGCTGTTTCCACGTCGTTCAGAAGCCGATCGACTTAGAGGAGGTTCGAGGCTTAGGAGTTGGTTTGAAGTATGCCTCTACGACTCGGCTGGAATGTGTCAGTTTGTATGGAGGCAAAATCGTTTGGAGTTTAGGTGGAGCGGATAGTGACGAGCCAAGCCTTGCTACAGCCTTTTTTCTTGGCCCACCGCTGCCGTACGCTGGTCAATTGTATAGCTTGATCGAAATCAATGGTCAGATCGAACTAATTGTCTTGGATCCGGCGACAGGTCGATTGCAGTGGCGTCAGCAACTGGCAACTTCACCTCAACAGATCGAGTACGATCAATTCCGGCAATCACATGGCCTCATGCCGAGCATCTCGGATGACATCATCGTTTGTCCGACGGGCAGCGGAGGCATTGTGGCTATTGATCTGCTGACCCACACATTCCGCTGGGGAATCAACTTCGGACCAACTCAAAATCGCGGTTCAACGCAATTTGGTGGTGGATTCGGCATGATCGATTATGAACCACTTGATCGAGGCTGGTTCGACGAAGGGTTAATCATCGAAAATGGAATGGTCGCATTCACCCCACCCGAATCCGATTGGCTGATCTGTTACGATCTGTTGACGGGTGAGGAATTGATGCGTCGTTCACGAGCCAGCGCGGCGTACGTTGCAGGGATTTTTGATGGAGGCGTAATTCTAGTCAATGGAAACTCTGTCCAATCTCTCGAACGTGGCAAAGACATAAGCGCCTTGAGGCGTGCTACTGCACCTGATCCTAATCGACAGACGGGCCGACCACGCAGTGAACCGAGGCTGGCGATCAACAGTTCTTTGGTACGATGGGAAACCAACTTTCCGGAGCGAATGACTTTGGTCGGTCGGGGTATCTGGCAGGACGGGTTCTTGATGTTGCCATTAAGTGGTGGACGAATTATTCAAGTGGAGCTGAAGACCGGCAAAATTGTCGATTCGACCACCGTTTCGAAGCCTTTGGGGAATCTGTATGTTCACAAAGATACGATGTTATCGGTCGGCCCGACTTCCATCACGGCCTTTTATACTCGTGAGAGACTTCAGGCCACGGTTGCGGAAAGATTGACGGCGAATCCAAAGGACAATTGGGCGATGAATCATCAGGCTCAATTGCTTCTGGCCGAAAAGAAGACGAAACAAGCGTTTCAGCTCTTGATGGACTCTTACACAAGTCACCCTGATGACGTTGAAACACAGTTCTTTTTGATTGACGCCATGTTAGCTGGATTGCAGGAGGATTTTGGCTACTTCTCTCAATACGCTCAGCAGTTGGACGCAATTGTTCTGCCCGAGATTCCTCAACGAGTTCGTTACCTGCAACTACTGGCCAAGGGACTGATCGATAAGGAAGATTACTTTGGCGCGTTCAAGAGGCTGTGGGAAATCATGTCGGAGCGACGTGTGGCCCTTATTCAGGGAGTTCAGGTAACCAGTTCGCAGGTACCGATTAGCTCGAATCACTCAGTGGACCTTGATGCTTGGTTTTCAGTTGAACTTGGGCGACTTTTCGAAAAATGCTCGCCAGATCAGCAGGCCCAAATACGATCGTGGGTTGATGCAGAGTTTTCAAAACTCAATGCCACTGTAGTTACTGTACGGCGTCAGATGTTGCGGCACATGCTTCACCTACCCGCAGCCGAGCAATTGAATCTTGATTTAGCAAAGTCGTTGCTTGAGTTGACTTCGGGAAGCGGGAACGATCAAGTGCGCATCGAGCAAACGAATGCCGAACAACTTTTGAAAGTGCTTATTGGAAGTAAGAACGCCGAATTGCAGGCAACGGCTCGGCGAATGTTGTATGATGTGCCTCAATCTGACGCGAATCTTCCGCGAATGGGCGATGTAAAGGATGGAGTTTGGCCAACTGGCATGCTTCAACCGAATGTAGATGGTTCTGGTGACGCTTTTTACAACATTGGTCGACCAGTTGAAGTTGTTGGGGATCGGTTTGGACGCCCAAGCCTATCCATTGCAAATCTCGATCGACTTATCTTCACCGACGTCAATGGAAAAACGGTGGATCATTTAGGCTATCGTCCCGCAACTGGTGATATCGGGTCAACAAGTTACATGCGACTTGAGGTGCAGGGGGGGCTGATTCTTATCGAAACTGCGTCTGAATTGATCGCGATCGATTACTATCGCCGCAATGATCAGAATCAGACAATTCTCTGGCGATTCTCCTTGGAACAGGCTGCTCCAAGGGAGCAGTTAAGGCCGAGAAACCTTGATCAAACCTTAAGTGCTCTGGGCATTCAGAATAACAAGCGCCTATCCGAGGAGAGAGCCTTTGTGCAGGTTGGACCGCTAATGGGTAACGCAAAGATTGTGCAACTTGGTTCATCAATTGTCGGACTCGATCCTTACTCTGGCAAAAAGATTTGGTCTCGTGAGGGTTACAACAGCGACGCCAAATTGGTTGGTGAAATTGGTAGTAACACTCTGAGCATCGTCAATCCAGTCAAAGGGCAAACGGAGCTAATTGATGTCCGCGATGGCAAGTTAACAGGCAACAACAGTTACCTAGTAGAGGAGATGTCGCAGCGTTACAAAGAGAAAGGCAAGAAAAAGTGGGAGTCATGGTTCTCAAGCGGTAAATGGTTAGTTGATTATGCGGAGGAGGCTAACTCGGAGGTTCGTTTACGAGTTTGGAGCCCGCAGGACGAGAAGCTGATGTTTGACAGTCGATTTCCCAACACTACAAGAGTCAGTCAAAGTCAAAGGGATAAGATTGCTATTGCTGTGCCTACTGGTCAATTACAACTGGTCGATCTGCTGAACGAACAGGTCACCAAGTTTGATGTTCCCGTTGAACAGGAATTAGATCGCATTAGCTTGATGAAGTTTGCTAATCATCTAGTGGTGATTAGCTCGGTTCAGTCTGTGATCAATCGTACCGCTATCGGACAGAATGAACTGCTAGCTGCAGGTCACATCTATTGTATTGACGCGAACACAAAACAACTTGCGTGGAGCGAACCTGGTCGTTTGTACAATTTAGCAATACCCGTTAGCCAGCCAAGAAACTCGCCCTACTTCGTTGCCATTCGAAGCAATGTTG
This sequence comes from Pirellulales bacterium, assembly GCA_046349795.1. Taxonomy (GTDB): domain Bacteria; phylum Planctomycetota; class Planctomycetia; order Pirellulales; family Pirellulaceae; genus Aureliella. The sequence goes on along the minus strand of JAXMBP010000038.1, from coordinate 19,278 downwards.
GTAGCAAATTTGCGACTGTAGTGTTACTGGATTTGAGAACTGGCAAAATTGCTCAAACGATTGATGGTCCAAAGCTGGAACAAGGAATTCACTTCAGTATGGAATTACGCCCCAATAATCATGAAATCGCACTGATGGTTGGCGACAAAAACTATCGATTCCGGGCGACGAATGAGGCACCTCCACCGGAACCGATCATCAATTATGGGTTCCAGAATCAGCGCGAGACTCAGCTCAAGCGTGATCCAACGAGTTTGTTCGATCAATAGCCGCTCTCTTTCTAGATTGTTCGTAATAACATATGCATTCCATCAAACAGAGATTACTTGACGGTAAGCAGGTAAACATTTTTTCCGTTGGCGCCATTCCATCTTTTAAGATCATAGAGATGGTTGCGATGGCGGGCGGCTATCACGGAGTTTGGATTGATGAGGAACACGCTGCATTAGTACAGCGCGATATCGAGGTGCTTGCTCTTGCTTGCCGAAGCGTAGGCTTGGACAGTTATGTCAGGCTAGCTGCGTTAGATTACGCGACAGTGATGCGGCCAATGGAGGCTGGTGTCGGCGGAATTATGGCCGCTCAAGTAAGAAGTGTAGCGGAAGTTCAGCAAATCGTGACTTGGGCAAAGTTCCCACCTGTTGGCCAGCGCGGTCTGAATCCATCGAATTACGAAGGTGCGTATGGCACTCGAAGTTTGCCCGACATTGTGCAAGCTGGCAATCGCGACCGATGGCTGTCAGTACAAATTGAAACTGTCGAAGCATTGCAGGTTGTCGAAGAAATTGCTCGAGTTGATGGACTGGATCATCTGTTCGTTGGCCCCGCCGATCTTAGCGTGGCACTCGGGGTTCCTGGGCAATATCTGCATCAGGATTGCAAAGATGCTCTAAGCAGAGTGAGTCAGGCAGTGAAAAAAGCTGGCAAGAGCTGGGGCATTCTAGCTCGATCGTCAGAACATGCCGCTTTTTGCAAATCGCTTGGCTGCCAATTGTTCGCCTATGGCAATGAGCTGGCAGCAATTAACCTGGGCCTTAAGGCAATTCGATCCAATTACGAAGCTCAGTTCAACAACGATCAGAGCAACTGAATTTGATAAATGTTAGATTTGCGTTAGCAGACCGGGATCGCGAACTACATACCCGAATTGCGACCTACAGACTGGTCAAATTGACTCCTGACGTTGAACGACGCCAAGCAGGTTCGAGATTAGCGGCAGCAGTTGCTTTTTGCGACTGACGACTCCATCCAATTGATACAAGCCTCTATCTAATCGAGGATAGTTGATCTCTTCCCAGTACTCCTGCTCAGTGCTGAGCAATAGTAAACTGCCATTCGTGTTGATATCGGTCACTAACAGGGCTGAGAAATCCAAACCACGTTCTTGGTTCAATTCTTTGAGTGCGCTGTGAAGATCATCGCGACGCTCCCAAAAAAGATCAAACCCAGTTTCTTCAATTTGTGAAATTGAGAAGCGTTGGCCATGATCTTCAAACTCCTTGCAATCCTCTCGCACGACCTTCTTGGCTGAATGAGTTCTAAGCGATGATCCGACTGCAAAGAATTCTCTTACGAACTGAGCCATATCAATTTTGCAGAAACCAGACAACCATTTCAGGATATCGCGATCAACATCCGTCGATGTCGGAGACCGAAGATTAAGCGTGTCAGAAATGATGCCCGAGACCATGCACAATGCGATTCCAGGGGATGGATCAATGCCTGCCGCTCGGAACTGTCTGGCAACCAACGTGCAGGTCGATCCGACAGGTTCATTGATAAAGCGAATTGGCTGCTCAGATTTTAGCGATCCACCAAGACGGTGGTGGTCAAGTACTTCGACGATCTCAGCTTCATCAGCTCCCTGGACAGCTTGAGTTAGTTCGTTATGGTCGACCAGTATCAACTGTGGCTTTGGCGGGTTGATCATGTCGGACTTAGACAAAACTCCGAACAATTTGCCATGATCGTCTAATACTGGGAATAGTTTCTGATTTGATCTCGCAATCAACACACGGGCTTCAGCTACAGGCAACTTAGCAGACAATGTCATGCATTCAGAGTCGATAGCAGAAGCAATTCTTCTGGCTGACTTAATCCGCATGGTGGTTGTTGCAGTATCATAAGGGCTGCTAATCACCGTAACATTGTTCAACTTGGCAAGCTGCATAAGGCCAGTTGAAAGTTCGTACCCACCGGTGATAACCAGTAGTCGAACTCCGTGCTCAAGTGCCGGCAGTTGAATCGTAGGTCGGTTACCGCTAACGACCAAAATATGTGTCGAGGTGTATTGATGCAGTCGTTCCGTGAAGCCTTCGGCGCTCATAGCTCCCACAACGACTAGCATTTCATCGATAGATTCTGGGCTAACTGCGTGGAGAACCTTGCCATGCAGCACGGAATTAATCTTGGCGATGGATGACAGTACGAGTCGAGCCTTAAGCGGATCTGAATCACCTTCGAAAATGACCTTCATCAAGTCGAGCAACGAAAGCAAACCTAGGAACTTACCATCGCGGGCGAGTACTGGCATCGCACTAAGATTGTTGCTCTGCATACGCTCGTAAACTTCCGAAAACACCTCGTCGTCGTAGGCTACGACGGATTGTCTGCGGCAAATATCACCCACTTCCGGACGAACATCCATAACAATCCGCGGTGGAGCCAAATTGGCCTTGCCCAATGCATACTCAGTACGTGGATTCAATGTACCGCAACAGGCGGCAATCGCATTTGGCCGCGTCGTGCGTTGCAGAAGATCGGCGTAGGCTAGGGCTGCACAGATTGCGTCGGTATCTGGATTGCGGTGTCCGAAGACGTATAAGTTCATAACGCTTTGATTTTTGGGAAAGTACTTGGATCTGGCCTGCTCCGCCTTGAGAGCTTGACCGATACTCAACGGTAGGAAAAAAACACACCAACCGAAGTAGCAATGACCTGACAATGGTGAATTAGGACGATTAGACAACGGATCTACGAATATTCTAATCAACAGACCAGAGTCGGCTCAGGGCAGTTCTCGCTATCGCCTGTAATTTCCTACTTGCAGCAGCTTGCTAATTCGTCGCAACACCCAAAGGCGTGAAATGTTCCCAAAGCACCACTGCCAAGTTTGCGTGGTCGTCATATGTTGCCAAAACTCGTCTTCGCTTCGCGTCCAAAATGCTCGAAACATGTTCTTTAGTAACTTGAAACACCTAATCTACCGGCCAAGCGGCCGAGGGACATCCGCCAGTGATAACAAGGGCCAGCAATATCGAGATTTCGCAGAAATGACAAAAGGGTGAGCTGCCATGCTCACCCTTTTGTCGTCAAACACACTGAGGAACTTCTAATCTAGTTCGGAAAAATCAAAGGGGCTTCCGAGATTGATGAGTCGAGATGCCCACTTAACTACCCATCAACTCGGAGAGCCCTTTGTCGTACAGACTGTCCATCGGTACAGACTGTGAATCATTTTTAGTTAACCACCCGTCACGCACATTGCCACACAGTAGTAGCAAGGCGATGTGAGCATTTTGAATAGCGGGTTCATTCCATTGAGCGGATTGTATCCCGGGCTTCCGAGATTGATGAGTCGAGATGCCCACTTAACTACCCATCAACTCGGAGAGCCCTTGGTCGGTACTAGTTGAATTAGCCTATTGAAAACTGGTCTTCTGAAGAAGAGGGCCGAGATGCCCAGTTTCGTTAACCCTCGATCTTCAGAAGTCCAGCTTCTTTGTCCGATAGATTTGCCGACGAAAGTTGGCCATCGCTTATCTCTGCGAAGACCGTGGCTTGACTCTGATCACTCGACAGACTGATTGCTGTAACGCGACCGTTGAATGTACTGCTGTCGATCTGCAACTGCACAGGTTTGTTGACAAGCTTAAGTGATCTCAATTGGCTGACCGGTATTGTTGAGGAAACGATGATCGTTTGGCTTCGATGCTTGTTCAGCAGTTCGTTGTTTTGCTGAAGCGATAGTTCTGGATTGAAAGTGACAGTAGGTCGAATCTTTTTCTGTATTTTTGCTTGACCGAGGGTTACCCAAGAGCTATTTACTTCTGCTGCAAATGAGTTCTCGATCGAACTACTAAAACACAGGGCGTATAACACAGCGTGGGCTACTGCGAGTCTCATGTTGTTTTCTCCGTGGTGTGATTGAATCGCCAACTGAAACATACGTCGATTAAGGGCTGAGGTCGTCGCAAATCAGATTTTTCCCTGAAGAAACGGAAGATTTTCTTTACGCGTTGAACTTGGGAAACAAATCTCTGTGGTTGCCGTTGCCTTGAAGCAACCCTAGCGAATTAAAGATTCAACGTCTGCCAGGATTGATGCTGATTTGCATCAATTCTCTGTCCAGTGTCATGCTAAAAGAGCGCACAACCGTGGGTGATTACTCACCATGTACTGCGCATTAACGCTCGAATTGTGGGAGCGGGGCCGATTCTGGTGCGGGATAGCTTCCTACGGATTGAACAGGATGGCCTCCGCTATGAATCGAGCCCGAACTTTTCTGATCGGTAAACTCGGCAGAGGCCCTAATAACGGCTGAACTTGAATCAGGAAGCCCCTGCAATTGTCTTCCATTAGCAGCAGGAGCAACGCCAGCCGCCGATTGCACTTCCGCCCGATTGGCTCTCGGCGTCCAAACGGTTTTTAGGCCATTTCCAGAGTTCAAGAAGATCTCTCGTTTACCAATGACCTTGCGCCCGTTTTCTAGCTGCATCGTAACTGTCACTACGACGCGGTCCGATTTTGGATTGGGACCATTCCAAGGCAAAGTCAAATGAATGCCTTGCTTGCTGCCAATAGGTTGGATTTTACCTTCAATTTCAATTGCTGAGTAACTCCAACGACCAATAGCATTCTTTGCATCTCGCGTTGGATCAAATACTTCGACTGTGATAGCACCAGTGATGGCAACCACTTGCCCTTGTTCATTTTTGGGTTGAAGTACCAAGTAAAGTCCGTCATCTTTGTTGTCGTCATCAAAGCTAACTGCTCGGCTCAGAGCTGGATGAAAAGCTAATTCTACAATTCGCTTGTCGGTTACAACCTGAACGGCCGTGGTGATTTTCGCACTGTTGTTGCGTCCGCCTGTCAGTTGTGACGGTAGCTCAATTTGACTAAGGCTAAGCTCTAAGTCTTTCTCAGGAGTCGCAGAACGCTGTCCAACATCGAGTGATGGAGGTGTGAGAGCACCAGTAGTTATCGTTGGGACGATCAATTCACCGGCATTGAATTCAATGTCGGTCGACTCCGACTTGGATGAGTTGCCATTGGTTGGCGCACCAGATGATGAGCCTGCGCCGTTACCTGGCGTTGTTGTTCGATTTGGGGCAGGAAGGTTATCCGAGCTTGGTGCTGGGAATTGAAATGGCTGTGGGTTGTTCAGAATCGATGGCGGAGAAGCGGGAGTTTGTGACGAACTGGGTGGCGTAGCTGGCGAGCTTTCTGCTTTGGGCTGGCTGCCACTGTCACTACCGGGAGTTTTCAATTTATTGTCCGGGCTTGCCTTAGGCTCATTGTTTTTTTGTTTGGGCACGACTTCCAGCGGCGCAATCAAGTCATATTGACCGTTCTGCATCTTGCGGCGGCGCAATGACTCTAGTTCTTGTTCGAGTAAACGGTATTCGTGATCATATTGGTAGAGTTGATCCTCAAGATCTCGAATTTCTGCAGCCATCGAATCGACGTAAAGGTCGGTGTGCGCACGACGTTGACATCCCGTCAGCAGGCTTGAAGCCAGCAAACTAGCAAGTAAGGTTTTTCGAGCTGTCGATCGTTGCAGAAACAACACTTGAAGTTCTTTTGAGGTTGCCACGCGGGAATTCGGTGAAGCACTAGCTGAAACCTCTGCTGGAAGTAGCTTACAAGCGAACTCGACGTCAATAGACAATCAACTTTTGTCCCAGAACTTAAATCATTTTCAGTATTTTTCCCAGATTCATTTGATAGCAAAGCGTCTTTGGGAAAGGCTGCAGCCGCTTGCGAAGCACTCCTACAAATGCGACTATTTTTTGCGTCGAAACAGAAATCGACCGATGAGCCAATCGCTAAAGAAGTGCAAAACGAAGTAAACTGCGAAGGTTGAGAGAAGGTAGGGGACAAACTTGTCAAAGCCTATGTCATGCAGTTTGGCTGGACCTTTAACCTGCCCCGGTGCATCCAGCAAGTATCGCAAGTTTACGTGGTCGCCGATTTTGGGCATACCGTAAACATCGTTCTGTCCAAGCTCAACCTTATGTTCGTCGCCAAAGTTGTCCTTATAACTGAGTTCGAATTTTTCGGGAAATGGCTCTGGTGGTGCTGGCCAAACTGCAACAACTTCAGCTTCAACCTCTGGAGCATTATTCCAACGCTTTTGTTCCTCCCACGCTCGCGATCCAAAAAAAGCAGCAACTAAAATGGCAGTTATTAGCAGTCCAAGTTTGATAAGACTTTCGAGCGGATGCGACTTCGAAATTGGCGCCTTATAAGAACTCAACTGCATCTTTTCGCTAAGATGTCTTTGAGCCCCCGTGAACGGCCCATAACCAACTTGAGGCAAGTTATTGGGGTCGCACAGATACACCGCGACTATTGCTCCGCCACTCAATCTAAAACCAACGCCAAGTGTTGCGATCCAAACGGTTCCTGTTTCAAGTAGCTGCTCATCGCTGAGTTCCTTCTGAGGCGCGGAACAAGAATTTGGATCGATGATTTTGTTTAGGTCGTCAAACCAAAGCGTGTCAGTCGCAGCTACGGTTGAGAAAATGTTGTGAGGATAATCCCACAGAACTGACAGGTTTCCAACGCGTACTCGCTCGTCCTCGACTTCAATAAGCAACATAGGATGCGGAGTTTGCTGGTCGAAGTAGAGCGTTACATCCATTTCGCTAACGTACAGTTCGCCTTCGTCCAAATCTTCTTCGCAAGTCTCGAAGCTGAGCGATTTCAGAACTTCAAGAACTTCATCGCGAGGCGCGCCCAAGCGGAATGGACCAAGCGCTATTCCCGGTTCAACTTTCCAAAGTCGCGCACTATCCGCTGGGTCGTTTGAATCATCCTGAGATTGATTACTCATCAATACTGCCTTCATGAGTTGGTATGTCGTTTGGTGGCTGTGTCTGAATACCGCACCTTGCAGGCTGAAGACGCCACTACTTTCCTCAGTTCAATCGCATAGAATTCAAATTGGACATCCTAATCTCATTTGGAGCAAAATTATGCGAAAGAACGAGCCTGTAGTACACATCATGACCAAGTCGGTATTGACTGTCCATGAAGCCGATCCGGTCAGTAAAGTTCGGCAATTGATTGAAAAACAAAAGGTTCACCACGTTCCCGTCGTGAAGGGAGAAAACTTGGTTGGTATCGTGAGTTGGACCGACATCATGAGAATTTCATTCGGAGAGTTCGGCAATCAGGATGGCAAGCAACTAGATACCATACTCGATCACACTTACAAAATGTGTGACGTAATGGTTTCTAATCCTGTTTCTCTTCCTGTTAGCGGAACGGTTCGTGATGCAGCCAGAATTCTGAGCGAAGGTAACTATCATGCTTTACCAATTGTCGATGGTGAAAAGCTGGTTGGGATCGTAACCTCAACCGATCTGCTCAAGTTCCTTGCCGAACTGTAGTGGACGAAGTTACAAGTCACATTCCGATCTAGACTCAATACCGTTCAATTAAGGCTCTGCTATAAATCCGAGCCTTAATTGAACGGTATTGCGGTCATACTTCAGACATCATCGTGCAGGTGCCGCTTGTCGTAACCACGACGTTTGACCTCGGAGGTGCAGACAAAATTCAGTATCGAATCCGAGTCTAACTGCTCGACTGTACCCGCGGGTGCTCGAGCTATCATCGTTGAATTGATAACCCGCCGTTTTGATTCGTCGGGCGTTGCAATGTTTGCGGTGTGAAGCGTTCCCTGCCAACACTCTCCAGATTCAGAGAAAGGTGCACAGGAGTTGTTGATAAAGACGATCTGAAAACAGTCGTTGACGAAACAGGGTAGTCGAGTCACATAAGGCTGCAGAAGTTCGGCTCCTGATTTGAACATGGGATTGTGTTTGGCCAACAGTTCTTTGGGCGTCAAGCCAAGCTCAAAGGCACACTTTGTGTAGTCCGTGATCTCAATTGCAGAGCGAATTGGACTCGGTTCGTAACCCAGCATCAAAAAGCACTCGTCGGGACCACCATCCAAATGCGGCTTAGTGGACTCTTGCTGGTCAAATCGAGCAGCAGAGAGATATACAAGTTGTTCATTCCAAAGCCGCTGATGAATAGCTGACATCTCGTTCTTCAGTTCGACCATCACCTGACGGAACTCGTTCGAGCTGAGCGATTTGCCAAGATTTAGCAAGCAGAAGCCCGGAAAGTCGAACGTCGTCCTACAAGTACGCTCGTAAATATCCTCTGCCAGATTACTCACGTTGGGCACGGTGGAGCGAAGGCAGATCGAATCGGGCTTCCATTGCACTAATGTTGTCATCTTGCTGACCTAGAGCTGAAGTTCGTTAGAGATGATCGAACTATAACCAATTGCCATCTTCCAATCAAATCTGGTTCGCTTTTCCATCGGCAATTATGCCTTCCATGATTGCGTCCAGCGTGATCGGGAAGCCGACGGGGTATCCTCTATGGTCAGCCGAAAAAACCGAACAGCTCGAAGAGGAGGACCTCGACGAGCTGTTGGCTATTAATGACAAGTTCGATTTAGGAATAAAGAGTACGAACTTGTTTACCCCCACGCTTTGAACTACTTCTTGACAACATTTACGGCTAAAGAGGCTGACAAGGCTGCGTTGGCGTTGTCGACTAACTTCAGCGTCTGAGTTCCCAGAGTGCTTAGGGTATAGCTTATCGTGGCTACACCGTTGTCCTTGGAGCTGAAACTGTAGCTTGGGCTGCCACCCTTGCTATCAGTGCTGGTCAAGGTCACCTTACCACGATAACCAGTGGCAATATTGCCATAAGCATCGTAGACCGTGACCGTAACTTTAGAAGCCAACGCCTTGAGTCACATTGCTTGGAGCTGACATGACGAACGAAGCCGCTGCTGCAGCAGAAACCTGGATACCTGTTTGGCGGCCCAGAACCGCTGCGTCGCTAGCACTGGTGACCGTGATCGATTGGCTACCTGCCGTCTTTAGCGTGGCAGAGAAGGCATGAGCACCAGCATCTGCCGCCGTAAAGGTATAGCTGGCTGGCAGACCAGCCTTGGTGTCGCTGCTGCTGAAGTTCACCGTGCCAGTGAATCCAGTGCTTAGATTGCCGTATGCGTCCCGAATGGTCACGGTAAAGTTCTGGGCTGCACCCGCCGTAGTTGCTGGATAACCTGCAACAGCAATTCCACCCGCTACTGAAGATGCGGTAACAGCGATTCCGGTCTGACTACCAACTGCGGTTGCAGTGGCTGAGTCCTTTACTGAAATCGACTGGGTGCCTGCAGTCTTCAGAGTCGCACTAAATGTGTGGACTCCAGCATCAGCGGCTGTAAATGTGTAGCTGGATGGTAAGCCCGCCTGTGCATCACTGCTGCTGAAATTGACAGTACCTGTATACACGTTGGTGAAGTTACCGAACACATCTTTAGCTCGAACGGTAAAGGACTGAGCTATACCAGCGGTTGTTGCTGGGAAGCCACTTAAAACAAACGAACCGATTTGAGCTGACGGTGTAACGGTGATGCCTGCCAAAGATCCTTGCAGAGTACCAAGGGAGCTTGATACCGATACAGATTGCACTCCTGCGGTCTTTAGTACCACGGGAATGGTTGCCACGCCCTTATCGTTATTGCGGAATGTGAAGGCAGGCAGAGTCGCCTGCGCGTCACTGCTACTTAAGACCAAGTTGCCCTGGTAAGTCGTGTCAACGTTGCCGTGATCATCTAAAGCCCGAACGGTTAGCATCAGCGTGCTGCCAGCTACGGTTTGAGACGCTGCACTCACTTCAAAGTGAGTTGCTGGAGCGGCAACGACGTTGTCGGCTTCACTACCAATCACTGAATTGTTTTGAGTATCTACGGCTGTCAAAGATTGATTGCCAGCAGTGTTCAACGTCAAGCTGAAATCATGAACTCCTAAGTCCGAGCTAGCGAAAGTATAGTCGGCCGGCAATTGTGCGTTAGCGTCAGTCGATGATAAATGGACTGTTCCGAAGTAGTTTTTGACTGTATTGCCAAAGGCATCACGAGCAGTAACCTTTGAAGTGATCGCTTGGCCAGCCACGATGTTAGCAGGAAGAGCAAGAACAAAGCTTGTCGCCGCACCATTTACAACCTCGAAATTAGTCTTTGTCGTAAGAGTTGCTGCGTTGACTGTATCAACTGCGTTAAAGGCCCACACAGCTCCGTTGACCGTAGCTGTACCTAATTGAACTGAGAAGACATGTAGGCCCGAATCCGCAGGTGTGTAGGTGTAGTCACTCGGTAGTACGGCCAGTGTATCCGTGCTGCTAATGTGAACAGATCCGGTGTAATCGGATGTTGGATTTCCGAAGGCATCAACCGCCGCAACAGTTAGTAGAATTGTGTCACCGGCAGCGACTAAGATGTGACCTTTACTATCGGCCCCGTTAGGTACACTCATTTGAAATTTCGAGAAGGCTGCTGGTGAAACGCTAATGCCACTTTCGGTGCCAGTCAATGTAAGCAGAGAGTCTCGAACGGTGATCGACTGTTGCCCAGCAGTTTTCATAGTTGCTGCGAATTCGTGCACTCCAGCATCTGCAGTTGTGAAAGTGTAGCTGGCTGGCAGTCCGGCCTGAATGTCGGAGCTTGAGAAGAACACAGTTCCCTTGAAGCCCGATGCGGTTTGTCCAATTGTATCCACAACAGAAACTGTAAAGTTGTGGCTGGTGCCAGCTACGGAGTTGGGATAACCAGATACGACGAATGCATTTGGAACTGGTGGGGTTGCATCACTTGTGAGCGTGCCAGTAATCCACGGAGTTGCAATGTCGGTAGCAGTAATCGTCTGAGTTCCCACAGTCAGAAACTTTACATTGAACGTTGCTGTACCGCCAACTAAGTTGACTTCAGGTGGGAAGATCGCTTGAGGATCTGAACTAACGAGCTGAACAGTGCCGGTGTAGTTTGGTGTAAAATTGCCAAACTGGTCCCGTGCAACAATCGTAACAGGTCGTGACACTCCGATAGCTCCAGCCGCTCCTGCTAATACCAGACTGCTTGCTGATTGAGGAGACACGTTGATTGTCGCTCCTCCCGTGAGTTTTCCACCCACCTCAGTTGCAGAGACGAAGTTCGCCCCAGATCTTTTCAAAGTAACTTGGAATGTGTGCGTACCCGCATCATCTGGTGTAAAAGTGTAATCTGCTGGCAAGCCAGCCAGAGAATCGGAACTTGCAAAGTGGATTTGCGAACTATAACCTGTTCCAATCGCGCCCGTAGAGTCTACTGCACTAACTGTTACGTTAAAGGTATCCCCAGCGGTTGAACTGGCAGGTGCTGAGAAATTGAGCTTGGCGACCTGGCCGGTTACCAAAACAGATGATATTGCCTTCAGCATATTTGGTGCAGAGACGCTTACTGTTTGTACGCCACCAGTCACTAGCTTGATTGCTCCCGTAAACGTGTGCGATCCAGAGTCCGCTGCGGTGAACACGTACGGGATACCAGCATCAGCAGGATTGAATGCATAACCGGATGCAGTGCTTGCCAGCGGATCACTGCTGGTGATAAACACAGTACCACGGAAGCCCGTAGCTACTGCACCGTTGGCATCGACAGCTTCGATGGTCATTGGCAGAACAGATCCTGAAGTCGTTGTGGCTGGAGTTGTAAGTCGGAAGGTCACGGCACCCGCGAGGTTCTGATTGTCTGCGTTATCATTGCTCAGAACGATTACGGAGCCACCGCTTGGATAAGCGAGGTCGATTGCTCCATCACCATTGAAATCACCGTGCGTCCCAGCTTCGAATCGTCCACTAGGCGTTGTGTAAGTAACCGATGGGAAAAACGACTGTCACCTCGGCCTAAACTGACCATGTACTGCGAGTTTCCACGAACCGCAAAGTCATCGTGACCATCATTGTTGAAATCTTCGATTTCGATTTCGTAGCCTGTCTGAGAGATGCCGTAAGTATGAGGAGCTGAATATGTGCCGTCGCCATTGTTCAGCAGGACGCTCATCGATGTCGCTGCGTAGGAATTGGGGCAGGCGAAGTCCATGTAGCCGTCTTCGTTGAAGTCACCGGCCGCAAGATAGACCGGAGCTGAGAATGCATAATAGCTATTGTACGGCTGGAACGATCCGTCGCCCCTTCCTCGAAGCACGTTAACCGTGCCGATGCTGGCTGTGTTCGAAGTGGCCATGTCCAGGTTGCCATCTCGATCGAAGTCACCGGTAACTAGGTTGATGTTGTTTCCAAGAACTGTGGCAACCATTGGAGCTTGCAAGGAACCGTCCCCATTTCCAAGCAATACACTGGCGCTGTTGTTGTTCATCGTCCCGACGTCAAGCTTGGTGTCGTTGTTGAAGTCACCAACTTTGATGCTGTGTGAAGTAAGCGTTCCAGCAAATGTGCTCTTGGCACCGAATGTTCCATCGCCATTTCCAAGCAGAATGTCAACCGCTCCAGACGAGACTACTGCTAAGTCCAACTTTCCGTCGCCGTTCAGATCGCCCATGGCTGCATCGACAGCACCCAAGCTGACTGAATAATCGACTTTGGGGGCGAACGATCCATCCGCATTGGCCAACAGAACACTGACTGATCCGATGCCGGAGTTGACCACGGCCATATCATCGCGACCATCAGCGTTATAGTCTCCGACAGCAATACCGGCTGGAGTTGCACTGCTGACGGGATAGCTGACTGGAGTGGTAAAGGCCAACAATCGTCTGCCTTCGAGTTGTTCCAATGAGGGGCGATTCTTGATGGATTGCAAATTCGCGCTAACGCGCCGACGAGCTACTTTTGAGCTACGTAGTAGTCTCTTGATGAAAGCAAGCATTACATTTTCCTTTTTGGTCGGATGAGAAGTGAGTGTTCAGTGGAGACCGCCAAAGGGCGGCTATCGCCAGCGATGACCTCGAAGATGCGACTTGCCTCCACCTACCTAATCAGGACCGCTGCTACGACCGGACAGATAAGTGACAACTTCCAACAAGAATTTTTTTGAAGACAAGAATGATGTGGGGGATACCCTTGCACTCTATAAATTGCCGTGTGGTTTCCCTGTCGTGAGGCGGATGTAAGAGTGGTTTTGAAAGCGATTCTTTGAAAACGATTCCAATCTTTGTCCGATCGGCACTTGTTTGCTGATGTTGTAGATAGGAAAGATGTTTCGTTTGCAACCTTCAGAAGCTCAACTAGTTAGAGAATTGCCGTTGAAACCCTTACAGAAAATAGGCAAACTCTCGAAACAGCAAGGTACAATTGTCAAGTTCCTAAGACCCCTTGTTTTGAGAGCTGCAGTGGTTGAACAAAGTCGATTTAGTGAACTTATCGCTCGCGTCAGAAATCGCGATGAGGAGGCCGCGCAGGAGCTGGCCACCCACTATCAAGACGCAATTCGTCGAGCAATTCGTATACAACTGCGCGATGCTGGAATGCGACGAGTGCTCGATTCAATGGATATTTGCCAATCGGTGCTGGCGAGCTTTTTTGTTAGGACCGCGCTAGGGCAGTACGACTTAGAATCTCCAGATCAACTGCTTAGACTCTTGACGACAATCGCTCGAAACAAACTTACCAATCAAATCAACAAAGCGATGGCTCAACGTCGCGACCTGCGTCGCGAAGTTGCATTCGATGAAAATGTTAACGTCGTTCGCGATCAACAGTCTGATCCGGCTGAGCAGGTGTCGGCACAAGAGATACTGTTGATCGTTCGTGAAAAACTGAGCCCAGAAGAGAGATACATTGCCGAGCAGCGAGAGCAGGGACGACCTTGGAGTGAATTGGCTGCGGAATTGTCATCGAACGAAGATGCAATCCGCAAGAAGCTCTCCAGAGCTTGGGATCGAGTAATGGAGCAGTTGGGATTGGAGAGCTATGAGAGCAATCGCTGACGAAAACGTCATTGACAAACTGCTGGATCATCACCGCAACCTGTGGGAATCAGGGCAACGTCCCATTGTTCGCTCGTTGGTTCAGGAGATACCAGAGAGCCTGCGCGACGACGCTACCTTGGACCTCATCTACAATGAAATCGTTTTGCGCGAGTCCGATGGTGAAACTCCAACTCTGAATGAGTATCTTCAAGCCTATCCGCAGTACGAAGCCGAACTGATCGCTCAGTTCGAAGTCCACAAGGCAATCTCCGACGGCATACTGATCGACACCCAAAAAAACCGCGCTCTGGAAACCGATGGACTTCAGACCCAAGGGGAAAAGTCTTCTGATGTAACCGAATCGATTGATGGATATGAATTGCTTCGGGAAGTTGGACGAGGCGGATTTGCAATCGTCTATCAAGCCAAAAACAAACAGTTGCGTCGCGATGTGGCTATCAAGATGTTTCAGCCTGGCCGAATCCCCAGCAGTAAAGAGCTTGGGCGCTTTCGCAGTGAAGCCACCGCAGTCGCGCGGCTAAACCACCCGAATATTGTGCAGATTTTCGAGATTGGCCAGTGGGCTGGAGTACCATTCCTTGCACTTGAGTTTGTCGATGGTGGCACGTTGGCTCGCAAATTGGAGCGATCGCTTTTGCCAGCCCGAGAAGCTGCAACGCTGATCGAAAAACTTGCTCGAGCCATACAGCATGCTCACGAGCGCGGCGTGATCCATCGCGACCTGAAGCCCGCTAACGTGCTTTTCGATTCTAAGGGCCAGCCCAAGATCGCCGACTTTGGCCTCGCTAAGTTGCTTGAGTCCGAAAACAACTCTTGGGAGGCTACTCGCACAGGTGAACCGTTAGGAACGCCACGTTATATGGCTCCCGAGCAAGCTAGCGGCAACTCTTCAAAGATTGGCAAGTGCACCGATGTGTATGCGTTGGGCGTGTTACTTTACGAGTGCTTAACAGGCCAGGCACCCTTCGTGGCCGCAAGTGTGGTTGAGTCGCTCAAGAAGATCACTCAAGACGAACCAATTTCGCCGAGAAAGCTTCAGCCATCGATTCCAAGAGATCTGGCTACAATTTGCTTGAAGTGCTTGGAGAAGCAGCCAATCCGACGTTACGGATCAGCAGCCGAATTAGCTGACGACCTCGGTCCGCTTCTTGGACGGCAAAGCAATTCTGGCACGACCAACGCCGCTGTGGGAGGTCGCCTGGAAGAAAGCTGACGACGACCTGCTGAGACCGTGCTCGCCGCGGTTTTACTTATGGCAGTTGCTGGAGCGATGGGATGGCAGATTACAGATCATCGATCGAAAGAACTCGAATCGCTTCACTTAGGTCGGAGGTTGCCCAGTTGGCCAAGCAGGGTCGTGATGCGGCCGAAGATGGGCTTTACGACCAAGCACTGCAACATATGACTCAAGCCTGGAGACTTGTGCAAGCTGAACCTGCTTTGTCGGATTTGTCGCTAGGAGTTGAAGGCTGGCTAGATCATTGCCAACGTGCTGCGAGCGTCGAACTTTGGTCAGGCCGAGTGCCTCCGAGGGATTTTGATCAACTGCGTGATGATGCTGTGGTCGATAGCTTGTTGCTCGAGCCAAAATCAACAGACTCCTATTCATTGGCTCGCGAGGCAATTCAGCAGGCTCGGGAACTGACCGAAGGCGAGGGAACGATTGACGAATTAGCTTGGAAGCCGCAACGTGAACTGTTGGACTTACTTGAGGCCGGGCTAATTGCCGACAACGAAGGCCCAGAAATGGCGAGAGTGTACCTGCAAGCTCGGCCGCCTCATAATACGCGGATTTATTGGGAAAGCTTGGCGGCATTGCAGGATGATGGCCAGTCTGTAAAACGGCAAGAAATATTGGAAAAAGCCCTACAATTTCCCCCTGACACCACAAAAAAAGCTTGGATATTGGCAATTTCAGATCTGCGACACGGTCGATTTGAGGAGGCTGAAAAGCACCTACAACAAATTATTTTTCAAGAACCAGCAAATTTCTCGGCGCGTTTGCTTCAAGGAATCGGCTACTCCCGTGTAGGCCGGTTCGCAGAAGCTAAGGTCGCACTTACCGCGTGCATTGCTCAGAGGCCAACTTCGGCCTGGAGTTATTACTGGCGAGCCATTGCAGAGCTTGGGCTGAACGATTCGGCCTCAGCCAAGGTAGACCTCGAAAGAGTTAGCAAACTCAAACGGTCGCAAACTCTTCAGCTTATGTTCGAAAAAATCTCATCTGACATTGGAAACGACTATGACACCAACAGCTAGTCTTCGCTCATCGACGAGCAGAATTGGCTTTACGCTGATCGAATTGTTGGTGGTAATCGCTTGTATCGGCATCTTGATAGCCCTTTTGCTCCCGGCAGTTCAAGCAGCACGATCTGCGGCACGAGATGTCGAGTGCAGCAATAAGATGAGAAACATCGGCTTGGCGAGCATGAATTTTCATGACACGTACAAGTATTTTCCACGCAGTACCGTTCGTCCTCGAGGTGTCACGGCTATTGACGCACAGCCCGAGGGGAATGAGTGGGATTGGCACAATGGGTCATACGAATCATGGCTGCGTCAGATTATGCCCTATTTGGAACAGCACAATGTAAAGGTTCAGGATGCAGTATTCATCATCGGCTGTCCCTTTGATCCTCGCGGTGTTGATTACGTTGTTCCAGGCTATGGTTTTACTTGGTACGTCGGAGTGCACTCTAATCCAACTCACGTGAACGATGGAATCATCATCGACGACTCTGATCTGAAGGTGAAGCAACTGGTTAGAGCAGCAAGCGTGACCGATGGACTGAGCAACACCATGTTGATAGCCGAACGACCACCGTCCTCAGATGGTCAAAAAGGTTGGTGGGATTCGCGTTGTTGTATTGAAGATGTTATCTCTCCGGCACGTGGCAACAACAAAATCTACAGCAGCGGCAAGAATGGTAAGTGCCCGGATCCAGCGGTCTACCATAAAGGTCGAGTGGACGATCGATGTGAATTCAATTCTCTGTTCTCATGCCATCCCGCTGGCGGGAACTTCGCCATGGGTGATGGTAGCGTTCGGAAGATCAGTTACGAAGGCGGCAATCAAGTAATTCAAGTGGCTGGTGGAACTACTACTTTGCTGGAAGCACTAGCCTCGCGTAACAACGGTGAAGTCGCTTCGGTAGACTAACTCCGTAGCTGGACGAGCCACTTTTCAGTCCGCTTTCCTTCTTCGTAGCTGGACGAGCCATCGTTCAGAAATCTTGACATCCGTAGCTGGACCAGCCATGGTTCAGTCCTATCCGACTTTTCGTAGCTGGACGGGCCACCGTTCAAACTTGTCCGACTTCTTCGTAGCTGAAATCTTGTCAGCCAACCTATTTGCAAGCAAAGCCATTCGCGTTCCACGAAAAGTGATTGACCTCAATCACTCACCCCCAACATTCGTAGAGCTGCTGGGGACAATTGTTCGGTTGGGGACAACCGCTCTACGTACAACTGCTCTCGCGCAGCTCTCAAAACTGCTGTTAATCTGGGGCCTTTCATTCGCTAGAATCCGCCAACCGAAATCTTGATCGACTTTCAATTTGGAGGAAGTCTTGAATTGCAGTTCTGTAGGAATCTTCGCGCTGATTGTTTTTGCGGTAGCCTCCGTTTCTGCTCAGCAGCTTGATGATCCATTCGCTCCATTAGGTAGCTCCAAGAGTGATCGCATGAAGTCAGTGGAGATTGAACCTCTGACACTCGATCCCGTTTTGCCCAGTGATACTGTTAAGAAATCAAATGCAACGGCTAGTCCAACTAGCAGCTCGATTGGCTCGCCTGAGATGAAGGCGTGGCTTAAGAAAAATCATTCAGCAAAATCTGCCTACCGACGTATGAGGACAATCGAAAGTGGAACAAGCAGAAAAGAAGTCTTCAGCGGAGTTCACGTCAAGCTGGACAGTGGGAAGCTCGAAACGCACCGCAATAGAAAACTTGTCAATGCGGGCACTTGGACGCGGTACGAGATAACTTTCGTCGAACCTGAGAAGAATCTGCAAGTTGACTTTAAACGGCTGGACGTTATCAATAACGATACAATCGCGTTTGGAAACGATTATCGTTACTCCACTGGATATCGAAGGTCAATTGGCGGAGATGGGCTCGCGATGTAAAACTGTTCAGCATCACGGCACATGCTGACGCGAAAGCACGATTGACTCTGGCTGGTACCGTCAAGTTTCGACTCAACGTTTTGAAGCTGCCTCCCGACGTCACGATTGTTCCAAATATTGAACGAGCCAGCGTTGAACTGCTCGAGTATCGCCTGAGAAAATTCAGTAAGATCGATGGCGATGCTGCGAAATTGCTCGGCAAAGGCATGCGCGGCACTATCGACGACAAGATCGATGACGTTAACGCCACACTACCAGTCAAAATCAACCGACAACTCGAAAAACGCAAAGAAAAGCTGACCTTCTCCGCACAGGATTGGCTGCTCTCCAAGTTGCCGATGCCAACTGTTAAGGACGATACGCCCGAAGAGGCTAACAAGTAACTTCAAAGCGTTGATCAGCATCATGCTCGGCGCCCGGCAAGTCGAACAGAGCTGTGCTGAAGTATCGTTCGGCTCGGTCGCACAGCAGCGTAACCACGTTTGACCCTTGCGGGAATTCTTGAGCCAATCGCATCGCCGCAACAACGTTGGCGCCCGATGATGTTCCGACCAACAAGCCAAACTCGCGGTGCAATCGCTGAGTCATTTGCAAAGCATCCCAGCCACTGACGCTGATACGTCGATCAAGTGGAGCATCTTGTAATAGCTTTGGCACAAACCCATCAGCAACTCCTTCGATAATGTGACAACAGGGACACTCGCCAGCCATCAGCTCGGATGAAGCGGGCTGCATGGCCGCAATCACAGCGCTGGGCCATCGCTTCTTAATCGCCTTTCCACAACCGGCCAATGTTCCACCAGTACCAAAGCCACTAACGAAGGCCGCGATTGGACCATCTACTTGCTGCAGAATCTCGATGCCCGTACCCAATTCGTGGTCTTCGACATTCAGAGGGTTTTCAAACTGCCGCGGCAAAAAGTAACGCGAATCCTGTTCCGCGAGTCGTCGCGAAAGTTCTATTCCAGTCTGATATCTGCCCTCGCTGTCGAACAGTATCAGTTCAGCGCCCAGTTGTCGAATCAGTTTTCGTCGTTCGTCACTTGCGCTGCGCGACATCAGGATCGTAACGCCATAGCCCAGCACGCGACCCACCATGGCCATGGCGATTCCGGTATTACCGCTGCTGC
>JAXMBP010000037.1:0-71918 GCA_046349795.1 Pirellulales bacterium | reverse complement strand
CAGGCTGGCAGAAGATAAGCTAACTCAAAATTTGCCGCGAATTCAACTAAGTAAACTCTGAAACCAGCTACAATGGGACTTTCGTCACCTGTCGCTAATTGCCGCCGCCAATGCCTGCTGAGCCCAACACTTTCTCCGACTCGATTCCATCGCGTTTTCCTAGTTCATGGGATTTCGTTGCAGGATTGATTCCACTACTCGCTGTTTCTCCCGCGTTGATCCTTCAGGCGATTGTTCTTTGGAGAACGCCCGAGACTCGCATAGGGCTTCTCGTTGCATTGATCTTGATTGTTCTAATTGGATGGCAGGCAAAGGGCTCGATAACCAAACACCGACTTAGATTCCGCCTGGCTGTAGTTTTCCTACTTGGGAGCGCAGCGTTAGCCGCGTATGGTGTTGCCAATTGGTCGCTAAATTTGATTCAACTTTCTGCGATTGGATGCTTCATAGCCTGGGGACTAGGCAGGTGCAGCCAACGACACTGGTATGAGATTGTTGGTTTGGGATGCCTTTTATCCTTTATCATTCCGATTCCACAGATCTACGTCGAAGCTGACAACTGGCTGACTGAGTTTGCTGGTCAATCCGCTTCGGTGACTTTGGATGCTCATGGTGTTCCCAACTACCTTGATGGCAATAAACTAACCCTACAAAACGGAATGTTCTGGATTCCAATGGCTACCAGCGCAAAGCTTGGCTTATATGCAGTCTTGTGCTGTACCGGCATATGGTGTTGGTTCAAGTCGCGTAGCCTATTTCACTCGGCGCTACTGTTATTGGCTGGCGCAGGTTGTTTAGTGGTGATTAGGTTCTTTGCAATCTTGCTGGTTAGTTTTGGACTGCATCGATATTCTGCGGACTGGACTACCAGTTCGACGCCTCACTACTTAATCAGCTTCGGAGCATTTGGCGCGATCTTAGTCTTGTTGGTTATTTGCGACCAATTCATGGTTGAACTGCTGACACCGATACCAAATTCTCACTCATCACTGCTCCCGTTCTTCGCTGCTGCAAACAATGTTCTGCGTTGGCCAATGAAGCACACAGACATTGAGGCGGACGATACTCCAGAGTACGCGAAGTTTCAGTTGAGTGTTCGACGTTGGCGAGAGTCTTGGTATACCTTTGATTGGAGAAAAAGCAAAGTGACGAAGGCTCTGTGCTTCGCGGCTTGCGCGGTTTATGTACTTTTAGGAATTCCAGTTTCCATCGCTGCGATTCGTAGTGGAGTGCCTTCACTAGAAACACCAATGGCAGAGGTGGATCTCGCAAGCTTTCGAGAAATGGTCAAGCCAACTCTGTTTCCAAGTCAATTGGGCAATGGCAAGCTTAATCTGGTGCTTGTAAATGGCAAAAGCGTTGACTCGCTTGAGACAACGCTTTCAGGGCGAGGAACTCTATTTCTGAGAGCAGTTTACGAATGGAATGGTTCAAATGCGTTTGTTGAGTTAGTATCACCGCAACTTTCATGGGTGTCTCCTTCGAAGCAAGTAGCTACCAAAGCTGTATCTTCAACTGAGACCTACAGTCCAAGTTTGGGGACTGAGAACTGGGGTTATTTAGAATGTCACTTATCGAACAAACTGTCTGGTGACACTTACATACTGCAATCCTACCTCAATGACGACAAATCTATGGTTCGTCGACTTGAGGAGCATACGGAGGAATTCGCGATTCAACAAGCATTGAGCGGAAAAGGCCCTAACACTCCAATGTATGAGCTACGACTAATTTTTGAATCGGGAAAGGTACTCGATCCTGATCAGCTAAATGACATGAGGAATGCCTTTGATCAAATTCGCAATCACCTGCGTTCGCAGTTGCCATCTGGGCAATTGTCAGCTTCCTTAGTAGTAAAGAAATAGGCGAGGTAATCCGAAGTGTTTTCGCCCTATCAATTCTGGATTGACTTTGTGAAGTTAGCCTGTGACCCGAAGCAAGCCTTCTGGGGTCTATTCGAACTAGCAATTACTTGGGCCTATTCTCGCAACTGGCGAAGAATGATGTTTTGCCTGCCGCTTGCGGCGATTGCGATCTACATGTATGGCAGCACGATGGTCGTTTTTTGGAAAGGAAAATCGGTAGTTGCCGAGGGGTATTGGAAGGTCATTGATGCTGAGGCTAGCAAGACTTCTGCATTGATACAGTCGGAAAAGCAAGCTCTCTCTAACGACTCGCATGAAACCGAAAGTTCTGTAGACAGTACTGGCGAATTGGCCAGCCTGGAGAAGAACTCTGAAATCGTAAATCAATTGCTTCTCAAAGTTTTGGAGCTGGAACCGTCAAGCTCCAAGGCCCTTTACCTGATAGCGAACTCGTTTGCCGAATCGGGAAAGACAGCACAAGCCAGGTTAGTGATGAGACGGATTGCCCCTGAGAACGAACGAGGTTTTACGCCTGCCCATGCGTGGTTGGCCGCTGATCGCCTTCAAAATTTGGGAATCAGAGACGACCGAGAGAAAAACATTCTAATGTTCGATCTTTCCGAAGCCCGCAAATGGACGGGCACTCGTCCGTTTTTGATGAATTCATATGCAGAGTTGCTAATTCGGGACAGGAAGATTGATGAAGCAATAGAAGTTCTTCGAGAAGCTGGAGAACGCGACTCTCGCCTTAAAGTTCGGCTGGCATTACTTGCCAAACAAATCGATCTTCAACCGATGTTCGAATCATTGAAGAACGACCTAGTCGAGTCAAGGAACAAACGTGTTGCCTCTGGTGGCGCTTCAGAACTTGACTTCGTTGAACTGACTACAATGCTCGTCGTTGAAGAGAACATCGATGAGTCCATAAAAGTGGCACAGTTGGGGCTGCACAAGTACCCGAATTCGGTCCAATTGCGAAGAGTGCTATCAAATTCTTACATGTTGGTCTTCGAAAAGGCCTCGAAAAACCCGGCAACAGGCGACATTCGAATTGCCGTGCTTGATCAAGCAATGCGAACCGATCCGTCCAATCCTGCCGTAATGGAAAGGGTTGCGGACTTAGTTTCTCGCGGCAAGTTAGTGGATGAGAATATTCTGAATTACCTAAGAGAACAACTTGCATCAGGGAAAGCAACGGCCATTACTCACTTGCTCGTGGCAGTTGGTCACTTGAAACAACAGCAAATGGACAAAGCAATTGTTCATCTTGAAATCGCAGAAGGGCTTTCTCCGAATAATCCTGTAATCTTGAATAACTTGGCCTTATGCATCGCACGTTCGCGGCCTGACCAGTTGCCCAAGGCTCGAAAAATGGCGGAGTTTGCGATAACAATAGCTGGCAGAGATGCTGAGCTATTGGACACCTATGGAGAAATCTTGAGCTTAATGAGTGACCATAAGGGGGCCGTCCGCGCTTTTGAAGCTTCATTGTCAGTGAATCAAGACAGGCCCAACACTCGTAAGAAACTGGCGGACGTCTACAACAAGATTTCCATGCCTGAAATGGCGCAGGCTGTTCTCAAAAAAGGTTCAGAGATTTCCGTGAAGCAAGAAAGTTCAAATGGAAAACAACCTGAATCCGCTATACCAAAGAATTCTGGTAGCGATGGCGCAGGGGAATCTGATCGTGGCATTTCGAAAAATCCTCCAGGTGGTCCAGCGACCGATCCGAATAGGACAGGCCCAGCTACATTGCCAAATGGCCTTATCAAAAAAGAAGAGCTTTCTCCAGAACCAAAGTAGTTTTTGAATAGCCATCACCCAGCATAGGCTTCTTGCGAATTCCACTACAGAGTGACGAGCCCTAAATGAACCGTCGAACGTTAGACTAATTGAGTTGTGCGAGCCGTTTCGTGGTCAGGAAAGTTTGATTAGAATCTTTAATCCATTGTCCCTTTCGAGTGAGGACCTTGGACCGCCCGGGTAAAGCAGTTGAAACTGAACGGTGGCCCAATCAGCTACGGAAGAGAGTCTGAACGGTGGCACGCGCAGCCACGCAAGAACACTGAACAGTGGCCCGATCAGATACAGTAATTATCGAGTACACACCAACAGAATGAACTAGGCAGATGGTCGGCGTTGACGACATCGTAATTACCGGAATAGGAGCTGTGACGCCGATCGGTATTGGTCGAGATGCATTGCTCAATTCGCTGTTGGTTGGCAAATGCGGATCTAAAGTGCTCTTCCAAGCGGCAAGCGGTAAGCCAATTCTGGTTGGGGCTACAATCGACAATTTCGATGGCAAGAACTATGTTTCTCCTCGAAAAGCTCTGAAGCTCATGAGTCGCGAAGTTCAAACCGCCTACACCGCAGCCCAACTTGCTTGGGAAGACGCGGGGCTTTCCGCTGTCAAGCCTGATCCCGATCGCATGGGCGTAGTCTATGGAAGCGAAATGATCCCCGGTGATCATTCCGATTTAGTGGATTCTATTGTGGCTTGCTCCGTTGATGGAGAATTTGAACCAAGCCTATGGGGCCAGCATTACACGAAGACGTTTCCGTTGTGGATGTTGAGAAATCTTCCTAACATGCCTGCCTGCCACGTAGCTATCGCAATCGACGCACGAGGGCCGAATAACACCATTGCTCAAGAAGAAGTGAGTGGAATAGTAGCCTTAAGCGAGGCTATCTGTATTATGTAGCGTGACCAGGCCGATTTGATGTTGGTCGGTGCCATGGGCAGCCGAGTTACTCCAACCCGGCTTCTATGGCGCAAGCCTGATGCATATTTTGATGGTTCAACCATCGGTGCTTCGGAACAATACTTCAGCCGAGCCTTTGATCCAACTCGTTGCGGAATCGTGCCCGCCGAGATGTCGGCCTGCCTTGTATTGGAGAGGCGAAGACATGCTGTTGGCCGAAATGCCAAGATTTATGGTCAGGTGCGTGGAGTAGGAAATAGGTGCGGTCGGCCCGAAACGGAATGTGGCGGAAGTTCAAAATCGATCGCATCTGCAGCATCTGCAGCCATGACGGTTGCCGGTATTGAGTCAGACGACTTAGCCTTTGTTAGTGCTCAAGGATTCTCGCATCGCCAATTGGACTCACTTGAAGCTAATGCGATTGCTCAGGTTGCCGGCGAAGTTCCTGTGACAGCCTTTTCGAGCTACTTTGGAACTGGCGGTGGCGCAACCGGGTTAGCTCAACTTACTGCGGCTCTTCTGGCGATGCAGTCTGGAAAGGTTCTGCCAATTCTGGGCAACAACTCGGACGACTCTAACTGTCCCATTAATGTTTGCCGAACCCCATCCGAAACGCAGAAGTCTTGTTTCTTGCAGTTGTCCTATACCTTCGAAGGCCAAGCGGCTGCAGTCGTTGTACAATGTTAGGCATTGCGAAGAACTAAGTCCGGTTCTTGGAAAAACCGGTGCTAAGGCACTTCGGCTGATAAGCAATTCTGGGACAACTTCGACACTTCTCCCTGATCGGCGGTATACGAACCCTCCCGTACCCTTACGAATCTACAATAGACAGATTATTTTGCAGGAGGGTAAGCGAGTAATCGAGCTTTCCGGGGAGGGTGAAGAATACGGTCGCCTTCCCCGCTAGGCTCGCGGGCCTCACCTAGCGACCTTCCCTCGAATTTGCGTACTTTTTGTAGCAAGCTTATGCGCGCTGGAGGGTCCAGTCGCGTCAACCAACGGCGATCAGCGAGAAGTGTCACAACTTCGCACATTTTTCTTTTTTCTTTTTTCTTTCGATTCGGATGATCGACTTCCTTCACATCATTGATGATAGCCCATCGCCGTGCAGCTACCTGGATGACGAAGTGGCTCGACTGCCGATGGCATTGCCGATGCTGCCCATCACGCCAGCACGTTTTGATGAGCTGATGGAGTTTGGATACCGTCGCAGTGGAGCGTTCTTCTACGTGACACAGTGTCCAAACTGTTCTGCCTGTGAGCCAATTCGTCTGGACGTTAATTGCTTTGATCTCTCTCGTACTCACCGCAGGGCACTAAAGCGAGCCGAGGACCTGCGATTTAAATGGTCCATCGCGGAGTGCGATGAAGCTCGAGTCGATTTGTTCAACAAGCATCGCAAGGGAAGAGGACTCGCGAAAGATCCCACTGACATTGATGAAAGTGGCTATCGGGACTTCTTGTTGTCCGCTCCCAATATGACTTTGGAGCTTAGCATTTGGCTCGAAAAGCAGTTACTATCCGTATCGATTACAGACGTTGGTCAGAAATCTTTTTCGGCCGTCTACTGTTGTTTCAACCCAGAGTTTGAGCGTTATGGCTTGGGCACATTGAGTGTGCTAAAACAGATTGAATTCGCTAAACAGCATCACATGAAGTGGCTCTATCTAGGCCTGTACGTCCGCGAGAATGCTCACCTATCCTACAAATCTAACTATAGACCTCATCAACGACGAATCAACGGTGGGCAAGAGTTTGCCAAGGATGTTGAATAGCTACCTGCGGCAGATTCAGAAGTTTGAAACCTAAAAGCCTGCTTCTCTACCACCCCATGACCATGTTGCTTTCGATGACGCGACGAGCGCGTTCCAAATCGCTGCCGGTTTCGTGCATGTACAGTCGAATGGCGTGAATCTTGTCACCAGCGGACTTTGACAGGCATTCGCGGGCGATACTGCAAACATCCATTCGGGAGGCGATTCCTAGAACGCCCTTGGAGATAACCCAGGTGTCGCGAGGCCGTTTGGTCAAGCGAATGATGTGGTCGCCAGGATAAGCATCGGCAACTACCAGTCGTGCAGCTTGCTCGTCTTCAGCCCATGTGATAATAATGTGAGAATCGGATTCAACCTCGTACAGTGGCATGAGTCAGTTCCTCAGGTAAAGCTTCTCTGTCCTGAGAATTGTGCTTGATTTAGGTTCTCGCGTGTTGGCACACACAATAGTATAGCTACTAGCCTAAATCCACTAGCGACAGAACTGTAGCAGAAAGCTATATTCTGTGAATATGAGGAGTTGCAAGTTAGATGAAATGGAATTGGGGAGTTGTAATCAGCATTAGCTGCGCAATTGGCGTGGTCGTTATTCCCGTACTATTCGAACGTATTCCGGGAATGTCGGCTCGTTGGACTCTTACGCGGGCCGCCAACGCTGTCGTTTACTTGGGGATAGTGATCCCAATACTCTTGAATGAAGCCAAAAAGCATCTGCCGGAACCCGAAAAAGAGGTCGATTATTGGCATGTTCTGCTGAAAATGGCACTGAAGAAAGATAGTGACGATGTCATCTCTTTGCTGCATGATGTTGAGAAGCAGAATCTGTATTTTTTCGATAGCTTGGCAACAATTGCTACAACCAAATTCGAGGAGCGGAGCGACTTCAAATCCGCCGCCCTAGTCGGCATGATTCAGTTGACTCAGCATCGCAAGCTTAAGAACTTGCCGCGGGCGGTGATTGCAATAGATCTCAATCAAGTCGCCTATTTTCGAGCTCTGTCGGGTGAGGATCTGTCGGATGCGCTTGCGAGATTAACTTAGCATTGGACATGCAACCCAAGGAGTTTAGCTTCTTGGATACTCGCGCTTGGATACTCTTTCGAACCGGGCTCTTGCCCGAAGCGCTGAACGATGCAGACGCAGCCGTGAATGCCGTGGATAGTTTAGTCGACCAGACCGAGAACTCGTTCTGGAATTCACTCTTTCTAATGGCCAGCGGTGAACCTGAACCAACCAACGAGGATGGAGTTCTTACTCGCCTTGAGGCTGGACAACTGATTTGGTCGGCGGGGGTCATCCATTACCATCGAGCCAAGATACTAGATGGATTGGGCCGAGATGATCAATCAAAATCCGATTGGGAGTGGCTCAAGAAACGCAAGTTGCCCATGGATGATCGCGTGAGGTAAGTGACAGCGGACGCAACTGAACTTTGACTCGAGACACTGAATTGAGCACTTCAACAGAACCAATTGGCTACGCAAACGGCACCCTTGTTCCGTTTAGTCAATTGAGCTTACCGATTCTCGACCAGGGTTTCATTCATGGAGTAACCGTAGCGGAGCAAGTTCGAACTTTTCGAGGCCAACCATTCTTGCTCGACGATCACTATCAACGATGGACGCGTGGCCTTGAAGTCTTGGGAATCGAGCTGCCCTGCACGTTGGATGAGCTTCGTATCTTTATTGCAAAACTGATTGATCATAACGCTAGATTGTTACCTGACGGGTCAGAACAAGGCATCTGTTTTTTTGCTACACCCGGTTGTTCTAGGAACCCTTGGAGCGAGTTTCTCGATCGCGATAGTGATATCTCGAACGAAAAGAAGTCTCAGTTCAGTATCTACACCTATCCGATTCAGATGGCTGAGAACCAGCGAAAGTACCGCCAAGGCATCGAGTTGATTACTGCTCGAAACGTAGATGTCCCAAATCAATGTTGGCCAAAAGGAATCAAGGTTCGTAGTCGATTGCACTACTACTTGGCTCAACGCCAAGCTGCCGCAAGTGCTCGATCTGGCGGTTTCGCGTATCCGATTCTTTTGGACCTTGAAGGCCACGTCAGCGATTCCTCGATTGGAAGTATTGTCGGATGGTCCAATCAAGAAGGGCTAATCGTCCGGCCCGCAGTGGATCGCTACGACAGCATCACTCTAAGATTTGTGATTCGCCTCGCCAACTCCCTTGGATTGAAGGTTACCGAAAGATACATGAAGGCATCTGAGTTAACCAACTTCGATGAGCTTTACCTGGTATCAACGCCTTGGTGTATCTATCCAGTGACACAAGTGGATAATGTAGAGCTTGACGACGTAAAGCTTCCTGCAGCCACCAGTAGCGATACTACTTTTCGACGATTGATGCAGGCTTGGGAAACTTTCGTAGGCTGTTCAATCCTCAACTAGATCATCGACTAGATCTGGTAATTCGCCTCGGGCTTCATGTCATCTGGAACGCCACCGCGAACTCGCAGGTTGGGCTTCTCAAGCACAACGGTTGTGTTCGGAGCCACAGTGCTGGTGATCCAAACTGAAGAACCGATGACACTGTGAGCACCCACCACGGTCTTACCGCCAAGGATGGTTGCATTTGCGTAGATCACAACGTAGTCTTCGATCGTTGGATGACGCTTTTGGCCGCGAATCAATTGTCCATCTGAGTCGGTTGGGAAACTAAGCGCGCCAAGTGTAACGCCTTGGTAAATTTTGCAGTAATTGCCAATGTCACACGTTTCGCCAACAACAACGCCGGTACCATGATCGATGAAGAAGTGGTCACCGATTGTAGCTCCAGGATGGATATCGATTCCCGTACGAGAGTGTGCACACTCCGTCATCATTCGCGGAATGAATGGTACCCCTAAGCGCCTGAGGTCGTGTGCGATACGATAGATTGTAATCGCTTCCAAGCCTGGATAGCAGAAGATAATCTCATCGCGACCACTTACTGCTGGGTCTCCGTCATACGCCGCTTCCACATCAGTTGCTAAAATGGATCGAAGTCGGGGAAGTTGTTCAAGAAAACGAATTGCAATCGCCTGCCCTTTAGCATCGTAATCTGTTTCGGTTTCGCAGTCTGAGCCGCGTCCACGTATCCGATCATCATGTCTGAGAGCGCGAGCAATCTGAGCGGTTAGCTTGTCGTGCAATTTGTCGACTAAGTCACCCACATGATACATTACATTGCCGCGATGCAAACCTTCACGTCGGCGATAGCCCGGATAGATGATGTCCTTCAGATCTTCGAGGATCGACTCAATGACCTCGTAATTCGGAAGGGGACAGTGGCCAAGGTGATTGATGCGGTCATTTTCCGTATAGGTCGCAACAATGGTCGCGGTGAGCTTTGGAAGTTGTTCTTTGAGTCGAAAATCGGAAGCCATGACTGCAGCTCGGTTTTGTTACTACGCGTGGGTTATGATCGAGTTGTGATCATCAATAATGGAAAGTGAATCAGGGTCTTCGCTGGAATCGACTTAGGGGCAAGCCTCAATCCAATCTGAAATCTCTAAGGCTACTAGAGCACCCTGTTTTGCCACGACACGCATTTTGCCCATCTTGCGAGTCGCGAAAACCTTAACTTAAACAATGGAGAGTCTGCGACAAGTTTGACGATCTCAGGACAAGAGCAGGGAGCGCTAGGTTCCCAACAATCGTTTGGTTCAACCAAGAATTGATAGCAACCCGAATGAATCTGCTACCAGCCGGACTAGCTATTACTCTACCTGTGGCAGCGACTACTGCTAGCAGTGTCGTAAAACGGGTCGGCCTGAGCTTTCAAAGATTGCTCTCCAGTTCTGCAACTCCTTCAGCCTCAACTGATTCCAATGGGGCGAATTCCGTTGGTTCTGGAGCCCTAACGCTAAGCGAAAAACTCGCGCAGATCGCAGAGGGCTTCCGGAATTGGTTAAGCCAGCATCAAATCAACAGCCCGTTCGAACTCGAGTTTAGCTCTGCTAGCTCTTTCGCTGAGAATTCTAAGGGGAGTGAAGGCGAACTATCAGTCCGTGGGTCGCAGAGTAGCGAGATCAAGCAACTTCTCCAGCAGAATCCCGAGCAACTGAGCCAGTTGTCCAAATTGCTCAGTGAAATACAAGCCTCGATTCCAATGGCAGGCACTGGTACAAAGCTGCAAATTACGGATTTGGACAGTTCCATCGGCTATTGATTGATCGAAGCTCGCCAGGAATGTCGTACAGCTCAGCCTACAGCACTAGTTTTGATGTTTTAGTATTTGGTTTTACGGCCGAAGCCCTGTCCGTTTACTCAGCCCAGCCTTGTAGGGCTGGGTAAGTAATTCGCGAGAAGAACAAAGGGTCCTCGGCCCCGAAATCCCAGAAACCGTGCAGCATCAAAAACAATAGCTGGGGGGGTCATGTGCACTTTCTGTTGCCAGAAGCGTGTAAAAATGGTGAACTGCCGCTACAATTTTGTTCGCGTCGTTCCTGACGAGGGCGTTAGTGATTGGGCAGTACCTTAATCGTTTTGGTATTGAATAGTTGGTTTTGTCCTAAGCATTTACTGAGGTCAGCATGTCTCGCTCAAACAAACTTCGAAGGCTCATTGTTGAATCATTGGAGAACCGTAGTTTGATGGCGGCTGACTGCCATAACCTCCTCGCACCATTGGACGTCAATGATGATTCGATCGTAACTCCATCTGATGCCGTTATGGTGATCAACAATTTGAACTCTGCAGATCGCACTGTTCAAGATCCTTCAACTGAAGGCTACGTTGACGTTAACGACGATGGCAATTTTTCCCCCAGCGATGCGCTCAAAGTAATCAATCACCTGAATAGCAGCGATAAGAGTACAACCGTTCCCGATTCTGGCTGGACAAAAGTGGATGGTCAGGGCAGGGAGCGAATGGGGGTCAAAGTCACCAATAACAGCGATGGAAGCGTCGACCTTGAAGTACGAATTCAAAATGCTGAAGCTAACGGTGAACACCCTGTGTTTCTGCAAGATAAGCTGATCGGTACCGTCGAAACTGATGCTCGTGGCCGTGGTTTTCTGAAGTTGGATGCCAATTCAGATTTAGCCAATCGTCTGCCGGAAATACTTCTAGACGGACAGCAGGCTGCTACGCTGGTGGTCGATTCCGTTGCAACTGTTGATCTGAAGGGCGAAGGCGAAAGAAATTCGCCTCGCGCGCAAGAGAATCGATTGATTTCTAAGTCAAACGTTTTCACGACGCCCTTAACCAACGCAGCGGGTGAGCGGATTGGGGAAGTTGTTTATGGAACGCTTGGCGATCGAAGCTTTCTTGGTGTATACGCTCGCGGTTTAACTGCGGGCCAAGCCTATGACGTTGTTATTGATGGAATCACGGTTTCATCAGCGACCGCCAACGCTCTAGGAGTGATTGCAACCAAATTCAATCCTGCTGAGATTTCAGGATTCCCGACAATTCAAGCGGGTTCCAAAATTACAGTGGGGGATTACTCAGGGGAGTTCAAATCGCTTAGTGAGCGGCTGCAGATTCCACGCAACATCTATGTAGCCAATCTTACTGGTAATCGACTTGTTGGCGGATTGGAAATGGAAATCAGTCAAGATCGTACTGTCATTCGACTAGTTCTTGGCAGAGTTGAACGAAATACGACTTTTGACTTGAACATTGACGGAATCAAGATTGCCGAGGTGACCTCCAACGCGCGCGGCACAATCGAGTATCGTTTTGATAGTAAGACCGGCGCAACACTCTTGGCCGAGATTCCCACGCTAACCTCAGACTCTAAAGTCTCAATCGGCACATTAACCACTGGCAAGATCATCAAGCTGAATCGATAAGATTTGGGCTAATCTACCTGTCTTCATCATCATCTTCATCCTCCTCGAAGTCGGGATGCATCGGATCATCTGGATCAAAGAAGAAGTCGCCTAGGCCGAGCGGCATCATGTTGCCACTAGCATCTTGTTTGCGTTTCTGAGCCAAAGAATCAAGGTCCATCGCATCATCGCCCAAGCAATACTCCAAAGCCTCTCTCCAAGCGGAATCCTTGGATACTGGATGATCGTTTTCCTGAGCCAGCCGCTTAATGGCATATCGAAGCAGATTCAATCCGTCGCGCGCCGAGAAGTCGAGTTTCAACTCGTGGGAATGCTGCAGGAAATCGACTGTCATGGCCAACATCTCGGGTTCAGCAAATGGCAAGTGATACTGAAGAATGGCCAGCTCGTCTTGTCGGCTGGGGAAACCAAGCGGCAATGTCGGCTGAAGTCGGCTGAGAATGTAATCGGGAATTTCATAGGTCGAATCATCCTGATTCATGGTCACTGCGCAGCGAAAGTCGGCGTGTGCGTTGATCACGATGCCAGCTACGATCGACTCGACATACCTTCGCTGATCAAAAAGTGGAGCCAAACTGGCCCAAGACTTCTCGTTCATACGATTGCCTTCATCCAGAATGCAAACAGCACCTCGAATCATGGCAGTTACCAAGGGAGAAGCGTGATAGGCGATCGTGCCGCTTTGTCCCAAAACAGGCGTGACCAACAAGTCCTCAGGACGAGTGTCCGCGGTGCACTGGAATACGAACAACTCTTGCTTGCGCAAAGCGGCAGCGGCCATGGCCAAAGCGGTCTTACCAATACCCGGAACACCCACTAGTCGCGGTGTCAGAGGAAGATCTTTCTGATTGACAACTAACCAACATGCCAATAATTGCTTCAGCACCTCGCGTTGCCCGATCCATTGCGAGCGATTCTCCATGGGAGTTGCTAGTCGCAATCGAACTCCTTGAATGTCGACGTAATCTTGACTCATGCTTTGCTGTTTCTACCGCCTAAGTGTTGCAGATGGCGTCAAACAATCTGCGTTTTGTTATAGAATCCTTCACGCGCGAAGATGCTAGAACCATAATCTTCCCGCATTCGACAATTCGCGCCAACCCGCCAACAACCGGAATATAGGCAGCAAACTCGCCAGATTGGAAAGGCTAACACTTGCAATCACTGCCCATCGATCCACATCTGCCCGAGATTTCAAAGATCATTCAGGAATCAAACTGTCTAATTTTGGAAGCTCCACCAGGCACGGGAAAGACCACACGAGTTGCTCCAAGCCTGTTGGATGTGCCTCAGCTTTCGGGCTCAATCGCCTTGATCCAACCACGTCGAATCGCGGCCCGCGCAGCAGCCACCCGTATCGCTCAGGAGCGCGGTTGCAACATTGGTAGTTTGATTGGATATCAAGTGAGGTTTGATAGCCAGTGTGGCCCCAATACTCGATTGCTGTCGATGACCCCAGGAATTTTGCTACGGAGGTTGCAATCTGACCCGCTGCTCGAATCATTCTCTGCGATTGTCTTGGATGAGTTCCACGAACGTTCGCAGGAGATGGATTTGCTGTTGGGGATGATTCGCCAAGTTCAAACTGAATTCCGGCCCGAGTTGCGGATTCTAGTGATGTCGGCAACACTCGATTCGGAGTCGATCGTCATGTATTTGAATCTGCCACCGATCTTGAAAATTGCCGCGATCAACTACCCCGTCGACATTCGCTATAACAGATTTGAAACGCCAAACACTCGTGTCAGTCCAACTCGCAGAATTATTGATGCGACGGTTGAGGCGATAGAACGAGCCGGAAAGGAGCAGCAGGGCGATGTACTAGCCTTTTTGCCTGGAGTCGGCGAAATCATGCAGGTTCGCAGCCAACTGCAACCAACCGCAGATCGCCATGCTTGGGATTTGCTTACTCTGTATGGTGATATGACCGCAGCCGATCAAGATCAAGTACTTCAGCCTAGCGCGAAGCGACGAGTCATCCTAGCGACCAATGTTGCTGAAACTTCGCTCACCATTGATGGAGTTCGAATCGTGATCGATAGCGGCTGGGCTCGCGTGAAGCGATTCGATCCTGCAACGGGCCTTGATGAGCTAAGGCTTGAACCTATTTCCCAAGCGTCGGCGAATCAGCGAGCAGGGCGCGCCGGAAGAACCGCTCCTGGTGTATGTTATCGGTTATGGGACGAGATAACCGGTCGAAGCCGTCCGATGCAGCTAGAGCCAGAAGTCTTGCGAACCGATTTAGCTTCGGCCGTTTTGCAACTGCTCAGTTGGGGTCAAAAGCCCGAACAGTTCTCTTGGCTCACTCGACCCAGCGACGATGCTTTCAAGCAAGCTCGTAACGTATTGACCTACCTCGGTGCGGTCCACGGCGATGGACTCACCGATCTTGGACGAACGCTACTCAAGTTCCCAGTTCATCCACGATTGGCCAGATTGCTGGTCGCGGCGCATGAGCTTGAAATACCAACGGCTGGAGCGATGGCTGCGGCTTTGCTGAGCGAGCGAGATCTGTTTATGAAGCCTCAGGCCGATCGAGGTCGTCCTCGTGGACCAACGCCGCATACATCGGCTAGAAATTGGAGTTGTGATATCACTCGCAAGGTTCTGGTGGCGGAATCAATTCCTGCGAGACAATCGCGCTGAGACTGAGCTTGGGGACGATTAACTTCGGAGCAGCAGAAATCTTGGACGCACCGCCGAGCGGTTTTATGCAGATTGCTCGCGGCGGTCCCGAGGTCATCAGGACGAACCGCTGGAGAGTCAACTTCAACAAGCTCTGCTGGCGGCTTTCCCTGATCGGCTCGCCAAACGTCGTTCTTCAACAGGACCGCGCGCGTATTGATGGTTGGAGGTCGTGGCGTAGTACTCGAACCTCCGGGTGTTCGTAGCGATCTATTCTTATGCCTGGATGTCGATGCAGGTGGAGCAAGCTACGGTGCGGCGAAACCAGTGGAATCGACCCAGATTGGTTGAGTGGCGAAATGTACTACGAGGCTGATGAGCGGTTTTTCAATCCAACTCAGCAAGCTGTTGCTAGTCGTAAAGGTGTATTGGATCGACTTGATGCTTTATGAAACTCCAATCGCTACGCCGCTGGACGAGAAAACCGCCGAGATGTTAAGCTCAGAAGCGGCGAAGCAGTTTTACAAGTTGTTACCGCCCAAAGACAAAGAACTTCAGAGCTTGTTAGGTCGGATTCGTTGGCTAAGTGAAGCGATGCCGGATGCGGATCTGCCAAAATTCGAGGGGCCAGAGTTGTCTCAGTCGCTCAAGGATTGGTGCGTCGGCAAGAAATCGCTCGACGAGCTTAAGCAATTACCCGCAGTCTTTGTCGTGACGGTCTGTTAACTGCTCAGCGTCACGCGCTGGATCAATGTGCACCAGATTCGATTCGCTTGCCAACAAGGTCGCGAAATTCTTCTTGCAGTACGAACCGGGTAGTCAGCCAATTCTGGCCGCTCGGATTCAGGAATTCTTTGGTTGGAAGACAACGCCAAGTCTAGCTGGTGGTCGAGTTCCACTCATGCTACATCTGCTGGCTCCCAATCAACGTTGTCAGCAGATCACCAACGATTTGGCCAGCTTTTGGAAAAACACTTATCCGTCTGTTCGGAAAGAGCTCCGCGGCCGATATCCCAAGCACGACTGGCCCGAGGATCCGTGTAGCTAATCAACAGTAGCTCTCGATCTTACTCATATCCCGTAAAGTAAGTGATCAAACCGGTAAGCAGCCAAAAGAAACCTGCTATTGCGATGATGATTGTCCAAAACCAAACCATGCCGAAAAGGAAGTAGGTTCCGGCGGTTGCAAGAAGACCAATCAACAATGCAGGTCCACCTTGCCACATTTTTGCGACTGCACGATCACGAGCCGATGGCCCATCCAGCCAAGGTTTATTGCTGGGCACGCTATTTCCTTTTCAGATTGACGAGTTGAATTGCGCATGTTGTTTAGGGGAACATCGGCCTCGTCATTTTTTCAATGCTGAATTTGACCGCAGGTTCTAATGACTGGAACGGTTATAACACTTCAAGCGACTGGGCTTGGATGTTGCCCACTAATGAATCGGCCAAAAAGTTTGCTCAGGTTGACAACCTCAAGGCCCTGTTCAACATAGATCATACTCGCGAGAATAAAGAATTGCACAGAGAGTTGCCAATCTGTCGACATGGTGCTTTTTTGAAGCTTGAAAGTTCCCAAGAATGAGACTGTCAGCAATCCCGCAACTACGCTCCCTGTGAGTCAAACAGCATAATTTGAAGCGAAAAACGATGAAGAAAGCTCTAATCACTGGCGTTACTGGACAAGACGGCTCTTACCTTGCAGAGTTCCTGCTGGAAAAGGGTTACGAGGTTCATGGGATCAAGCGCAGAGCTTCGCTGTTCAACACCGAGCGAGTTGACCACATTTATCAAGATCCTCATACCGCTGGTGCTCGTTTCAAGCTGCACTATGGCGATCTTACCGACTCTTCCAATTTGATTCGCATTGTGCGAGAGGTGGAGCCAGATGAGATCTACAACCTAGGTGCACAGTCGCACGTAGCTGTTTCATTTGAGGCTCCCGAATACACGGCCGATGTGGATGCTTTAGGTGCTCTGCGTCTTTTGGAGGCCATCCGCTTCTTGGGGCTTGAGAAGAAGACTCGTTTTTATCAAGCCTCAACATCCGAGTTGTACGGCTTGGTGCAGGAGATACCGCAAACTGAAAAGACGCCTTTTTATCCTCGTTCACCCTATGCGGTTGCCAAGATGTACGCCTACTGGATCACGATCAACTATCGTGAGGCCTATGGGATCTACGCTTGCAACGGAATTCTATTCAATCACGAATCACCTCGACGCGGCGAAACTTTCGTTACTCGAAAAATTACACGAGCCCTGGCCAATATTGCTAACGGGCTTGAGGAATGCTTGCACCTTGGCAATATGGACGCTCTTCGAGATTGGGGTCACGCCAAGGATTACGTTCGAATGCAATGGATGATGCTGCAGCAAACCGAAGCACGGGACTATGTGATCGCTACAGGCAAGCAGATCAAGGTTCGCGAATTCGTTCGTATGTCAGCTCGTTTCGCCGGTTTCGATATCGATTTCTCGGGTGAAGGCATTAATGAGATTGGCACGGTATCGAAGATTCATCAGCCCGATCGCTGTCCTTCTTTGAAGGTAGGCAGCGTCATCGTTCGCGTAAATCCGCGATACTATCGACCGTCCGAGGTTGAAACGCTGCTTGGAGATCCTACAAAGGCTCGGGAGGATTTGGGTTGGATTCCTCAAGTCACGGTCGAAGAGATGTGCCAGGAGATGATCGAAGCCGACCTCAACAAAGCCAAACAGCAGGCTCTTCTCAAGTCGCACGGGCACAACATTTCAGTGTCTCGAGAGTAGCTCAATGCAGGTCGTTCGATACCATTGCAAAATTAAGGCATAATGAAGTGCTCGCGTTGAAATGGCTTTGAACATAGGAGACTGAAAAATGGCGAGTGCAACCATTCCGGAGTTCCTTTCTGTCGAGGAATACTTGTCTGCTGAAGGCGATTCATTTTCAAAGAGCGAGTATATCGAAGGCTGGATACGGGCGATGGTGGGATCTACAATCCGCGATAACTTGGTGAAACGAAATTGCCTAGTTCTGGTTTCCCGTCTACTCAAAGGTCTACCAAGTCAGCCGTTTGATTCAGATACTAAACTTCGGATTCGACGCGAAGGTCGAACCAGATTCTACTACCCGGATTTGCAGGTAGTTTGTGAGTCTAATCCACAAAGTTACGTCTTTCAGGACTCTCCCGTGTTGGTCGTTGAGATTTTGTCACCATCGACACGACAAGTAGACTTGGACGAAAAGATGCAAGCCTACCTTGAAATACCAACCCTCCAATACTAACTCATCCTTGAACAACATCAGCCGTCGGCAATTCTGATGCGTCGTACGAACGAAGGTTTTCTGCGCGAGCGTATCGAAGGGGTTAACTCAATTATCGAATTACCATTTGTTAGCGTCTCTTTGGCATTATCTGAAATCTGCGATCAAATCGAGTTTACTGCAAATTGCGTCCAAGAAACTGAAGTAGCTTATGGATAGGATTATTGACTATTGCTTCCGCCAACCTTAGCCCTGACTTCGAGATCTCGCTCATTGAGCCAATCGATGACCTTCCGCCAAAGATGTCGATTAAGCAAGCCACGGCGACAGACGATCGCATTGAACTACCGATCGCTCAGCCCAACACGCGACAAATAATATCGGGAACCTTGATCCTGGCGGTTGTTGCTTCCCTTTTTTCGGTTGCAGTTCCCAACGGTATTCTCAAGCCCGATCACTGGTTGCGTTACGATCGAAAGCTTGTTGAGCTGTCGATTCGGGGTGGTTACTCCATTTTGAAACGAGACGACATTATTTGCCTAATCTCGATCTCAGACCAACGAAAAGAAACAGCAGTCCGAGCTTCAAGTGATTTCGAAAGGGATCAGCAAACCCGTCAAGCACTTTTGTCCTGAACTCGAGAAGTCGATCCAAGGCAAGCTTTCGGCACCGTTTTAGAACAATTCGCTGGTTTCGCACAAATACCGAAATACTACGCAATCATCCACGAGAGTGGCGAAGTATCGATATCGGAGGATTAACTCAGGCGGTTCTGAACGTTACTCCTTGCGAACAGCTTTCTGCTTGATGCCGTTTTGAAACAGGATCAGTTCGTTCCAGCTACCTTGCTTGTCTTGCCTGAAGGTGATTTCAGCTTTGACTATTTTGTACTCGAACTGAGTTTCCGACTTCGGATAGACGCGAACTGTTTGCTGACCAGTTAGCCCAACCATCAACTTCTCGCCTTCCGGCGCTTACGGTGAAGTCAACTCCTTCGACCAATTTGTACACACCCTCATATCGTTTTAAGATCTGCCGGCACTTTCACCTTGGCTTCAAACTTTCGCGGCTCCACGGGATCGCCAGCCAACAGCTTGAAAACATCCTCTGCAAGTCGATCAATTTCACCTACGGCAGTATTCGACAAACACGACTACGGCCAAATCCACTTTTCGACTAATGAACAAGGCCGAGGATATCCGCCAGTCTGACCGTTGTGGAAACGAGTGTGCCCATCTCCGGCAACCATCCATCCCAATCCCATTGGTCATCCGTGGCGGCAATGGCTTTCTGCTGCTCTTGCCAAGCCAAATCAACACTAGCTCGCATCGAATCGCTGGGATGCAGCATCGCATTAGCAAACTTGAGCATATCGGTCGAAGTGCTACGAATCGCCCGGCAGATGCCAGTGTCAGTCCCAATTGCCGCGCGGAGTCAAATCCAAATCATAACCCGAGCGAGCCTTTCCTTTTGAGCCGCAGTCAAAGAGAGTGAACTGTTTGTCATTTGCAGCGGTGTGAGAATTCGTTCCTTAAGTGAGAGTCTCGTACTCCGTCTTTGCTGTTAGCGATCAAGTATCCCAACAAGCCATCTGTAAGATTCGAATACCATTCTTCTTGCCTGATCACGAGTCACGCGATGATCGTGTAGGAACGCGCAAACATCTTGGTGGCATCGTAATCCACGTAGGGATTGTCGATGTTGGTCAGGTCGAAGTTGCTAGGCATTCGCGGCAGACCTGAAACGTGAGTCGAAAGATCTTTGAGTTGAATTTTGCTCAGGCTTGAGTGTGGTTTCGGTTGATCTGCTGGAAACAACTCCGCAAATTGGCTGATCCAACTTGACCATTTTTCTCGACGGCATCAGCCAGAAGTAGGCCCGTGAATACTTTGGTGATCGAGCCGGATTTCATAGATTGTATTCGCCTGCGGTTCTTTTGAATCCTCCAGCGAAACTCGCCCAAAACCATATGTCGAGGCCTGGCCCTTTTGAAGCACTCCTATGCTCAAACCAACGACGGTTTCACTGTCGAGGTAGGGCTTCACCAGCGGCTCGATGCGACGGCGAGGCCGCGTTAGCTTCCGCTTCCAATGCAGATTGATGGAAGAAACATTATCAGCAGTGCCATGCGAGCTTAAGACCCATCAAGAAGCGAAAGCAGATTGAGTTCAAGAGAAAATGCTTCAAGGTCAGGCTCCCCGTGTTATTCAATTTCTAGCGAGCCATCATCGCGATAATTGAGCTCTCCGTTGAGGCTGAAGTATGCCTCGTTCGCACGATGGGCAGATCGCCCTGCAGGCGTAACGTCGAAGGCTGGATTGTAAGCTGAAAGGCCCTTCTTCGGGAGCCAATTGAATCGCGTATGGCTTCACAACTTCAGTCGGATCTCGCTCTTCAATGGGTATCTCGCTACCGTTTAGCAATGTCAAATCAAACGTGCTTACCAGCGCCGCAACGTAAAACGGCACTCTGTGAAACTTAGCCGCGATCGCTAGCCCGTACGTGCCAATTTGTTAGCCACATCACTACGAGCTGCAATTCGATCGGCACCGACAACCACTCGCATAACTCTGTGAGTCTTCATGACGTGCTGCCATCGAATCGCAAATAACTCGGGTGGGTATCCCAGCCGCATGCAGCTCATAGGCGGTCAATCGCGAGCCTTGGCTTTCAAAGAGGTCTTGTCTCGTCTGCAAAACCTGAGCTGCTTGCCTGCTTGCTGGCTTGCAAACAATACACTGAGCCGCAGTCCTGGTATTCGCTGGTCGCCAGCCCTCCCGCATTGCAGTGAGTAATGATCGTGGGCTGCTTGAGGAATCAGCGTTTCCGCCGTAACGACCGATGGCATGGCACATCAGACGATCTTTCGCCATGTATTAGTCGAGCTTCACCGAGCATCGACTTTCGAAGCTGAACAATATTTCCGCAAGGCTTCGTTAGAACTTGCCTCATGCGATCCAAAGCCCAAAACAGATTGACAGCAGTTGACGACTGCGGCCAACAGTTCCGCGGCTCGTTGATAGGTTTATCCATCAATCGCTAACCATCCTTCGGCTCGGCAAGCAAAACTCCGTAAGCCGCTGATATGCCGATTGCTGGAGCTCCGCGAACTCGCAGCATCTTGATCGCTTCCCAGACAGTTTCGACATCGCGACACTCAAGCTGAACCTGGAGAACAGGCAGTTGAGTTTGATCCAGCAATTGCAGATAACCAAACTCATCACCAATCCATCGAAGGCTCAACGGAGCGCTACTTGTACTCAAAGTATTTCACCATCGGGTGTAGTGGGATTCGCCAGAATTCCCGAATATCGTAGTGGGTTTCGGGTAAATCCATTACGAGCTGATTGGCGAATACTCGAAGCCAAAGGTATCGGCTACTGGTTTGTTGGTAACCTTTTTGCTCATCACGTTGGCGGCGGTTCGTAGTGCGGGACACTGTCGAACAGCGTTCTCAACGCCCATCGATACAAGGCGCAGAACCCAGTGGCAAAGTTACGTTGCACAAGGCAAATGTACTGGTTCGACCAACTGCCTGGCATATTAGTCACGGTAGTGGCAAAACATCATCAACCAAGTAAGTAGGATCTTTGTGCGTGGTCGGACGACTGGTTTCGAAGCAACCGCCTTGGTCAATAGCTACGTCGATAATTACCGAACCCGGCTTCATCAATTTCAGATTCTTCGCGAGAAGCCAAGGAGGAGCTTGAGCGCCCTTGATCAACACTGAACCGATCACCAAGTCCGCCAATCGAAGCTCTTCGCGAATCGTATGTCGGTTAAACAGAGCATTAACGTTAGCGGCATTACGTCATCCAAGTAACGCAATCGATCCATGTTCACGTCCAAAATCGCGACGTCAGCTTGGAAGCCAGCCGCAATCCTAGCTGCATTGGGCGCCTACGACACCTCCGCCCAGGATAGTAATGTGCGCTGGAGCAACACCGGGAACACCTCCCAACAGAATACTCGGTTCATCCGGAGGCTGCCTGGGCGTACTTCGCTCCCTCTTGATGTTCATGCGTCCCGCTACTTCACTCATCGGAGCTAGCAACGGCAGTCGGCCGGAAGTATCTTCCAAGGTTTCATAGGCCAAGCAGGCCGCTCCGGACTTGATCATTGCGTCGGTCAAGTCGCGGCTAGCGGCAAAATGAAAATAGGTGAATAACGTGTGATCCGCGCGAATCAAAGGGTACTCATTCGGCTGAGGCTCCTTGACTTTGACGATCAGTTGAGCCTGGGCGTACACCTCTTCGATCGTTGAAACCAACTTAGCACCAGCTTGCAAGTAAAATTGGTCTGCTAAGCCCGATCCCAAACCTGCGCCAGCTTGTACTACCACTTGATGTCCACGCGAAGTGAGTTCTTCGACTCCCACGGGCAGCATCGCAACGCGGTATTCATCTGACTTAATTTCTGCAGGCACGCCAATTATCACGTGAATCTCCCAAAAAACGAATGATGAAAAAACCCATCGAAAAGCGGCTAATGCATCTCAAAATAAATTAGGATGCATCAGCCACCGTAGCTTAGGTTCAATACAGTGAATTACTGCACTTCAAAACTTTAAAAATGCATTTTATGCGATGCCATTGTCGGTCGCGTAGTAGATCTTCGCTGCTCTCGTCTTCGCCAAAGGCTACGACTGGAACTCCACCCGCAGCGATCTCTTCAATATTGCGAGTAGCTGCACCTGTCTTAGGATCAACACTCAACGCCCAAACACCACCGCTGACATAGTCCGCATGCTGGCATTTGCCATTGAGCTGAGGCAATCGCGGATCGCCGTTGTGATAAACGCGACCGCCGGTGATAGCTCTTTCCGGATGCCGTGGTCATACTCCCAAACTGATCGCGAGGAGCAAACTTCGTATGCGAGCTTCGATTCGAGAAGGGCTTAGTACCTTCGCGACTGCTCCAACCATAGTTAGCTCCCTTCTCGACGATATCGATCTCTTCCCATAGCTCTTGCCCAACGTCTGCGCACCATAGTTTGCCAGTCGCCTTATCGAAAGCGATTCGCCAAGGGTTGCGGAAGCCAAACGCATAGATCTCTGGCTGAGCGCCTGCTTCGTTCAGGAAAGGATTGTCTGCCGATTTTGTACTTCTTGCCTTCAGAGATTCCATTAACATCGATTCGCAGAATTGATCCCAAGGTGCGTTGCCAAATTCTCACCGTTGGCCATCGGGTCATTTCGGAAGCCACCATCCCCTAAGGCAATGTAGAGGTAGCCGTCTGGACCGAACTCGATCGCTCCACCGTTGTGATTCTTGAATGGCTGAGGAAGTTCAAAGATTACCTCTTCGGAAGCTGCGTCGGCTTTGGTCGGATCATCTTTCTTGGCCCTGAAGCGGGAAACAACTGTTCGGTCGTCAGACAAAACAGTGTACGAAACAAAGAACTGCCCGTTCTCCTTGAACTTGGGGTGCATAGCCAAGCCCAACAAGCCCTGTTCATTAGTACCGCCGTTGATCCACCACTTGCTCACTTTTTCGCGGATGTCGAGCATTACTGTAGCCTTCTCGACGTCAGGCTTGTTTTCGAATGTGTAAACCACTCCGTTCTGAGCAGCCGCATACAAACGGTGATTTACACCTTTGGCGTAGGTCAACTCAAGAATGCGAAGTTGTTTGTTAACATTGCCATTTTCGTCGATCGGTTCATAGCCTTCCCACTTAAGGTTCGGAAAGGCCGGCTTACCGGAAACGTTCAACTTGCCATCGACGGGAGCCTTCGGCAAAGAGCCGTCTTCGTTAAGGCGGCGAATTTTGATGTTACGGTAGGAGACCAGGTTGCCGTGGTCTTGCAAACAGATGTGGCCATCGCCAACTTTGCCGAACTTCTCCATGTTGGCGAATTTGCTCTTCGCAACCCGATCATTCCAAGTCTTGTCCCCCAACTTGAAGACATAGTAGCGAACGCCATTCATGCAGACTTCGCAAAGCTGAGGAGAGATTCTCAGGTACAATTGATTCCATTCACCAGCCGGACGAGTTGAGTCGAGAATCTTGCCGTTCTCATTTCCAGGTTGAAACAATTGGTAAAGCCAACCGCTTAACTGAGGATCGTGACCCTTGGCGTTGTCTTGAACTTGAACTTCCGGGCCAGTATGCCACGGAGCAGCTTGGCTTTCGT
Organism: Pirellulales bacterium; assembly: GCA_046349795.1. Lineage (GTDB taxonomy): Bacteria > Planctomycetota > Planctomycetia > Pirellulales > Pirellulaceae > Aureliella. The sequence goes on along the minus strand of JAXMBP010000037.1, from coordinate 47,775 downwards.
CGACATGGAACATGATGCCACTATTACCTTCAGGAGCAATCTTGTACTCGATCGAAAGTTCAAAGTACTTGAACTTATCCTTAGTAACTATGTCGCCAGCGCCACTTGCGGCTCGAGTGATGGCTCCTTCAACAACCTTCCAGCCGTCGCTGATGGTTTCTTTCTTGTAGTTGCGGAATTGGTCAGCCGACTTACCGTCGAATAACAATTGCCAGCCACTGATCTGCTCGGCTTTGGTCAATTGATTCTCGCTGTTTTGTGCGAATAGAGCGGACTGAAAAAGCATCAAAGCAACACAGGCTGTTAGCCATCTGGTAATTCTCATGAAGTTAACCTAACGGAGATTTGGGAGAGGAGTTTTTCCGGTAAACGGCTTTGGCCGCCAGCCAGATTTTGCTGGAAGGGAATTTCACGGGTAGGGTTTTGTAACGGAAAAATGAGTCTACTCGAACATGCACTTGCCACTGCCACACTGAGGTCTGCCGCAGCCACCGCCAGTATGAGAGACAGGAAGGCTTTTGCCACCAATCGCTGGCGCAGCAGCAACACTAAGCTGTCGCTGCAAGTTCTTGTGGCCACACTCAGGGCATTCTGGCTTTTCTTCCATGTTTCGTACAAGAATCTCGACCTGTTTGTTACACTTTGGGCAAAGGAACTCGTAAAGTGGCATGATTGCTAAACTAATTGAGTTAATGAACCGTTCGAGACAGAACTGACGACGTTGAACACAGGTCGACCTAATCACACATGTTGAATGAAAATTCGACCTTGCCCGAGTTCAAATATTGTAGCTAAGAATAAACTGTCCAGCAGTCCAATTTCCTTTACCAACGCGTAGAGCCTTACACTTGCGAAATCCTTGGGAAATTCTTCGAAAACAGGTGCTCTCCACGGCACAGATTCGCGACATTGACCGTCGCGCAGTCGAGCATTTTGGGATGAATTCGCTTGTGTTAATGGAAAACGCGGCTGGCAACTGTGCTCGATGGTTAATGGAACGATTTTCGGAGAGGCCGAAAACGGTGATCCTTTGCGGCTCCGGCAACAATGGGGGTGATGGAGTTGTCATCGCCAGGCACTTGCGATGCGTTGGGTGGCCCGTGTGCTGTTTTGTTTTGGGGCCAATGGAGAAGTTGTCTGATGACAACCGATCCAACTGCAAAATTCTTTTAGCTTCGGGCAACTCTGGCCTAACACTGGTTCAGCCGAACGAATACCAGCTTGTGATAGAGTCAATCACGAGCGCAGAGTTGATCATCGATGCCATGCTTGGTACTGGAGCTACTGGTGTGCCCAGGTCACCGATGTCAGAGTGGATTCAAGCCGCAAACGATACCAAGGCTGCTCGAGTTGCAATCGATGTTCCTACAGGCGTCGATGCCGAAAGCGGCGATGTAAACTCGATCTATTTTATCGCTGATTACACTTTGACCTTTGTAGCTCGTAAGCCAGCTATGGCGACCAGTGATTTTTGGAAAAAGTTCGGCCAGATTGAAGTCCTGCCCATCGGCATTTGTGAGGCTCAGATCGAGGAGTTACTCAAAGCCTGCTGGTCTGATTAGGTTAGAAGTGGATTACGGCTGAGGTGAGGTGCCAATGGAGAGCGTCAGCGAACCAGTGACAGCGAAGTAGTCGATTGGTTCGCCCAAGAGACGTCCAATTCAATCGATATAGTGCGGGAAAAACTCGAAGTATCCAATGCAAAGAGCGCTGGGACGACTAAGCGAGCCCACTCGTACGCCTCCGGCTAACGGCTAAACACAATACCGTTTTCCAGCGTAACGGCGCGAGCCGTACGGTTCCCCTGGCTTGACGCAAGGTTCACGCAAATCGCACGCGATTGACAAAAGACCGGAGTGCTCTCGCACCGCCACTTCAACAGGCTAGCCTTCAAGCAATTCCTTAATCGCCTCTCCATCACTCCAGGCCAGAGGTCGACCAATGGGTGTCATGCGAGTCTCTTTGAAGTTGACTCCCAATGCCGTTAAGACAGTCGCATGAAGGTCAGCGATATTGACACTCTTCTCCGTAAGTTGCTCTGGGTCAGGCGTTTTTCCCGATTCCAGCATCTCAATGTCGGGATTTGGATTGGTCGCCCCGTGCACATAGCCCTTGCGAAACGCTCCACCGGCCAGCAACATGCTAAAGCCATGTGGCCAGTGATCGCGACCACCCGCAGGATTAATTTTTGGAGTTCGTCCGAACTCACCACCGCACATCACGATCGTGTCATTCAACATATCTCGCTCAGCCAGCTCATTCAAAGTTGCTGCCAAAGCCTTGTCAAGCACAGCAGCTCGCCCAGCTTGCAGTTCGTGGTTGTTGATATGTGTGTCCCATCCGCTAATTTCAACTTCGACACAACGAACACCAACTTCCAACAATCGGATCGCAGCCAAACATCCACGGCCAAATTCGTTCTCGCCGAAGGCCGATTGTTTCGATTTACTTTCCTGTTTGATATCGAATGCTGACAATTGCTTGCTACTCATCATCTTCGTTGCGCGGGTCGTGGCAGATTGATGCTGAGTTCGATTTTTATCCAACGCGGCCATGCGTCCACGCTGAAACTCTGTTTCAAGGCTGTTCAGTATCCCAACACGTTTTTCAAACTGCTCATCCTCCACTCGAGGCGTCAAATTCGGGATGGGGAATTGAGGATCGCCCGTTTTGAACGCATCGTAGGCTGGACCAAGGTATCCGGCTCGACCCGGCCACTGACTGCTGATGATTGAGATGTGGCGAGGAATCTCCAAATTGCTTGGGCTGGCAAAACACAACACTGATCCGATTGAAGGATGAATTACAGTGGGTTCAGGTCTCCAACCGGTTTTGACATTGTAGGTCGCTCGCTCGTGATCACCCTCTTTGCTGATCATCGACCGAACCAAGCAGGTTCGATGCATCTGTTGAGCGGTCGCCTCCATGGTGCTCGCAACCTCAACACCTTTTGCGCTAGTAGAGATCGACTTTACATCTCCACCAATTTTGGTGCCGGGATGCGGATCAAACGTGTCCAGTTGGCTCGGACCGCCCTGGCACCACAAAATCAACAGTGATTTCGGACGCCGTGACTTATCATCGGCGGCGCGCGCAAGTTGCTCAGCAAACTGAGTCATCCAAAGCCCACTTCCGCCAGCAATGGATAAGCCAAGAGCCTGACGGCGATTCATTCGAAACAAACTGGAGCAGCCAACACCGACTGAATTACACATGTTACAGCCTCTTTAGTGGTTCCAAGCAAACTCTGTTGAATTCAGCATCGCCCAATAAATATCGTTGACCGCCCGAACTCGATCTCCGCCATATTTTTCGGCTAATACCCTGCACATCGAATCCATTTCAGCTCCGCTAGGTATGCGACCGAACACGCTTAGAAAAATGGTTTCAATCGCCTTTTTGTCGTCCTTAATAAACCGCGCGATTCGCGTTGCTGCGTTACCTACCAGGTCTTCCTTGGTTCGTTCGGCAACCAAGTTGCCATTCATCAAAACCAATCGCTGAGTAATCGTAATCGCGTCGCTTTGGAATTCATCAAGGCCGCGATCACCAAAGTCACGTAAAAAATCATTGCGATTTCCGTATCGAGCCAACCGAACAAATACGGAACTATCCGAGTCGATCGCAGTAACTCGAGCGGCCTGAATCATGCTTCCTGCAACTTGATCAGGGCGAAGCTGTGTGATTGGAAATGCGGCCAACTTGCTCTCGTGCTCTTCCGTCAGATCGAATTCAGCTCGACTGTCACGCTGAAAAGCTTCTGTACTAACGATGATGCGAATCAGCCGTCGCATGTTGAACTCATGCCTAGCGAAATCTTCAGCCAGCGAGTCCAAAATCGGAGGAATTTCGCCATGAAGAGGAATACTATCGACAGGATCGACCAGCGGTCGGGAAAACAACAATGCCCAGACTCGATTCACTGTTGCTCGCGAAAAAGCTTTGTTGTCTGGATGAGTAACCCAAGCAGCTAAGCGTTGCCGAGGCTTACCTTCATCGCTGAGTAGATTTTTGTAGAAAGGCACATCAGCCTCAACCTCTTGCTTGTCGGTCGAGCCCAATAGTTGAGCGTGATACTTGTCGCCGCGCTCGCGAATTCCAGAAAACGGATTGTCCTTGATTCCTGTCGAACCATAAAAAGCAGCCAAGTTGTGGAAGTGAATCTGCTCCCCATCAACTGGCTTTTCGGTAGTGCCAAAGTTATGTTGATCTATGAAATCGTTGTGACACTGTAGACAATCGATGCGCTGAGCCAAAAAGGTTCGCGAAGTTCGCCCAGCCAAAACAACAGGGTCGCACTGTTGATTATTTCCTTCCGACATGCTTGCGGTAATGAAGTTAACCTGAGGAGTATCGGTCCAAAGTCCTTCAGCCGAAATTACCTGGCGGACAATCGTGTCGTATCCGGTATCGTCGTAGAGTTTATCGCTAAGCCAGGTGGTAAATCGACGTCGTCGAAACAGTATGAATGGTCCATCATCGGTGCCCAACATGGCTCTCGAAAAACGCTCAGCAAAGTAGTCGGCCCAGCGTCGATCCTGTAGTAAATAGTTTGTCACCCAAGCAATTTGTTGGGACTCGGGTACCAATTGCAGCGCTCGAACCTCTTCCAAAGACAACCCACTGCCGATTAGCCCCAAAGCGATTCGCCGAGCTATGACTAAGTTGCTAGCTGGATCAGCAGATTGGAGCTGGGCAGCCTCGATTGGACCGCGAACATCGGCGTTGCAACGATCGATGATGGGCTGTAGATCTTTGGCAAATCCATCGACGCCGACAGTGCTAACACGAATTTCCGGTCGATTTTGCAGCGCGCTAAAGGCAATCGAAATACCGGCGATAATTACCGCCAACATCAACATCGGCTTCAGAATTTTTCGCCAGTTCATTTTGCTTCATTTCCTAAGATTAACGGCCAATACGCCAACAATCACAACTACGACCGCGATTGCCAACCCCGCCAACAAGAGAATACCGAAAAAGCTAACACCCATCGCAAATCCTTAGAAACAATCAAGCCTTGCCAATCGATGGTCCACCACAATCTATTTTATCAGCAAAACACCGCAAACTTCAACTTCGTTTGGAAGATGCGATTCTTGGAAAGTACAGTCGAAAAACACATAATTTTTGCGTTCAAGCTCCATAGCCGATCCAGCCACGGTCCGGATTTGCATTAGTTGTGCTCCAGCAGATTAGTTCAAGCCTTATTCAGCGAGAATCTGCATGGGATTTTGCAGAGTTCCTGTCACAGGAACCGTTAACTTCCAACCCAAGTCCTGACCAATTCAGATCGGTTCGAGCCAGCAAATTTGAATCTTTATTGACTCTCCAGGCCCAATTTGAGACACTTCTGCGAGTTAAGACCAACCCCTTCAAGCTCAATCCGAACATTCGAATAGCCAAAATCTTTGGAAACCTCGCTTCATCAGCAACTGAAGGGACTTTACGCCACAGACAAGTCCAAAACGGAAGTCGTATTCAAAGGCTTTCGGATTGATGCAATTTCCGACGATGGAGAGCTGATTGAGATTCAGCATGCATCGCTCGGCGCGCTTCGGGATAAGACTCGCGAATTACTGGCGCCGCGAAGTCGAAATCGGCTGCGAATCGTTAAGCCAATCATACGACGCAAGAAGCTGACGACGGTTTGCCCGAATACTGGCGAAGTATTGCGAAGTCGAATGAGTCCCAAGAGTTGCGATTGGCTCGATATCTTTATGGACCTGGTTCACTTCTCAAATGTGTTTCCTCACAAGCGCCTCAAACTTGAAATCCTATTGGTTGACTGTGAAGAGATTCGCATCGATCGTCAAGCTAAACGCAGAAGAGGCAAGAACTACAAGTCGATGGACATTTCGTTGCTGGAGGTTGGTCCATCCATCGAACTGTGCAACCTAGCTGATCTATTGAGTCGACTTCCCATAGATCAACTACCAAACCCATTCTCTACCAGTCATATCGCTGAAGCGCTTGAAAAACCTCGCTGGTTCGCACAAAAAGTTGCTTACTGCTTACGTCAAATGAAAGCTATCGAACTCGTCGGTAAGCAAGGTAATTCAGTGCTTTACAAACTCGCGCCCCAGTTCGTCACTACTTTGGCTCGTCGCTTTACATCTACGTCATCCATGAAAGCAGCAAACTGAGCAGGCTCGCGTATCGCGTTTAGATAGTTGATTATCTCCAATGCATCGGATGGAGCCGCATATCCGTCTCCGTTAGAATCGATTAGTGGATGTGATGATCTTGAATTGATTGCATGTAGAGGATTATTGCTGCCTAGCTGGTGCGGACCATACTCGTTTAGATAGTTGATTGCCACAAGTGCGTCGCTGGGAGTAATTCGCTGGTCACCATTAATGTCCAGTGGATTGTCAAGATTTTGCCACTGATTTGATCCAAAAACGAAATCAGCTTGGCTGCTAGTAATCGAACTGCTGTTGGACGTACAAAGTTTGAATTGATCGCCAAAGCGCGCAACAATGGAGTACTCGGCAGTTCGTGCGCCCTGAACAGGCTCAAAAGAAACGAACTGCACTTCGCCATTGTTCACGCCTAGCTCATCAGCGAAATGCTCGCGTACTTTTTGCTGCAGAGCTGTAACGGTCGAAGTTGAAGATGAGCTGTCAGTGTATTCCAAGGGTTGGCCAAACTCCAACTTGTCAAGCTCATGAATATCGCTCGCATCGATGGCTATTAGGCTTCCCGCCGTGAAAATGTAGAGATTGTTGTCGATAAAAGCTGACCGATGAATATCATCTTGAGTCTCATAGCGCCCAACAACTTTGACCGACTGTTGGCGTCCAGCAGTAGGATCTATCCTAAGAGCCACTAACTCGATAAGCGCCTTAGTTAGAATCGCTTCCTTGTAACCGTCCATATCAAGATCCACACGAGCTTGGGGGTAGCTTCGAATGGGTATCGTCAACAGCCCCAACTCCTTGAACCAGCCGAATGCATGATGATCCATAGAAGCAATTGAGCCAGCCGAAACATGCATAGCGTACTGTCCGAGTATCTTGAGTTGCTGAAGGTTGCTGGCGTCATACATCGTCACCATGATAGAACCATCTCCACCAGATGTGTTGGTTCCAATACTCAGCAGCACTCCGTCATCGATGAATTGCAAGTAGTCATCGTAGCCAGTGATGGCTGCTGCCCCTAAGATCTTGGGAGCTTCAGCTTGGCTCAGGTCGACAATCACCGGACCGCCGGTAAACGACGAACTATTTACGATCGCTCTATCTTCGGAAAACCTCACTCCATTGATGCTTGCACCTGCAGGCAGATATTGATTGGCACCAACAATCTCAAGTAGATCACCTTCCTGGCGCAAAATGTAGAAAGCATTTTCAACAAGAGCCTGATCAGGATTCTGAGTATTTGGCATAGTAACAGTCGTGACTAACCTCAGCGCGCCAAATCGCTCGTCAGCGGAAAACTGCCCAACGATTTTTCCAGGCACAATTCCGACAGCTTGGAAGGATACCTGTTGTTTAGTCCAAGCAAACTTACGAACGACAGTCTGTTCGTCGGATTGCTGATAGTCAAACACGTAGAGGTTATCTGCGGACGCGTAGATCACGACATTTGATCCCGTGATGGCTCCCAAAACTTGATCAACTCCAGGTGAGTTGCTGGCCATATCAAACCGCAAGATCGATAGCAATTGCCGATCGAGACTGTTGCGAGGCAAAAAGATATCCTCTGGTTGAATCAAAACTCCGCCTCGCACCAAGTTTCCCGAACCATCAAAGGTCTGATATCGGGGAAGTACATCTTCGATGATTGAACCAAACGACTCCTTGATTCGCTTCACGTAGGCTTCTTCGTCTTCGTATCGGGTCACATCGTCTGAATCGGTTATCATCATCGGACCCGGCAGATTAAATGAGGGCGAACTCATGACCATGTAAAGCTCATTGCCGATCCGTCGAGAATCGGTGTAATCCGTTCCCGTAATCTTCGTACGTTGAACCAGAGTCGGTTGCGATGTATCGCTAACGTCAAACACAGATACAATCGTTGAGGTGTAGCCAAAGTAAGAACTAGATCTCAGAAACCAATCACCCTCCGGTGGGAAGTTCAACTGTTCTCTGCTGACAATCGATAATCGTGAACCATTCAAGTACATGCCGACCGCAATGCCAGGCACTGCGACTCGGGATAGTATGGACATTGAGTCACTTGGATAGGCCCGAGCAATGATCAATTCATGACCGCGCATCATGAATAGGTGTTCGCCATCATTTTCGATTAAGTCCGCTTCATCCACACCCACGACTTGGACGTTGGTTTGCGAGTAGGAACGATCCGCGGCTAAACTCAAATTCATTACACCGAAACCACTGTACATCGAAAACTGAGCCTGTCCGAACTGATATTGATAATCACGAACAGCATTGGAAAGTAGCCAATCCCGAAAATCGCTCATTTTCGCGAAGCGACTTAATGTACTAGAGTTGTCCGGTTGAACAGTAACTTCTACGCTGGCAGTCTGTTTGTGGTCGACATAGTAGGTGAATCGATCAATGCCAACGAAGCCCGGGGGTGGAGTGTATACGATCGCTTGCCCATCGGTCGAAATAGTCAATTGGCTTCCCGCCGATGATGCACTAACTTTTGTAATCCGAAGACTAGTTGAACCTAGGGCTGCCAGAGAATCATTCAGCAGAACTGGCAAGACCGATTGTTCAGAACCCGCAGCAACACGAAACTGGTCATCACGAGTGTATCTAACAACTCGTATTGTAGCTTCCGCCTTCAAGAATCCGTCGACTTCATATTGGACCGTTTCTGAACCGAAAAAATCTTTAGCTGGAGTGTAGAAGATCGAGCTACCGTCGGGTGAAATCCTGACCGTACTACTTGAGTTCACGAGAGACACGGCGGTAATCTTTCGTTGACCTTGATAGCTGACTGCCTGACCATTCCTATACTGGGGCCAAACAAAATCATTGGACAGAACCGCCAAATTCTTCTCTCCACTGTTCTCATCGACCAAATAGAAGTCGTATTGCAACCAGTTTGTGTAGTAGACCGAAACATTAGCGGTATACTTATTATTGACGGTGTAGGTGAACCTGTCGGAGCCGCTACCGCCAGAATAGAGGAGCTTCTTACCATCAGCCGAAATCTGAAGGTTTGCCCCGGCTTGCGACGCGGAGACGCTGGTAATCGTCAAATTGGGTGAAATTGAATCGTCACGGAAGTACCATTTCCCACCGTCATTCAGCAAAACATCAAGTTCCTGAAGATTGTTGTAGTCGAGGTAGAGGTAATCGTCGTTCGCCATTGGAACGACTCCGACAGACACTTTCGCGCGAAAGTCCCCGACGATGTACTCGAAACTATCGCCGCCGAGATAACCAGGCGATGGAGAGTATTCGACATAGCTTCCATCCTGAGCGATCCTAAGTTGTCCGTGTTTTGGCTGAGTAGTCGAACTGATGACTCTCGTTTCTGTTCCATCACCGCCACCTGGAAAGTCATTTCCTAAAACATTAAGAACGACATTCTCTTGATCCACCAAAACGTTGAAGTAATCATCAAAAACCGGCTTCGAAACGGTTACTTGAACTTTAGCGGTGAACTTACCGTCGGCTACATACTCAAAACTATCGACTCCTTGAAAATTGCTTGGCGCGGTGTAATAGATGTACGTACCGTCATCGCTAACTCGAACCGTTCCGCCTTGGATTGGATTTGATACACCTGTTATCCTAGAAACGATTCGGTGTACACTGGATGATCCTGGCGTGTAATAATCAACATATTCATCGTTGGACAACACTGTCACTGGAAAATCTCGGCTGTTGGAAATCACATTTGCGTTGTCATTTTTGACCGCGCTATGTACCGAGATCTGTATGGTTCCTTCCAGAAGATCATCCACCACGTAACGCAGCGTTTGCAATGAGTAGTCGCTAGCGGTTGTTGAGTAAAGAATACTCCGACCATCTGCGGCTATCGTGGCGTTATCACCATCCTTGAGGTCCAGCACTCGAGTAATCTTGCCCGTCATTTTTCGAAGATCATCATTCCTCAACACATCCAGTTTAGTCTGAGGCTGGTTGGAGACTATGTCGAAGCTATCCACGCCAGTGTTAGGATTGCTGATCCTCAGAGTTCTGTGAATCGAGTCGCCAAGTACATACTCGATGGAATCGGTTGGTTGGGGATTGGACGGTAAACGATAGAGGATCGACTCGCCATCCTCAGAAATTTGCGTCTCAACACCATTTCTGGAGATCGCAACTTGAGTAATCTTGTTCGGAGAAGCTTCTCGCGCAATGACATTCAAGAGTTGAACGTCAGAAGATGGGGCGATTTCGAAGAGAAGGCTATCCTGAATAATTAGGCTATCTACTGCGAAAAGCTCGCGAGCTTGCAACGGTTCAAGCGCGAGCTTTCTTCGGGCGATGATTCTAGAATGCCTTCGATTTCTAATGGACTTCATCAATAGTGCCCCTCGGGAAAGGCAATGTTCAACCAATACCGACACTTCTCCCTGATTGCCCGCGGTTCACGCGACTTGAGCCCTCAGGGACGCACAAATCTGCGTTAACAAACTCTAACTAGCGGGAGGTTAGTACAGCGATCAGTGAGAAAAGTACCTACCCCATTAGGCCATCTTCGTGAACTATTGTCACTAGTGATCTATGTTTTGCTCTACATTTTCGGAGAAAATGACAAGCATTGTTTGCAGAGTAGAATCGCCTGTATTCGGCCGAAAAGTCGGAATACGAAAAGACTACATTCACGTTCTGGCGTACCTAGATACAAAAAAAGCGGAACTGACACTTTAGGTCAGTCCCGCGCATTGGTTGAAGGCTTAATTTTTGCGGACAGAATGAGGTTTTAGCCTCTTCGCCACTCCATGCCCATGAAGATACAGGCGAACAGCATAAACAGAGTAGCCGAGATCAGCATTACCGTGTAAACATCAAGAGGTCGCTTGGCCATCGTAGTCTCGAATTAATTGTCTCAAGTAGTTTGAAAAGTGAGTCGCTGAACCTGATAGTCTTGACCGACTAGGTGTTAGTACAGCTTGGTATCAACTCGGTCGCCAGCTCGAATGTAGCCTTTTTGATACGAAGTCAAAATCTGACCAATGGCTGCGTTGGCAGTAACCTTCGTAACCATAACTTTACCAATGTATTCGCCATTGCGGTGAACATCTAACATTGTATTTGGCTTCAGGCCATCATCTTGTCCCAGGTTAACTTCAACGGTACCGTCAGTAGCAACGGCCACAACCAATCCATTCGCTGCGGGAACGCCCAAATCGGTGTCTGGCTTGATGCCCAGAGCTTGAAGCTTTTCCATGGCCAATGTACTAGAACTAACCAGATCCGAATATCGCTCTAACAAGCGATCATGATCGCCTTGGAGTCGGTTACGAGAATCCGTTGCATCAACCACTTTCTTGTACAACTGATTGCGCTCTTCTATCTTGGACTTTAAGTGTTCTCTCAGTAGTTCGTTCTCGTCGGATCGTGCTTTCAACGTTTCAGTCAAAGTCTTTTCAGCAGCGCTGGCCAAAGTGTGGGCACTTTGAAGGTCGCGAAGTTGAGTTTCTTTGCCGGACAACTCATTCGAAATTTGACTGTATTGAGTTTGCAGTGATGCGAGTGCCGTACGACGTGCCATCTGCTCAATCGCGTACTCTCGCTTCAGTTGCTCTAATTTCTCCTCGAGTGCTCGCTTCTCTTGGTTGGCTTTGTCAGCCGCTTTCGACTTTTGGTCGGCCAAGGCCTTGTGATCGATGTGAGTCCCCAGGACCTGCAGAGAGACAAAGAAGAACCCAATGCTGAGAACGAAAATGATGCCCGTAAAGATCTTTCCTAAAAACGTCATTTCACGAACCTCTCAGTTTCACAGACGAGCAACGTCAAAGATGAGCAAAAGCGAATCGGATCGAGGGTAGATTTTCTCCCCAGAATCCAGCGACACCGCAAGCTTGCAATATAGTTGGCCCAGTCGAGGGTTGTCAATTAATTTCGGAAAATAAACGCTCTAGGCAAGCTTTGACCGTGACAGATTGGCGTTAAGAATGGAACTTTCGCGGCGTTCCATCCTGTCCCAACTGCCTATTCGAGGGGTGCGACGGCATTCGTCACCTTTTTGCTCACTCGAAATGATGGTCCAGTGAACCGTTCGACTTTCAGTTGTCCGAGGGTCATGACTTATCCCGTTCCAACTTTCCTGCATTCTAACCGTCGAGCACCTTTATTAGGTCTGAGCGGGAAAAGACTTCCCACTGACAGCGACCTATCGGCTGCCGTTGAATTTCAGTCTGACGGGTGGGGGAACCATTCCAGATTGACAAATGGCTATTGGCCTACATGAACGAACTTAAGGCAAGAACCGCTGATAGAGCTAACAATTATTGTTTGCTGCAATAATGGTTAGCAGTCTTGGAAGTCCGAATTTTCCATCATCGAACCATTCATTCAATTCTAAGACCTTCAAGCCTGCATCTGCTAGCGATTTGCAGAAGTCACTCACATGATGAGTGTAAACTTCCAGCTCTTGAGTTCCTTTTTCGGTCTCGAAGTGAGCTTTACTCCCTAAGTATTGCCTAAACGGATGCAATTCACTCAAGTGGATAATTCCACTGGAAGCCAACCGGCTCGCAGCCGCGCGAAATACGAAGCTTAGATCCTTGATGTGTTCGAGTACAAGGTTTAGCGTGATTACATCAAATCCAGTTCCCAGATTTGGCCATGGTTCAGTGATATTGAATCGAACAAATTCAACATTCCGATCGGACACCTTTTTCTTAGCGAGCGCCATCATCGCTTCAGAAAAATCAACTGCAACTAACCTTGAACATGTGAGTGATAACCACTCTGTGTTCTTCCCGGTGCCGCATCCAATTTCTAGTACGGATTCAAAAAACCTGCTTCCGAGATTCGCCTTGGTTGCGACTAAATCTAGGTCGCGAGTTTTATTGGACATCGAATCGTAGGATTCGGCCCATTGATCATAGGATTTTTCAATACTCACGTTCAGCACTTTCCAGATAATCGCCCAGCAAAAAAGGATTTCTGGTAGATCGTAATACGATCAATGTCACTGGCGAGCAGCCAGTTCTCTGCTACTGCTAACGGTTTGTTCGCGAGCCTTTAAATTCCGGGCAAATCAATCAAGATGGGCGCCCAGCTTATGCTTTGATCGCCGGTTATGGACGCTCTCAATTATCTAATAAGGCTGGCTTCAGGCAGCGCGCATGCTCGGGCGCAGTGGTCGTTCACGCTATTGTGATGCAATGACGCTAAGTGTTAGCCGACCACGTGGATCTCGTTGGAGATCTCATTCATTCCACAGCACTTGCGAGCAATTGAAGCAGCGCGCTCCTTGAAGTTGTTGTCTTGTACTTGGCCTCGCAAAACAACGATTGAACCTGCACATTGGCAGTTAACACCGACTACTTGCGATTTGTGCAACAGTTGATTGATCGTTTCGCCCAAGGCAAACGGAGTGTACAGCGAGCTATTCATGGTCCACCTGCAGAAAAGCGTTATGAAGGAGTTCGTATTGGAATCCTAGTTCACAGATTGCCAGCATCTCCGAAATGAGATTCGCCAAGCGACTGTTTACCTCGGGTTTATTCGGCAGAACGAGTTGAAATCAACGTAAGAAACTCTACCTGCCACTAGCGTTTTTTCCAATTTTTTTCCGCATAAAACGCAGCTTATCGAGTCAATTAGAAGGCTCGATATTGACCCTGGCAGTATTAGTGGGGCTAATTTGATTATTGCGTAGTGGACGAGGTTAAGAATCCTCCGAGACTCCCGTATATTCGTAAAATCTTCGCTCCTCCGACATGGACTCCAATCGATTGCGGTTCCGGTTTCGTTCGATCCGAGACTCGTGACCTCGTCCACTACCTGCCGCACGGTGGACAGAAAGATAGAATGACTTGAAAAATCGCTAGATTCGTTAGCCTCAGTACTCAACGCTTCGATGAAACCGAGTCATAAGGGCGACTTTGCTAAAAACACTATCCTTTTAACCTTGTAGCTCTAGTTCTGGATGCGCGATGAACATCTCTGGAAATGTACTGTTGATTCTTGTAGGGATTTCTCTGTCCTTTCTCATGAGTACTTGCCGTGCATCGAGTCCAATTCAGGATTCGAGCTTTCAATTCGGAATGGCTCAAGCCGATATCACGCCCAACTATCCGATATTGTTAAATGGCTTCCTATCGCGGCAGCAAGAGGCACCTGGTACGCGTCAAAAAATCTGGGCTAAAGCAATTAGCCTACGTGCAAGCAACGGGAAGCCAATCGTGCTACTCACCGTTGATACACTTGGAATTCCCGCTGAAATTCGCAGCAAGGTTGCAGCAGCGATTGAGCCGCTTGGCGTCGATAACTCGGCGCTAGCCATCACAGCGACACACACTCACAGCGCACCGATTATTGTTGGTTGCGCTCCGAATATTCTTGGACGCGATTTTACGGCAGAAGAGCAGCAGCACATTCAACGATACACCGAGGAGTTTACGGCCAAGCTGATTGATGTGGCTAAACAGTCTTTGCAATCTACTCAGCCCGTTTCGCTGTCTTGGGCTGTAGGCAAAGTCGAATTTGCCAAGAACCGGCGCAGTTCAACGGGGCCGATAGACCATGAATTACCCTTGTTAGCCGTCCGCGACACATCGGGAAAGTTGTTGGCAACCTATGTGAGCTATGCTTGTCACTGCGTCACTTTGGCTGAGCCGATGATTAGCGGCGACTGGGCTGGTTACGCTCAAGAAAATATCGAAGCGAAATTTCCGGGATCTTTGTCGCTAGTTTCAATTGGCTGCGCTGGCGATCAAAATCCAAATTCGAAAACGGCCAGTGATCGAATCGACCTAGCCAACGAACAAGGTCAACAGATTGCCAGCGAGGTCGGTAAGCTACTTGAGCGCGCTATGAAGCCTGTGAAGCCCAGCGCAAAGACTCAATGGAAACAGATTGACCTTGAATTCGCTGAGCTGCCAAGCAAGGCCGACTTTGAGAAAATCGCTGAACAAAAATCACCTGCTGGCTATCATGCTAGAAAGCAACTGGCTCGAATAGAAAGCGGAACAGCTCTTCCAAAAGCAATTCCATATCCAATTCAGCACTGGTTGTTAGGCGACGACCTTAGTTTGGTTTTCCTTGGAGGTGAAGTAACCGTCGAGTTCGGTTTGCGGCTTAAGTCTGAAGCGAATGGAGTCAGTTGGGTGAACGCCTATGCGAACTCCTGTCCGTGCTACATTCCCAGCGAAGCGGTGCTCAAGCAAGGCGGCTACGAAGGCGGTGGAGCTATGATCTACTATGACCAACCTGGTCCACTGAAAGCTGGCCTAGAAGCGAAGATTATTAGCTCGACGCTCAACCTCCACAAACGGTAAGCATGCATAAAAGAAGCCTAGATCAGTCTCTCGACCAACCTAGGCTTCCGCCACACAAACGTCCCACTTAATTGATCGGCACCGCTTTAGTCACGATGGTAGCTATCATGATGTAAAGCGGTATGCCGATAGTCACGTTGTACGAAAATGTTACTCCCAATGAGGCAGCAAGGGGCAACGTTGGACTAGCTTCCGGTATTGCCATCCTTTGCACCGCTGGAAGAGCAATGTACGAAGCTGCACCGCAGAGTACAGCAAACAAAGTGTAGGTACCGATTTCAAATGGTTGCCCCAGGAACAGACTGTATGCGTGGCAAACAGCGATTCCCAAACATGCAAATAGATTGGGAGCAGCTAACGCGAACAGAACGAAGCCTGGTCCAGCGACTTTCAAATCCCGAAGTTTGCTTGAGGCGGTAATGCCCATCTCTAGCAGGAACAAACACAGTATTCCTTGGAATAGGTTGATGAACAAGCTATCGTCGGCAGCCGTTACCTTCTCGCCCTGCAACCGACTAATGAATCCGATGGCGATGCCAGCGAACAGCAGATAGATACCTGGATTCAAAAACACTTCATGCAGCAGTTCTTTGTCGAAGACTCGTTTCGAACGATTAGGCAGTTCTTCGTCTTCTTGGTCGTGGGGGCGCAATGAAATCTCATCCTCAAGTTCCTCCTCGCGGTCCCGTCTTCGGCTTGAGTGACGTTCTTGATCTGCTTGAGTTGCCAACGTTGTTTTGCCAGAAACCGAAGTACGCTGTGAAATACTTGTACGAGATTTCGCAAAAGCTACGGTGGTACCACTGGAGCTAGAATAGCCCGACTCTTCGTCGAACGCTTCATCTGCATTAAGCTCTGAATCATCCTCGCTTTCGTTGGATTCGTCGTAATTAATCGTAACTTGCCTGTCAGATTCAAACTCGGCCTCGTCCGGCATATTGCCTTCTCGATCCATTCCTGTCCTGCGAAGCTTCGAAACGATGACTAATGCCACAAGACATCCTGGTATTTCCATCACGGCAAGCATGACTGGCATGTAGGGAGCGAACGCCATGTTTGCCGCTGAAAGAACTGCAACGCACGTTACAAAAGTCCCTGCTGAATCGGAGCCGTAATAGCCCGCAACCGTCGCCGCGTCAATCCTTCTGAGTCGAGTGAACCTTGAGAGGACAAGGTAGGCTGTGTAGCCAATCAGAAGGTTCGTCAAAAAGCCGATCAGCATGAATCCAAGGGCTTGTCCAAGCATACCGGGAGAAAGTCCAGCAAGCTCTTCTCCGCCATGCCACCCGATTGCTAGAAGCAGGTAAATGGTGATCGACTTGTAGAGCGCCTTTGGAAACTCGAATTTTACTCCTAGGATTGGTATCAGAAAGCCCGCGTAGAAGAACAACAGCAGGGGCTTGAACATGTTGTGCAAAAAATTGGTGGCAAACTCGTAAAGCATTATCACTCCGATAGGTATTGTGTGGCATTAACGCCCGATGCACTATCCGTGCCAGAAATCGGCCCAGTTAAAGCCTTTGAAAACGAAGCTAACGCTATGGTTTTCTGCTTACTACAATTGCTGGCTAAGGTTACAGAAACTGCCATTATGCGACACTGGTTTCGCGTAAAATCTTTCGCAACACATGTTTCGTGTCAAGTAGATCGCATTTGATGGCTAAAGATTTTCCAGGCGGGGCAATCGATTGTCCTGACCCCAAAGGCATCTGGCTGGGCGAGGCGGGAACCGGATTTGACGATCAAGCTCCCGAACGAACTCGAAGTTCAGAGGGTCAAATACGATCTGCCAACCGGCGCTGGAAAGCTCGGCCTGAACCTTCCAGCTTCGTTACATTACTATGCCCTTTGGACTACGATTAGCAATGTCAGAGACATACTAGGGTCCGAACTACCAGCGATCAGCGAGAAGTGTCCTAAAAAGAGACCAATTTTTGATGCTCTAGCCAATTTCGTGCTCCAGATCTGAATGGGACTTGGCAAAAGCCTGATCCTCCCGCCACAATAGCACGCTGACGGAATGCTGAAGCATGTAACTGGACTGTATTGATGGCTCCGACGCCAAGGCGGCCTGTACTGCAACTAAAGAAGGCCGAGACAGCTCAAAAGTCTTTAACGCTGGTCGACGTAATTGGTCAGTTGGCGGAACATCCTGCGCTGTTAGATGCGGTTCAGTCTCTTCGCCGCGACAAGAAACTCAGCCTTGATGGTGTTTGGCTAGGTGCGATTCCGCCACTAGTGGCTGCTTGGACCGCTAAATCTGCAACACCAATCCTGATATTGGTTTCACATTTGGCCGAGGCGGAATCGGTTGCTGGGGAACTGAATGATTTAACGAGCCTGCCAGTCGAAGTTTTTCCTCCCGGTAGTGAAGATCATGAGCTTGAGTCGTTAACCCATCAGGAAACAGCTCAACGACTTCATGTGCTCAGTCGTCTGTATCGATATGCTCAAGATGTCCACCAAGAATCGGTTCGACCACTTCCGCCGATCATTGTCACGACGCTTCCGAGTATTCAACAAAGCGTTCCTAGTCCAGATTCGCTGGAAGGTGACAAGCAGATTATTAAGGTCGGAGGCCGAGTCGATCTAGCGTTTTTGAGAAAGTGGTTGGTGCAATCCGGTTATCATCAGACCGGCTCAGTACAACTGCCCGGCGAGTTCGCAATCCGCGGCGGAATTCTCGATGTCTTTCCGCCCGATGAACCTCAGCCGGTTCGTGTCGAACTGTTTGACGACGAGGTCGAGTCGCTGCGCTGCTTTGATGTTGCAACTCAGCGAAGCATTGAAACGCGAAAATCGCTTCAATTGCTAGCCGCTTCCGGTTCAGTAAAACAGGATGGAACTCTACTGGACTATCTGACAGCCGATGCTCAAGTGCTGATTCATGAAGCTCACAATGTTCAGGCCGCTGCGGAAGCCTTTTTGCATCGCGTGCCATTTCCAGAACGATTTCGAGCACCGACAACGATTTGGGCCGAGCTAGCAAAGTGGCCCATGTTGATGACATCGTTGATCGCCGCCGATGGATACACAGGCGAGCTGATGCGACTGCCGCTCGGTAACGTTGAGCGAGTTGGCGGTGACTTGGATCGGCTGGCCGCTGATATCGACGACTGCATTCAACAACGGCCCGCTATCGTCGTCGCGTTGAACGAAGGTGAACGCGAACGATTAGCGGACCTGCTTTCCAAGGCTCAAGCAACCGTCCAAAATCGACTCAACATTGTCATCAGCCAACTGCAGCACGGCTTTGAAATTCTTCCCGACGGTCCATTTGTGTTGACCGCTGGACAATTGTTGCGTCGATCGCATGTGCGTCGTGCAACCAAGCGAACCGCCAGCAAGCCGATCGATAACTTTTTGGACTTGAGGCCCGGTGATTTGGTAGTCCACTTGTCACATGGTATAGGAGTTTATCGCGGAACAGAGCTGCTTGAGAAGAATGGACAGCGATTCGAGCATCTGGTATTGGAGTTCGATGGTGGTACCAAGTTGTTCGTGCCAAGTTCGAAAATAGAGCTTGTTCAGCGGTATGTTGGTGGAACAAAAAGTCGACCGAAACTGGCCAAGATCGGAGGAGTTGCTTGGGCAAAGCAAAAGAAAGCCGCCGAGCGGGCCGTTCAAGACATGGCCGTCGAGCTGCTTGAGTTGCAGGCTCGTCGTCAAAGCCAACCAGGTATCGCCTTTGCTGCGGACAGCGTTTGGCAAAATCAGTTCGATGCTTCGTTCTCGTACGTTGAAACACCCGATCAGCTTCGAGCTATCGATGCTGTGAAGCATGACATGTCCAATCGAAGACCCATGGATCGACTGATCTGCGGTGACGTCGGGTTTGGCAAAACAGAAGTGGCAATGCGAGCAGCTTTCAAAGCGGTGGATAGTGGCTATCAAGTCGCCGTGCTCGTTCCAACCACAGTTCTGGCCGAACAGCACTTCAAGACGTTTCGTGAGCGCATGGCGGAGTTTCCCTTCGACATTGAAAAGCTGAGCCGATTTGCGACCACGGCCGAGCAGAACAAAACCATAGAAGGAAGTCGCACCGGCCGCGTCGACATCGTGGTTGGTACGCACCGATTGGCCTCGAAGGATATTCAGTTCTACAACCTTGGACTGCTGATTATCGACGAAGAACAGAGATTCGGCGTTGAAATCAAAGAACGACTCAAGCACTTGAAGTCTAACGTCGACGTGCTCACTCTGTCCGCCACGCCAATTCCAAGAACGCTACATATGTCGCTGGTGGGAGTTCGTGACATCAGCAATTTGGAGACCGCTCCAGAGGATCGCTTGAGCGTCGAAACAAGGACCATTCGATTTGACGATAATGTTATTCGCAATGCCATCCTTCGAGAGCTTAATCGCGCTGGGCAGATCTACTTCGTCCACAATCGGGTCAGCGACATCGAAGAGGTTGCTTTTAAGCTTCAACAGTTAGTTCCCGACGCTCGGATCGTTATTGGCCATGGACAAATGCCCGAAGGTCAGCTCGAACAGGTGATGATCGACTTCATTGAGCATCGTTACGACATCCTGTTGGCAACCACGATCATCGAAAGCGGCTTGGATATTCCAAACGCAAACACCATCTTCATTGACGAAGGTTATCGATACGGACTAGCTGAATTGCATCAATTGCGTGGGCGAGTTGGACGGTACAAGCATCAGGCCTACTGTTATTTGCTTGTCGAGCGCCACAAGCACCTTTCGCCAGACGCGGCTCGTCGCCTGCACGCAATCGAAGAATATTCGCAGATCGGAGCTGGCTTTGGCATCGCCATGCGAGATTTGGAAATTCGCGGAGCAGGCAACCTCTTGGGAACACAGCAGAGCGGCCATATTGCTGCGATCGGATATGAACTGTATTGCCAACTGTTGGGCAACGCGGTTAGGCAGCTTACTCATCAACCGCCAAAGTTGACAGTAGAAGTAGAGATCGACTTGCCGGTGGATGCTTATCTACCTCAGGACTATGTGCCGGAACTGCGTCAACGCATCGACATCTATCGAAGACTGAGCCGTATCGAAGATGTTCGGCAGTTGGATGATATCCGAGAAGAGCTTGCGGACCGATTTGGCCAAGTTCCGGATTGCGTGTTGAGGCTGCTTCAACTTGCAGAATTGAGAATTGATGCTGCATTATGGTTTGTGAAGTCCCTTCAGACTGAAAACAACTATCTAGTCCTAACATACAGCAACCGAAATCGGATTGAGCACTTAGCCAAACTGCATGATCGACGATTGAGAATTGTCGATCAGCAGAAAGCCTATTGGATCACGGATGATTCTGGCCCAATCGATTGGATCAAAGAAGCTCGACAAGCTTTTCGATCCAACGGTTAAACACGGATTCAATCCCTACCGCTTCTGTGAACATCTTCCGCAGTTCCGTAGCCACCTTCGCCGCTAGGTGGTTCGCTGTACGCTTCAACCCTGCCCAAAACTATTCGTTGCAATTCGCCTACTTGTCAGCTACTACTCATCTACAAGCTCGGCAGCTTGAAAATTCTGCGGCTCAGCCAAGAAGCTACTTATCCTCTCTGGAAACAGCCCAAATGGCTTAGATTCTACTCCACAATAACCAGCGAATAGCTTGCAACAAGAAGGGGTAAGCAGTATCTTTGGGTGGTTGATAATATGCGTACTCGGAGTACTGATATTGTTCCAATACGTAGATACGCATACTTCATGTACTAATACTTACATTGTTCTTCGATAAAACCATGCTCGCAAAAAATGAATTCTGATTCATTGGCATAGATCCAAGATCAAAACTCCTTCGATGATGAAAAGATGATTCGGTCCTTGCTTCGATGAGACTGGTCCAACAGGCCAAAGTAGCCATTCAAGCTCGCTTGGCATTGGAACACGTTTAAAGAGATCGCTTGCAGGTAAACTGCTTCGAACATTCCGTGCAAACTGTGATGCCATTGGAGCAAAAACTAAAACTAAAACTAAAACTCACATTTGAAAACTGATACGAGCTGCGATACACTACAACTTCGCGGGAATTCAACGGGAATCGAAGAACCAAGCGATCGACCGGAGTCGCCGAACCGGCTGTTTTGACAATGGATGATCGCTCCCGGCGACCGCGGTCATCGCAACCGTTCTTCGACAAAACCATGCTGGCAAAAAAGAACTTTGATTCATTGGCATAGATCCAAGATCAAAACGCCTCCGATGATGAAAAGATGATTCGGTATCGTGCTTCGATGAAACTGGTTCAATGGACCACCTTAGCCATTCAAGCCTTATTGGCATCGGAACATCGTTGAAGAGATCGCTTGCAGGTAAAACGCTTCGAAGATTCCGTGCAAACAGTGATGCCATTGGAACAATTCGAAAACTAAACTTCGCATTTGAAAACGGGTTCTAGGTGCGATACACTACATCTGCGCGGACATTTAACGGAAATCGAAGAACCAAGCGATCGACCGGAGTCGCCGAACCGGCCGTTTTGACAATGGATGATCGCCCCCGGCGACCGCGGTCATCGCAACCGTTCGCCTAACCAATGTACGATGCCAAATGACGTTCCGTTCTACGAGGACCTTCCCAATGGTGCCCGTCGCTTAGACGACGCAGTCGCCTCTATTCGACATGAACCAAGCGCATGGAAGCGACATCGAGGAACGCCGTCTCCGACGCTGTTGTTCGCTGCTTGGGAAGATGGATATACTGTTTGGACTGAGAATGGAATATTTCAATCAGATGCCAATTTTGTCTTTGGAAAGATTTGCACAGACCGTTTTGAGGATGCTAAATCAATATTGACTCAACTCGGTGCTTTTGCCGACGAAACTCTTAGACACGTTCGGTGCGGTATTGATTGCCCATACGAAATTCGTCGATTCAGGTATGGAGACAAGACTTTGGATATGCGTGGACAGGACCATGGGATATGGAGTGGAATTGGTGCTGAAGAAAGAAACCTCTCCAATTTAGCTCAACTACCTCCAGACGACCTTCGCTACCTTTTCGCGTGGACTGTTCTCGAGACTACGATTACATCGTTGCGACCTTCCACGGGATCAACTATCAAGGGTAGACTTGGCTATTGTCGTTTGGATACGATTTGGATTCCCAATTAGGCGAACAAGGCGATGAACACCAAGCCCTCGATGGGCCGTTTGGGCAATGGTTGCTCAGCCACTCGGGCTGGGTTATCGCCGGCGACTATGAAGTCCTGGGTTTGCAAGTGGCTTAGCCACTGTTTTCTGCGAATTTGTTTTTTACATGGTAAAGCTCAGTTGTTTGTCTTTGGTTACGAGGGCACAGAGCTGTTAGTATCGATCGACAACAAGGATGTTTGATTAAGCGACTATTCGAGGTGTGAACGCTTTTGACTCTCGTGTACCCACTTATGCAGCGGGCAGCGTTCCCTCAGTTATCCATGCACGGTTCAATCATCTTTGATTCGGTGAGATTGTTCCGCGAGTAAACGGGCAGCTTGCTTGGTGGCTTCTGTGAGCAGCAAGCTGATTGATTCCATTGGACGGCACATTCTTTAGGGCGACGTGTCTGATAGCTTTGCATCGCCCTGAGTGTCAGAAGCGATTCCTAGTATTCAAGCATCAGGGTCAACTGTTAGTGGTGCATGCGTCCATTGGTACGTCTTCTCCTTGTGATCAGTCGTATCTAGCTTCTCTGAGCGTCTCCTGCTTGTTCGCGTCTGTTGTGGTCAATACACTGGGATGATCTCGCGGAGGATAGAGCACTGCTGAGAAGCTGGCTCGAGCGCCGCGTCGATGCCAAGTGGATCGAGCGCTGCTAGTTGTTCATCAGCTAGCAGCCTCTCCCGCTAGCTTGATCCATTTGGCCATATGCGATAAATCTCGGGGTTTGGGGCAGAGCCCCAGTGAATAAACACTGTCGTCAGTCCGACTCTTCTCCTGTTTTTTGATTGAATTGCCAAGAGATCCAATTCGTTCGTCGATTTTTATCAATCACTGCAAAATACTGGTTGTTCTCGAAGGCATTGATTTAAACGGCAAGCCAGGCCGATTCGTTCGTCGATGGCTTATGCATCAGCCGGCACATACTGGCTTTCTGGCTTGCCGTGGTTTGGTCGTTTTGGTCGTAGTGGATTTACGCGTAGGCTGCTTTTTAGCGATAGCCTTCGCACTTGTGGGTTTGCTCGTAGCTTTTTGTTCCTCAGCCGCTTGAGCTTCGCGTGCTTCTCTGCGTCGTCGGCTTCTACGCTGGTCGCTATTCTCTTTGGGCTTCATCTCGCTGAGCGATTCTTTGAGTGAAGTGGGCATGCGGCCGAAGGACTCGCTGACTTCGATCATGCGTTTGGGTTCCCAATCTTTCGATACGAACCGATTGGGCAAATGTTGTTTGGACCGCTTCTCGGTCTAATGGGCCTTCTTCGGCAAACTTCTGGATTCTTTAAACGAAAAATGGAAGAAGGTTCCGATTCACATGGAAGATCCCGAAATTGCCATGCTCAAAGGGACGCCAATGAAGGAAGTTCGAATGCTACACTTCTTGCTAAAGTGTCGTTGGATTCGAAACTTCGAATAAGCAAAACCGCACTTGGATACAAGTTTGAAAGCGATGATGCATGCGTAACCTTTCAAGGGCTGATTCACAAAGGGAAAATCGAGCAATTTCTGAGCAAAAAGGGCTTGAAAAATTGGGTAGCTATACCAACTGCACTCTTATTCGGCTGACGTGTTTCACCACTCGATAAAAGCTGTAACATATTAAGGATTATATGATGCGTCCCTTGGGTGGAGAGGTGGCGGCGAGGAAGTGTCTGATGGAGCCGTGGGAGTTGGCAGTAGAGTAGTCAGCCAGCATCTAATCCTACGTTCGAAAAGGCCGCGGCAGTTTGCGTTGCTTGATGTTGCTACAAAGAATTCCGTCACGTCTTTTTGGCATTGAGCTTGCTTTAAGGGGATTACTTCCATTCCCTTAGCGCCGGGGGTGACACCAAGCCCTTTGTTCGTATCGGGAATTACTTACCCAGCCCTACAAGGCTGGGCTGAGTAAACGAATAGGGCTTCGCCCCTAAAACCAAATACTGCAACATCAAACGGTGTAAGCCACGATGGGCAACTTCTGTTCGACCTTGACGCGAGCGAGCTTGAGGATTGCCCAATCGCGCGGGCATGTGACTCGATAGTAGACCTTCATAGCTTGAAGAGCCACGTTGACAGTGCTGGAACTCCACTGCTTCTCTTCAGTGATGTAGAGCAAGTACTTGCGGATGTCCTCTTCGGCGGCTTGATTGGGATCGTGGCCGAGGTGCTCGCTGAGTTTGCGAATGTTACGGCAGTAGGACTGGATGGTCCTTTCGGACTTGCCGGTTAGTCTAAGATCTTCAGAAAAACGTTGAATGAAGGGACACTGAGGCTTTTTTGTCTTTTCGACATAGGAAAAACTCCTTGAGAACGTGTCCAGCCAGAGCTCGCCAATGCGACGAGACAAAAACAAGCTGGAGCAAGGAGTTGGAGGATGATTGCTTCTATGAAACAATTCTTCAAAATGCCTTCTAAAAAGTCGTTGAAATACCCATCGATCATCGGCTACACTAACGTCCGCACAACTGCCGCGCAGCGGCTTACTTGAACCAAAAAATGCACCCAAGTTGGCCATCGGGTGCTTTCTCAACGTCACGATCACTTTGGCCAACTGGGTGATTTTAACCGTTATTCAAAAAAGCAGGAACGTGAAGTTGAAGGCTTTCCAAATGCTAAACCAGCAGCAAGTGGGCATTGAGTGGCGAACGCTACGCTTTGGAAGTCGATGAGGTTGCAATGGGAATGGTTCTGTAAACTTTCACGCAAACTGGGCGGTGAACCACGGTCGCCGAAGATTGCCAAGCCAATCACGCAAGACCAACTAAACGGATTACGTTCCAGTGGGGACGGCAACTTCCGAAAGAATTCGAAGTACTGCTAGCGGAGTTTTCTCAACGCGTTGAGTTCTTTTGGGAGGTGCTCGATATTTTTGACGAATCGCCCATACCAGAGTCAATGACATATGGAGGAGGGGTACTATGGGACCATTCTTACCTTGCGGAATGTTGTAAAGCGATGGTTCAACATGAATCGTCGCCATGGCTAGCCTTTCGAGATGGATTGCGAGATCGTCTTCCGTTTCACCATGTAGGTAACGGCGACCTGCTTGCCCTGTGCATGAGGAAAAGCGAATCAAACTGCCCTGTAATTTACTTGAGTCACGACAATGATCCCGACGACCACGACGGGCAGCTTGCACCCAACATTGTTGACTTTATTGCAAATTGGTCTGCGATTGGATGCGTTGGAACCGATCTTTATAAACTTGATTGTTTCATCAACAAACGCGATAAGAGGCTGAATGGTTACGGGAACAAAGCAAAACAATTTCGTAAGGACCTTTGAGCTTTCCCATGGCCTAGTTAGTCAAGTAGTACGTACGAAGATCGTTGGAAAAGTTGTTGTCAATTTTGTTTCGTGAGTTCCCTTCCGTCTTCGCCCTTCGTTCATGGGCAGTTGACGAAGGGCGAAGACGGAAGGGAACGGTCCAGTCGAGTTAAGCCCGCATCGGTTGGAAAGTTGGCCGAAGCGAGTGTCTGCGGTTCCCTTTTGTAGAGCTCCGAGCTTCCCGACTGGATCGATTGACTTCACGTTACGTACTGACTTGACTTACCTTGGGGTGTGAGCGTTACTAGTGATCTGGCGTGCCGTTGTCTTACGTGTTTCTTCTTCATTGGGCTAACCACTCGTCAACCTGTTGTCTAGGTCAGGCGGCTGCTTCAAACATCTACCATAGCTCAGCTAGCTCTAGTCCGTAGACCGAGATAGTGTCGAACATGCCTGGGCGTGACTGGCACTTAATTGCTCGACGGCTTAGAAACTATTATTGACCTGAGCACTGCTCTTCAAGGGTTTTGGTTCTGCTCCAGCGGATCGATTGCTCTTTCCGCCTGGCTCCAGTTCGTGTTCGGCTAATGCTCTGGTGCAACTTTCGCCTATGATCTCTGTTCAGCTCCCATGGGTTATCTTCTTGTACATTCAGCTTGTGATAAAAGGGTTCGCGTCGCCAAGTCCAATCAAAGCGCGTAAGGTCGAGACGGTGTTCGCGGAGGAGAGCATCGTGGATTGATTTTACGACCAAGCATTAACTGCTTAGCCGCTAAGTCTCCAGAACTACTTCAGTCGATTTTGATGTAGCAGCTCTCTTAGTGGGCGAATCGGTCTCATGGTGCCTTAGTTCGTCGGTGTGGATTCTTAGCGACGCGAACTGTGCATAGGTTAACTTCCTATATGCGAGGTATGTTATTGATTGTTGTTACTCTGCTGCTGTTACCGCGACAGGCTTAGCAGCAACTTTAGCGGCTTGCTTGCCGATCAACTTTTCGAGCGAGAATACGTCGCGTCGCTTGAGCATAAAGTAGACGGCTCGACCAAGTTTCGTAGCCAGGATTGCGTTGGCTCGAGCCTTGCTGTGACGGCGTTCGATGCGTTCGCAGTAAGCCTTCACTTCTTTGCTCTGACGCTTGATAAGTGGGACGATTTCGCTGAACGCCCACTTGAGATAAGCGTTGCCAATCTTGCTTCCCGGCGAACCATAGTTCTTGCCCGCCGAAGTGTGTTGACAGCGAACTAGGCGAGCGTATGACAAGAATTTTCCGACGTCGGGAAAACGCTGAACTGTATGAATTTCATAAAGCAGAGTCATCGCTAAAATGCGTCCGACTCCAGGAATGGTTTGAAGCAAAAAGAAGTTGTTGGCATCTTGTACTTTGGCAGCTCGTTCGAGATAGACTTCGGTACGCTTGACAAGCGTGTCGTAGTACTGAAGCAACTCCAGGTCGACCTCGATCGAGTAACGAGTAGCTTCATCGGCAAAAGCTTCGGCGACGCCTTCACGGTTGCTGGCGTATTGCAGCTTCTTGGTCGGAGGCAGGTTGACTTGATAGTGAGCGTGAGAGATGTGTGTGAGTGTCTCGCCGCGACGTCGTACCAAGTGCATGCGCCGACGGAGCAGATCGCGAGTGCTGCGCCAAGCTGCAGGGTAGGCGTAAGCGACTGGGAAGTTGCCGCCTCGAAGTAGATAAGCGAGTTTTTCAGAGTCGATCTTGTCGTTCTTGACTTTGCCGGCGTGTATGGCTTTTAGGTACAGAGCGTGTCCGAGCACAAAAGTGAATTTATTGGCTTCGCAAAAGTCGCAAAGCCAATACCAGTTGAAGGTGGATTCGCAGGAAAGGACTAGATCTTTGCTGAACGGTTGCAGTGCCGTTAGGAGCTTGTTGGTGTCTCGAACCACGAAGTTTTGATGCAGCAATTTGTTTCCACCAGAATCGAGCACGCAGACGTACAGGTTGTTGGCATGCAGGTCGATTCCGCAGTAGAATTGGTGTTGAGCATTGTAGAACCTCATCATGAGTCTCCTTGGGTTGAGGGTGAAACAGTCGTAGCCAGAACTATGTTTTATCGCATCGCAGAGTTTGACTTGAAGACTCAATCTGCGGTGACGATTTTTGTGGGCTTCGGCCCGCGTGGGCGACTGCCTCACCCAGGGCGGCCATGAATAGTATCAATGGGTTGCAACCAAGCCCTCGATCAGGCGTTCTGACTTGCGTAGAGTCACTTCCTCGGGCTGGCTGAATTGAACCGTTCGTCGAAAGAAGGAATTCGTGTCGCTTACAACTTTGGGCGCGGTACTACTCAATGCCGACGACCTTTCGTCTGATGCCGTCCTCTTTCTTCCGTATGGCGAGGTTTGGAATTCGAAAACTCGATGTGCTGTAATAGCCGTTGACCGCGATGCAGATGAAGACGATGTCCCTGACTTGGCGGTGCAAAACAGTCTCGAGCGAGCACTGCAGATTGCACAGGTACAGGATGTCGTGGTGAACGCTCGCCAGCAACGCAACCAATTAACTGCTGAGATTCTTGTCACCGCATTCTTGTTCTATTACGATCGAGACGCGTTCATCATATTCGACCTGATCGACGAACAATAAAATTCACCCGAGTTGCCGATCGGCGTTTCCTCACATCAAAGTCTCTTGGCGGCAACCGGGTGATTTTGGGGCGTTACATGGCAAAGGATTACGTGTTGATCGTACGCAATTCCCACCCCGCAGACATCGAGTCAATCCTTGCCATAAAACGGGATACTCAGGTCGCGAAATTTCAATACAAGGTCAATCAAACCGCGTATACGGCCTTTCTTTCAAGGGTCCTGGCCGGTGACAACGCGACCGGAATCATCACTACGCAATTCTCCGCAATTGAAGAAGGCGGTGCAATCCTCGGCTATATTCGTCACGATCACTACGTTGTTGACGAAACGAAGATGGTCCAATGCTCTTTCAATCTTTCATCGGCTCACTGGGGGCAAGGAAGAATGAAGATCGCATTGACACAATTGATAAATGAATGGATTGGCTCTAGCGGCGTTCAACTCGTTTTTGCCGATCATTTTCGAACGAATGCTCGCTGCTACCGCCTCCTGACTGGTCTTCATTTTGAACGCCAAAACATCTCAATGATCGAACGGGCGCG
This sequence comes from Pirellulales bacterium, assembly GCA_046349795.1. Taxonomy (GTDB): domain Bacteria; phylum Planctomycetota; class Planctomycetia; order Pirellulales; family Pirellulaceae; genus Aureliella. The sequence continues at coordinate 18,876 of JAXMBP010000037.1, read as the reverse complement.
TACGGTATTGCAACAACGATGCTTGCAATGGATAATCCGGAGGAGGCTCGATGCTCCGAAATGGACACTGGCAACCAACGCGAGAGCCATGTAACCGTGCGATGCACCGAAGTCGCGGGTCGGCCGTTTCCTGATGGTAAATTTACTAGCCGCGACATCGGTGATCGCGGTCGTTACGTCTTGCAGGGGCATGGCTTCGGACTCATCGGCAAATCTTTCTGCGTCAATTCGGTAGCGGCAGATACAATTGAGCGACCATTTGACTTACTTTGACGAACAAGAGCAAAGACTCAAATGCCATACTGGTGGCTAGTACTGTTGATTTCTGCCGCATGGCTCTTGTATCCAATCGCTGGAGGCATCAATGTTGCTGCACTCGTGGTTGAGGGCAAACGACCGATAGGAGCAGGTTTCAGCTTCCTCCCTGAATTGATCGTGTTCCCTGCTTGCTTCTTCATCGTTGCCGCTGCAATTGATTGGATCGCCATGCCATGGGGGCGACTCCTGATCGGACTACTATGTGTTATCATGATCTCGTCATTGGTATGGACGGCTTTGCGAAGCATCTATGTTCTTCAGCGAACACGGAAGAAGACGTAACAATCCGATGGACACGAAGCGGGCGATCGGCCGCTTCCCGATGGGAAATTTATTTGCGCCCGCTCGGTCATCGGGTGCGTTATTTGGCATGAGAACTATGGGATTGGACTACCATTTTCACCTGCAGCATTTTGATGGCGATATTTGGAAGACGCCACTCGAATTTGATGACCCTACAGATCGTGTCACGCACGGCGAGCTTACTTGGTTCGACGACAAAGACGTAACAATTCTGAGGTTGTTCGTACTTGATGAGGCCATTTTTCCGCTAGACCGCAATGAGCCTCCGAACTTTGACATAACCCGACTCTATCGTTTGACCAATCGCACCCCGGACATGACCGACGATGACGTAATGGAGCACATTCGAAACTGTTTTGATGAAGCATACGTTGGATGGATTGGGTTTTCGGATTTATGTATCGACCTTTGGCCCGAGACGGAAGTACTGGTTCAAAAAACCGTGCCGTCTTCAATGGCCCCAGTGTTTGGTGATGGCTTACAACCCTTTCCGTATAAAAAACTGATCACTGAGGGCTGGTCGACGATAGAGGTGGAAAATATGAAAACCACTTCGGATTACGCTCCCGACGTCAAGTTCTTCGCTGACGGATATCGTCTTGTCAAATCGCCAATGAGTGCCCAATCTACTGTTGCCAATGGCAAGACTGCATTGGTGACTTGGAAAGTGACCCTTGCAGAGTTTGTTGGAGATTGGAGAATGACCCAATTGCATGCGGCTCGAAAACTTGATGGTGACGATCGCTTGAGAATCATCTGCACTTACTCGTAACAACCTGCCAAATAACAATCGATCGGCATAGGGGCCCGGATTGCTCGGGGCCCCTGCCACACCACCTAGCATGCGGGTCCGCACTAGGCGGTTCGTCCCTTGGAAGCAAGCTTGGTCCAGATCTCTAATAGACTTACAACTCCTAGCCGCCTGAGAAAGTCTAGCGATAAAGCCATGTGAACGGCCTTGCTGGAGGACATTACCCAAGGGCCTTTACCACTGCAGCCATGGGTTAGTGCTTCGACCTTCGGAACGCCTAACTTAAGCAAGTTACGAATCCGCGTTCTTGGCTGTCGCCATTGTCGCCAGAAACATGCGCGCACGCGGCGACGAATCCACTTATCGAGGTCTTCGTAAATTGACTTCAGGGGAACTAACCGAAAGTAGCCTACCCAACCTTGAAGGTATCGTCGAAGTTCTACTACGCGTGCTTTCATCGAGACACCTCGATTGCGTCGAGTAATCTCGCGAACTCGGATTTTGAACTTCTTGATCTTCTTGGGGCTTACACGAATTTTCCCACCGTACAACCGTGGAAGATGAATCCCAGGAACTCAACTCCATCGGTACTGCATGTCCAGCAGCAGGTTTCTTTCACCCTGAGAGTTCCGACTCCGTAACGCCGCAGGCTTCCTCTCCACGGTTTGTCACCTCCCCGCAGTTGCCTTCGTCTAGTACTTAGTATTGGTTGGTTACTTTTGGTATACTGTCCTCCAATCAATTCCCATTTTCGTACAGGGGACTGGTTCCCAAAGGAACGGCACCCCACTAGTTCACGCCCGTGCCGGGCGTACCGGTGAACCCAAGCCGCCGATAGCGCCGTTACATACATCAACAACAAACTTGGCGACTGGGTTACCGCGTGCGTTCTGCCAATCAATGAAACTCTGGACCATCCAAGAACGATCTTTCGTTGAAGCGAATTCGATGCATCCAATCGTTGCTGACTGGGTTAAGACTCCTCCGAATTGGCGCAGTTGGTATGCGTGGATGACTCAACAGTGGAACACTCGTGTTGGAATGGGAACACTTACGGCACCGGTTTGGTGCTGGCACTCATGCAACGGTAGACACCAATCATGTCCAACTGTTGGGACGCTTGCCATGCTGATGGGTGACTGGAACTACTACTCACCGAAAATGATCGTGATTGAATGCAACATTCCTGACCATTTGGTCTTGCTCTCGTCCTATTCGCGTTGGAACGAAGCGATAGATGATGCGATGGATCGCAAATCTGACTCCATCGACGGTAAACGATTCGATAACATGTTTGACACACCACTTTTCAAGCATGATTCTGATGACATTCAGGCCGTTGTTCCTTACATTGATCAAGACTGTATCACCGCTCGATGGTCGCTGCCGCAGGTTGATTCAACCGAACTCGATTGGAGAATGCCGTGCACTAGTTTCCCCAAAATGCCAGAACAAAGGGTTGCAACGGAGCACTCGATCAGTCGCTTGGGCAATGGTTGCTCAACTCCTCGTGCCCGCTGACCCCTGTCGTTATGTCTCGATGCCCTGAACTTTTGACAGCATACCGGCGATGCAAACAATTTTGTTCATAATTGTGCCTTGGAGTATCGCTGTTGTAGCAATTGCGTTCCTCCTACACCGAACTATTGGAGCTTCTGGCAGACCGACAGATTGGATTCCATTTGTTCTTCTGGGCCCACTAATCGCCTCACTCATTCTTGGCGCCGTCGCGGTGTTAATTCCCGTACTTATTGTTGCCGCATTGTTTGCGCCGATCGTGTATTTGTTCGGATCAATACTATCTGCCAATCACGAAGGGCTCGTACTGACGCGTAGACTTAGTGCCAAACAAAAGGTACTCCGATGGTCAGCAATCGAAGAGATCATAGAGACCGAGGAGCACAATGGTACTACTGTACTTGCTGTACTCAAGGGAGGTCTGCGGATACACTTGAATTGCTTGGATAAGCCAACTCGCACGGCTATCGTTGAGCATGGTGTTCCATTGCGATTTATTCCTATCGACGAACTTGGGACATAAAAAAGGGTTGCAGACGAAGCCCTCGAACGGCCGTTTTGACTTGCGCCAGAGTCAACTGCTCGGGCTCGCTGAACCCAGTCGTATTTTGCTCAGAGAAATCGATAGCTTCGATTTCAACTGTAACCTGACATCATTCTCGATGTCGATTCACCGAAAGCTCTGCAGTCTCTCGCGGTTCTTGATTGCATTATCTCGCCGGACGAATGGGACATGCGATACTTTTCGTTTAACGCGAAATGGGGCCGTGGGGAGGAAATGGGCTCGATGCGAAATGGAAGCGGCGATGACTTCTTCGCGTTTTTCAATCGGAGTGGTTGCCTTTTGAAAGGTTTCGTTCATGAATCACCCATGACCCCATATCGGGAGAATCCGCCGTCGATTTGGACAGGCCTACTCGAGGATGTACCGAACTCGTTTTCGGCTGCGTTGCTCGAACCTGCTTTCTCAATGTCAGATGTAACTTTCTGCATTTGGCGACTTTACGACGAATTAGTCTGGTCGACTGCCAAAATCAAGTTCCCGCGTTCCGCCGATCTACATAGAATCCCTTCGACTACCGCTCTGTAGCAGTTAAAATACCCTTTTTCCAAAAATCGAAGTACTCAGAGACATTTCGTTACGGACCGATGATTGGTTGCCTATTTGAAGCGGTTTTCCGCCAGTGTAGTTGAGAGCCTAATGTTCAAACTCGTACTAGCGTTGCGTCGACTTTCAAGTCTCTCCAGAAGGAAGTCCGGTGCAGCTCGATCCCATTTGTGGTTGCAGACGGAACCGCTTGAGCCAAGACTGGCGTTGGCAACATTTACTGTAACTAGTGATGCTGACAGTGGTGAGGGGACTCTCCGTGAAGCGATCCTGTTGGCCAATCAAAATCCGGGAATGGACTCGATTCACTTCAATCTACCGGAAACGAATCGATCCATCAGACCGACTCAAGAACTTCCATTCGTGCAGGATTCAACACAGATCGATGGTACGACTCAACCGGGCTACGATGGTCTGCCGGTTGTCCAATTAGATGGCTCTTTGTTGGCGCATGCGAATTATTCTGGACTTCCTATTTCCGGCAGTAATTGTTCGGTAGTTGGTTTGCATATTTTCAACTTCGATTTTGGAATACTGCTCACCGGCGGATCCAATAACCACATTGCTCAAAACGCTATTGGTGCCGACCCTCGTGGCCACACAGTAACTGGCAATCGATTACTAGGGATTTATGTTTTTGATTCAAGCAATAATCAAATTGGCGGTCCCAACGCTGGAAATCTGATCTCGGGAAATAGGGAAGCTGGAATTAGGATAAACGGCGCTGGTTCCTTCAACAACAAAGTGCAAGGAAATCTCATCGGTACGGATGCGTCGGGCTCTTCCACATACGGCTCTCAGGATTGGGGCATCTTAATTTCTCAAGGAAGATTAAATGCCATTGGTGTCGACGGCGATAACGTCGACGATGATAAAGAAGCTAACGTACTTTCCGGCAATCGTATTAGCGGTGTGAGAGTCGATGGTGGCTCCTTCAATATGATTGCGGGAAACACAATTGGACTGAGTGCGGATAAGCTTCAGCCTATAGCAACTCAGGATTATGGAGTTGAGCTTACTTTCGGCACAACAGATACCCTGGTCGGTTCCAATGCCGATTCGAAGAGCGATTTCTATGAGAGAAACATCATCTCAGCTAATCGATTTGACGGAGTCATCGTATGGCAGTCGTCTCGCAACGTCATCCAAGGAAATTGGATCGGTCTATCAGGTGATGGACTGTCAGCGAATGGAAATGGTGGTTCTGGTGTTCGTATTGATGGCTCCTCTGATTCCAATCAAGTTGGTTCTATAAACTCTGAGAATTTCATATCCGGCAATGGCGAACATGGAATCGTCGTCCTATCATCAACTGGCGTGCAGCTATCTCGCAACATGATTGGCTACGCAATCAATATGACACCGATGACAAATGGACTCAGCGGTATAGACGTGCAGGATAGTTCGAGCGTTGCCGTAGGTGGCATAGCACAAAGTCAAGGTAACTGGATCGAGCACGGCACTCAGAAAGCTATTACAGTACAAGGAGATTCTTCGAGAGTTATCTATCAAAACAACAGGTTGCGAGGAACGGCACCGGTGGCAATTGATGTTGGAAATGACGGTGAGACAACGAATGATCTTCAAGATGCCGATACTGGCCCCAACCAGTTTCAGAATTCTCCAACTATTCAGGCAGTTTACTCCCACAACATCGAGCCGATGGTTGCTGGTAGCATAAATTCATTAGCGCTAACAAAATTGACTATCGAAGTTTTGTCCGTATTCGAGGTCGAGCCCGGTAGACTTGCGTTCTCCCCTGAAAAATCCATAGAAGTCACCACCGATCAAAAGGGATTTGCCTCGTGGTCAACCGTGTTGGATAATTCACTCGCTGTCGGCCAATCGGTTGTAGCCATTGCAAGCCAAGGTGTAGTTGGATCATCAGAGCTTTCCAATCGCGTTCAAGCAAATGAACTCCTGAGAATTGAACTCAGCGCATCTACGCTCGTGGAGGCGGGCGGATCGCTGGTGGCAACAATACATGGCGCCAGTGGTAGTTCCGTCGCTGAAGAATTGGAAATTAACTTAACTACAAACAGTCAGTTCAGCCCAAGAATCTCGTTGCCGGATTCGGTCATAATTCCAGTAGGTGCTGAATCGGTCAGTTTCACAGTGAGTGCCATCGACGATAGCTATTTTGGTTTAAGTTCGGTTGCTTTGATAGCCAGTTCGAGTCATGGCACAGGAATCATTGATGTACCTTTGCTTGATAATGACAGTCAATGGCACAACTACTTGCTGGCATTGGATGTCAACTCCAACGGTACGATAACTCCAAGCGATGCACTTCTGATCATTAACTACCTTAATAGCGGCGAGAACCGAGTGCTCAATCAGACCTCACCGCCATTCCCGCCGCTCTATTACGACACAGTAGAGGATGGCCGAGTATCGCCCAGCGATGCCTTGGCTGTAATTAATCACCTTAACTCGCAGACTGGCGGTGAAGGTGAATTGTCAGTCAGCGAACTACAAAATAACGACCCAACAGATAAATTGTCGATGACAGACAGCTTTTTCGCTTGCTTCGAGAACGAAGTGTTTGGGGCAGAGCAATCGCGGCTTCGGCGTTCATTCGTGGCCCGATAGACGATTACGCATTTGTTTTTGGCCTGAGCGTTGGGGACAACTAGGCGGAGTTATTCCTAACCATCCTGAAGAGCCATTCGGGCATTCCGTTTCGCAATTGATCGACAATCACTGCAATGATGATGATTGCGCCAATAATGATGTGAGTGTAGGTGTTTGAAATTTGCAATTGAGTACAACCGCTACGTATCACAAAAATGATGATTGCGCCAATGATGGTTCCAAGAACTGATCCTCTTCCGCCGCTCAAGCTGCCACCGCCTAAAACGACCGCAGCAATAACTAACAACTCCATGCCAACACCATCTTTAGGATTGCCGTTCTTGACGTTTCCGATGTAAAGCACTCCACCGATGGCAAACAGTAATCCAGCAATGGCGTACAAGCTCCAAACCGTTGAGAAGATTGGAACGCCACAAAGTCTGGCTGTAGATCGGTTACTGCCGATTGCAAACAGATTTCTTCCGAAGACGGTAAATCGAAGTACAACATCAACGATAATTGCCAGCACAACAGTTACGAGCACGCTAGTTGGAACAAATGGAACCAGTGAATATCGACTGCCGTTCGAGCCCGTATAGCAAAGTTTGTCTAACCACTCTGGCAAGTGAGTCAAGTCTGCTTGAACCGTAGACTCTTTAGCAATGATCTGAGCAGTGCCCAGGAAAATTGACATCGTTCCAAGTGTAACAATGAAAGGCACAACTTGAGTGGAGGTAATCAATAAGCCATTCGCAGAACCGCATAATAGGCCCGAGAGTAGACAAACTCCAATAGCTAAGGCTACCGCCAGCGCGAATCCAGGCTCTCCCGCCGCTGGCTCTTGCTTATTCAACATCGTAACCAATACAGTACCGCAAAGCGTAAGTGCTGTTCCGGCGGAAAGATCGATGCCTCCAGCGATGATGATCATGGTCATACCAAGAGCTGGAATCGCAATCATCGCTGCAGAGTTTGCAATCTGCCGACTATTCTTCAGCGAGATAAATTCGCCCGAGCCGAATGCCTTGTCGCAGATGCCAAAGAACAGGATGATGACCAGTAGAGCGATAAACGGGCCGATGCTTCCTGAGGTAAGAATGCTCAGCAGCGAACTTTTCTTGTTCACGACAAATCGCTCCAGGTTAAGCTAAACTCGGTTCTGTTATCAAATCCGCCGACACAGCAACACTCATTATCTGTTCATCAGTCCAATCGGAAGCATCTCGAACTTCAACCAATCGCCCGCGAGCCATGACGCCGATGCGATCGCAGACTGCCAATAGCTCAGGAAGATAGGAGCTGACAAATACGATGGTCTTTCCATCGGCAGCCAATTGCCCCATCACGCGATAAATCTCGGACTTGGTGCCAACATCAATTCCCTTGGTCGGTTCGTCCAAAAGCAGCACGTCGGACTGTTGATGAATGATTCTTGCCAGGGCCACCTTCTGTTGATTACCGCCGGATAACTGCGAGATTGGCTGGTGGCAACTATGAGCTTTAACTTCAAGCAGCTTCATCAGTCTTTCTGCTTCGACATTGCGGCGAGCCAGGCTAAGAAAACCGGCTTTGCTGTAAGCTTCCAGTCGGCTTAGTGTGATATTCTCTGCGATGGACAGCTCCTGAGCCAAACCTTCTCGCTTGCGATCTTCGGATAGTAGGCCTAAACCAGCTCGAATTCTTGATCGCACTGTCCAACCCAGCCAGCGATTGTCTGTGGCTATCTTCCCAGATTGTTGATAATCCAATCCCATCAACGTCCGCAGGAATTCAGTTCGACCAGCTCCGACTAATCCTGCAACGCCAAAGATTTCACCGCGACGCAGTTTCAGGCTAAGATTCTTGGGATAGCGAACACCGGATAATTGAGTGATATCCAGAATCGTGTCGCCAGGTTGGTGAGCGATTTTCGGGTACAGATCTTTCACATCTCGACCAACCATGAGCGAAATGATTTGCTGATCGGCAACCGCTTTGAGTTCACCTTCGCCAACGTGACGTCCATCTCGCAAAACGCAGTAACGATCAGCAACTTCACGGATCTCTTCGAGAAAGTGGCTGATGTAGACAATTCCCAAGCCCTTTGATCGCAAGTTCTTGATAATTTGAAACAGACGTTGCACATCTGCTCGAGGCAATGAACTTGTAGGTTCGTCGAAAAGTATTACCTTGGCGTCGGTTGTTAGCGCGCGAGCAATCTCAATGAGCTGCTGAGTTGCCACGGAGAGCTTTCCGACGATAGCCCTCGGAGACAGCGACTGTAGACCGACAGCCGCAAGTGATCGCTCCACAATGGTCCGCTGCTTTCCTCGCAATAACCAGCCACCCGACAAGCAAGGCTGACCGAGCATCATGTTGTCTTCGACGGATAGATCGGGCGCGAGATTTAGCTCTTGGTAGATCATGGCGATCCCAAATCTTCTGGATTGATTGGGATTTCCACTTGGCATGTAATGTGAGCCCTGAACTTCAATGGTTCCATTATCGGCTGAATGAGCACCACTCAGAATTTTCAGCAGCGTGCTTTTCCCGGCTCCATTCTCTCCAATCAGCGCTAGGACCTGACCGGCTTCAACGTTCAAATGCACTCGATCGAGCGCGATGGTTGGACCAAAGCGTTTCGAAATATTCTGCATCTTCAACAACACGTCGGCCATGGTTTTCCTTGTCGTCGGCTGCTTCCTTCACCGCTACTGGGGTCACTTTGCCCGTATATCTTGCCGCATTCCTCGTAGGTTCCCAACTTAGCAGGAAATATGCTCAGTCATCAGTGCGGCAGTTCTTCACACTACCCAGGAAATCAAATCTTGCGCTTGCGGCTGAACGGTGGCGGAACAATAATAAACGGGATCAACGCGAGATTACACTCCCTGAGTCTCCAAAGCTCAAAAGCAGTCCACTTTTGCCCGCCAACCGCAACTTCCCACCCGAAAAATCGTTAAGCTGCCCCAACTTAATGACTTGGTAACTAGAATCGCTTGTTCGAAATAAACTTGGTTCAAATCAAGTCTAAGCAATTGGCCGGAAAATTTCGGTCGCCGCCCTTTATTCACCCAACTCAGATGCCATGAAGTCTTTCCCAGCTCTTTCGTTCTTTGCGTTCGTCGTTGGACTTTCAATTGCAGGCCAGTCGCTGTCTCAGCAGACGACCACTGAAGCTGAAACTTTTGTGCAGTTGCAAAAGCACGTTCAGCCAATCCTAGAGCAGCAATGCTTGAAATGCCATGGACCTGGCGATGCCAAAGGTGGACTTCGAGTTGACGATATGGAGAGCTTAAAAGGCTATATCCAAGCTGGAAGCGCCGACCAGAGTCCGCTTTGGACCGATTATCTTCACACCAAAGACCCTGATTCCTTGATGCCGCCTGAAGCGGGAGCCAAACCCGCTGGACTCTCGACCGGTGACCTGCTGATTATTCGAACGTGGATCAACGAAGGTGCGACCGGCGAATGGTTAGCCTCAGCATCATCCTTGCAGCAAGATTCCAAGCTGGTCATTCCGGAGTCGGATGCTGGAAAATTCTGGGCCTTCCAAGGTTTGTTCCACCCAGCAGCAACTCACTTACCTATTGCCCTGCTAGCGGTATCTGCGCTGTTCGTGGCCTTTTCATTCTACAACCGCGATGCCTGTGAACCCGTTGCCTATCATTGTCTTTGGGTTGGCGCAGTCGGGGCGATTATTGCCTGCATGACCGGCTGGTCGTATGCCGTGTATGAAGGTTATGGTGCTGATTTTTCATTTGACCTAGATAGGAAAGCCATCGATCGCCACCGATGGCTTGGTGTTTTCGTCGCAGTGTTTTCACTTTTGCTGATTCCACTGGCTCAGAATGTTCGGAAGACTCACGATGTCAACAGAAAGGTAATGTGGTTCTTCGCCAGCCTAATTATGCTCGGCGCGGTCAGCGTCGTGGGATTCCAAGGTGGAGAACTTACCTACGGTGAGGGCCATTATGGCAAGTACTTCAAGTTACTGTTCAGCTCACCAGCCACAACGACCGAAAGCAATCAAGGCGTCGACCCATCATTGATGAGAGGGGAGAATTCGTCAGCAACAAGTCCATCTTCCGCTAGCGCACCTCAGCCGAATCTGCCTGCATCGGGGAACTAGAGGCTGATGAAGGCAGTTTAGACGTTTGCGTTATGGTACACTTCCTGAACATCATCGCACTCATTTAGCATTGCAATAAACTTGTCGAAGGTGGCCGATCCTCTTCGCTAATGTCGACGCGGATCTTTGGCACGAATGCAATTTCTTCAACCTCCATCGCCAAATTGGGAAATGCTTCAGCTAGAGCGCTCTTTGCTTTGTAGAATTCAGTGGCGGGCGCGAAAACAGTGATTGTCCCATCTTCATTCTCGACATCCGTCACATCTACTTCAGCGTTTAACAGTGCCTCCAAGACCGAGTCGCTGTCGGCGCCTTTGAAAGACAAAATCGCCAAGTGGTCGAAACCGTGAATCACTGAACCTGGAGCTCCCATTCGTGAGTTCGTTTTGGTAAAGCAGTTTCGTACATCAGTGATGGTTCTGTTATTGTTGTCAGTCAAGCAGTCCACGATCACTGCACAGCTCCCTGGGCCGAATCCTTCATATCGGCAGGGGCGCGAAGTCTTCGCCACCAGCGCCGCTAGCCTTATCGATGGCCTTTTCGATGACGTGGCTGGGAACTTGATCGCGTTTGGCTTTCTCAATTAAGCTGCGCAGAACCAAATTAGCAGCAGGATCAGCGCCACCGTTCTTTGCAGCCACGTACAACTGCTTGCCGTATTTCGAATAGACTTTGGACTTTTGACCCGCGGTCTTGGCCATCGATACTTTGCGAACTTCAAACGCGCGTCCCATGCTAAATCCCGAAAAAGTAGATCAGTTAGGTAGCATCCTTGTTGATTCCCATACGTGAAGATCAAAGAGATGCTGAAAATACGCCAAGCATTTTACGCTCAACTGAGTTTGATTGAATGCGCTCGCGACGTCTAAATATTGCCTGGCAAATTGCCACCAACAAATCAGTCTACCAGAACCAAAGTTGGGCTGCAAGCGGACTTCGAAGGGCCCTAGCTCACTGGCGAAGGTAGCTACGGTGCCTCGCGTAGGTAAAGAGCGAATGGATTCGGGCCGCTCGACTATCGTGGGAGTCAGCCGATTGTTCCTTGTGAGTACGTGGCCGCCGAATGCGATAGAACTGGCATAAGAGCAGCGGCAACAGGCTGCGCAGAAACATTTGCGGACTCGCTTCGCAAAACTGCCGTCGGAGCTGGTTGCCTGGTCCAAGTCGGCTGGCCTATTGAGTTCTTCTTTTGATTGTAGAGTCGTTCAATCAATGCCTGATAGCCTTCAACCATCGATTGAAGACTCCAGCTATTCACGACCAACTCTCGACCGTTTCGACCAAGTCGCTTTGCCAGCAACGAGTCGTTAAGCAGTTGTTGAATCCGTTTTGCGGTATCGTTTGCATCAAGCGGCTCGGTCAGAAAGCCTGTTTCGCCAGGAATTACAGTTTCAGAGATTGAGCCAACACTTGGGCTAACAACCGGGACCTCGCAACTTAACGCTTCAAGGATGGAAACTGGATTAGCTTCGTTACGGCTGGTTAAACAGAACACGTCCAGGCCAGCTACGATCTTGTCCGTGTCACTACGACTTCCCAGCAAATGGAATCGATCTTGAAGATTAGCCGCCTTGATGGCCTGTTCAATGTTCGATCGCTCAGGCCCATCTCCAACGATGACGAATTGAGCGTCGTTGCCGGCTTGAATCAGTCTTACCGCTGCATCTACAAATTGAAGATGGTTCTTTTCGTGACGAAGTGCAGCTACGATGCCGACCAATCGTGCGTTATGATCTAAGCCTAGCGAGTCTCGCAGCCAAGTCTTGGCATTTTCGTTCGGCGCAAAGCGAGTAGTGTCGACTCCATTGGGAATCATAAACACTTTGTCGTTGGGAAATTTTTCCCATTCGACCATGAACTTGGCATGTTCTTTTGCTACTGCGATGAAGCCATCGGTAATCGGCGTTAGCAGTCGGTTCAACTTACCGACGCCATCTGGCCAGCCAGTCGAGTGTAACGCGCTGCAGATAACGGGCACTCCAGCGAGCTTTGCTGCTAGCCTACCCCAAAACATCTTGTCGCCCGCGCCGATGGTAATTACCGCGTCAGCCTTTCGATCGCGAAACAGTTTGATTAGCTTGAAGAGTACTCGTATATCCCACTTCTTCCTCAAGAAATTGCAATGCAGTGGCGCAAGAGCTTTTATAGACGGTCCTAATTCGCTAGGCTCCTTTAGACAAACTACTTCTGGAGCAAAGTTGATTTGATCCATGCTTCGGATCATATTTAGAAGCAGTGTTTCAGCTCCACCTACAGGCAAGCTGGTCAGTACGAAATGGATTCGAAGCGGGCGAGAGTTCATCGAAGAGTTTACCATTAGGAGTTCGTCGTCAGACGAGTTGAATTTGAATAGTCCACATCTTCTGCGAAGGGAAGCTGATTCGTGTCCGATAAATGGCGAGCATCTAACGTAAGCCAGTTTTTTAGTCGCTCGAGCCCGGGGTCTCCATGTATTCGCCGAATGTGGAAGCCGTTTTGACCGGGCCAATTCAGTGCCCCGTAAGCACTGCAGAATCCTTGCATTCCACGTTGACTTAGCATTGTGGCTGCGGCTTGCGACATGTTTTCCGGACGGCCAAACGGAAACGCAAAGTAGCGACAGCGACATTCCAGTTCGGCCTCTACCGCTTCGATACTGCCTAGCAATTCGTTTCTTAGTTCGGCAGGATCTGTTATCGCGCCGATGTTGCAATGGGATTTAGTGTGAGCACCGAACTCGACACCGCGTTGAGCGAACTCTTTCAGCTCTTCCCAGGTATTGGTCGGTGGAGTAATCCCAAGTTCGATATCGTGCTTGAACGATCGATCTCGACTCAAAAGTCGGTGGTAATAAAGTAGGTCGATGGAATACCACGTTTATGAAGCTCCGGTAAAGCCGTTCGACAATTTTCGGAATAGCCGTCGTCGAATGTAATTGCCACCGTAAACTTGTCATTGTTTTTGGATCGAATTCTGCGCTGAGCCTCTTCCAGTGAGACGATATCAAAGTTTTCCTGCATCCAATCCAAGTGCCGTTTGAAGTCGCTTGATTTGATCGCCCATGGAGTAACATACACGTCAGACACTAAATGATAAAACAGCACCGCGATCGGCATCTGCTGCTTCTCTACGCAATTGGTCCAGCAGTCGACGCCTAGACCTTGCGGTCATTTGCCGATACATCCAAATTGCCGAATTGCGGAACTGCATGTGCTGATGCTGCCAATGTTCATTTATTAACTGAATGGCGAAAACTGTCAGCAAAACGGTAGGATATCGAAACACGGCGGCGCGTGGAAAACATGACAGCGGTTAGCCACAGAATGAATTTATGAATTGATTATTCCGGTTGTAGCGGCTTGATCGTCCAGCGAAATAGTTCTACATCCTCAAAACACTTGTTCACTGAGTTTGAGGCTAACTGCAAGCTACCCTTTCAGACCTAATTCCTCACTTGCAGGAATGAAAAGCTCCGATTTCGTGGCTCAATCTGCCAGATCGTTCAACATGGAACTTCTCTTAATAGCCTTTGTACCCGCCATCCTAGTATGGGGTAGCATTGCTGCTGTGCGAGTTTCGGTCGTAACATTGGCCGCGCTTTTCATGGTGGCTACGTCCTGCTTGCCAGCCGAATTCTTCTCCGTTCGCGCAGGAGGCTTAAGTTGGACGATTGACCGAGTTGTCCTGATTGCTCTGTTGGGTGCATTCTGCCTTGGGCTGAAGAAGCGCAAAGTTCAAGTGCTGCCGCTTGAGACTATCGATTACATCGCAATCATCTTCTTTGCATGGCTATCGTTTCGCACGTTTACCCAGCCGCTGGGGTCAATTCATAAGCTGCAACCGCATACGTTGATGCACCTGATCAATGGTTATCTTGTGCCGCTAATCGTCTACTTCGTCGTGCGTAGTACGCGGCTGGACAGAAAAGATCTACGCATTGCATTTTGGATAACTACCCTGACTGGGCTCTATCTTTCCTTTACGGCAGTTTGCGAAGTTGGCAAAATTTGGAGCTTGGTCTATCCGAAATTCATCAGCGATCCAACCTTGAGTATCCATTTTGGCCGAGCCCGAGGACCGATGTTGCAATCTGTTCGATTGGGAGTTTGCTTACTAGCCAGCCTATCGATCATCGGCGTCTACTCTGTGTGGCTCAATCCGCAATCGAAAGCCCGCTGGCTCTTCGCACTAGCAACTGTGCCCGCTCTAACTGTTGCCATTATGGTCACCTATACGCGTAGTATTTGGATGGGCTTAATCGCAGTATCACTGCTTACTGTAGTACTCTGTTTGCAGGGTCGCATACGCCGATTCTTCTTGGTCGGTGGAGCGATGGCTGGCATCTTAGGAGGTTTGATCATTGGCCCACACTTGGTTGCCTTCAAGCGCGAGTACTCTGCGGCAGAAACTCGCGAGAGTACCTACATGCGAGCCGCATTTGCGTATGTATCGGTCGAAATGATCAAAGAGCGTCCAATCGCAGGCTACGGGTTCAATCAATTCAATGTCGCCAACTTGCCATTCCTGAGTGATCGTTCGACAGATATTCGCTTGGAATCGATCAGAGGCTATGTGCACCACAACAGTTACCTAAGTCTGATCGTTGACCTGGGCATTGTTGGCTTCACACTTTACAGTCTGGTTATCATTGGTTGGCTAAGAGAAAGCTGGCGAGTCTGGAACGCTGAGGCAATGCCTAGATGGGCTCGCGGACTTGGCTTTGTAGCCATCTGTGTAACCTCTGTGCATCTCATTCAGATGGCATTCCACGAAGTTTCGTTTTCGTCGATCGAAAACGGGCTTGTCTACGTTTGCTTCGGAGCAGTGATGGCCGTCAAGCGCCAGTTCCTGGCGCAAGATGACCGTTCAGTGAGTGCTAATCATCCGCATCCGACGCATCCTTAATCACGAATCTGGCCTTTAGTCTAGCGACCTCAGTTGCCAGTCCAGCCGAGGCTACGGATCGAAGTACCTCTTCGAAGTCCTTGTAAGCGGCGGGAGCTTCGTCCTTGGGATACTTTCGACAATTGGTCAGTATATCCATCTCATCAAATGACTGATCGATGGCTTGTTGATCCAATTCTCGGATTGCCCGCTTGCGGCCCAACATTCGACCTGCGCCATGGTTCACGCTATAACAACTGATCGATGCATTTTCATCGGCGACCATTACGCTGGAACCAGCCTGAGGATTTCCTGGCAGCAAGATTGGATGTCCCACCTTCTGGAAAGGAGTACCCTTCAGTTCGTGGTGTCCAGCCGGTAGCGCTCGAGTTGCACCCTTACGATGAACCCAGCTTATCGATCCATCAACCACCTCTTTTCGAGCAATGTTGTGGCTGATGAAATAGATTAATTGGCCGGTGATTCCCGGAAAAACCTCTTGGAAGGCTTCCAGAACTAATGCGTTAATTAGCAAATGGTTGACCGTTGCAAAGTTGGCCCCGAGCGCCATATCGTCAAGATAGGCGTTAGCCTCGTGAGTTCCCAACGGAGCGTACACCAACTCTCGATCACCGCCTGGCAACGGAATATCCCACTTCGCGAACTTGTGTTGCAAGCTCTTGAACTGACCGCTCGCCAAGTTGTGTCCAATGCCGCGAGATCCGCAATGCGATAGAAAAGCAACATGATCGTTCTTCAATTGGAACACTTCAGCCGCTTCGCGCGCTCGAGCGTTATCCGCCACCTGCACGATCTCACATTCTCCGAAATGGTTTCCACCTCCATAAGAACCCAACTGTCGAACTTTGTCTCCAAAGTCGCGAAAGGTCTGATGATCGAGGTGCCAATCAAGTCGCTTATCGAGTGCTTCCGCAGTCCCGTCATGCCCCACGTGATACGCATCTTCGCAGCGCTGAGCCCATTGAGGCGGAATTCCAAGCTGTTGACATACATCCTCAGAAGCTCCGTGCACAACGGCCAATCGTCCTGATTCTGTGCTCACACGACGGCTCTTCTTGCAACTTCGCTGACCCCGCCCCGCTCCAGTTGGAGTGCGTTCGCAAATCGCTTCGATCAACGCTCGGCGAACCGGGCGATCGATAATTGCATCTTCAGGCAGATCCAACTGCAGCAAGCTCATCGAACATTTGATGTCGACACCCACTGGTCCTGGATAGATGTGAGTCGGCGAAGCTAACACACAACCAATCGGCGCACCGTAACCACAGTGTCCGTCAGGGTTTAACACCATGTGAGTAACACCAGGTGCATTGCGAGAGTTGATGGCTTGCTGCAAACAGGTTTCGTCAAAGGTCGATCGTATAGCCTCGGTACCAATTACTGTAACTGGAGTTTTGTTACCCACAGGAAGAATTGCGGTTGCATCGCTTGTCGGAATCAATTCAATCGCCATCTCTCAATCAACTTTCCATTTGAAGTAATGTCTCATTTCCTGTTCTCACTACACAGCCTAAAGAACTAACTAGTGTAGCCGATGTTCGCGCGTTACAGGAAAGCTAGTTTTCTAGCTTAGCAGCGCGAGATGCCCGGTGACCGTCCGAATATCAATTTGCCTTGTGAATCGCCAGTACAGATTCAGCTAACCACAGAGTCACTGAGGCACAGAGATCCTCCGCTGCTTGATCTCAGTGGCACACGTGTCAGCAGGCTCGTATGAATCGACGAACGGTTTCAGACATACCAAACTCCAAAGCATCTGCGATCAGTGCGTGACCAATCGAAACCTCTGCAAGATGCGGAACGGCCTGAGCCAGCCCGGGCAAGTTGTCTACAGTCAAATCGTGCCCAGCGTTCACCGCTAGTCCAACTTCCTGCGCAATTAAGCCCGAACGCTCTAACTTTGATAGCTCGACCTCAGCTCCACGAGGATCAGAATAGGTCGCGCCGTAAGGACCCGTGTACAACTCAATCCGATCAGCGCCCGTTCTCGCTGCAGCTTCTATCTGCTGGCGATCAGCGTCCGGATCGCAAAATAACGACACTCGTTTGACTCGCTTGTGAAGCCGCTCTACTACGTCACTCAAAAAAGACTCGAATCGAATGCAGTCCCAACCATGATCGGATGTGTTCTGTTCAGGTGAATCAGGTACGAGTGTAACTTGATCAGGTTGATGAGCTTCTACCAGTTCCAAGAAGTCGTTTGACGGATATCCTTCAATATTAAACTCTGCATAGGGCTGGTTTACCCTCGTCAATTCACGCAGCACAGGAATATCCGAAAACCGAATGTGGCGTTGATCGGGCCTCGGATGGACGGTCAGGCCATGAGCGCCAGCGTCTAGGGCAATCTTTCCAAACCTCTCGACAGATGGCCAAGGGAGATTACGCCGATTTCGCAGTGCCGCAATAGCGTTCAAATTGACAGACAGTAAAGCAGCCATGAATGGCATCCCGGTGATTTGGTGACTGAACTATTAGGCAGCTTGATGAAAGCCTGTGGGCAACGTTTCCGAGCTCTGCTCATGAAGATACGTTGTTGGCCTTCGAAGTTCGGGGAGTTTATCATCGGGTAGGGAAACGGTCGAGCCGGCAAGCAAAGCTAGTCAAACGGGGAAGGATTCAACGCCATATCGTGGGTTGTAGTGGACCATTTCGACTACATTAAGGCGAAAGTTCGTCTAAAATGCTGTGATAGCCTACGGGTGAATTGCAGTTTCAAACTGGCATATAGACTCAACTCCTCTCAACTACTCTAAATACCCATGTTTCAGAGATTCCTCCTACTACTGATTCTATTCGTCGGTCTATTTGCAGTTCCTTGTAGAGCTGAGGATCCGATCGAAGTTATCTTCCTCGGCGACAACGGACATCATCAGCCTCCGCTACGATTCCGCGAGTTGGCTCCGGTTCTGAAGCGTCGAGGGATTGAACTAACCTACACGGATGATATGAACATCCTGGAGGCTAGTCGCCTGAAGAACGCTGCCGCTCTGGTTCTGTACGCCAATATCGACACGATTTCTTCCAAGCATGCCGAAGCCCTTCTGAAATATGTCTCCGATGGTGGCGGCTTTGTCCCTTTGCACTGCGCGTCGTTTTGCTTCCGCAATAATCCTGATGTTGTAAAGCTGATGGGAGCTCAATTCAAGCGACACGGCACCGGAGTGTTTCGTACAACGATTGTGAAGCCAGACCATGAACTGATGAAAGGCTTTACCGGCTTCGAGAGTTGGGACGAGACCTACGTACACCACTTGCATAATGAAGAAGGCCGCACCGTCCTTGAAGTACGAACAGACAACGAAGGCA
>JAXMBP010000036.1:0-71915 GCA_046349795.1 Pirellulales bacterium | reverse complement strand
ACATTCGCGTGGACAAAGTTTGCAGTCAATTCGTCCTGGCCTGTTGGAGGTCTGATACCAACCGCCAACTGCGGTACCATCCGCAAGTCGTTCCCATTGAAATGGTTTTGCCTGCATGTGAGTTCAACGAAAAACCTGACGGGGTGACAAAAACTGCAGCAACGCAGTTTGAACTTGAGTGAAATTCTAACTTTCTACGCGAAAGAACTGAACTAGCCCGACAGTGCTTCTGGTTCGCCGTAGTACGAATAACCTTATCCGAACAAGGCTCGCAAACGGAAATGTTTACCAGCTTTCACTTTGTGGCAAGATAGGAGGAGCCTTCCGTATCAATTTTGGTTGATCAAGCGGCTCAATCGATGCAACCGATTCACTGTGCATGCCAAGTTGCCCGCCGTGGGTGACTGGACACTTGTGGCGGGCAAGTCTTCGACCCAGAGGATTTGTCCATCCCCAACCGAATTCCCGCTCGGAAGGGCATCTATGACGCATCCGTCGAACAAGCAATTTGCGAAGCGAATGTGGCGTTGGAAATTGGCCGTGCTGACCTTAGCCACCTTACCAATGTCGCAATCGTTTGCCCAAGAACGCAGCTCGGCCAGATATACGGCCACGGTTCGAGCCATTGAAAATGCCGAGCCGTCTGTTGTGAATATCGAGGGGAATAAAGTCTCCAAGGCTAACGGCGCCAAAAGCGAAGCCACCGTCAATGGCATGGGCGCCGGAGTTATCATCGACTCGCGCGGATACATCCTTACCAATCAACACGTGGTTCAAGATGTAAAGCGAATTGATGTTACCTTGAACGACGGAACTCAGCACACTGGGCGATTGGTCGCTCGCGATACTGATACCGACTTAGCCATCATCAAGATTGATGCCAATCGACCTTTGCCCGTTATTCCATGCGGCACAAGTTCAGACTTGATGCGTGGGGAAAAGGTTGTTGCGATTGGCAATCCCTTTGGCTATCACGACTCCGTTTCAGAAGGCATCATCAGCGCACTGCATCGCAACATTCCGGTCAATGGAGTTCAAGAATACCCAGACTTGATCCAGACCGACGCCAGTATCAATCCGGGCAATTCAGGTGGGCCACTGCTGAATGCTGATGGAATGATGGTTGGAATCAACGCTGCAGTGCGAATTGGTGCTCAAGGAATTGGTTTTGCCATTCCGATAGATAAAGCTCTCGAAGTCGCAGCCACGATGATTGCCACAGAAGAACAGCAACAGTCGATTCCGGTAGAAGTGAAAACGGAATACCGCAATGGATCGTCGCGAGTTCGAGTCGTACGGAGTTCAACCAATGAACTTCGAACGAACGATATCATCCGGCGCATCGGAGATCGCGAAATCAAAACTCGACTGGACTACGAATTGGCTCTACTCGGTTCCAAGGTTACTACTGCGGCAGTAACAGTTGAACGCGATGGTGACATGCTGGCAACCAACGTGGGCTTGTCCTGCTCGACGGGAGTTTCCAACTCAAAAGTCCGTCTACTCAAGCAACTCCATCGAAGATCGAGTTTTCCGTGAACTCGGATTGAAACTGGATCTCGCTGATTCAGCGGCAGTGCGAGCCGCCAACGACTCCTACCAAGGTGGAATGAGAATCACTAGTGTTCGGCAAGGCAGCCCGGCTCATTTGGCTTCGCTCAAGACAGGTGACGTTCTGGTCGGCTTGGTAGGCTGGCAAACTACTAGTTGGGAAGATATCGAGTACATCCTCAAGAGCAAAGAGATGAACGCAACAGCTTCGCCCGAGATTCGAATCATTCGGGGTAAGAATGTCTACGTCAACAACCTGGATATGGAGCCGAGCAGGACAAGGTAATTCAAGATAAGAGAATTTGGACTGCAATCAATGCAACAGCTTGTCCCAGCATGCTGTAGTTGAACCCAGATCATCAGTTGTCCCAGAGCTGAAGCAACAGTCCAAACGGCATCGATCATTACCAGGAGGGATTTGGGAGAGGAGGCGGTGCACTGCTTCCTCTCCCAAGCCATTTTATAGGTTCCAATTCGTAATGGACGGGTTCGTCGTGGACGAGTCTACGAGTCCTTGGGCGTCCTTATTTACTGCAATCTGTGCAGATTGCGCAGTTCGATGCACGCACTGCGTGGCTCGCTCCACTCGTCTCTCAAAGTCGTGCCACCTAGCCGCCCCCGCTTTTTCTTTGGCACTACTACAAAAAAGAAAATTCTTGAGTTAGCTGTTTCGTTTTGACCGCCGAACGTCATGTAGTTGTGTAACCAGTCGATGCTGACTGGCTTGTTCAAAAAACAACTAATTTTCGTTCGTGGCAGGACAATACGATGTCAACTCAAAACAACGACTCAAACACTCTAATGTGCATCCTCAGTTACTTCGGCATCTTCGCGCTGATCCCCTATTTCACCAAGAAGGATGACGCGTTTATCAACTGGCACAGCCGACAAGGTCTATTAATCACTGCTGTGGCAATCGTCATTTCCTTCGGCCTGGGAGTCCTATCTCTAGTACCTGCGGTTGGAATGATTGCATCCATGCTCAGTGGCCTTTTCAGCGTGGCAGTGCTGGTGTTGTGCGTATTCTGCATCATCCAAGCTTGCAACGGTCGCAAGTGGGCCGTTCCAGGTGTGGCAGCTTTCCTTGACAAGCCCTAATCGACGTTGATCGCGACGGTGTAGAGGTTGAATGGAGCTATTCAGCGGCTTGCCATTCCGGCTTTCTGCTTCGGGAAAACTTGCAGCGAACCAATTGACTCCTGCACCGTCGCTCACGATTCAACAAGTTCTACAGACGATCGTCCATCAAGCCGCGTTCGCGCAGACGTTTCCGCAAGCGACTTAGTTTCACTCGCAAAACGTCTGGATCTAAGTCAAGGATTTTTGCAACATCGGCCGTACTGTGTCCCTCCAAACGCATCGTGATTAACTGCTTCTCGACATCATCCAAGCTAGTTAGCCATTGAGCAACCAGTTCGTTGTTGGCGACGTTTTCCGTAGCGTCGTTCTGAGGTGTGCGAAGCGACAGCATCGTGTCTACAAAATCATCTTGAGTGTCATCATGACAAGACAATCGTTGTTGTCGCTTCAAATGCCTCCAGTGTTTCGCGGCCTTTCGACGAACGATTGTCACAGCGAGCCCGATCAGTTTTTCTGGAGACGAAATATCGAAGCGATTGGCTCGCAGGCCGATCAGCAAGCTTCGATGAACTGATTGAACTAAGTCGATCGTATCCAAGTGTGGGCGAAGAGCTGGGCCAAGACGATGCCTGGCTACGATACGAAGCTCCGGTTCGTAATGGGTAACCAACCGTTGCATGGCTGTTTCGTCGCCGCTTCGAGCTGCGGCTAGAAGAAGATCAAAATCAGACGAGTCGCTCATTCGTACTACCAATCTCTTTGAGTCGCATCGTAGTATAATATCCTTCGGAAATATTTGTTGGAATGAGTTGACTGCTTCCCAAAAACGGCTGAAGGCTAGCTTCATATAATGGACACCCGAAAACAGACTGCCGACACAGAACGCTTGCTGCGTCAAGCGAGAACCAAGGTCGAGCAGTTGGTTGAGCAGGGAGCAGACCATGCGGCCGCTGCCGTTCTGCAAGAAAATCCTTTGCTGGCCAGCGATTCGGAGTCGGCAATCGAGCTGATCTACGCCGAGTTCTTGGCCCTGGAGGAAGCGGGACGGCTGCCAAACACCGACCAGTGGCTGAGTAACTTTCCCGAGCATCGACCTCGGCTGGAACGGTTGCTCAAACTGCACGATTTTCTATCCACCGATCAACCCGTCTCACGCGCAGATACGCGCTCGGACCTTATCGATCGCCCCACCGAACAAGATGTTGCCGATCAACCTTTCCAACAGTATCAACTTTTGGAAGAGGTTGGACGCGGTGGAATGGGAATAGTTTACCGAGCCATTCAAAAAGGTCTCGGTCGCATCGTTGCCGTCAAAGTTCTTCGTTCCATCGAAAGTCACCCCAAGGTTCGTCAGAGATTTCAACAAGAGGCTGAGACGGTTGCGGCTTTGCAACACCCCAACATTGTTCAAGTTATCGAGATATCGTTGGAGGCGGGCAAAGAGCTTTTATCGATGGAGTACCTTGGGGGTGGCTCCCTGGAATTGCGAATTCAAAATGAGAATTGGTCGAATCACGACAAGGCATCGATGGTTCGAACCTTGGCGCAAGCGGTCAACTATGCTCATCAACGAGGTATCATTCACCGCGATCTCAAACCGGCCAACATCCTGTTCACAGCCGATCTGATACCCAAGATCGTTGACTTCGGCTTGGCCAAGCGATTACAAGACGAAATGGGTACGACTCAAACCGGCTCAGTTCTTGGAACGCCATGCTACATGTCTCCCGAGCAGGCCGCCGGCGCGGAAACTCCAATTGGGCCAGCGACGGACATTTACTCACTGGGAGTAATTCTCTATCAGATGCTAACCAAGCAGCTTCCCTTTGAGGGCAAGACGGCGCTGGAAACGTTGCGTTGGATCTCTGAGCGAGATTGTTTGCCGCCGTCGAAGGTCGATCCCTTGGTCCCACGAGATCTTGAGACGATTTGCCTCAAGTGCTTGGCGAAGCAACCCTCTGAGCGCTATGCCACAGCTCAAGATTTAGCTGATGATCTCGAACGATTCTTGGATCACCTGCCAATCAAAGCTCGACGCGCGGGAGTTATTGAGCGAATAGGTAGAAAGATTCGACGACATCCT
The DNA here is from genome assembly GCA_046349795.1 of Pirellulales bacterium. Classification (GTDB taxonomy): domain Bacteria; phylum Planctomycetota; class Planctomycetia; order Pirellulales; family Pirellulaceae; genus Aureliella. Next base: position 67,201 of record JAXMBP010000036.1, on the reverse strand, counting down.
CAAGTGGCTGCCCTGGTAGCTGCCATCGCGGTCGTAGGTTGCGGTGCGGTTTTTTTGCTCTACCAACAGCAGCAGCAGGTTGACCAGTTGGCGCGTGAGAATGCTCAACGCGAACACTCTGAAACGCTCCTACGGCAACGTGCCAGCGAAGCTGAAGGAGCCTACGAGGCCAGTTTAGAAAAAGCTCGAGCGTCGGTGAAAGAGTGGTCGCAACTTGGCCAGCGCCTTGACAATGAACCAGGGATGGATGGGCTTCGTCGTAAGGCTTTCGAAGACGCAGTCGCATATTACCAGGAGTATTTGGCTCATGGTCCAGTCGACGATTCCATAAAACTAGAAGCAGCTCTAGCCGCCGTTCGTGCTGCCCACTTTCACACCGACCTAGGCTTGTTCGAAACAGCCGAGAACGAGCTTCGAACTGCTGAAAAGTGGATGGATGGTTTAGCTGAAACGAAGGCAATTAAATGGTATCGCGCCGACATTCAATTGCTTCTTGCAAACATCCTTCGCCGAGTCGATCGATGGGAGGAGTCTCAGCAGGCTTACGAGCAAGTTATAGGCATGCTCGGAGAATTGCTGGTCAAAGATCCCAAGAACACTGGCTACCTCATTCGGCAATCCAACGCATTGGTGAATCTTTGCGTGGTCTTCAAGAATCAGAAAAAATGGGACCAATGCTTGCCAACCTATGTACATGCTTTGCGTCTAAGTACTACAGCAGCAGCATTACGAGTCCAACAGCCCATTCCCGACGCGTTTTCACAGGCCGAAGTCCCTATCGAAAAGGTATCGGAAGAGCTTGATAAAGTTACCGATTATCTGAAGAATCTTTGCGATAAATTGACATCCGAAAATTCCAAGTTACTTCCCGTTCTGGCGCGAGAGAACTATCTGCCTGAAATCGCGTTGTGCCTTGATGATATTGGTCAAGTGTTCGAGTATCGCGATCAAATCGCTCAAGCAGAGATGTGCTATCGCGAGGCGATACGCATGCGTAGGATATCGACGGAGTTAGCTCCGGAAAATCGCCGAGTAGAACAATACTTGGCGCGAGGCGAATCGAATCTTGGACGGATGTTGTTTGCCAATGACAGAGTCCAAGAGGCGAAAGCGGCCCTGATTTCGGCGAACCGGATCTTTGAAAGATTGGTCGAAGATTTTCCAGAGAGAACCGAGCATCGGACAGAGTGGAGCCAATCGCTATTGGCATTGGCCAAGTGCAACAGCTCCCAAAAAGAGGTTAGCTCGGCGCTTCAAGATGCAGCTCAATCGGTTAAGCAACTTGAGATCCTCTACAAGCAGCAGCCAAAGCTAGTTGGTGTAAAAGATAGCCTAGCCAATAGTATTTTCTTTTACTCCTATTGCCTTGGCCAAGCCAACAATGTAGCACAAGCGAAGTCCGAGTATGATCGTGCGTTCGAGTTGGCCAAGGATCGTTCCAATCCGTGCAATAGCCATGCATGGACACTGGCCCTGCAAGTTCAATTGGACTCGCAAGACCTGCAGGTAGCGTTGACACTTTCAGAATCAGCGGTGCGGCTGTCGCCCTCGTCGAGCAATGCCTGGAATACTCGTGGCTTGGTTTTGACGCGGGCTGGAAGGTATATGGAGAGCCTTGAAGCCATCGACAAAGCGATTTCGCTGTCAAATGGCGGCTCAGCTTCAGACTGGTATATCAAGGCGATGGCTTACGCTGGCCAAGGCGACTCGGCCTCGGCGCTGCAATGGTTTAGCAATGCCGAGTCGGTGCGAATCACTCAGAGCCCCAACAAGACAGAGCTTCGCCGACAAGCAGTGCTGGCCAGCGAAGCCATTCATCAAGAGAATTGATCAACGAAGCGACTATTCGCTCTTCAGTCGCACGTTACGGAACTGAATAATCATCGGAGGGCCAACGTGAATTTGAAACGCCAGAATACCATCCTTGGCAGCTTTGTCAGCTTGGTTATCAATGGTTTCTGACATCAGCGTATCATTGATGTAGTGGCTTAGCTTGTTACCTTTGGCAACTACACGGTATTTGTTCCACTCGCCCTTCTTGATGACTTTTCCTAGGTCGCCTGCATCACCGATCGATTCCGTACTCTTTTTCATCTTGCCTTGATCGTCGGCAGTCAAAGTTACGCGCTGACCACGCTCAGCCAGAATGCCTCGTCCGCGTTCTTCGTAATTGATTCCTGAATAGCGAAGGTCAAAATCGATATCAGCTTGGTAGCCGCCCACGATAAACTCAGCTTCGTCGTGCAACTTGCTGCGATATTGAATCCCAGAGTTACCGCCGGGTTTCTTTTCATCGCCAGCGCGTAGTCGATACTCTAGCTCTAACTCAAAATCTGCGACCTTACCATCTTGCCAGACGATGAAAGTGTTCTTGGTAATTGGATTTTCAGCGGTTGTCTTGCCGGTGATTGCACCATCTTCAACACTCCACAGTTTGGGATTGCCTTTCCAGCCAGTTAGATCTTTGCCATTGAAGATCTCTTTGAAGCCTGATTGAGCCAAACAGGGCGAGCAGAGGCCAACGATTAAACCAACAAACAGGAGCATTCTCATGAGGTGGGTCCTTTTTCGACAAGCGATTGGATTTGGAGAGGGAATGGGTGAAACGGCACCCGAGCCTAGCATTTTACGCAACTTTGAAGCTATTTAGTAGGCTGGTTAGTAACCTTGGTCGGGGTTAAACTGCCCATTCGGCAGTAGATTCGCTTGGCGAGTCGAAAATTAGTTCAAGGCGTACTACAAATTCAATGGTCACAAGATGATTCGAATCTGTTCTCTCGACGCAATGAAATCCACATTGACTGCCGCATTGGTTCTCACGCTTTGCAACCTTGGATTGGCAGTCGGACAGGACGAAAAGAAAGTACAAGCCCCCAATATCATCTTCATTTTGGCCGATGACTTGGGCTATGGCGACCTTGGTTGTTATGGTCAAAAAGAGATCATGACGCCGCGGCTAGATCAGATGGCGGCCGAGGGTATGCGGTTCACTCAGTTTTATGCTGGCTGTACGGTTTGCGCGCCCAGTCGCTGCGTTCTAATGACCGGCCAACACACTGGACGAACTTGGGTTCGCGGAAATGCTGGTGGAGACAACTCGATCATCCAGTCGCTTCGTGATCAGGATGTGACTGTTGCGGAGGTTCTGAAAGGTGCCGGATATCGAAACGCTCTGATCGGCAAATGGGGACTTGGCGAAGTAGATCAACCTGGCTTCCCACTTCGTCAAGGTTTTGACTACTTCTATGGCTACCTAAGCCAAGTTCACGCGCATAACTACTATCCGGAGTTCCTGTATCGAAACGATCAGCAAGTCAAACTCTCGAACGTTGTCGAACGACCAAAGGGACAGGGGCAAGCCTTTTTGGGAGGTTCAGCAACCAAGAAGGTCGAATACTCGCACGACCTTTTTGCCAACGAGGCGCTGAAGTTTGTTCGTGACAATGCCGACGGAAAATTCTTCTTGTATCTAGCACTCACTACTCCGCATGCCAATAACGAAGCGACCAGAATGACCGGCAACGGTGCTGAAGTTCCCTCGTACGGCATCTATGCTAATCGCGAGTGGTCCGACCAAGACAAAGGTCAAGCCGCAATGATTACTCGAATGGATGCAGATATCGGCAGACTGTTTGATTTATTGTTGGAGCTGGGCATCGACGAAAAGACCTTGGTTATGTTCTCAAGCGATAATGGACCTCATAACGAAGCAGGACATTACATAAAGACATTCAAGCCATCGGGACCGTTGACTGGCATCAAGAGGTCGCTGACGGAGGGTGGGATTCGCGTGCCTATGATTGCTAGATGGCCAGGCAAGATCGCGGCTGGAACCACCAACGACTTTGTTGGTGGGTTTCAAGATATCCTCCCAACTTTCAAAGAACTCAGTGGATCCAGTGCTGCAGCAGAATCTACAGGCCTGTCTATTCTGCCAACGTTACTCGGCAATTCCAATCAAGCCAAGCACGACTATCTGTACTGGGAGTTCTATGAACAGGGCTCGCGGCAATCGGTTCGCTTCGAAAACTGGACTGCTATTCGCGAGCCGATGATTACTGGTGATATAAAACTGTATAACTTGGCGGACGATTTGTCGCAAAGCAAAGAGATTGCCGCTCAACATCCCGAAATCGTGAGCCAAGCTGTAAAATACTTGGACCAGGCGCACCAGCCCAACAGCAATTGGGTCATTCGAGGCGCGCCGAAGGCCCCCGCGAACGCCCCCGACAAGTAAACGATTTAACACCTAAAGTTTGGACCGACAGTTGATCTACGCTTACCAATTGAGGAAAGAGTTTTATTGGGGAGGCGGAACTGTTGTCGCGCTAGATGGTGTTTCTTTCGGAGTTTCCGCCGGAGAGGTCTACGGTTTGCTAGGTCCAAATGGTGCCGGCAAGACGACTACCTTACGAATCGTTATGGGGCTAATCGAAGCCGATGAAGGTTATGTCGATATTGGTGGACAGCTCAGTACTTCCTCGGCTGGCATTCGCTCACACATCGGCATGGTTTCTACTAACGATGGCGTGTATCCCTGGTTGTCGGCTCGAGAGATGTTACTTTACTTCGCTGATCTTTATGCAATTCCTCCGAAAGTCGCTCATAGCAGGCTTCAATCGTTAGCTGAAAAACTTCAGATCGAATCGATTCTAGACCAACGATGCGCTACGCTGAGCACAGGCCAGCGTCAGCGAATCATTTTAGCGCGAGGCCTAATGCATGACCCGCCTGTAATGCTGTTGGACGAGCCGACCAGAGGTCTAGATGTGGTGGGTAGCCAAACCGTTTTTGAGTTCATAGCGCATCTTCGGGAAATGGGTAAAGCGGTCGTATTGAGCACTCACCGCCTGGATGAAGCTGAACGTGTTTGCGATCGCTTTGGATTGTTGCATCGTGGTCGACTTATCTACAACGGCACGCTAACCGAGGTTCGCAAAGAGACGGGCAAAGAACATCTAACGGATATGTTCTTGAGCATGATGCGCGATCGCGAGCAGCAGGGAGGTGATAAGCCATGACGTTTCCTCGTATGACGGCGGGTCGTTTGCTGAGGCTGTGCCTCAAAGAACTTCGGGAATCGTTGCGAGACCGACGTACAATCATCACGTTGCTGCTCATGCCAATGATGGTCTATCCACTCTTGAGCTTGGTTCTGCATAGAGTCATTCCTACCGAAACGCCCATCATCGTCGATAGCTCCGTACGCATCGGCATCAGCAATCAATTGCGAGACAGTGGCATCGAAGCGGTTATTTTATTGGGCTATGGCCTGTTACAGAATCCGTCAACAACGCCGATCTACATTGAAAATCCTAGCGAAGATCGGGCCGCTGGAACGAAAAACCTATCCAAAAAAGCATCTGCAATTCCGGTGCCCATCCCTGTGCCAATGCCTGACAATGAACGACAGGCATTAAGGCGCAACAATGTTGATCTGGCCATCGTGCGAAAGATCTCAAAAACAGATGACGATGAAGTAGCGAAAATGCCTCCAGCTCTGGAAGCAATGCTTGATGAGTTATTGAAACAAAAAGACTTACCTATTAATGTCTCGGTGAATGCTGCGCAATTAGCCCGTTCCCTCGGCCGCTACGAAATTGCCTATCGTTTTGGTGATCCTCAAAGTGAACGAGCCTTGGCGTTGGTAGAGCGATCAATGGCTGCTGTGAACGCTATGACCGATGGCAAGACTAAGCGAGCAGAAGTGGATGTGCCTTACTCAGTTTACGGTACACCGGTGGCCATGCGCCACGGTCACGTAGATCTACTAGCCACGATGATTCCGTTGGTGCTGGTGCTAATGACGATGGCCGGAGCCGTCTATCCTGCCATCGATTTAACCGCTGGCGAACGAGAACGCGGAACGATGGAAGCTTTGGTTGTATCGCCGACCTCACCGGTATGGATTCTGTTTTCAAAATACTCGGCTGTCGTAACCGTGGCGCTTCTGACAGCCTTAGCCAATCTTGGTGCAATGTCGTTGACCCTATGGATCAGCGGCGTTGGACAATTGATCTTCGGTAACTCTGTACTTACAACTGCAACCATCGGACAGGTTTTAGTTTTGCTGATTCTATTCACCATGTTTTTCGCATCGTTGCTCTTGGCAGTCACCAGTTTTGCTAAGAGCTTCAAAGAGGCTCAGGCCTACTTGATTCCGCTGATGCTTCTAGCCTTAACGCCAGGCGTTACGAGCCTCATGGCTGGAATCGAATTCACGCCTGTTCTCGCAACAGTCCCGCTCGTCAACATTGTGTTGCTGGCTCGCGAGGTTCTACAGGGCGATTCGAGCTGGAGCACAGCAGTTGTAACATTGGTTTGCAACTGCGTTTATGCCATGGCTTCGCTTACGATCGCCTCCAGATTATTCGGTGCTAGCGCAGCGGTTCAAGGTAGCCAAGGCAGTTGGCGAGACTGGCTGACTCGCGCTCATCGACCGAGCAACTACGCAGCGGTCGATCAGATGGCACTGCTGCTAGCCACGCTTTTTCCAGTTCACTTTGTATGCACAAGCATTATGTCTCGAAGTTCAGGGTCAACGCCTATTCAAGAGTCGATGCTCGGAGAAGCAGTTGTTACCTGGATTGTAGCCGTCTTGCTTCCTTTCTTCATTACTTGGTACCAGAGAATAGGTTGGACCAGCGCATTTCGCCTGAACTCAATTGTCTGGACCAATTGGCGTTGGGCCGCGTTGTCCATACCGCTGCTGAGTATTGGAGTTTGGGTCATTCAGCATGAAATCACTGCCATGGTCTTTCAAGGCGGCATGAGTTATGTTTCGCAAGAACGCATGTTGAATAATGCACTGTTTGAGGCGAACTTTCGGGATATCCCGATCTGGGTCAATTTCCTCAGCAACGTTGTGACTCCGGCGATATGTTTAGAACTGTTGTTCCGAGGTTTTGCCATTTCATCATTGCATCGACTCTCGGCCATTTCCGCGATCGTCATATCCTCGCTGCTCTTCTCTTTGTTCGATATGCTGGCCAGTCACGTATTGTCACTCGACCGATTCTTACCAACGCTGGCCGTGGGGTTAGTCTTAGGGTGGCTATCTATACGAACATCCAGCATCATGCCAGGTATCATCATTCGTTTGCTCGTGCTCGGCGTTCCGCAAGTGTTGGACTACTTCGATAAACTGATTCCAGCTTGGGAGTTCATGAGCAATCCGCGTAACCGACTGCCTACGAGTTGGAACATGATCGGTTTGGTGTGCCTAGTTACAGGAATCGTACTGCTTGTTTTGTCCACTCGCCGCGAGAAGCAAACAAACATCGCTTCGTAGTGGGATTCGCCAGAATTCCTCGCTGACCAATCGACAACCTAGTAGTGGGATTCGCCAGAATTCCTTGTATAGAGAGATAATCCGAACTAGATACTCTGAACTAGAATTATTGCAACTGAATCTGCGCAAGGAATTCTGGCGAATCCCACTACGACCAGAACGAACTATCGACCCCTCAGACCCAAACGATTCGTTTTCTCGATTAGTCGCTCGCGCTCAGTTTGGCTCAACCATTTTACCTTGCCAATCCTGGTTACTTTAACTGGTGAGATGCCAACAAATTTCAAGGTCGCATCTCGGATGACTCGAACCGTTGAGTCGCCGATAACAAATCTCATCCACCAACTCGGTGCGTCCGACGTCACAACAATTCTGGCAGTTCGGCCCTTCAAGAACTTATCCCACAACATGGACTTGGATCGATACTTGAAGGCAAAACCTGGTAAGAATGTGCGATCCATAAAACCTTTTAGTAGAGCAGGAGGTCCGCCCCACCAGATCGGGCAAACTATCATTAGGTGCTGACAGTCCTTGATGAGTGCTTGAGCCAATTGAAGATCTGGCTCCAACTCCTGCTGTTGCTTGTAGCCGGTGCGTAGAATCGGATCAAATGACTTTTCTCTGAGGCGAAACAAGGTTGCTTCATGACCTGCCTGAGTTGCGCCATCGTAATAGCTATCAGCTAACGCTCGGCAAAAGCTGTGCTCAAATGGATGTCCATCGATGATTAGTATTTTCATTTTCGTTTAGTCCTTGTCGAACCTTCGATACCACACTAGCAAAAGCGGAGTCACGAGCCTTTTGTAACAGCGAATCTTCTTCTGCGACAAAATGCGATGTTTGCAAAGAAGTGGCTAAGTGGGACAACTCTTCCAAACATAACAAAATGGGTGAGTTTGGTGGTGTGGCGACTCCGCGCAACCGTTTTTAGGTCATCGCAACAAGTTAACGCAACCAGTCTGAGTTGCCGATCACTCCAATACAGATATCTCTCGCCCCGCCTGGAAACATGATGCAACCAGCTCCGATGACCAACTTAACAGCGCAGTCCTTTTCAGCTTCGCCGGCTGCGAACGCAGTTGTAACGCCAGAAGTAACTGCTGCTAGCAAAACAACCTCTGCGGAAACTAGTCAGCTTGTCGAGTTTCAACAGTAGCTTGACGAACTGCAAGTTCAACTGGAACGAGCACAGCGAATGGCTACGCTCGGAGAGTTGACTGGCACGGCCACGCACGAGTTCAACAATTTGCTGATGACGATTTTGAACTATGCCAAGCTAGGCCTGCGCAACAACGACCAAGCAAGTCGCGACAAAGCCTTTGACAGAATCTACTCGGCGGCCAACAAAGCTAGCAAATTGACTAGCAGCATACTAGCCTTGGCTAGAAATCGTAGCGGACAGATGGAGCCCACCAACCTGAAGCAGGTGGTCGAAGATACTGTTCTGCTACTTGAGCGTGAGTTCCGAAAGTACCGTGTAACGCTCGAAGTGCAACTAGACGACGTCGATGAGGTATTGGGGCAGGGCAATGAACTGCAACGAGTGCTAATCAACTTGTTGGTGAACGCACGTCAAGCTACTCCAGAAGCTGGGCAAGTGAGAGTTACGTTGAAGGATTGTGCCGAGAGCAACGAAGTGGCGCTAAGCATTCGCGATAATGGCAGCGGTATATCGCCCGAAGTTCTACCTCACATCTTTGAACCGTACTTCACCACCAAAGCTGGTCCCGACGCGTCGGGCAAAGGTGGAACTGGTGTTGGGCTGTCGACGTGCAAGCAGATCATTGATGCTCATCGCGGAAGAATTCGCGTTGAATCATCGGTCGGCAAAGGCACCGCCTTCACCATTCGGTTACCGAAGGCGTAAGTTGCGTAGCAGTAATGGGTTGCTCGAGTGCCACTGGCCTTGCCAGTGTTTTCGGAGTTGTGCTGAGTCTTGCATCTCGTAGTGGACGAGGTTACGAGTCCCTCTTCCCCTCTTTGCGTGTCTTTGACCTGCTGGCGTTTCGAAAAGATTGAGAGTTCCCTAAGTCTAATCCTCAACTCTCGTTGATTCGGCACAATCAATTGCCGGAGTATCCAGTCTTAACTCTAGCTGAAATGGCCGCAGACGTACTGTCGCTCGTACTCTTTTGCTGGATGATTGAAGATCTTTTCGGTTGGTCCGTATTCGACCAGATATCCACTGCGAGTGTCTAGTCGTTTAATGGGCTGCAGGGAACGGAATCACAGCTTTGATTGGGAATCACCCGGGCCCAATAGTGGAAAGAAGTTGACCAGTGACCAAAGAAAAGTTCTTCGAGCGGAATCGTTAGCAAGTCAGGTAATACATCCGATTGTTAGGTTCAAGGAGCTTGGGAGTCGCCATAGACCCAATCGATTCCGAGGCAGTGCTCTTTCTAGAACTAGTTTTGTTCTTTTTTTGAGAAACTGCGGGCGGTTTTGTTGGAGATGGTGCTTAGCGTGGGTTCATTTTTGGCTTCATGAATCTTTGCGGAATTATCTCGTCTGAATCCACAATCTATTGAACTCAAATCGCCTTCAACTACACTGCTGCGGATCCGCAGGCTGGTTTTGCAACTTGGCGAATTGAAGGATCGTAGCATGTGCTTTCGAACTCATCGAATGGTTTTGTTGTTCTTGGCTTGTTTGATTTTGGGATCAACAGAATCGAAGGGGCAATACACCTGGACAGGAAACTCTGGAACGAACTGGACTACGGCGGGAAATTGGACTGGCGGAGTTCCCGTCAGCGGCCAGAACACGACACTTACCTTTGGTTCTACTGCTCAGTCCTTCGCGAACAATGATATTGCTACCAATCCGTTTGTGTTGAATAGTTTGACGGTCAACTCGGCTGCGCCTGCTTCTTGGCTAATTATCGGGAACCCACTTAGTTTTCGAACCAGCACCGGAAATGTCCTACCAACATTTTCCGTGGCTTCAGGCAAAAATGTCGTCGTTCGCAATGCAATTATTCTCACGAACAATACAACATTTGATATCGCTGGGACTGGATCTTTCGACATGGATGGAAACACATCGACAGCGATAATTTCTGGCGCCGGTCAATTAACCAAAACAGGTGCAGGAACAATGTACCTGGGAGATAACATTGCAAATAATCTTAACTCCTATACGGGGGCTACTTCAATTCAAGATGGTACAGTTCAGGTTGATTCAATAGGAAATGCTGGCGTTAACTCTTCACTTGGTGCGGGATCTTCGATAACACTTGGTAGTGCTACAACCAGTGGTACGCTCTATGCAAATTACAACTTCAATACGAATCGATCATTTTCTATTGCTGCCGGTGGAGGAGCAATTACAGTCTCAGGATTCTCAAATTTTATTAGTGGTCAACTCTCTGGATCGGGGAAATTATCCGTAACTGGCGTATTAACTGGCTATGACTTATCGCTTTCTGCCAACAACTCCGGCTTCACTGGGCAAATCGATGTTTCTAATGTTGCAAAACTCATTGCGGCGAACGCAAATGCTCTTGGATCCGGATCTGCAGGAGTAACACTCAATCGTGGAGTTCTTGAGCTGTCAGAGTTGGTCATTAGTGGCAAGACTCTAACTATGAATCCTGTGGGTGTTAACTTTGTCTGCTGAGAACAACATCCCTTACTGGTAAGTACATGGGGGTGGTGACATCGTTCTCAACTCGGGCACCTATCTGTTTAGTAATAGTGGCACATCCCTGACATTGAATGGAACGATCAGTGGATCCGAGGGATGTCAATGAGTGGGGTTGTAATTTTAGGTGCTGCAAATACGTTTACCGGGCGCAACGACCTCCAATTTCCGCAGCACTCTCGGTTGCAAAAATAACCTGGCACTTCAAAACTCTACCGTCAGCGGCAGCGTGAATTTGATTGTTAAACTACAGCCCCCGTGTCTGCGGGTTTGGCCGGAAGTGGCACGTTGAACCTTGAACCCGGTCATTCAATTGAAGCAACAATTCAGCGAAACATGATTCACAGGCACTTTAACTAGCAGCTCAACAGTCTCAAAATTGAAGCGGTGACTTCACACTTTGATCAAGTATGTCGCCGCCATAATTTCCTTTAGCAATCCCGCCAATTTCTTGATACGGCAGCGACCATAAAATTACGCACTTAGCCTGGACGGGAACGCACAAGTTAGGCTACTTTCGGCCTGACCCGCAAATTCCCATATGCTAACGCTTAGCTCTGCTGGTTGGCGGCTCCGAATTGAATGGTTTCGATATGACGGTTAGCGCTTATCGGGGCAGGGGGCATGACGATGAGTGGCCCAGGTACACTCACCCTAAGCAATGCCCAGCTAACTATTCAGGAGATACAACAGCCATTCTGGTGCTCTGAAGCTAACCGGCAGCAGCTCTGCCCGCAGGTACGGCACTCTCCGTAGCAAGCGGCTTCTGCTGGATTTAAATGGATTTTCTTCACGACAGTTTCGTCACTCAATGGGTGGTGGAAATATTTCGCTTGGAACAGGCAACAACAATCAATGGAACGGCGACAATGCCAGCGGGGCCGTATCTGGCTTTGCGGCGTTATTAAATCAGGCACTGGGGTAATTCGACTTTGTCTGGTTTGAATACCTACACAGGTTCAACGACGGTCAATGGTAGGCTCATACTAGCAAATTTGAGTAACTCCAGCGGATATACAGTCAACGCCGGTGGAACTCTGAACTTGCAAATCTGAACATCAACCTTGGCTCTGATCGTTGCGAGCCAACGCAGGAGGCTCGATCGAATACAACGGTGCCAATGTAACGGGTGGTTTTCTTCGAGGCCCAGGACGCACAACATTTACGGTATCGTCCTTCAGTGGTACTGTTGCTGCTGAATGGTACGGTAATACGCAGAACGTTGCAGCTACTTTCTACGAATTTTACGAGTGGAGGTGACCTTAACCACACGTGCTGCCTAACCTGATGGAGGTACCACAGCAGCCGGTCGCATGACTATCAACACGGCAAAATGTCAGCCTTTGAGTTCAGGACGGTCAATATCAATGCTGGCGGAGTTCTAAACAACTCTGGAACGGATCTGGTACTTGGCGGTGGCAGTACAACCTTCATTGGCAGTCAGTCAGTAAATGGCGGCAGGATTGACTTGGGTGGGCAATCGCTACTCTTGCGAGGTGGATTGTTAGTCAATAATGGCGGGGATTTTGCGTCTGGGAATGGAGTGCGCAACGGTACAACCGTTGTCGATTTTGGCGGACTAGCCAAGGGCGATGGATACTATAGCAGCATCGTTACACAAAATGGCGGCGTCTACTCTCCGGGCAATTCTCCAGGCCGCGGTGAGATCGGCAATTTCGTAATAAACTCGGGTGGTACTTTGCTAATCGAAATCAATGACGCGACCGGAGTAGCTGGACCAACCAGTGGACTTACTCGCGGCTGGGATATGGTTAGTGTTGAGACCTTAGAGCTTAACTCAACTGCCAGCGATAACTTTTTAGTTTCGCTGCGTTCATTGCTCGCCCCATCCGGCGACTTGCCTGGTTTGGCGGATCATTTTGACGCGAATTTGGCATTTTCCTGGAAGATTATCGACGTAACGGGCAGCACGAATGGAGTTTTCGACCCACTGGCGTTCAGGCTTGATACTTCCAACTTTCTAAATCAAACAAACGGAGGGCAATTCTCATTGTCTTCACTGGGTGGGGACATCTTCTTAAATTTTACGCCTCTAATAACTGCAGTTCCTGAACCCAGTAGTGCATTAACTGTGGCTATCGCGACCGCTCTATTGTTCTGCCGTAGACCTGCCAGGTGCCGAAGGTAGTATTGCTACGGTTACTGCGGCAATAGAAATGCGACAAAGCAAGCGAGTGTAAACATTGTGATTCATCCGCGTATCGTGGGCAAAGATGATGCTTAACTGTAGCTGATTCTGCTGAGCCTGACAATTCGATGAAATCGAACCTGCAGTATGGTCACAGCATTTGCGATCACTAGCGAAAGTTGGTTTCGCCATTCAGGAGTTGTCACGCACTCACAACTTGGTCACGCGCGTAACTATGTCGACTAAAGGACGGGATCCCTAAATCTCTGGACAATCCAACGAAATCATGTCTTCGCCGCGTGATTGTTACGGCAATTTCGATGGCCTACGAATCCCAGTTGCGATTATAGATCCTGAAAATGATACTGCTACGACCATGCCAATCAGTACGAATCCAAGCCCCTTGCGGCTGCTCGTGTTACCTCTACTGTTGACCACTAACACAGCAATCACTAACGAAATAAGGAAGGTAAAACAAATGGCAACATGACACATCCTGCTGGCCTTGTGGTCAATTGGGCAATCCAAAGAGCGGATGCGGTAAACAAATCCGTCCAGCGGAAGTCCTATGAGAACGAGAATGTATCCAATCGGATTTGGTGTTGCTAAGGTATCGAACGGATTAGTGATTAGTGGCGCTCCCAGAAGCCCGCCAATAAGCCCGCCAGTGGCAATATGCATACTTGGACTAGGGATAATCTGATGCATACACGTAAATGGCTTTTGGTTAGTGAGTCAAGTATCGAAAATGACAACATGCAGTTGCTGGGCTGCCGCGAAAACCGAGTCACGGGCGCACAATTTTCTATAGTCAAAAACTACAACTCTACGGTGTCGGTTCATCGCTCCGTCGTGTTGAGGTAGATTTCGTATCGTTCAAGATCATCTCGTGCGAATCGTTTGGCGATCCGGCAACGGTCCATTTTCGTATTTGCCACGATTGACGAGCAATATCTCAACGTCATAGACACCAGGATCAATCGTAAAAGAATACGGTTCACTCAAAGACCACAGTTGTATCTTCGATGACATGGCGGTGAGCATGCCCGAATAGACCTTCTCAGATTCAGATCCCGAATCGCTCGCCGGCTCGCGATCTATCCAAACATCGACCCGCACGGATGTAGGGTCGTCTTTCGAATAGAACTCAATGAGTTCTTCGCCGATCATTCTTCCACCATGAGCGGAATCGCTATTTTTGAATGAAGGAAACGAACCTGATTTGACCAGACCAAGGTATCCAGAGTAGTTGCCCAACAAGATCGGGGCAGGGTCCATGTAGAGTACAAACTTACCATTCGGCGTATTGGCCTCTCGGTCCTGTTGGTAGGCCTTCCACGCTGGCGGGACGTCTGGTACAGGTTGATCCAGCAATTCAAGCGACATGAAAAATTGATCGATCGCGTTCTGGTCAAATAGTTCGCCTGGATTTCGCGCAAAGACGCTAGCATTGAGCCAATAATCGTCAATTTCAACCAAATAGTTGCCCTGAGCAACGAAGTGACCATTTTCAATGCCACGAAGGTACCGATGTACAGTCGCGTCGGATGTGGGAATGCTAATTGAATCCGATCGAAAAGTTGGCCCGCCCCTGCGTACAATGCGTTGTAGCGCCGATTCCACCTTTCGCAAACTTTGACCAGAGATTGGAGTCATAGTCATCGTCCAATCCTCGCTGAAAACCACCAATTTTTCAGACACATGTGTGTCAATCACATAACCGGTATGATCGTATCGAAGTCGCAGCAAGTCTAAGTCTGGTTTCGAGGCAGCAATGTTCATGGTGGAACCCGACGAATTACATCCCGAGAGTGTGAGAAGGGCAATAATCAGAACTGTGGTCAAGATACGAATAGTCAAATCTCCATTGATCGACGAACGACAAAAACAACGAGGTAGCGGCGAGTGATCCGACCATCGGAAAACTCGCTATCAGCAAATTGCGAAAATTCTCTATTTCTCCTCCACCTCCGTGCGATACGGCTTACTATTGGGCGATGCTGGCCATTCCGAGTGCTTCCGTTTTCGCAACCAGCGCGTCAGCAGATTCAAAATCGAGCGGACGTTCTACATGCAGCACAACGCCATTCTTGCACCACACAAGTTCTCCATATCCGTGAACAAGCGATGAGCCATTGTTTTGGTTCTCAAGTTCTTTCCAGCCGGGAAGCGAACGAAGTGGTTCGTATCCATCGGTAATCGGTGTACAGTCAATGTACTCGAATATGAGCTTGATATTCGGGTGTCGTTTCTTGTAGCTGCGTTTGAACTCTGCGAACCGTTGGCGCTGGTGTGTCATCGGTGCCCAATCTACGTGCACCAAGAGAATCGCGTTCGAGTGCGATGTTGCTTCGTTTACTGCACGCTGAACTTTTTCAGCGGTCTTTAGTCGAGAATAGGCAAGTTCCGACGCTTCCTGAGCAGTTTCAGTTTCAGACTTCATAGCACATCCAATTGAAAGCACCAAAGCTAAAGCGAATACAAGAACTGCGATTAGGTATTGCTGCGACATCAACGTGTTGACGGCGGACAACGCAGCTTCAAATGCCAATAAGCCAGGAGACTCGTAGCGAACTGCTGGTGGAAGTTGGCCTGCAAGTTTCTCGCGTTTGCGACTGTCCAGACCATGTCTCCATGGGCTACTGTGTTGCTCCTGCCTTCAGCTCGCTTCGCCAACGTTGAGTCTTCGTGGTTTTCATTTGGTTATTTTTCCACTGCCATCGGCAGCGTTCGGCGACTTTCGAGCAACCTTGGTTCGTCGGATTTGTTTGCCGCGCCAAGTGTGACTTCAGATCAGCGTTGTGGTTTGCGGACTCGATTCTACCAGAACCACCACCAGTTTTCTTTAAGCCATTCAATAAATCCTGCGCCGAGAAAATAGCCGAGTGTGCCACACAAGACTGCACCTATCAAAATGGTGTCACCTGTGAAAAAAGGCGGTTCGTCGAAGATGAACATGCACGCTCCGAGTCCAAGGCCACCACCGCACAAGCCTCCCAGGAGTATTCCCGCGATGACGTTACCGACGTTGTTTTCTTCTTCTGTCATTGCAGGTTCAAAGGGCAAGAGTTGAGAGCTAAATGGATAAGAGCTATTCGTGCAGCGTAGATCTTTCTTGGACCGTCACGGTAAAGAGGCTGGCAGCTAGAGTGACAGTGTGCCTGTTGAGCAGACGACGGGCGCGTGTCAACACGTTGACCGAGAACTTCGGTGCAATTTTTGTTATCTGTCATTCAACAGGTCTTCCAAGGAAAGCAACTTTGCTTGGGATAGGTCTAGTCTCAATTCACTCTTGTTCCAGCGTTCCAGTTGATAGTTCGCGACATAGGCCAATGCGGAGGCGAAGTTATCAAAGTAGTTGGCGGCGTCCGTTATCGATTTCCTTGTATCAATACCAAACATCAGTGTCGCAAGTGCGTTGGAGCATTGATCGCCAACTATCACCGCATCTCGATCACCGTCCGACGGGATCAGCAAGTCCATTTCATCCCCCCAATCGTAACTTAGCTTCGAAAGGTCTAGGATCATTGCAGACGGATACCACGCTCCTTGAACAATCGATCGTATCCCTACCATATAATGAGCATCGGGGGCACCGCTAGAACCGTCGCGATAGTTCCCTTCAAAGGAGAGGTGAACGATGGAAACGTAAGGGCATGAATTCCTTGCCCACCTCTGAGCGGTGAACGTAATGTCACTGCCGCGCCAAGGATCTATTGATTTGAATTCCATTTTACCTCTGGATAAGGGCACACGTCCCCGCGTCGGCTTGCGTCGTCGTATTTCACGAATCTCGCCTTTTGTAAAGAAGTTTGGATTATCCTAGTCACGAAAATGAGGTGGTGATCGAGTGTTGATTGATGCGTGTAGCTATCTGTGCTGGTCCGTAATTATCTGTTGATGGCGTCGCATTACCGCATTCAATGTCTCGCCTTCACCTGCCCATTCCAAAACGGCATCAATCACGTCTACGATTTCAGTGCCAATGCCACCGAACCCGCGACATTTGATCTCAATGCCGCAACGTGAGCATCGACTGTAAATTTGCAGCGAATGAACGCGCAAGCTGCGCCGCAATCAGAACAATTAAACATTCTGAATTGGGGAGTCGCCTTGATCTCGTCAATAATCGTGCCAACGTCGGTCATGATGTCAAAATACTTTATAGCAATCGTCACCGAGTCGCGACAAGGAAACCCGCCTTTGAAGGAAAGGCGAAATCTGCGACTCCGGTGCTTGGTTAATTTGCGGGTTTAGTAATGTACCCGATTTTCTTGAGATCCTTCGCGATCATTTCAAGCGACGCATCGGGATTTAGCGACTCCACGATTTCGACTGTTAGCGGAAGATGTTGGTAAATGTGTTGAATCCCATCAATGGAAAGTTCGACCTCATAGTAATCTTAGGCAAACGATTTGTAAGTTTTCGGCTTCCCGTCAAGAAATCTCAAGAGGTCACGTGAGCCATCCGGAGGTAGAGCGACGAAGGGGGCGAATGGGGACACAGCGGACATTGCCCGTAAGGTTCTGGCTGTAAGCTATTAAGCCGTGCATGCTGAGTCCCCACACATCCGCGCCGCCACACATCCGCGCCGTGGGGCAATACCACGCGCACCAACAACCCTCAGTCTCAATTTGTTAACCTCTGGGAGGAAATGCGGATAAATACTAATCAGGAGTTGTCGCAACTGCTGAGCCTACCGATGGTCGCATTCTCTGAATTTGCAACTGAACAGGAAGACGGTGAATGTGCAGCAAGCGACCCCGAGTGATTTCATGTCGATTTGTGGACTGTGGGATCCAGAAGGACAGTAGTAATTAGTGAGGGACTCGCTAGATGAGAATGTCAATCTATTGCTTGTTTCTCAGCCAACTAATAGGCTTGCTGTTCCTCATCATGCCAAAACAGAGTTTTTCAACGCTGCTTTGGAAATCTCTTTTGGCTACCCACACCATCGTAGCCCTTTCCTTTTGCGTTGCGGGAGCATTGCAAAGCCCATTTCAACCTGAGTCAATACTCGCGATTCCTATGGCTTTTTTCGGAAGCCTACTTATTCAGTACTTTCTATTTCACGTTATGGCCGGCCCAATCATAATCGGAGTATTGTTAGTAAGTGGGTTGGGAGGAATTGTTGCCAAGGCCCGGATTGAAAGCGATCAGCGAATTGATTACGGTACGCACGTATGGCTGCGCATAATTCGCAATGAAAGCAAGAGAAATTGTCGCATAGGTTTCTGGGCTGGAATTGTAGTGATTGCTTTTATCAATACTCTTGTCACTTACTTGTTGATGGAAAAGCGGTAGTAGTTTTACTTATTGTCGTTGGCCGCGGCTGATTGAGCTCGACTAAATAAATCGCTTAGGTTCCGGTAATAGGCTCGAGCTTGCTAATATGAGTTGTACGCTACTTATTCCGCTGAGCTTCATCGCCGGTAGATGGATATGGGGATACTGACCGCAGCGAGGGGAAG
The DNA here is from genome assembly GCA_046349795.1 of Pirellulales bacterium. Classification (GTDB taxonomy): domain Bacteria; phylum Planctomycetota; class Planctomycetia; order Pirellulales; family Pirellulaceae; genus Aureliella. The sequence goes on along the minus strand of JAXMBP010000036.1, from coordinate 48,648 downwards.
TGACTCCGATACGACGATAACGCAGCGTCGATGACAAGCAGCTTGGTGCTTGAAAGCCTGAAAACGCAGTTTGTGTCCCAAAGCCAGAAGTTATTCGGTAGAATCTTGAAGAACGGTTCGATTCCAAACTTATGTTTTGAGATAGCTCTGTCGACGTCCTTCAGCTTGAACTGCTAACGAATCTGATATTGGCTGGCAGAATTTGGCTTGAGCCACCTTCATTTTGTAAAAGAAAAGCTCAATCATGCAGAACTCGGTAATGTCTCTCGCGAGAATTTTCGCACTTGTGCTTGTGTTGCCAGTGACGATGGTTCATGGTCAGGGTAAGAAATCAGATCAGGACACGCGAGAGTTGGGGGCGGCCGAACTCAAGCAACCAGGAGTGATTGCGCAATTCGGAACAGCTCGATTTCGCCCACCACAATCGGTGATCGGAATACTTCTATCGCCAGACGAGTTGGGATTCAGAATCAGGTTTAGAAGTCAAAAAACTTGACTCTTCCGTGATGCCCTTGCACAACTCAAGTAGTGGCTATGGGAATCGCCCGTTGGTTTTCTCGCAAGCGACGGGGCGATTGATTGGGATAGGACGTCCAGGCAGGATTGCAGAATACGATCCAGCTACGGGTGAAACTCAGGAGATCTTACGGATAGCGTACACCTTAAGCAATCGCTGTCCTCCAGGAGCGATAGTGTTCTATCGCTTGATATCTCCAAAGACGGTGAGTACCTCGCGGTTGGATCGTCACTGGGCATCGCCGTACTTAATGCAGATCGCGAAGAGTTGTGGACGTTGGAAAATGCGATACATCGGCGGATGGACGGTAATGGAGACGATCCCTGACCTTTTCAGGGGACTTTACGATGCTCCGTATAAGTCCAACCGAGGAAGTGCTGGCTTACACCATGAGTAGTCAACCTAAGTCGTTGGTAATTGCCGATCTAGTGACTGGAGAAGAGATCAGAACAATTACGCTGGTTGATAAGCTGGTTCGAATGGATTTTTCGCCCGATGGAACTGCGATTGCCGTCACTGAACGTGATAACTCAGTGCGTTCGTATCGAGTTGCGGATGGAAACAGAATGTGGGAATTCACCGCTCAACTCAACAATCCATATGAAAACTATACTTCGGATATAGCCTTTGAACCCAACGGCAAGAGAGTTGCCGTTGGTGCCACCGACAATCGCATCTACATTCTAGATTCGTCATCTGGAAAAGAAGTTGGTCACTTGGTTGGGCACGAGTGGTACCCATGGGCGTTGGCCTTCTCAAAGTATCAAAAGCTGCTGTATTCATCGGGTTGGGACGGAAAGATTCGCCGCTGGGATATGGAGAGCTTCAAAGAACTGGGGCTCCGCGACGCTGAGTATGCATCATCCATCGCCTCCTTCTCACCGTCGGGCAAACGCTTCGCCGTGGTGTACGAAAAGGGCCGAATGGCCATCCTTTCGGCAAAGGATCTACTAGAACAAGCCTCAATCGCAGCAAGAGAGATCGAGCCTTCTGCCGTCGACTTCTCGGCCGATGACCGTTGGCTTGCGTATGGTGGCTCGACAAAAACTGACGTCCATGTGGTAGTAGTGGATCTTGCCACCAGCAAAGAAATGTATCACTGGCAGTGGCCCTTGGGCAAAGACCCGCATTCGACGGTCGAGTGTCTGAAGTTTGCAGGCGATAGTAAAACAATTGCCGCTGACGTGTTTCGCCAAAGTTCTGCTTACCTCATGAGCCTGGACCAGCCAGCGGAGAAACGGTCTCTGAAGCACAAACAAATCTATGGTTTGGATTTTGCACCGGACGGAAAAAAACTAGTAACCGCTGGATGGGATAGTCGGATACGGTCCTGGGATACCGCCGACGGTAAGCTTCTCTCTGAGTTGGATGTTACGCTTCCCAATCAAAATCCAAACCAACGTATCGATCAGCGGATGTACACAATCGTCGCCTACCCATTCAAAAATATCGTAGCTACCGCAGAAATGGACTCGACTGTACGAGTTTGGCAATTAGGGGATGAGATCGAACTCGCCAATTCAATTCCGGGCAACTCCTTTACCTTTGGTGCGATGGACTTGTCCAGCGATGGAATATGGCTGGTAACTGGCAGCAGTTCAGGGAACGTAAGAATTTGGAATGCGCTCAGCGGATCGCTCGCGCTTGAAGCAGGCAAACACGACCATCACATTCACACAGTTGGTTTTGGCAGCGATGTTCGGCAAGTTTGCAGCGGGTCCTCGGAGGGCATCTGCAAGATCTGGAACACAAAACGTATAAACACGGACGATCCAACCACAATCGATGAGTGGCTTGAAAGACTGTCTGACGAATCCGAGGTGCTCGGATTCCAAGCAATGTTGCGAGCAGTTGATCACCCCGAAAAAGCTCTTGAAAGAGTCAAGTTGGAAATACGGAAGTTAGATACTGACAAGCCTGCGAATTTGCGTATTGCACCGCGACTGATTTCGTTGCTTGGAATGCTGAAGACTCCAGATTCTGAAGCCTATTTGCGTGAGCTTGCAAAGCGAGACGAAAATGATCCGATTTGTGTAATCGCCAAGCCACTTGCAAACTGATTCAGTTCGGCCGGCCGTGGTTGTTCAGAACGATGGATTGAACGCAAAGCTCAATTCCACCATCGTTGCGATTATCACATCGACGAACTCTCGCTCAAGTATTGACCCACTCAACTGCTCGTGGACATTATCGGGGCTATTGCATGACTCGACTGTGAAGGCCGAACACCTCGATACAGTCGATCAACGAGACATCGTACAACTACAAGCGATTTGTCGTTAGCTGAAGTGACCGCAGACGTACTGTCGAGTGTACTCTTCGGCAGGATGCTTGAAGATCTGTTCGGTTGGACCGTATTCGACCAGATATCCGCTGCGAGTCTCCTTGTCGACATACATGAAGGCAGTGAAATCAGCTACACGCATCGCTTGATGTAGATTGTGCGTAACAATGACTAACGTGTAGTTCTTGCGAAGCTCCGTCATCAGCTCTTCGATGCGTCGAGTTGAAATTGGATCGAGCGCCGAACAGGGCTCGTCCATCAAAAGTACCTGGGGGCGAGTCGCAATAGCTCGAGCAATACACAATCGTTGTTGCTGACCGCCAGACAACGACAGGGCGCTTTTCTTCAGTTTATCCTTCACCTCGTCCCACAAAGCTGCACCCTTCAAGGCCTCTTCCACGCGATGCTGGATGTCTTGTTTGTCGCGATTGATTCGCAGGCCAAAGGCAACATTATCGAAAATACTCATCGCAAAAGGCGTCGGTTGTTGGAAGACCATGCCGATGTGGCGGCGCACACAGACGGGATCAACACTTCCATCATAAAGATCCTGACCGGCTAAGCTGATTGAGCCCTCCAAGCGGAAGCCTCGGACCATATCATTCAGCCTGTTGAAGCAGCGGAGCACAGTACTCTTGCCGCAGCCAGAAGGCCCAATGAAGGCCGTAACCTTGCCCTGATCGATGGAGAAGGTTGTGTTCTTGACGGCAAGGAAATCACCGTAGAACAGCTTTTTAATATTGCATTCAATGATCGGCTCGCGACGCACAGGCGGATGTGGCTTGTGCTGTTTCAACATAGCAGGCGGTGGAACTGTCATCGTTGTCATTTTCTGCTCGCTAATGTTTGCTTCGTTTGTAAGTTATTGCTTGAGCCACTAAGTTCAAGCTCAGAATTAATAGGACCAGTATCAGCGCGGCGGCCCAGGACATTTCAACCATGTTGTCAAATGCCGCGCCGGAAAAGTTGAAGATGAAAACTGCCATAGAAGCTGTTGGCTCCTTCAATCGCAGTTGTTGATCTTGAATCAGCCAATAGTTGCTGAACAGCGCTGTAAAAAGCAGTGGAGCTGTTTCGCCGGCGGCTCTCGCAACTGCCAATAAAACACCTGTCAGCACTCCAGGAAAGGCTGTTGGCAAGAGAACTCGCCAAACAACTTGCGTGGGTGTGCATCCCATGCCTACAGCCGCTTCGATCGTCTTCACTTGTACCATGCGCAAGGCTTGTTCGGCAGTTAGCACGATTACAGGCAGCATCAAGACTGCCAGAGCAAATCCACCAGCGTAAGCGGAGTAGCTTTTCATCGTCAGTACGACGAAACCGTAAGCAAACACACCAGCCAAAATCGATGGTAGTCCAGAGAGAACTCGAGCGATGAATCGCACCGCTTCGGCAATCTTGCTTTCTGGTCCTAGGTACGCGATGTAGATGGCGGTCATGATTCCCGATGGTACGCTCAGCAATGTAGCGATCGAAACAATCGCGAGAGTTCCAACCAATGCATTGCCGAATCCGCCACCCTCTTGCAGTGGCGCTGGTGGCAACTCGGTAAGCGCAGCGAAGTTCAGAGCGTTAAAGCCGCGGTAAGCCACCATTCCCAGCAAAGAGAATAGTGGAATGCAAGCAGCAACGGCCAACCCACAACTGATCCAATTCAGCAACGAATTGGTAATATTGCGACCAGTCCAGCGGTTGTATCGTAACTGCGACACATCAAAGATCGGATTGATTGCTGGTTGTGAACTCACGCGGCCACCCCAGCTTTCGCTAATTTCATTCTGCCACGAAAGTTGATCATCACTCCCACAACATTGGCACTCAGACTAAGCACCATCAGGACGACAGCGGCATACATTAGCGCTGAAGCTTCACTTGGACCGGCTTCAGGAAACTGATTTGCCAGTCGAGCAGCTAGAGTATTGGACGGTGAGAGTAACGAGAGCGTTAATCGACTGGAGTTGCCTACAAGCATGGCAAGTGCCATCGTCTCACCAATTGCGCGACCAAAGCCCAAAATCAGTGCGGCCCCGATACCTCGAGAGGCGGTTGGAATTACGACTCGGGTAATCACTTCCCAGCGAGTCGCCCCCAATCCCCAAGCGGCTTCTTTGAGCTTCACGGGAACAGAGGCTAGCGCCTCGCGACTGATCGAGGCCACGGTCGGCAGGATCATGATGCCGAGTACTAACGCTGCTGGTAACAAACTTGGTCCGGTGAATGCAGTTCCGAAGAAAGGAATCCAACCTAAATGCTCATGCAGCCAACTGGCGAATGGCCTAATCGCGGGAATAACGTAATAGATCCCCCACAGTCCGTAAACAACGCTGGGAATGGCCGCGAGCAAATCAACGGTTGTCTTAAGCGTGGATTCCAGCTTGCGCGGCAGAAATCCTTGTGTTAACCAAATCGCTGTAGAACAACCTAGCAAAGCAGCAATCAAGAGGGCCAGTACCGAACTGTACAGCGTACCCCAGATTTCTGGCAGCACTCCATAAGACTCCGTAGCCGGATTCCATTGCGATGTTGTCAAAAAAGCGATGCCGAATCGATGCATTGCAGGGAAGGCGCGATAGGCAATTTCAAGAACAATCATGCCACCCAAAAGAATAATCAGCAATGCAAAGCTCAAGCAGATTCTGCGAAATGCAGAATCAGATCGATTTTCCCAGCCATTGTTTTTGAGTTGGAGTAGTTTCATTGCTGATCTTGAAATCTGATCTGCTTACGAGCTTACGTTCGCCATCGCTACTGAATTTGATCCAAAGCAGCTTTCACGCGTTGTACCATGGCTTCAGGCAGAGGAATGTATCCGATCGAGTCGCTAACAGCTTGTCCATCGGTAATGCAGTAGTTCACAAGGTCCTTGAGAGTTTGAGACTTTTTCGCATCGTCGTACTTGCGGTAGCACAGAAGCCAGGTGTAGGACACCATGGGATAGGATTGTTCGCCTTCAGGATCTGCAATCCACAGCACTAGATTTTCAGGAATCACTTTCATGCTTGCCAGCGCTGCCTGGCCACTTTGAGCCGAAGGCTTTACATATGCGCCTGACTTGTTTTCGAGCTCCGCCTGGCCAAGTTGTTTCGCAAAACCGAATTCGACATAGCCGATAGCGCCCGGAGTCTGCTTGATCATCGCAGTGACTCCATCATTCTTCGGCGCCTTTACAAAGTTAGCTTGATTGGGCCAATTGATTGTCTTGTTGATACCGAATTGACTCTTCCATTTCTCGCTGATTTCACTCAGGTGAGTCTAGAAAACGTGAGTTGTACCGCTGCTGTCCGCTCGCACGACTACGGTGATAGCAGTATCAGGTAGTTTAGCGCCTGCGTTGCAAGCAACGATTGCTGGGTCGTTCCACTTGGTAACCTCGCCCATCAGAATTTTCGTGTAAGCATCTCGGCTAAGCTTTAGTTCAGCGGGTCCTTCGGGCAGGTTGTAAGCTAAAACAATCTCACCGGCGGTCATCGGCAGCATGACAACGCCGCGAGCAACTTTGGCAATTTCTTCTTCGGTCATCGCTGCATCGCTCGCAGCAAAATCAACAGTTTCGTTGGTCAAGTCCTGGATGCCTGCACCGCTTCCCTTGGCCTGATAATCAACCATGTTGCCAGTTTTCTTCTCGAAGTCCTTGAACCAGCGAGCATAAATGGGGCCAGGAAAACTAGCTCCAGAGCCTTGCAACTTAATCTTTTCAACGCTGCCTTTATCTGCAGATGAAGATCCAGATACGGTTCCCGGGGTTGAGCCAGAGCAGCCCAGGATTGCAGCAAGAGTAACCAGAGAAAGTGAAATCCAAGTAAGCCGATTCATCGATTCAATTCCGAAAAAATTCGTTAGCTCAGGGGCAGAACTAAATGTGTGTCACACCAACATCGGTAATTGCAGCACAGACACTGGTCCCGAACAAGCTTGCAGCAGGGCCCAATGAGGTCAATTCATCAAACCTTAACAATGCCATTGGGGCGTAGATCGGCTGGCGGGACGAAGGCATCGCCTTATCAAACCAATTGCGAAAACCCTTCACGAAATACACGTGTTATGTCCTACCGTTGTGATCAGTGCACTTGTCAATTGTGAATTTCCAGTGAAGACGTCTTAACCAGAGCTTCACTGAAACTTAACGCATTGTGCAGTGATTATTTGGCGAGAGTTCGTATTCTTTTCTACGTGGCGAACAGATGGGTTCGCAGAAAGCTATCGATTGTGGGGAATGAGCCCCCAACAAACATAACATCCTCAAAGGAAGAACACGAATGTTGAAGAGTAAATCAAGAGAGGGCTTTACCCTCGTAGAGTTGCTGGTCGTAATTGCGATCATCGGAATTCTAGTTGGATTGTTACTACCGGCAGTTCAGGCTGCTCGTGAAGCTGCACGACGTATGTCCTGTGGTAACAACATGAAGCAAATCGGTTTGGCAGTGCACAACTTTGAAAGCTCCTACAAGCGATTGCCTCACCCGGGGCAGTGCGATAGTACCGGATCTGGTACTACCACCTACATGACCGAATCGACTCCGACGTTGCTGTTGCCCTACATTGAGGCGAGCAATGTGTATGACCAAATGGAACACAACCTAACACGGGCACAGATGACGACAAAGTCGAACGCATACGACTTGACCAACATTCACGCCCGAGCTAAGGGGGCAGTCTACAATGACCCAGACTACCCGAACACTATTGCAGCAGCTAAGGCACAGATCCCATCCTATGTATGTCCAAGCACTCCAGTAGATTTTGGCACACGTGCTCCTGACGGATACGGCGCTTGGGATTACATGTTTATCGCTGTGACCGACGTTGAAGAGCAAACCGGACAAGCATGGGAACAAGGTTCTCGACCAACTTCTTCAGCGCGACGATTGCTGATGACACGCGAAGGTTGCTTGTCTTGTGAAGGCAACGCTGGCTTCCAGAGAATCACCGACGGAACATCCAATACAATTCTGTGCATCGAAGACGCTGGTCGTTCTCACCCCAACGCTGGCTCTTTCGCAACGCTGTCAACTCGCCAAGCTCCTATTGCAGCCAATTCCGTGGCTTGGACTGGTGGTACAACTGGCGGTCGTCGTATGTATGCTTGGGCAGATCCTGATGCCGGCACCAATGGACTTTCAGGACCAAGCAACGCGCTCTCTCCAGCAAGCCGCGTTTTGAAACTGAACCAAAACAAGTTGCCGAAGGGTGGCCCTGCATCTTGCTTGTGGACACAAAACAACTGTGGTCCAAACGACGAGCCGTTTAGCTTCCATCCAGGCGGTTGCAATGCAACAATGGCAGACGGTTCGGTTCGCTTTATTGCCGAGTCTGTTGATTGGTACACTCTAAAGTCTGCTGCCGGAGCATCCGAAGGCAACACCACTAACGAATTTTAAACTTTGTGATATTGAACTATGCAAACTATGAACAGATGTCTGGCACTCTTGGCGTTGCTTCTACTTGTCGGTTGTGGTGAAACGATTACCAGGACGGCTGATCCAATTCAGGTCACCTTCAAGGCTACTTCGGGCGGCAAGCCACTCAACGATGTAACGCTAACGCTGCAGCCGATGGCTGCCGGTGGACAGCAGTCAGACATCAAGATTGTCAAAGGTGAGGGATCGGGGCCCGTCATCCCTGGAACTTACACTTACTATGTTGAAAAGGGTAAGGACATGGCTGTTGTCGAAAAGCTGCCTGACGCGTTTCGCCGTGGTTCGATGGACAGAAAGCTTGAAATCAATCAGGTTTCAACCATTGAAGTTAAGCTCGACTAGACCCGACACAATCATCATCGCTTAAGTAAAAACCTCCGACGAGAGCAATCTCATCGGAGGTTTTTCATTTTCAATTCGGAGGAGCGACGAGTTGCCTAGAAAGTGGCCTGTTTGAGCTGTCGCAACAATTCTGTTCTGGAGTAACGAAGCTCGGCAAATCGCTGATTCCATTGGACGATTTCATCAGCGCGAGGTTGTCTACCGACGATCACCCCGAAGACGTTTGCCAGCCAAAATGAGTTGTCGTTGCGAGCCAAGTCGAAATACTCTTGCGACGCCATCAACTTGAGCGGCAACTTCTCCAACGTGTTGTTTGCATTGGTTCCAAGGACTCGCGAGGCTGCCAATTCGCCCACCGTTGGATCACGCCCCAAGTAGGTTCGATATAAAGAGACAACTCGTTGATCCAATTCGTTATAGTTCGGATAGCCTGCAGACGTGTAGCCACCAGGAGAGCTGATGCCACTGGCGGAAGCTACATAACCTTCCAGTCGCAATTGTACTTCTGACGGCGCGCCCTGCGTCAGAACTCGCACAGGCTGACTATACATGATGTCTCGCCCCGCCGATGATGCGATTGCCCGAACTTGGTAAACATCTTGCTGAGAAATGTAGGCTGGATCGTAGGGAATGCGGAATTGAAGTGAACTGCTGTTTGCTCCTGACATCACTTGCTGACCATTTCGAACAACCCAATTCGGTCGCGTGACATTTTCGATTTGCACGGTGACTACCGCATCTGGCGGCAGTATTTGCGGGGAAACGACTACGCCCGAAAGCTGCGAACCGTAGCTGCTCAATTGCACTCGAACTGAAGCCAGTCGCCCAGTTTGACCATCCTGCATCAACAATGTCACTGCGCCGGTCGCGTCGGTCCGTTTGTTGATCTCTTGATTCAGTTCGTACAGTCGTCCCGAGACTTGACCAACTTGAAAGCCATCAACCGCAATAATCACGTCGCCACGCTGCATTCGAGCGCGTTCGGCTGCTGCACCTGGAATTACTTGGCTGACCACGAAACCGGTTTCAGTGCTGTCACCACGAACTCCAAGTGTCCACTGGTCGGTCATTTGCTGACCATTCAACCAGTTATTGCCCAGCCAGCGATCGTAGTTGTTTCCCCGATCACGAAAATCGGTGGCTCCCCACCTGTCCTGCGCCGAGGACTTAGCAGACAGCATTGCACAGATCATTGTGCCAAGAACCGCATAGAGCTTCAGCGATACAAATCGTTTGGGCAATGCAAATTGATTTGGTAGTGAATGGCGATCATTCGATGAGAAAAACATTTCAACGTCCTGTTGCTAGATTGAATTCTTGAGTTGAATTGAATTCGCAAACAATCGCAAAATTACGCTTATCGCTTTTGAGGCGCATTGATCGTTTGCAATTCGGCTCGCAGTAGCGGCAAGTCGATGGGGAAGAGGCCAGCTAGAACCGTTTCTGACTGACCGCTTTGGCTCAATATGTAGTGAACAAACTCATTGGTGTTCTTATTAGCCGATCCAAGGTCAAATACGATGCTCATCGGCCTTACCAGTGGATACTTGCCAGATAGAATAGCTAGGTCATCGCTCGGAATTGTCGTATCGCCTGATTTGAGTTGTAGTGGTCTAGCAGTCGTGCTTCCACATCGCAAGCCACAGATACCGATACTTTGCGGATCATCTTTAATTTTAGCGACCACCGCTGAATTAGACTCGACGTCCTGTCCAGGGCGCATTTTGGTTGCGAACAAGACATTGGTAAGAAACTTCTGAGTACCTGAGTCCTCCCCTCGTCGAATCAAGTTGATTGGCTTATCGGCCCAGGTTCCAGTAGCTCCCAGTAATTTCCACGTAGGAGCTTCGGGGTTTTGAGCCGTAAAAGTGTTTCGGAGTTGTTCACCCGTAATTGTCTTGACTGGATTTGTCTGATGAACGAACACTCCCAGAGCTTCTTTGGCAACCTCCAAGGCCACTGGATTCTTCAGCCCCTTTGCCTTGAGTTGTGCCAATTCATCGGAAGATATTGGACGCGATACCATCCAGATTGTCGAAGGTTCAGCCAGTAGTTTGGCTGTAGCTTTGTCTTCCGGTAGTCCCGAAATCTCGAAGCTAGCCTTGGAGTGAAAGTCGGTGAAGTTCTCAGCCCAAGCATGCATCAAGCCGTCCATACTGCCAGAGCCGTAAACGACCAGTTTTCCTGAGACCGCTTCTTTGGGTAAATACGGATCGATGCTGCTCAGTAAGGCACGCAGCTTTTCAACGGATTGCGCGGGTGGATCAGAAGCGAAGGCATTAGTAACTGACGTGACCAAAGCCAACATTACCGCCGCTAAATTGAGCGTGGCCTTAAACATATGAACTCCCTTTCACCGAGCGATCCGAACCATCGGACGCAACAAAAGCAGGCCTAAGCGGCACCCTGCCAAGCCTATTTTGCGTCCTCCAATGACCAAACACAGATTCAGTGTAATCCTGGCCGCATGAACCAACAATAGAGAAATTCGATCAGCGGGACGTTGGAAAATGCCGGCGGAATCCAAGCGGAATTGATCTCGGCTGGGAAACCTCCTATTAGCTTGAGGCTGGAAAACATTTGAGTTTTCGCTGCCCCTCGTCTTCGGCTATCATGTCTGTTTAAGAAGATTTTCACCAGCAGTATTGGTTTTTGAATGTTTGTTGATCGAGCCGAAATTGAAATCGAAGCCGGACGCGGTGGAAATGGTTGCGTTGCTTTCCGACGAGAAAAGTACGTGCCTCAAGGCGGGCCCAACGGAGGCGATGGCGGCGACGGCGGGAATATCATTTTTCGCGCTCGTGAGGGCGTGAATAGCCTCGTTCAGTTCGCTCATCGAAAGCATTGGCGAGCTGAAAACGGTCACCCCGGCCAAGGCTCAGATCGACACGGACGAAATGGCGAAGATCTGCTAATCGATGTGCCGCCCGGGACTGTCATACTAGACTCTCAAAGTGGCATGATCATTCGAGATCTTGTTGCCGACGGTGAAGATGTCATCGTTGCTCGCGGTGGGCGAGGTGGTAAAGGCAACGCTCACTTCAAGAGTTCGATCAACCAAGCTCCGCGTGAAGCCAGCAAAGGTTCAGTTGGCGAGTCACGAAAAGTCATTCTTGAACTTAAAGTGATCGCCGATGTTGGTTTGGTGGGCAAGCCTAACGCAGGCAAGAGCACTCTGCTGAGCCGACTGTCGCGAGCAAGACCTGAGATTGCTGATTACCCCTTTACTACGAAATACCCGAATCTTGGTTTGGTTTCGGCTAGCATGGAACGATCGTTCGTGATGGCAGACATTCCAGGCTTGATCGAAGGTGCCGCTGATGGGGCTGGTTTGGGGCATGACTTTTTGCGGCATATCATGCGAGCGGGCATCCTGGTGCATCTAGTTGAGCCGTTGCCAAGCGACCAAACGGACCCGATCGAAAACTACACAGCGATACAATTGGAACTGGAAAAGTACAGTCCAGAGCTGGCCAAGCGTCCTGAGATCGTTGTGGTGAGCAAGTCGGAGATACCTGAATCGGAAGAGGTGTTCGAGAAGCTTAAGCCTCTAGTTAATACTCCAGTACTTAGAATCAGCGCTGTTACCGGACAAGGATTGAACGAACTAATTTTTCGGATCGTAGACCTACTTGATCAACAAATGGTTGGCGGAGAGAAGAAAAAATGATGCGACTACTGACCTTGGTATTCACTTTCTTGAGCCTGACTGGCTTGGCATTAGGACAATCTAAATCAAGCACTGGGAAGAAAGCCACGACGAATATGGAAGAACTTAAGACCTGGGCAAAGGAAAAGAACCTCAGCACCATCACTTTAGGAGCCGGATGTTTTTGGTGCACTGAAGCTGCATTGCTGCAGATCAAGGGAGTAGAGAAAGTTGTCTCGGGATACTCCAATGGCCATGTGGCCAATCCGACCTATGAGCAAGTTTGTACAAAGCTAACCGGCCACGTCGAAGTAGCTCAGATCTTTTACGACCCCAAGGTAGTCAAGCTGGAGAAGATCCTAGAAGTGTTCTTCGTTATCCACGACCCAACAACGAAGGACAAGCAAGGGGCCGATGAAGGCCCACAGTACCGTAGCGCGATCTTTTATCATGATAACGAACAAAAGGCCATCGCAGAAAAATGCATGGTCGCGGCGAACGAGGCACTCGCGCCGAACAAAGTGGTAACCGTTCTAGAGCCGTTGAAGAGTTTCTATCCTGCGGAAGACTATCATCAGGACTATTACAACCGCAATCCAACAGCCGGATATTGCCAATACATCGTTCGTGAGAAGGTCGAAAAGGTTCGCAAGTCATTCGCTCCGCTGCTAAAATAAGTCGGCAAACGAGGCAATCAGGGTCGTTGCCATGAATCTGGCCAATCTTCCATTTTTCCGGCAGTTGCAGACGGTCACTGCCCTCAGAAAATATGCCAAGAATTTGCGGCGTTTGTTTTGGTGCAGCATCGCGATTTTTGTCTCGATGTTTGCTTCAGGTGTGACATTTTTGCTCGCAGCGATGGAGATCATCGGCACTCAATCCCCCTTACTCGTAGTTTCGGTTCTGGCTTTATTTGGATCGATTGCCGCATATATGTGGGTAAAGGCTGATTGCCTAGATTTTGGATTGGATCTCAAAATCACTCGCGCGCTCAATGCAGCTTGCCTATGCGATATGGGAGCCGTAATCTTTCGCTATGGCGGTGGTTGGATTGGATTGAAAGAGCCGGGGCGTTCTTTGGGCTCAATTTTAGCAACAATAGGATTGCTGCTGTTCATTTGGTTCCTCTCTGGACTGGCAAAGTTCACTAACAATGAAGCCCTCGTCTACAAAGCACGAAACACACTAGTAGCGTACCTATGGGTTTTGCTTTGATGCTGATTCTACTTGTGTGCGTAAAGGTCCAAATCTTGCCTGGTCCTTTTACTCTATTCGCCTTGGGCTTTCATGGGCTGGAGCAGTCGCAATTGCTACGATCAACCTTACAATTTTACTTTGGAAGCTACCCAAAGCGATTCATCTGCTTGTCGATGAGATTCTACTCCAAGACGCAGTTGAGCCAGATCCAGATACGGCTTTGAGTATTTAAAGATCGCACAAAGATAGGCAAGCTCGGAGAGGACAACTATGGCAGTCAACACAGGTAAGATACAACGCAGAAAACTTCGTTTCGATAATTTGGATCAGTTGCTTGGCGAGTTAGATCGAATTCAACAAGCTCACGAGTCCGACAGAATCAAACTGCAAGGCAACTGGACGTTGGGGCAAATACTGTCGCATATCGCAGCTTGGATTGAGTATGGGTACGTGGGTTACCCAGTGAAGCCTCCACCATTTTTTATTCGTTGGATTCTAAAGCTGATGGTCGGCAAGTATCTGAAGTCAGGTATGCCATCAGGTGTAAAAATCCCGGGAACCAAAGAAGGCACGTTCGGGCAGGATGATGTTCCAGTTGCTGAAGCTGCTGATCGGCTTCGAAAAAACATCGAGCGACTCAAGGCTCGCGAGCCTGCTAAGTTCGATAGCCCTGCCTTCGGCGCGATGAGCCACGATGATCGAATTGCGCTAAATCTTCGTCACGCTGAATTACATTTAGGCTTTGTGAGTTACTAGGCTCCGTTTCTAAACCCGTGGCTACGCTCGCCAGAGCGTGGGTTTCAGTCGTTTAATCCAAGATCTGGCGATCGTGGCTACTTACTTTTTGACCTTTAGAAACAAAGCCTAGTCTTATCCTGAGCCTACCGAGTTAGTTAACTGAGGATTCTTCCGACTCTCAAACTGCGCCTACAGCGTTAGCAGAGGGTTCCCCCTAACACACCCTTTATCGCTAAAGCAATAGTTCTGATGTTGCGCAAATTTCTGTGTTACGGGCAGTAGGTCCAACAAATTACTCAGCCAAGTCTGAAGGACTAGGACTTGGAAAGTGTTGGCGAGTAGGGCCGAAGGTCCGACAGTTTGAATGACTCCGACATAAGTAGTTGTGAGTCAAAGATCTAGACTAATTTTCTAGGCTGGCAACCTCACCGCCAGCTCGTGTCCCATAAGCTCGCCATATCGCTAAATTGACGTTGTTGCTGACGAATTGAACCGAGCCATCCATCAGCAGTGCATTGACTCCAGAGGCGTGATAGCTGCGAGATGTTACTGCAGCGTAGGTATCACCCACGGCCGATTCCGAAGCGAGCACTACATCAACGTCGTAAGATGTTCCGTTACTTGCGAAGAGTACGCGCATGTTGGGAGCAAACGTAGTGGTGAAGCCAGTCTGATTCACTTTGCCATCAACCCATTCGACGTGAGTGAACGAAGTAGTGTTTAGATTGGCAAGCGATAACTCAGCGAGGCTAGTTGGCGGTGCAAGAGCAGGCGAAAAAACTGCGGTATTGCTGGAGCCCGAAACGCGATTGGTAAAAGCCTTCACTTCGGCAATCGCCAATGTGTTGCTCAAGCCATCAACCATGTCTGCTGGCCGATAGGTACGATTGGGACCAAAGGCTCCATCGCCAAACTGCATGCCGCTGGCTTTTTTAGCAAACACAGCCCAAGTTCCCTGATTCATCGCATAGTTGATGGGCCAGTGCTTGTTGCCGTAGAACGCATCTGTACCGTAGCCTTTGTCATTGATTTCGCCTGGACAAATAAATGTGGCAACGCGCTTGGAAGTGATGTTCGGCTGAACGTTGTAGCCGATCGAGAAATCAATTCCGTGAAATAGGTTCTCTTGTTCGATGTGAGGTAGTATTCTGGCCAGTCCAGACCAAGCGTTCGTCGTGGTGACTCCAGACCCATTCCAAACGTAGTTGCCATTGGCAGGCAGGCCCTTTTTTAGGTCGATATGCATATGTAGCGCGAGACCTAACTGTTTGAGATTATTGGCACATTGAATTCTTCGAGCTGCTTCGCGAGCCGCTTGGATCGCCGGAAGCAATAAGGCAACCAAGATTCCAACGATGGCAATGACGACTAGAAGCTCGACGAGAGTAAAGGCCGAGTTGCAAGATTTGCGTGACATAACGCGTACTCCAGGTGAATGGTTTGAGCGCCAAAAGTAGTTGTGCCTCCATCTGAGGCGGGCTAATTTTGGCTACCTGGCTGGCGTGACGCGTAACCTAAGTTACAATGCTGGCTGGGCTTATTGATAGTTAGTCTCAATATCATTACGGCATTTGGCCGTACCGTCAAGCCCCTGATTACAGGGTTTTTCCGAGCAAAATGCAACTAACCTCACTCGAATATTCATTCAATAAGGCCGCTGCGATGGATCAGATCCCTTCTAGTCAACCGCACAAATCCTGCGACGCTCACCCTAAAGGCGCTGTGCTCAACCCGGTTCCTTTCACTGAGTTGACCTCCCCAGGAGTTAACGAAATCTGGATCTCCTTCAACGGTAAGCTCTATCGACTTCAAGCTACCAAACAAGGCAAACTCATTCTCACCAAGTAGATTTCGGCGACGGACTTCAGGACCGCTGTGCATAGTCTAATCGGGGATGATTTTGGACTCGCCACACAATCTCTTCGTCGTGATAAAGAAAGACATTTCGAACGACTTCCTGTGCAGTTGTATCTTCGTCGAAGTTAAGTGACTTGCACCACTTTGCAATGTGAGAACCGTCAAAAACCGCAAGACAATGGCTATTACCTATTTCGATTGCAAACCCGGCCTCAGTTAGTCGCATCATTCAGCATCAGTTCTTTCTCCTATCGATTCCCAAAAGCTGGATAGAGCTTCACCAATTCTTGAAGGAGCTTTCGTTTCGCCGTCCCGGCTACGATCGTTCTTCGTTGAATCATGCTTCCGAATATAGACTAATTCGCTGTAGCATCAGATTCGCCGGGGTAAAAACGGAAGAGAAGGTGCTGATAACAGGCTCAATCGATGTGAAGCTCTTTAGGGCACTCTGCGGAGGTCGAGTTCGTAGAACCAGAAGTCGTCATTGGGTTGATCGAGGATTAACTGCGATGGCTTTCCACTGGCATCGATGGTGAAGGTCGCGAAGCCTCGTGGAAAGTTGTACTTCACGCTGCTACGCCAACGAATCACAAATGTGTTGTATTGCCAATGTTCAAGGTCAGCTACAAAGTTGGCCGCTGGTTGCATTTTCAGCACCAAGTGGTCGTTCTTCAGAGCCACGACTACATCACCGTAAAGATCACTGCGAAACGTAGCAGCTAACTCGGCCAGAGGCACAGTGGTCGTAGTATCTGATTTGCGTGCCGCATCTTGCTTGGCTTGAGCTTCGGCCTTCTTCTTTTCACCATCTAGGAATTTTACCAGAGCGTCCCCGCTTCGATCGGGGCGTTCGGACGCTCCCATGAAACACTCGAGCACTCGGTCGCGGATGTAACGACTGGCCGAGGACTCGCTATTGGTAAGTACAACAACGCCAAGATTCAAACTTGGTACCATCGCCAATTGCGAGATCATTCCGTCGAGCCCGCCGCTGTGATTGACTAATTTGTGACCATACCAATCATTCAAGAAGTAACCTAAGCCATATGCCTGAAAGTTCTTCATCGGCTGGCGAGGTGCTTCGGCTGGTTGCTGCAAAACCATCCACGGTTGCCACATGTTGTGCAACTGCTTCTCGGAGATGATCTGCTTGTCGCCAACTTTACCGGCGGCCAGTTGCATTTGCATCCACTTGGCTAGTTCGCTAACCGATGCGTTCAGGCCACAGGCTCCCCACGAGTTATCGACGTCGCCAAGCGGCAAAGCTCGAAGCACTGTCCCAGCCGATTTGTTGTGCGGCGAGGCGTAGTTGTCTTTGATGTCCTTGATTGACGTCGTAGTCTGATTCATACCCAGAGGCTTCAGAATTCGACCTCGAACAAACTCTGCCCAACTCTGTCCCGAAACCTGTTCGATGATCTTGCCAGCCGTAATGTACATCAAGTTCTGATAGCCGTAGCGACTACGAAAACTGCTAACTGGCTTGAGGAATCGTATCCGCTCGATGATCTGATCGGGAGTGTAATTCGTGTCGTACCACAACAGATCGCCACTAAAGGTGTCCATGCCGCTGCGGTGACACAGTAGATCTCGAACGGTCATTTCACGAGTAATCCACGGATCGGGCATTTGAAAGTTAGGCAAGTGCTTGATCACTCGATCATCCCAATTCAGTTTGCCATCATCTACCAGAATTGCGATTGCGGCGGCTGTGAACGCTTTTGAGTTGGATGCGATCGCAAACAGAGTTTGATCATCAACGGGCTGCTTCGTGTTGATATCTCGTACTCCATAACCTTGAGACAGCAACACCTTGTCACCTTGCACAACAGCCACCGCAATACCTGGGACCTCCCAGTCCTTCTGCACCTTTTGAATGTATTGGTCGATCTCGGCAATCATCGCGGCTGGGTCGATCGAGCCCACACGTCGAGCGTGAAACTCGAGTTCCTTCGCAGCTCCGTCAGCACCTTTGGTTGCTACAAAGATCGACAAAGTATCTTTGCCAGTTTTCTTCATCGTTAGGCCGGAGAAGTACGCTTCGCTGTCGGTGAGTTTTACAAGTGGAAAGTCGACAGTCTGGTCCTTCTCTTCCCACCCGTGCAACTGACCGTCGAAGTGTTTTAACCGTAGAACCAGTGAGTCATCTTTGGTGAGGATCGACATGTGCTCCGAGAATGTCGTCTTACCATCGTTGACGAGCTTGAACATACCCAGCATCGAATTGCCCGATGGAGCATTCCAGGACTCCTCGAACTTTCCGCCTAAAGCTTCACCTTGCCAATCGCCAGCGATCCACGCCAAGCTTTCAATCTTGGCCTTCGGTGACTTTGTATCCGGCCCAAGCTTCAGAGTGTTAGCTGTATTGTCGGCTTGTCCCAATGCCGTGCTGACGCAAACGAGTGACGACAGTAACACCAAATTGGCAAGAATCATTGTGCGAGAAAGGGGTACAAAATTCATGGTGCTTGGTGCTGAGGTTGAAACTGGGGAAGTACAAGCCCAACAAGGCTCGCCGGTAAGTCGATCATTATAATTGACGAAATCTAGCAGGCGAAAGAACACAACACTGCAATGCCCATGCTATGTGAAATAGAATAAAACCAAAGCTGGGATGTAGGATGGCTGCCAGCGCCGCTAGCCCTCGACTTAGCTTCGCACGACTTCCACCTGAGCGAAGGGTTGGTTGAGCGTGCGGTGGGCGACTTCTAGAACTTCTTCGCGAGTTACGGCGGCGTATCGGCTGAGAACGACGTCGAGCGGTTCGTAGCTTTTGCGAGATAACCAGCTTTGGCCGAGAGCAAACAGCCGGTTACTGGGGCGTTCGTCAGAAAGAATCAATCCGCTCGATACCTTGTTGCGAGCCAATTCTAGCTCGTGATCGCTCACTCCATGCTTGAGAAGATCGTCGATCAGCCGTTGCATTACAGCCTGATTCTCTTCGATGTCTTCTGGAGCGCAACATAAATAGCCAATCAAACATCCGCTGTCGTCGAACATCTGCGGCCATATCGTTGCCGTTTCAGCTCGGCCAGTATCGATCAACTCCCAAAATATGCGGCTACCAGAATCGTCAGCCAAAATGCTGCACAACATGCGCAGTGCATATCGAGCTGGATCGTTGCAATCCAGACCAGGCCAAACTCGAATGCCATAATGCTGATGCGTGTCCTCGCGGTCAATTTGAACGTGATTGAAGTTGTACTTAGGTTTGCACAGCTTGCGCGGTGCTTCGACTTTCGGCCACGAAGCGGTCGCGCCAAGCGTGAACTCAATCAATTTCTCCGCGTCGACGTTGCCACTGGCCACCAGAAACATATTGTCCGTAGAGTAGCGAGATCGATGGTAATCTCGCATTTGCTGAGCGGTTAGGTCGCTAACCGACTCGACCGAGCCCAACACGCGTGATGCTAATGGGTGCGATCCGAAAAAATTCTCCAATGCGATTTCGAATGCACCATATGGAGGTTGATCGTCGTACATGGCGATCTCCTCGAGCACCACCTGTTTTTCCGTCTCGAACTCGTGCTCGTCTAATGTAGGTTGCATCAAATCGGTGAGCAGATCTAAGCACTGTTGCTGACATTCAGGTAACACAGACGCGTAATAGACCGTCGAATCCTCTGAAGTAAACGCATTGGAGTGAGCGCCCAGGTGGTCCAGCTCGCGATTGACATCGGCTGCCGAGCGTCGTTGAGTCCCCTTGAATACCATGTGCTCGAGAAAGTGACTAACGCCAGCCAACTCCGCAGTCTCATCGCGCGAACCGGTACGAACAAACCATCCCAACGATGTAGTCAGGGCCGTTCGATCTCTCAGGATTATGATCTGAGGCGAACCGTCTGTCTTATGCGTCAGTAATTCCACTCGGCAGCTCCATTGGGACAGAACCCACAGTTACAAGCGAAAAATTTTTCGGACTGTGGTCATGATAATATTGAACCAATCCTTCGGTCGTTAAAGCGTCAACCTTTGCACAAACCTCTTCGCGCTCAGGTACTCGACCTAGATAGAACCAGTCACTGGCGATCTGACTACTGCGAGCTGCCGAGGATTCTTGTTCGAAAACTAACGAGCTTTTGATTCGATTCTTCAATCTCTGCAATTCATCTTCGTTGATTCCATTGCCCAAAGACTTAATCGTTTCTAGCAGGACATGCAATGTCTCTTCAGCTCGGTTAGTCGTTGTGCCAGCGTAGCACAGCACACTGCCTTGACCGGCCAACGAAAAGCAACTTGCAAATACTGAATAGACTAACCCACGCTTCTCACGTAATTCTGTAAACAATCGCGAACTCATGCCATCGCTCAACACTCCCACCAGAGCACGAGCCTCGTAGTAGAAAGGATCTTCGTACGAGGCGCAGTCATAAGCTAAAGCCAAATGAGTTTGCGAAGAGGTATGGTCCACATGAAGGCTGCCGTACTTGGGGTGCAGTTCGGGCAGTGTACTGGCCGGATTTCCGGCCCAAGCCCCAAGCTGGCCCTCCACTAGATCGCACAATTCGTCCCAATCAAAATTGCCAGCCACAGCCAGAATGCTGCCTTTGGGAGTGTACTGTGACTGGTGAAAGCAGTGGACATCGTTTTGCTTGATCGACTCGATTCCCTCAATCGTTCCTTGAGAGATTCGCCCAAACGGCAATGGAAAACGAAATCGCTTCAGTTCGCTAAAACAACGATGCGACGGCTCGTCATCCATTGCTCGCAGATCTTGCAAGCACAAACTCTTGGCGTCATCCAATTGATCTTTCGGTAGATGCGGATTCTGCACCAACGAGGAGTACAATCGGATCGCTTCAGGCAGAATAGCACTCGGCATCGCGCAGCTAAAGCTGGAATGAACCGTGGTGATGTTGCTGCTGCGTTCAATCCCAAGTTGATCGAGGCGTTCCAAGAATTGTCGACTGTCCAAATCTCCGCAGCCGCGCTGAACCATCTCGCTGGTCATGCCAGCTAGACCGTCACGTCCAGTGGGTTCAAAACAGGTTCCACCAGGAAGCAAAAACGAGAACGATGCGGATCTCAGCCAGGGCATTCGTTCGCCCAGTAGCACCAGGCCGTTAGAAAGTTGCCGGTGCAACACTGAAGTCATAACGATCCTATGTTTCTGAAGTTGGAAAGCCGGCGAGTTTCCGGTGCGAATCGGCGCGATGGCCAATGAATTACAGCCAGTTAACTATTTACCCGACTTCTTCGACTTCGATTCACTACTCTTGCTGCTCTTGCCCGAGTCGCTTGAGGAGGATGAACCGGTCGAAGAACTACTTGATGTGGAACTGGAACCGTTCGATGAACTAGATGAACCGGACGAACTATCGCTGGCGGGCTTATCGGCAGCAGCAGCCTTCTTGTAGGAATCGCTGCGATAATCGGTTTGGTAGAAGCCAGATCCTTTGAACATAATGGCTCCACCAGTTCCCAACAATCGCCGCAATTTCAGCTTCTTGCACTCAGGACACTTCTTCAACTTGTCGTCGTTGATGCCCTGATAAACCTCGAACTTATGGCCACATGCATCACACTCGTAGTCATACGTTGGCATAGCGCAATCCTCTGATTCGGTTTGAAACTCGAGCTAGTTTTGTGGAGCACCCGTACTAACAATCACACAGCTTGGTCGAACGACGCGGTCGTGAAGCACATAGCCCACAGCAACCTCTTGCGCGACCATGCCTGCTGCTACCTCAGTGCTAGGCATTTGAGAGATAGCTTGATGGACGTTCGGATCAAACGGCTTTCCGGCGGTCTCAATCGGCTTGCAGCCATACTTGGCCAGAACGCTGGCAAACTGCTGCGATACCATGGCCACTCCCGATACGAGGGCTTGGCTAGATTCGGAGTTGGCGGCATCGTTCTTCGCCGATTCAGTTGCTCGATTCAAGTTGTCAATAACGTCGAGCAGATCACGAACCAAAGGCAGATTAGCGTATTTAAGCGATTGATCGGCATCGCGTTGCATACGTTTGCGAAAGTTGTCCATTTCGGCCTGAGCCAAAAGCACACTTCGCTGAGCTTCGGCCAACTGCTGTTCTAAAGTTGTTTCGCCACTGTTTTCAACAATCGCTTGATCAACGGCTGATTGCGAATCTTCCATTGGCTCGTTTGCTTGGGTTGATTGTTCGGACATGTTGCTCTCCTAGTTAGGCTTGCTCTTCGGTCTTTTCTTCATCGCTTCGAAAATACTGCAACACGCGGTCGAGGAAAGATTTGCGGTGAGGCGTAACGTGCTCCTCCTCTAACGCGGCCAGCTTTCGCAACAATTCTTCCTGTTGAGTACTTACCTTCTTAGGTATCTCAACAAATGTTTGTACTAGTAGATCTCCGCGCATTCTCGATCGCGGGTCGGGCATACCTTGGCTGCGAAGACGAAAGACTTCGCCACTTTGTGTGCCAGGTGGGATTTCGATGCTCTTCGGTCCATTGAGCGTGGGAATTTCAATTTCCGTTCCCAACACTGCTTGCGAGTAGCTGAGAGGAAGCTGAACAATCAGATCGTGCCCATCGCGCTTGAAGATCTTGTGCGGTCGAACGCGAATCAAGCAGTAAGCATCACCAGCGGGACCGCCATTAGGACTTGGCTGTCCTTCACCCGATAATCGGACCTGCATGCCGTCATCAACACCAGCCGGAATTTGTACTTCCAAAATTGATTCGTTTGGAACAGCCCCAGCACCATCGCAGGTCTTGCAGGGTGATGTAATGATCTTGCCACTGCCACGACATTGTGGGCAGGTAGTTTGAACTCGCAAAATACCTGTGGCTTGAACCACTTGACCATGACCACCACAGCGACTGCACTTTTGAGGTTCTGAACCAGGCGCTGCTCCGCTACCACTGCAGGTTTCGCAACGGCTATGTCGCGTCAAACGAACCTCTTTCGAACATCCCTTTGCAGCTTCTTCGAGATCCAACGTCACTTCACAGCGTAGATCCGCTCCACGTCGAACGCGCTGACCTCCACGGCCACGACCACCACCAAAAAAATCTTCAAAAATCGTACCGCCAAACATATCTCCGAAGGCCTCGAAGATATCGCCAACGTCCTGGAATCCGCCAGCCTGGCTTTCGACTCCAGCGTGACCGTACTGATCGTAGCGAGCCCGCTTCTGTTCATCCGAGAGAATCTCGTAAGCCTCGGCACACTCCTTGAACTTTACAACAGCTTCAGGATCATTGGAGTTGCTGTCGGGGTGATACTTGATCGCCAGCCGTCGATAGGACTTAGAGATTTCACCAGCGGTCGCAGTGCGGGTAACCTCTAGTACTTCGTAGTAGTCGCGTTTTGTGGTCGCCATAGCTGCGGGAGATCGTTGTTACAGGATATCTGAACAAGGCAAGAGGCCACTCCCTAAGGAAGTGGCCTCACCAGTTAACATTTTTGAAACCAGCCAGTGGCTAGATTCTTCGGTCAGGCAACTAGGCGATCGCGCCTTCGATCTTCTTGCCCTTGTCTTCCTTTTCGAAGTTGGTCACAAGCGCTTCTGTGGTCAGCAACAGGCCAGCGATACTAGCAGCATTAGCTAGAGCTGTACGAGTTACCTTCACTGGATCGATAATGCCCGACTTGAGCATGTCTACGTATTCGCCCTTGTTGGCGTCGTAGCCCATGTTCAAAGGCTTCTGGCTAACTTCATCGGCAACAACCGATCCGTCGATACCAGCATTATCAGCAATTTGGCGCATTGGAGAGGACAAAGATCGCAGAACGATCTCAGCACCGATCTTTTCGTCACCTTTGCACTTTGAAATTGAAGCTTGAACCGCTTCGGTGCAGCGAACTAGGGCAACACCACCGCCAGGAACAATGCCTTCTTCCATAGCAGCACGAGTAGCGTGAAGAGCGTCTTCAACGCGAGCCTTCTTCTGCTTCATGTCAGCTTCAGTTTCAGCACCAACACTGATCACTGCAACGCCACCAGCCAACTTTGCCAGTCGCTCTTGCAGCTTCTCACGATCGTATTCGCTGTCGGTTTGCTCGATTTGTGCCTTGATTTGACCAACGCGAGAGTCAATTGTCTCGCGTTCGCCAGCGCCTTCTACGAGGGTGGTATTATTCTTGTCAACAGTCACCTTTTTCGCGCGACCTAGCTGCTCGAGTGAAATATTCTCAAGCTGAATACCCAAATCGGAGCTGATGAATTCGCCGCCAGTTAGAACAGCGATATCACCCATCAAAGCCTTGCGGCGATCACCGAAACCAGGAGCCTTAACGGCACAGACATTCAGCGTGCCTCGAAGCTTGTTGACGACCAAAAGAGTCAATGCCTCGGCATCAACGTCTTCGGCGATAATCAACAAAGGTCGACCGCTTTGGCTAACCTTTTCGAGAATTGGAACCAGTTCGCGAATGTTGCTGATCTTCTTCTCGTACAACAGCACCAAGGCGTTGTCGAAGGTGCAGGTCATCGTGGCTGGATCGTTGATGAAGTAAGGTGAGCAGAAGCCCTTGTCGAACTGCATACCGTCAACGTACTCGACGGTTGTATCAGCAGTCTTGCCTTCTTCAACAGTAATCACGCCGTCCTTGCCAACTCGCTCTAGAGCATCAGCAATCAACTCGCCGATCTGCATGTCGTTGTTAGCGCTGATCGCACCAACGTGAGCAACTTGCTTGTGATCCGAAACTGGCTTGCCGATTTCGTGCAGCTTTGCTACCGCAGCTTCGACAGCCTTCTCAATACCGCGGCGAATCGCGGTTGGATTGCTACCTGCAACGATGTTTCGCAAACCTTCCTTGAAGATGGCTCGGGCCAAAACGGTGGCAGTCGTCGTACCGTCACCAGCCAAATCACTAGTCTTTTGAGCGACTTCGACGACCAGCTTCGCACCCATATTTTCGAAGCGATCTTCCAACTCAACTTCCTTGGCAACGGTCACACCGTCTTTGGTCACTGTTGGACCACCAAAGCTCTTGTCAATAATGACGTTACGACCGGTTGGTCCCATGGTTACGGCGACCGCATCGGCCAACTTTTCAACGCCGCGAAGCATTCTCGCGCGGGCGTTGTCTTCAAACATAAGCTGTTTAGCCACTGCTGGATCCTTATGTGATGATTCGTGTTCTACTGAAGATTTCTAGGTTGTCGGAATGGCCCGACCAACGTGGATCAGGCCAAACGACAGGATCAATGACTACGCCAGGACCTTAGCCAGGATGTCGCTTTCGCGAAGAATCTTGACCTCTTGACCGTCGATTTCGATATCGCTTCCGCCGTACTTGCCGTAGATCACGATATCGCCAACTGCAACCGACAGAGTGCCACGGTTGCCATTGTCCAACAGCTTGCCGGGACCAACTGCGATCACTTCACCACGCTGTGGCTTTTCCTTAGCCGAATCTGGAAGAACGATACCGCCAGCGGTGGTTTCTTCAGCGTCTTGAGGCTTAACAACGACTCGGTCATCGAGAGGACGAAGCTTGATTTTCGACATGTTTGAGTTTCCTGTTTATGAATTGAATGTTGTTTGAAAGTTGTAACTGAAGGGTACGAGGTTGGCGCGCTGCTAATGCAGCAGCCAGCCTGCGGTGAACGACTACATCATGCCGCCCATGTCCATGCCGCCCATACCTCCCATGCCACCCATACCGCCGCCCATTCCACCCATGCCGTGGTCGTGATGATGATCACCTCCACCAGCTTCTTCTTCCTTTGGAATTTCGGTGATCAGCGACTCAGTTGTGAGCAACAGCGAAGCAACGCTCGACGCATTTTGCAGAGCAGTACGAACGACCTTTGCTGGGTCGATAATTCCCGCAGCAACCATGTCGGTGTAGGTGTCTGAGTTAGCATCGTAACCATCGTTCTTATTCTTTTGCTGACGAACGCGATTGACGACAACAGCACCGTCAACACCAGCGTTGTTGGAAATGGCTCGCAATGGGCAATCGAGAACGTTGAGAATGATGTTAGCACCCAGCTTCTCGTCACCTTCCAGAGCTAGCTTCTTGAGCGCTGTCTCGCAACGAATCAAAGCAACGCCACCACCAGGAACGATACCTTCTTGAAGAGCAGCTTGAGTTGCAGCTTTGGCATCGTCGAGCAGAGCCTTACGCTCTTTCATTTCTGTTTCGGTAGCAGCTCCAACAGAGATCTGAGCAACACCACCCGCTAGCTTCGCCAAACGCTCTTGGAGCTTCTCGCGATCATAGTCGCTATCGGTTACTTCGATTTCACGACGAATCTGAGTAGCTCGACCTTCGATAGCATCCTTCTTACCAGCCCCACCTACGATCATGGTTTCGTCGCTGGTGATGCGGATCTTCTTAGCCCTGCCGAGGTCGCTCAGCTTGACGCTTTCCAGGTCGATTCCAAGATCCTTGAAAATGGGTTGAGCACCGCAAAGAACGCCCAGGTCACCCAGGATCGCCTTACGTCGATCGCCGTAACCAGGAGCCTTCACTGCACAAACGCTCAAGATACCTCGCATCTTGTTCACAACCAAAGTTGCTAGAGCTTCACCATCAACATCTTCAGCGATGATTAGCAGCGGCTTCTTGGCCTTGCTGGTTGCTTCGAGCAGAGGAATCAATCGCTTGTTCGAGCTGATCTTTTCTTCGAACAGCAGAATGTAGCAATCATCAAGCTCGACCGTAACTTCTTCTTGATTGGTTACGAAGTGCGGTGATAGGTAGCCGCGATCAAACTGCATACCTTCAACAACTTCTACAGTTGTTTCAGCGCCACGGCCTTCTTCAACTGTGATCACGCCGTCTTTGCCGACCTTCAAAAATGCATCAGCCAGCACGTCGCCGATTGAAGGGTCATTGTTGCCAGCGATCGTTGCAACTTGCTTGATTTCCTTCTTGCTCTTCTCGTCGATCTTTTGCGACATCTTGGTCAGAGCTTCAGAGACGCACTCAACAGCCTTCGCGATACCGCGTGAAAGGGCCATTGGGTCAGCTCCAGCAGCGATCATCTTGAGGCCTTCGCGGAAGATTGCTTCCGACAGTACGGTCGCAGTTGTCGTGCCGTCACCAGCCACGTCATTGGTCTTGCTGGCAGCTTCTTTGACCAGTTGAGCCCCAAGGTTTTCGAAGGGGTCATCCAGATCGATATCTTCTGCAACAGTAACGCCGTCCTTGGTGACCTTCGGCGAACCCCAGCCCTTATCCAAGACTGCGTTTCGGCCTCGAGGTCCCAGAGTGCTGCGGACGGCTCGAGCCAGTTTCGATACACCAGCCAACAGTGGCTGACGTGCATCATCGTTAAAAACCATTTGCTTTGCCACGTTCAATATCCTCCAAATCGGATCTGCAAAATTGAATGGATGTTCGTGAGTTTTGTATGCTCTGACCCCGACTGGGCTCGACCGCTTTCCAAGCCTGCAACGGGCAAATGCTTGGCGAGTCGAATGAGTTGTTAGTCGGAAGGTTAAGGGTGTAAAAAGGGAACTGTCGCCTCTCCACAACCGCTTGGGGGTTTGCTTTCGCGGGGGTAATCGCTGCTGGCCGTGGCAATCACTGCGCGAACAATCTACGCAGCGTCAGCATGGCAGCTCACGCGATTGGCCGGACCACTAGTGCAAAGTGCGTGCCAGAAACGCCGTCGAGTAGCTGCGAGCCCGCCTCCGATGAAGCTTGGGCAATAAAAAGCCAGCGTTGGACGATCAAAAAAGCTTGCCGAAGGTACGGCACGAAGCTCGAATTTTGCTTTGCCATTTTGACAAACGAAGGTGGTTGCAGCTCGTTAGGGTGGTTTGAGTCGGATGCGAAGTTCCTGGATTCACCTCGGCCATAGGTAGGCGGGCGAGATAGCTACAAAAAAGGCAACTTCGAATAGGGGCGGCCGAAAGGACGAATCTAATTCACAGGGCTTTTGACCTTTTCGTTGCCGCTCGTTGCCGTCACAATAACCCGCCCTAATTCGAGCAAAAAGTTCGGCTCAGGCAATTTCATTGGGCCGCTTTCCAATAATCAACAAGTCTTTTACTGCTGGAGCAAGTCCCATGGAACGTTCACTAGTGTTGCTAAAGCCTGATTGCGTCGAGCGACGCTTGATCGGTCAAATCATTTCTCGCTTTGAAGCAAAAGGGCTAAACATCGTCGCCATGAGGATGCTGCGAGTCACTCCTGAACTTTCGAAGCAACACTATGCCGAGCACGTTGCGAAGCCTTTCTATCCCAGCTTGGAAGCTTTCATTACCTCTGCGCCTATTGTTGCCATGGCAGTGGAAGGCTTGGACGTCATTCGCTTGATCCGAGATATGCTCGGAGCGACTAGCGGCTTGAAGGCGGCTCCTGGCACGATTCGCGGCGACTACTCCAGTTCGCGACAAATGAATCTAGTTCACGCATCGGACAGCCCTGAAAGCGCGGCTCGTGAATTGGCTTTGTACTTCAAGCCAGAAGAGTTTTGCGAGCACGCGCTTTTGCTCACTCCATCGCTTCGCGCTGGCGACGAAAGCTAGAAATCGTTGGACTAGCGTAACCTGCCGCTCCGCGGGAGGCCTTTGTTCTATCGTGAATCACCATTAATTGATCATCGACCTGTTACTTAGAAACGCGAGTCGCAAGGCTCGCGTTTTTTTTTCCCGATGCCTATCAAACAAACGCTTCGAGAAACTCATTAAAGGAGCTGAACAGTCGCGTCACATTGCGCTTAGGATTGTCGTAATAGTCCATGTTGAACTTCCAAATTGAACCCAAGTCTTTTTTCCTAAGGCTAATACAAAAGTAGTCCCCGCCAGGATCACGCGCAAATGGCAATAAGTGCTCTGGAAAGAATGGAGTGTCCTGCATGTGCAGGTTTCTCATACAGTCCACCAACGCTGAACCATTTTTGGACTTAAATTCGATGAACTCGTGAATCTCGAAACGCTCATCTTCAACTGAAATTGAGTTTGGAATTGGCTGCCCGCCGTTGTAATACAGGACATGATCTCTTAGTTGATTTGGAATCTTTGTCTTGATCGTTTCTTCAACAACTTGCAGGTCTTTCTCGCTAACCTTCGGGCCAACTTTGACCACTTTCTTTAGCATACAGAACTCCCCAAAAAACAACTAAACCTCATCCTTTCTGCCAGCCGTCCGAATCACCCTTCCAGCCGGAGATTGCAACAGCGCAGGCAACAGCACAAGATCTCCAGCAAGCGCGGCAATGAGAATGCAGACCATTAGCCTAGCAAATTGGTGCGTTGGAACAAAGTCTGCGAATAGAAACGGTAGCATCGAGCAGCACGATATCAGCGTCGTATGCATCATGGCTGATGCACATGCATGAAAGGCTCGCTTGATACCATCTTCGCGCGAATGGCCTTCTCGACGCTCGCTCATGTACCAACAGGTGAAGTGCAAGGTGTCGTCGACCGCAATACCTAGAGCCACACTTGCCGTTAGTATCCCAGCAATGTCTAGCGAACTGCCGAACCAACCCATGGCACCAAAGGCTAATGCGATCGGCAAAACGTTGGGAATCATGATCAGTAGCCCGCCCAAGAAACTACGCACAACCAGCATCATCGCAGGCGTGATTAGCAAATAGGCTGACAGAAAGCTGTATCCCAAATCCGAGAGAATTGCATGTTGCGTTTCGTGCATCACTGGCGTTAGGCCTGTAAAGTCAAGCTTAACTTCAGTCGGATGCTTTTCGATGCAGGCCCGTGCAGTGCCAGAAATAGACTCTATCATCTGATCAAACCCCAGCGTAGAAACTGCTGAAGCTCGCGCGGATACTCTCCAGGTCCTACTCGTACTTGTTTGGAACAGTAGTCCTTGCTCCTGAATGCTTGACAGATGCTCCTCGATGTTTCTTCGCTGAGCCGCACGAATGCTGGTTGCGCGAATTCCTGACGCATCGCTCAGCTTGGGAAGAAAGGTCGCGGCAGACAGGCATGCTCCGACGATTTCGTTCTGCTTGAGTCGCTCGGTCATGTTGTAGATCAACTTGACCTCGTCAAGGACATCGGTGTTGTCGTCAGTCGGAAAGGTTAGTAGAACTTCAAAGGTTGCCAGCGGTCCAATGTTCTCTTCATACCAGACCATATCACGATGCGTTTTGTGATCGGCGGGAAACATGTCCGCGAACTTAGTCGAAGACTTTAACTTGGCTACTCCCAGGAATGCCAGAACAAGCAAAACTAGGCTGATCAGCGAAATGGAGTTTGCATTCCTTCTCAACCAAGGCAGATAACGCAGTTCAAAGGAAGGGGGAATAGCCAAAAAACCTGGCTTTGCCGGTTCGCTAATTTCTTGGACAGGGGCGGTTGTAGCTTGCACATTGAAATCGACGTCGCTTGTTGACTTGATAGTTGCACTCGCCTTCCTTTGCTGCTTAGATCGCCCGAGTTGGAATTTGAAAAGCAGATCCGCAGTGGCTGGAAATGCCAGCAGCAAGAGCACGGTGGCAATACCTAAGCAGATTGCCGAGAGTACGCCGAACTGCCGCACGGGAGCTAAGTCACTAGTGATCAATGAGGCCATGCCGAGCATCGTTGTTGCACTGGATAGTGTGCAAGGCCACCAACCGCTCTTCAAAGCTTGAATTCCGGTTGCCGTTGGATCAATTCGGCGAGCTTCCAGTAGATAGTTCACCAAATGGATTGCACCAGATAACGTGAGCATGAAAATTAGAGTCGGCAGCACAATCAAAACCGCGCTGAATTGATAGCCGCCGTAAAACACTACCGCTACCGCCACCAGTTGCCCACAGCCAGCCAACAGCATGACGACACAGACGGCGCGGAAACTGCCAACACAGATCCAACTAATCACCAACGCCAAGATAGATGAGGGCAGCACCAACTGCGATAAATTCTCTTCGGCCGCTTTATCAATGGCGTACGACTCGTGAACGGCACCTACCATTCGCAATCGCTCACGACCCAATTCGGGCACTTGATCACTCAGCTTCTGAACCAGTTCGATGGTCTGCTTGTGCCTTGCGACACCCTTTTCGCTGATCGCAAGAACGATCGGCACATTGCCAGACTTGCCGATAAAAGCTCCCTGTAGTCGACGAACTGCCTCTTGATGGCTTAGCGATAAACGAGTTTTTTCTAGCGAATCGAAAATCTCAATTGGCGAAACTACGGCCGTTAGCAGCGAATCTTCCCCGATATTCTGCGTAGCGAGTTCTACAAAATTCATGACTCGAGAATCTTCGAGCGACGAACGGTCCCAGGAAACAATCAGAACTTGATCGCTACCAAACTGCTGTAAGAACTGCTCGTACCGCTGTCTTTCCTGACGACCTTTGGGGAGCCATTCGTGAACCCCAGCCGATCCCACTGGCAAATTCAATACCGCATAAATTGCCGCTGGCAGCAGCAAAATCAGCAGCGTAAGAGTAATGCGAGAGAGCTTATCGAAGGAGGGCAAGATGAGGCATTATCGTTGGTAGATGGGCAGCAGTCCTTGGTCGAGCTGCAAAATGATTAGACTGCAGGCAGTAATATACACTGGGCTGATTTGCCCGTCCCAGTGCCCATCCGATTTTTGTTCTGCAACAATTCTTCGATAGAGTCGATCTCGGAAAGGCAGCCACTCCTCATCGCCTTGCCGATAGACTACTTGGCTGTAGTACAGGTAGGTGTAATGCCAATGACCGAATGCTGCTCCTTGGTCGTTCTGCAAATCGTGCAATGAATCGCGAGCGCTTTTCATCATCTTCGGCACATGCTCGCCTGAATAATCGCCAGCGTTGTAAAGTGCCGCCAGCGCGGCGGCTGTAATCGCAGGCCGCGAAGTTCCCATCTGTTTACTGGAGTAGCTGATACCTCCGTCTGGGTTCATGCAGCCATAGATGTACTTCTTGGCCCGTTCGATAATCTCAACGGACACGGGAATACCCGCATTGCGACAGCCACGAAGCCCTTGAACTTGCGTGATCGTCGTTGAACCTTCGTCGTAGTTGGCGCCATCCTTCGCGCTGACGTAGCCCCAGCCACCAGCATCTGTTTGAGCGAAAGAGCAAAACTGTACAGCCATCTTCAGTTTTTCGATCAGCTCTTGCCGACGATCTTCAAAACCTTCCTCGCCAAGGACTTGGCTGAGCAGCAACATGCTGAAGCCATGTCCGTAAGTGTAGCGGTTGTCGGTATTGGGATCACCGATCAGTCCATTGTCACGACATTTGGAAAGCAGAAAGTCTGTGCAGCGAGCAATATGCTTCGAGTAAGGCCCTTGAGTTGTAGTGGAACCTGAACAGATCATGGCCAAGCCCGCCAAGGCAGAGATTGCCACTGGATAAGCGGTTGAACTCCACTGTCCGCTAGTGCTTTGCGTCCGAGCCAGATAGTCTAAGCCGGTACGAATACTCTGCTCCCAGGCTGGATCAAGTCGACGACCTGAACCAAAGTTCGCTCGCGGTCCATATGAAGCGGTTGAATTAGCCGAGCATAAGTTGAACAGTCCGGCTGACGCCGCAGTTGCTGAACAACCTGCCAACCACTTCCTTCGATTCAGTTCCACGGGCTTTCTCCTTCATTCTTTGCGCATCGTTATAACCGGAGCAGGAACACGCGTACGCCTCCGGCTGACGGTTAAACATCATCATAACCGACCGAGACGTCAAAAGGTTTGTTCTGCTAGGGTTTTTCATCGATGGGACACGTACAAACCATGCGATTGCAGCCTGGACAACCGGTACCGTATTTCTTTTGGATCGCTTGGCCAAGATCAATTCCGGCAACATTGGCAATTGTTGCTAGCCAAGCTAGCACATCGGCAAACTCACCGCTCAATTCCTCCGGCGTGCCTTCTCGAAGGGCGCTGGCCAGCTCGCCAACCTCTTCCATCAACCACATGAACGTTCCGTCGATTCCTCGCTGAACATCCTTTTCATAGTACATCGCCTTGATCTTGGCTTGAAAATCAGTCAAAGAGACATCGACGGGAACATTAGGTTGATTCGGCGAAGGTTGATTCATGGAATTGGCGAACGCAAGTGAGCAGCTTTGGGAGTTGGTTTTATCTGTCTGCGGCACATTATAAGCCAGATCGAACAATACGTGTTAGAATGTCCGTCTGTCCTTCCGATTCCGTTAGTCACCTTTTCACAATCCCACCTCAATCATGACTACCAAATTAAATCGCCGAAACATATTACTCGGCTCATCGGCCGCAATTGCCACGAGCTATTTTGTGGCGCAGACTTCCCTGGCCAATTTGTCATCTTCGATCAATGACAAAATCAACTTAGGCGTCATCGGTATTGGACCTAGATGCACCTACGATCTAACAGCGATGCTCAAGTTTCAAGACGTTCGCTGCGTGGCAATTGCGGACGTACAATCTTCGCGGCGCGAGGCTGGAAAGAAGTTGGTCGACGATGCCTATGGAAACAAAGATTGCATGCTGCATCGAGATTTCCGCGAACTGCTCGAGCGAAAAGATATCGACGCGGTATTAGTTGCAACCGGAGATCGATGGCATGCAGCAGCTTCCATTCTGGCAGCTCAGGCTGGCAAGGATGTCTACAGCGAAAAGCCCTGTGGAATCACGATTGCCGATTGCCAGCAGCTTGCCGACACGATGACAAAACTTGGCCGAGTCTTCCAAGCGGGGACTCAGCGGCGCAGCGTAGCGAACTTTCGCAAGGCTGTCGTATTGGTGCAAGGTGGCAAGCTTGGCCGCTTGGTCAAGATGCACGCCTCGGTCTACATGCCAACACTAGATAACACTTGGCTTCCGGCCGAAGCTCAACCCGCTCGTGATGTGGTCGATTGGAACATGTGGCTCGGACCGGCAGCCTGGCGTCCTTACAATGGTGAATATGTCAAAGGTAAGTGGCGAGGGCAGTGGGATTTTGATTCTGGAGCCCGCTTGCTGGATTGGGGTGCTCACACTGTTGATTTGTGTCAATGGGCCAATGCGGCTGACGACACAATGCCGCTAACTTACGAGCCTTCGGAGAAAGAGATCGTATGCACTTATGGCAATGGCGTGAAGCTGATCATCGACTTCTTACCGGATCCATTTGGCAAGCGAGATCCGCACTATATTACTCGGCTTGGAACCTGCCCTGTCCGATTTCACTGCGAAGGCGGCTGGGTGGAGACGGGCGATGAAGGTGAGATCGTGATTGAGCCCGCAAGTCTTGCGAAAGAGCTGGATCAAACAAAGCGAGTGAAGGGACTAGATGTCAGCGAGCACTCGAGGAACTTCTTTGACTGCATTCGTAGCCGCGGTGTGACCGCAGCCAACCCAACAGTCATGCGACGCAGTCATATCGCCTGCCACGCAGCAGCGATCTCGTGGATCTTGAAGCGAAAGCTGACGATCGATCCCAAATCAGAGATGTTCGTCGACGATGCTGAAGCAAATTTGCTTCGCTCACGTCCAAGTCGTTCCTGGCAAGCGTAGTTGCTAAGCGTTGAAGCCAAGATACAAAGCGGACCAGTGCTCGCTACACCTATGGCTGGCGGGTAGCCTTGTTTGGATTCTCTCTGCTTTCATCCATGGCACGAGCTTCAAATCCGGCCACCCAAATTCGCAACGCCTACTTTGCATTGATCATCGCGTCGGAAACGTAAAATATTGCAAACGAGCGATTATCGATATCGAGTGGATACTTGCACTCAAGCAGCGGAGGTGACTCCTGATAGGTGCGGTCGATCAAGATCCAGTTGAATCGATACTTTCTGGCCAACGCAACGAGTTCGGCCGTTGTCCAATCTCGAAAACTCCCATCAGGCTTGCGAGGCGGTGCACAACTGAGAACGCCGGGTTCGTCAGTTCCCTCGGCTCGGCGATACCATTCAATAATCGAAGCGTTATCCTGAGGCACATCCTTCCAGGTCACTACCTCCGCGCGATGCGCATACCATTTGAAGGTCTGCTGATGCTTGGGAGTCAACCACAACGAATTTTGAGGTGTGTTCTCGCGTATCCACTGGCAGACGGCTAACCACTCTTGAAAGCGTTGAGGTAGTTTGTCGAAATCGTGCTCAGGATCATGGCTGACTGGAAATGGCCCCGGACGCTCCATTAGCAATCGATCAGCCGGAGCCAACAGTTGCGAGCTTTCGGTGCGCCAATGAAAAAAGAGTGCTAATCCGACGAGTAAGATGCTTGAAGTAATCAGATAACTGCCGCGGCTAGTCACAGCTTTCAAACTTGTTGATTCGGCACTGAAGCTAACTCGAGTGATCACTAGCGAGGCTAACACGACAACTGACAAAGGTACCGCAATATCGGACCAGCGGAACCAATAAAACCTAAGCAACTTGGCTGCCAGAATGGTTTGTCCAGTAACTGCACCTAGAAGATCGATCAACCAGCCTAGAAAACAAATCACCAACGACGCGGCCGCGATTGCAACAATTCTTCCCGCAGGTACGGTAATGAGCCATTGCCAGAATTGCTCCAATCGCTTCCATCGCGCGGTCTTAGTTTTGGCTTTGTTTACTCGATTCGCGCATGTTCTAAGCCAAATAATGGTTGTGCTGATCCAGGCCAACACTGTTCCACCAGCGGCCCACCATCGTACATGCTCAAACATGCGCGGGCACATGTGATGCGACAAGCGATGGTAAGCGTGAACTTGCGCCCCGCTGAGACTACGCCTTCGCGATCTGGACTGCCGAAACCTCCCAGGGCTGGCAGGATGCCGATGAAACTGATCGGGACTCCAAAAGCAATGCCAATCGCTTGCGATCGTGCTCGTTGCCAAAGGCTTGGCAATCCAAACCAGATTGGGAACAAAGTGATAATGATCCAACCACCGACGACTGGATGAAAGGCCACAGCAGCTCCCAACCACATCCAAGCTAACGACCAACGCTCTTCGATCATCAACGATAGACCGATGATTGCCAGTGGATAAGCAATCGATTTAGCTTCGAAGCCTCCCACAAACCACTCGCCGGCGAAATGACCGTATCGAACCAGCAAGAGCCAAGCAGCTAACGTCAATGGTCTAAGAACTGCAGCAATTCCAAGTACGCAACCAAGGCGATGCCATGCTATCGTCAACAACAACCAGCAGAAGAAACGACCAATCCAAGCCACGCTCTCAAATTCAAAATGTTTCGATAGTTGACCTGCGATGAACGAAGCTAAAAAGTGTGAATCATTGGAGTTCAAAAATAGATCGTGGCCAGAAGCAAAGCTTGCATCCCAAACTCTTTTTGCTTTTGGAAGGTAATGAGATTCGTTGATCCCTGGTGGAGGCGATCCAACACAGATGAAAATAAGCAGCAGTGAAACCAACCACTCCAAACACCGAGCCGACCAAGAATCGGGCTTAGTTTCTTTCGGGTGGGCTGATTGGAGTTGGCATTGAACTAACAAATGAGGGAGAGATGGGCCAAACTGTGACGAAAATGCCGAATTCAAAGATGATGAGAGCAGATTGGAGCACGTTTAGCAAAAAATCTGCAAAAAACGTCAAGGGGGGGCCTTGATTTCTTGACTCCACAGCCTTTGTGCGTAGAGTGAATGTATCGAGAAAGCCAGAATAGTATTTTGGCTAGGGTTCTGCAACAACCCCGACGTTGCACACCGACCGTCAGTTGACAGGAAGGTTTAATCAAAGAAAGCCAAAGGAAGGGTCATCCAATGTTAGTACTCTCTAGAAAGAAGAACGAGAGCATAGTCATCAACAATGACATTACAATCGTTGTTGTTGAAATTCGCGGCGACAAGGTAAGACTGGGAGTTGAAGCTCCACGAGAGGTGCCCGTACACCGACGCGAGGTATTTGAAGCTATCAACCGCAGCCACCAGGCCGACGACTCAAGCGCCAACTCAACTCAAGAATAAGCAATAGCAGCAAGGTTGTCCACCAGTGACAACCAAGGGCTTTTTGATTGAGCCTGTATCAACTTGCTTCGATGAAGCGAATTGATATGGGCTCTTTTTTTGTTTCTACGCCAGCCCACACTTTAGCTTATCCCGTACACCTTACCCCTCCAGCCGTTAGCATCGCAAAACTAATTGTTGTCGTCCCATTCACTTAGGGTTGACCAAGTTAAGCAAGCCGGTTAAAAATCTGACCATCTTGAGCCGATAACTCAATTTCATCGGCCCCTTCGTCTAGTGGTCTAGGACATCGCCCTTTCACGGCGGCAACATGGGTTCGAACCCCATAGGGGTCACTTCGCTGACAATCACCAACCCTCGGGAACCATCAATAGCTTGTGTTTTCGAGGGTTTTTTCGTGCCCTGGTGTTTCGTGCTTGGTTGCTGAATACCTGCTAATTGACTGGTTTCGGGGCTACCCATTTTCCTCGCGGCTTCCGAATCAAGTCGTCACTTGCCCGATCGAATTTTTCGTAGCAACGCCTACATTTTTTCCACGACGGGGGCTTATCGGGGCTCATTCTTGGTGGAAGCGATCAACTAGACTTGTCCAGTTCGAAGTTGAATTCGCCTTTGGGTCAATCTCTGCCAGAAGTCTAGCGCTGTCTGGAGGCAGCGGTTCATTTCTTTGAAGGTATTGGTTCAGGAAGCGGAAGGTCTCAACGAATCTTTGAACCGATGAGTTGAGGTTGAAAATCGGGTTAACCTCACAGTCAGAGTCAAAGCCACAAATCCAACCATCTGATTTCCGTAAACAAAGCCATGGTCGTGCACCGCCTCCCTCAGAAAAGTCTTGCAGTCCAATGACAAGCAAGTCGTTTGCCGGGTCGTCTAGGTCTGGCTGGTCTCGTCCCTCTGGAAGGGGACGTAATTCATCGCGGGACGCAGAGAAATCAAAATCGAGAGTAGTGCCATCAATAAACCAGCGAGAGTTTACTGGCAGGTTCGAGACTATGTACTTTTGAACGTATTTGAGGTTCATTTCCGCTCGTTTCTATGCGGAGCTATTGGTTGCTCAGAATTGGGCTATGGATTGTTTTCAAATGTGTTCTCAATGGCAACAGATAGCATGAAGCCTCCTGGAACAAAAGGAGCTATCCAGGCCCACACAGTAAACAGTAATAAATGTCCACCAACTATGGATGCAATAAACATCGCCAACAGCATCTCGCACCCATTGAATCCTCTCAGCGACGAAATAATCCCTATCGATGCAACGGCA
Organism: Pirellulales bacterium; assembly: GCA_046349795.1. GTDB lineage: Bacteria > Planctomycetota > Planctomycetia > Pirellulales > Pirellulaceae > Aureliella. The sequence continues at coordinate 10,682 of JAXMBP010000036.1, read as the reverse complement.
ATCAGTGCAAATTCGGGACGCGAGTACAGGGTCAGCAGCGTTCCAAGCACGCCGAGCAAAATCCAACCAATCGTGAATAGAGACAATTCTTTCAACGCGTTTATCCTTAAGTGTACGCGAAAAACACGCTAGTCCCAGAGTTCTTGCATGGACGGACTTTGTTCGACATTATCGAGCTTCGATGAACCGCTTCAGATTTGACAAACGGTTGGAGTACCAATCGAAACGAAAAAGGGCCGATACATCGGATACACTAACTCATAGCTTAGCCTACCAGCCTTCGCATGATCGAGCGAATCCAAGATGACTTGTCGCTTAGTTGATGCAACAAGCCAGGCGATTGGCGCATGGAAGCTCATCGGCGTTTTGGAATCAACAATGCTCAATTATCCGGTTTATTCGGCGAACGCATCGCGAATGATTGTACCTGGACTTCGAAGTGTCAACAGCGTGATCTCAGGTGGGCAGCGCCAGCGTAAGGGGTGCGTGCCAGCGACACCGCGCGAAACATGCATGATGGTCGGCGGAAGATAAAAGACTCCCGAGGCGAATTTGCTGCCGTAAAGACTAGGTGCAACCAAGGGTCCAATCAGTGGAAAGCGAGCTTGACCTCCATGCGTATGGCCAGCCAACATCAAATCAAGCTTCCTCGATCGAGCCCAACCAATTTGGTCCGGCGAATGAGATACTCCGACCCGTAATGTCTGGCCGATTGGGCTCTGGACTACTTTATCGGCTACTTGGTCGTCGGGCGAGTCCGCTAGCTTGCTGTGTCGCTCAAACCACGGTCGTTCGTTGCCCATTAATAATATGGAAAGTTCGCCATATTGGCGTCGCTGATCTTGGACTCCTAGGTCTGCGGGGTCAATTCTTGCAATTGATCCAGTAGTAGGCTGATATCTTTCAGCCGTCGATCATGATTGCCTAGCACGAAGTGTACACCTAGCGGAGCCTTCAGTGGAGAAAGTACCGATTTGATCATTGGCAAACACTTGGCATAGTCGATGATGTCGCCCGAGATGATCAGCAAATCAGCTCGAAGCTCCATCATGCATTCCAAGACATACTGGTAATGCTCGGTTCGATACTGTCCGGTGAAATGCAAATCGGAGATATGACCAATGGTCAGACCGTCGGCCGCTGGAATAGGTCGCGGCAGCTCCAGCGTCTTTCTTGTGACAGATAAATGCGCGAACTCATTGAGCGGCACTAGAGAAAGGCAGCGAGTCGAAAAGTTCTGCGCCGATCCACCAGGAATTAGCCGATGAACGTCGTGAAGTTCAGTTGAACTCTCCCGCAACTGCTTGGGAGGGATCAACCAACGACGCGACTCGAGCCACACCGGTCCCAGCAGAACGATGCTCAGAAAACTCCAGGCAAGCCAAAAGTTGAACGATAAGGTGGACGACTCTGGGCACCAAAACGAACTCTGTAGCCAACTCTCCAACAGATCGCGGTTAAGCCAGCAGATGGTGGAAGGGATTGCGAAGCACAGTCCAATGCACAGCTTCTCAAGAGCTTTTGCAATGGGTCGAGCATAGCCAAATGCGTTGACGCGATTGAAACAGAAAAGCCAAAAGCCACAATTTCCAACACATGCTAGAAGGAAAGACAGCACGGGCTTAAGTTCAAACATCTGCTTAGGCCGAAATCGCTTTGCTGGAATGATCCAAGACAGTTTCGACTACGGTTAGAATTTGATTCAGCTTGAACGGTTTGTACAACAATGCTTTTGCAGGAAGCCCCGCCTCGCGAGCCTTTACAATGGTGTGCCCTGCATCCCAGCCGAATCCCGTCATCAAGGCTAGCGGCACAGGGTTAATGAACTTCTGCAGTCGTAGCATCAATTGATAGCCGCTATAGTCGGGCAGTGAAATTGCAGAGATCACAACGTCGTAGGCTCCAACTCCACTATTGCGAAACATGCTTACAGCTTCATCGCCATTGTGAGCAGATTCGACAATACACCCGAAACGTTCGAGCTGATTGTGAGCGTCCCGAACGATTTGAATTTCTGGATCAACTACCAGGATACGCTTGCCTCGCAACTTGGCATGCAACTGTTCGGTGCAACCGGCTGGCAAAGCTTCCGATGGAGCCATACGTTGGCCAATACTCTGAATGACTCGGCGAATGTCGCGAGCATTGGTTAGTATGTTCTGTAAGCGTTGGACAACTTCAGGATCCTGACTGCCCATCTTTTCAATGACGTTGACTGTATCGTTTAGTATCTGATCGACGGGAAGCGCCACCGCACTATGAATGGCTTCGCAGCTTTGTTGAGCTGCATTGTTTTTCTGAGCAACTAGCAACTCAAGCGTATTAAGCGCAACTGCGACGTCGCGAGCAAAGATCTGCAAGAACTGCAAGTCGGCCGCGTCGAAAGCTCTCAGCTTGTTACTTTCGACATTAATCGTGCCAATTACTTGATCATGAAGCATGATTGGAGCCGTCATTGAACTCGCACTGCCTTCGAAGGCCTGCAAGTACAACGGATCTTGGCTGGCATCTTCACACAGGTAACTTTTGCCTGTTGCTGCGACATAACCTGTCACGCCATAGCCTTGTGGTCTCGCCAGCAAACTTCGATCCGCAGCCTCCTGGTCTATTCCCACGCTTAACAGCGGCATTAAGTTACCACTGTTCTGTTCCAGCAAGCGAATTTCGATCACTTCGACATTGAGTAGGTCGGCCGTATAGTGACGAATGTTGTCCTTCAGTAAATCAATTCTCGCCTGAGTGTCCATGGCGAAGATTTCGTCGGGCTTCAGGTCTGTTAGCTTTGGCCAGCATGGTGAATCGCAGCCAATTTTTGCTGCTGCATTATCTCCGCTGTGATTTCGCTGACGGTGGCAACTAAGGCGGCATTGTCGGTGGAGGCATCGGTTAACGGCGCGACGTGAACCTGGTAGAATCGATTCGATTCAGTTTGAATCGTGCTGCTGCTAGCACTTCCGGTAGCCAGCGGTGTGGAATGGACAGAAGTCTGGTCCAAGGATGTGAGCATCACCCAGCAAAGAATAAAAGTTATTGCCAAGTGGATTGTCCACAACGGACCATTCTCTCAGGCATGAATTGGCCCACGAGACCTGCATGTCTGCATTGACCAAAGCGACGCCTTCGGGCATGCCATCAAGGATGCGTTCAGACTGCAATAGTCGAACAATCTTGTCCGTTGACTCGCTGGATTGGCCATCCAGCAAAACACCGCTGTACTGTTTGCGGCCCAATCGGCCTAGAGCGGCTACAAGATTCTGAACGTGCTCAACTGCGATCCCAGCATCAGAGATGGGCAGACAATCAGCCGAGTTCGCGCTGTCCAAATCCACGTATAGAAGCTTTGGGTCTATCTTATCGGGATTATCAGCAGAATTGAGTTGGTTTGCGACAGTTGATTTACTGGAAGCGTTCGAATCTGTTGCCATCTTTGGGTCTCGTTGCTGTTTAGGTAATCATAGGTACGACGATTTTTCCTAGCAACTCCAAAGCCCTAAATGTTAAGGCCTGGGACAGACTGTCACTGTGTGGCTCTTGTCGCGACTATTGAGTCGAAATCGAAAAAGTTTGGCGGGATATTGAGTGATGGCGCGAGAATATTCCGTAGGAAATGGTGTTTCCCGCAAAATTACCACTATCGGTTCGTGCTGCGCCAAGTCTATCGATTAGAAAAAATGGAAAAAATGAGGAAATTTTGACGCGCTACTCGCCAAAGACATTGGTCAGCTAAACTCTAAAAACTTTGCGGCACCCCCATTTAGCATAGCTTGATCTGAAATGCTAGCATCGCGGGCACGTCCCGCATTAACAATACAACAGTGTTGCCCTAACTCACGGTGAGATAGGGGTCCCGGGCTGGCCCAGATCGGCCAAGTTTGTTCCTCGAGAGGAGATCCTCATGAAGTTTCGCCCGTTTTTCGCATTGATGGGCCTGGCTACTGCGTTAGTAGCGAGCACCGTCAACGCACAGTGTGGTTGCAGCACTCCTGCAGCTTCCCCATGTAGCACACAAGCTACAGGCAGTGGATGCGGATGTGCACCCACTTATACCACCAAGACCGTTATGGTCCCTCAGTACGTTACCGAAACAAAGATGGTAACTGTTACTCAAATGCAACAGGAAACACGTCAACGTACTTACAACGTGACCAAGTGTGTTCCAAGCACAGAAACCAAGACCCGAATGGTTCCAAAGACCACTTACACCACTGAAACTCGCCAAAAGCAAGTTACAGAAATGGTCCCAACAACCAAGACAGTTGATTACACAGTTAACGTACCTGTGACAACTCAAGTTGAAGAAAGCTACCAAGTAGCTGTAAAGCAAATGGCAACTCGCGAAGTTCCATACACTGTATCTGTCCCAGTTTACACCGACGTTGAAGTACCGTACACAGTTTGCGTTCCTTACCAGGAAACACAATCTCGTACGTATACTGTCAACGTTCCTTACACTGAAACCGTTGATCAGACCTACACTGTTTCCGTTCCAGTAACTGAGATGGTTGAGCAGTCTTATCAAGTTCAGGTTCCACACACTGAAACCGTTAATGCGACCCGTACTGTTTGCGAACGAGTTCCTGTAACTCAAATGCGAACCGTTACCAAGGACATGGGCAGTTATCAGTGCGTCACCGAAGAAGTACCTGTAACTTCTTCATGCGGCGGTGGATGTGGTGCAGCAGCTAGCTCATGCGGCGGTTGCTCAGCTCCTGCTGCTTCTTGTGGCGGTTGCGCCAGCGGATGCGGCAAGAAGCGTTCTTGCCTAGTAGGTCGTCGCAGTGCTTGTGGCAGTTCATGCGGTTGTGCAGCTCCTGCAAGTTCATGCGGTTGTGCAGCTCCAGCTTGCGGTTGCTCAGCACCAGCTAGCGATTGCGGATGCAGCGCTCCAGCAGCTCCTTGCACTCGCACAGTAACCAAGAAGGTTTGGGTTCCAAACGTCGTAACTGAGCAAGTTCCTTACACCACTTACGTTACTGAGCAAAAGCAAGTTCCTTACACCTACAACGTAACCAAGTACACTTGCGAAACTCGCACTAAGCAAGTTCCTGTTACGAAGTACACAACTGAAACTCGTACCAAGCAAGTTCAAGTTCAGAAGTGCCGTCAAGAACAGCGCACTCAAGAGTACCAAGTAACCAAGTACAAGCAAGAAACTCGTACTCGTACCGAGAAGAAGTGCAGCTATACAACTGAAACTCGTACTCGTACTGAGCAATATTGCACAACAGTAATGGAAACCAAGACTCGCATGGTTCCAAAGACCACTTGCACCACTGAAACTCGTCAACGACAAGTTACAGAATGCGTTCCAACAACCAAGACGGTTGACTACACTGTTCAAGTTCCAGTAACTACTCAAGAAGAGCAAAGCTACACTGTAACTGTCATGAACCAAGTTACTGAAGCTAAGACTGAAAACTACACAGTTTGTGTTCCAGTCCAAGTTCAGAAGGAAGTTCAAGTTCAGAAGTGCATTATGGTTCCACAAGAAGTAACCGTTCCTTGCAGCACTGGTTGCGGCGGAACCGTTAGCGCTTGCGGCGGCGGATGCGGAGCTACAGTTAGCTCTGGTTGTGGTTGCGGCGCTGCTGCACCAGCTCCAAGCTGCGGATGTGGCAAGTAAGCTTCTAAGCTGAATTGCTGAAAAAACGAGAAGGCCGTTGCGAAAGCGTCGGCCTTCTTTTTTTGTTTGTTGAGCCAATTCTGAAATGTCCTGCACGCTAGGCCCCAGTTCGGTTACACTACAGCCTCCTCTTCACCGAACTTCCCACCACTATCATAGGTTTAGCGCTGGCTTATGGAGTCTGCTGCCTTAACAAGTGCCCGCCGCAAGGTTTACCTGCGTGCCTTACCGCTATTGTTCGTCTGCTACATCATCGCCTACGTTGACCGAAATAATGTCAGCGTGGCTCAGTTGACCATGCCCAATACCTTGCCCGATTTTACTAAGGCGGTAATCGGCTTCGGTTCCGGCGTGTTCTTCCTAGGCTACTTTCTGCTGGAGATTCCTGGAACGTTGTTGGTAGAGCGATGGAGTGCCAGCAAGTGGATCTGCCGCATCATGGTGACCTGGGGGTTTATTGCTGCGCTAACCGCGTTTGTGACCAAGCCCTGGCACTTTTACACCATTCGATTTTTGCTAGGCCTTGCCGAAGCAGGTTTTTTCCCCGGTGTAATCGTCTATTTGACTCACTGGTTTCCCAAACGCGATCGCGCGCGGGCCTTGTCGATCTTTTTGGTAGCTTCTCCAATTGCCATGATTGTTGGTAACAGTGTATCCAGGCTGATGCTTCACTATGGCGAAGATGGCAATCCGCTCTTTATGGGATTAAAGGGCTGGCAGTGCGTTTTTATTTTCTGGGGCATTCCGGCTGTGATTTTGGGAGTGCTGGTGGTATTCCTTTTAACTGATCGACCGCGACAAGCAAAATGGCTTACCGAGGAAGAGCGGGATGCGCTAGAGTCTGAGATTGAAAAAGGAAAGGCCGACAAGTCAATCAAACACATGTCGGTCCTTGAAGGGCTGGTGAATCCAAATGTGCTGATGTTGGCGTTAGCCTACTTTGGAGTAGTGACTGCCAACTACGGTATCGAAATATTTCTGCCGGCGATCCTTGAGGACTGGTATGCGCTAGGGCCATCCACGGTAACACTTCTGGCCATTATTCCATCGATACTCGTGATGATTGGACAGCTTGGTGTTGGCTGGAGCTCCGATCATTACCAAGAGCGACGCTGGCACTCGATGCTGCCGATCGTTATAGGGTCGCTGGGATTGATATTCGCGACAGTAACTCAGGGCAATCTGGTTCTGACAGTAGTTTGCTTTACGATTGCAGCAACCGGTTGTAAGGCTTACATGCCCGCCTTTTGGTCGTTGCCGAACATGTATCTTACAGCAGCCGCTGCGGCGGGCAGTATTGGACTGATCAACTCAGTTGGCAACCTGGGAGGATTTTTGGGGCCAACCGTTTTGGGCTTTGTGAAAACGACTACCGGCTCGTATGACGTGGGAATCTACTTTTTGGCGACCACGTGCCTGATCTCGGTCGTCGTGATCTATCTGATGCCCCACATCTACAGCCGCCTTTCGCAACTCAAGGGCAGTTCGCGATTTGTTGTGGCTGGTTGTGTTGCTGCCGTTGGCTTGCTGCTCTTCATGGGATGCCGATGGTGGATAAACGAGCAAACAAAGCCTTGGGGTGTAGCCAGAATCGCTGCAATCGAGAACAATCCTTCGTCTCAGTCGTTGGCCGATTCACTTGAGGATTGGAACTTGCGCCGACCCAAGATTCGTGATGTGTTGAGCGTCAGGCTGGAAGAGCTTGCCACAGGTTGCAAGAACTTTGTTGAGAATCCGCCGAAGCAAGTTGATAATTTGCTGCTTCCCGTCTTATCACAGATCGCCGATCAAGCCGCCGGCCTAAAGAAGGAATTGACCTCGCGATTAAAGGAACAGGGCGAGGATGGGAAGATGCGAGATGGCCGATACGAACTTACATTGGCTCAAGGGCTGGAAAAAGCTGACCAAATCATCAAAGACGGACAAGTCGCGTTGAGGCAGATCGGCAAGTAATGTCGGCTTAATCATCACTAGCCTACATAAACGTGCTTAAACTAATGGACTTCCCCTAATTCTGGCTCAGTGGCTTGCCATCGACCCTTGCAAAAACTACTATGAGCGGCTTCTATTTGGTGCCTTGAGAAATAACTGAAACCCACCTAAAAGGCGACGATCATTGTGAAAACAAAGTTCCTCACTCTTACTTGCTGCGTGCTGGGATTGGCCGTGATCTTGTCGGCCGGATGCGATTCCAAAAAATCGAGCGTAAATTCATCCGGCGGCCCCACAGGTTCGAATGGTTCGTCCGGAGCCAAACGCATCGTCCTTCTGAACAATACAGACTCTCCATTTTGGGATGCCGCCCGAGCGGGAATAAAAAAAGCTGCGGAGGATCTGGATCTAGCTTCGTCAGGTTTCAGTGCTGGCATGGACTCCAATGATGGGACCGAAAACGGGCAGATTGAAAAGCTGAGGCAATATGGCACCCAGTCGGACATAGCGGCTGTCATCATTTCGCCAATTTCATCAACTAACCCGGCCATTGCTGAGGAACTTGCCAACCTGAAAAAGAAAGGCGTCATAATCGGCTGCTTCGATAGCGACCTATCCGAAAAGAATCGCAATGTTCGTGAGTTTTATGTAGGAACAAACAATGTTACGGGTGGCAAAGTTTTGGGGACCGCTGCCAAGGTTATCAAGCCAAATGCTCCCTATGCGCAGTTTGTTGGGACCGACAGTCAGCAGAATGCCATTGAACGCATGAATGGTTTTACCTCAGTTTATGGTGAAGCGACTCAAAAGGAACGCAAGTTAGACGACGCCGATCGCGGTCGAGCTCGCGACAATGTTCGTGATGTAATGACGAAGTATGCCGACCTTGGAATGCTCGTAGGCATCTGGTCCTACAATGCCCCCGCCATCGTTGATGTGGTGACAGAAAAGAATGCTCGGAACAAATTCGCAATCGTAACCTTTGACGCCGAAGCTTTAGCGATTGAACAGATGTCGAAAGGCTCAATTGATGTAATGGTCGTTCAAAATCCATTTGGAATGGGTTACGACTCGGTCAAGTATGCGTTCGCGAAGCTCATGGGAGATAGCACAACAGTCAAAGAGCTTTTTCCAAAGATGGGCGAGCCAGGTGGAGATATTCGAGATACGGGTCTAAAAGTTGTTGCTCCAGATTCCGGTTCTCCGCTCACCAAAGAGGCATTTGAAGAGTACGGACCATCCGTGGAGTTCCTACAACTCAACCAATTCCAAGAGTGGCTCAAGAAGTACAAACTGACTAGTTCATGATCGAAGCAACAGCAAGCCAACCATTGCCTATAAGGGTAGTCTCAGCGATCTGGAGATCGGTTGAGTTCAAATTGCTTCTTGCCTGGGCAGTTGTGATACTATTCACACTTGCTTTGGATAGTAGGCACACTTATTGGGAGCAAACAGGTTCGTCTGCAGAGTTAATTCTGCGGAATACTGTGTTGTTGGGATTTTTTGCTCTCGGCAGCGCGGTCATTATCATTTCAGGCGGAATTGACCTATCCAGCGGCTCCGTAATTGCGCTTAGCGCGACGGTGTTCGGATCTCTATTGATTTATCTGGATCCGGATGGATTCGCATCGGGAGATGTTGGTGCAATAACAGTAGTGCTTTCAATTGCTGGCACCTTGATAGCAGGTGCGATGATCGGAACTCTGCATGCTTGGCTTATTACAGCAATTGGGTTGCCGCCATTTATTGCAACGTTAGCAACATTGGTTGGATTGCGAAGCTTTGGCCGAGCTCTTGCTCCAATCATGATGAATGGAAAATCGCAAATTGACTTTCCCGACCCTGCCCTACGTTCGATGCTCAAGGATGTAACGTACATTTCAATCGCCTTTGCAGTTCTCGCTATTCTGGTTTGGATTGTGATGAGTTGGACGGTCATCGGTAGGCACCTACATGCGATGGGCGGAAACGAACAAGCCGCTAAGTTGTCCGGGATTCGAACTGAACGGATGAAGTGGCTGGCCTATGTGTTCGGAGCCGTAACTGCTTCGATCGTCGGAATCATCTCCTTCGCAGATCAGGGCAGCGCCAAGCCAGATATCATGGCTCGCGGTTACGAATTGAATGCAATCGCCTCGTCCGTAATCGGTGGCTGTTCACTTCAAGGTGGTATTGGAACTATTCCTGGCGTAGTCCTCGGATGTCTATTTCTGCGAACTGTGATTGATGCCGTCAGTAAGATTGTTGGTACTGGATCTGACCTTTTTGAAGGTATGATCGTCGGAATAGTCGTCGTATTGGCGGTTACATTTAGTCAACGCGCCGATCGAGTTATCAACAAACGGTATTTTTCGACGCCCATTGGTTGGTGTGTAATACCTGTGTTGGGACTGTTGGCAACAATGGCGATGTTGTTGTTCTTTGGTCAACAAGCTTGGTTCACTTCTACTCGATCAGTGCTCTTTGGCTGCTTCGTCGCGATAGTATTAGCGGGTCGAGCCTACTACGAAGTTTTTTGGCGGTCGAGTAAATGACCAGCTCCGCTTCCCCCAACGACGTGAGCCATGATGTCATCGTTTCGATCAAGAACGTTGGCAAACAATTCGCCGCTATTAAGGCCTTGGATAACGTATCGTTCGATATTCGTCGTGGCGAATTGGTTGCTGTTTGCGGTGAAAACGGGGCTGGCAAGAGCACATTGATGAAGATTCTTTCGGGAGTCTACACCGAGTATCAGGGTTCGATCGAACTAGATGGCAAAACTGTTCGCTTTGCAGGCACAAAGGATGCCGAGCTCGCTGGTATTAGCATCATCCATCAAGAACTGAATTTGGTGGAACAGTTGTCTGTTGCAGCCAATATCTTTCTCGGAAAAGAGATGACGAAGCTCGGCGGCTTGGTTCGGGATGATCGGGCCATGCGAGTGAAAGCTAACGCACTTCTGCAAGAACTTGAATGCAACATCGACTCGTCGGCTTTAGCAGGATCATTGCGAGTTGGCGACCAACAATTGGTCGAGATTGCCAAGGCGTTGAGTCTTCAAGCCAGAATACTGGTGATGGATGAACCCACCAGCGCGCTAACTGAATCAGAAGTTCAGCGACTGTACCGAGTTATTGGCAAGTTG
>JAXMBP010000035.1:0-72135 GCA_046349795.1 Pirellulales bacterium | reverse complement strand
TGTTCATCCGCCAAGGCCACGACACGGTGTCGGCCGTGTTTGATGGTCGAGTGCTTGGTCCATTGAGCGAGGGTGATTGCTATCGCGTTAGCCGAGCACCTGTCTCGTTTCAAATGATTCAAGTACCCAGCAAGAACGAATATCACACATTGCGAGACAAACTAGGCTGGGGCGAAAACCCACGCATCAAGAAATAGTCGCCTGCATTAGTGGCGTATGCTTCCAGCTTGCGAATTTTTCATGATTGCTTTCTGCGCGCAGACTGATCTGGTCTTCCTGCAAGCCTACAAGCTGAACGAGCAATACTGCAGTACAACTATCTCAACCAAAAAGAAAATGACCCACTCTTGCAACTCCCAAGAGTAGGCCAATGTTTGACTTAGTCATCTAAGTCCTATATCAATTTCTAGACTACTTTCTGGCGAAAGTAGCTACGGTTGTCAGTTGTTTCTAGACCACCTTCTGGCGAAGGTAGCTTTGAATACAAGTTAGGCGACGATTACCAGTTGCCTGGATTATTCGGCTGCGTTGGCTGAGAAAATCCGCTGGGTTGTGAGTTCGTGCGAGCTGATTGAGCTTGGCTGAATCGCGACTGTCCCCATCCTGGCTGACCCCATCCTTGCTGCCCAGTGCTCGATGGGCTCAGGGTTGTTTGTCCAACTTGGGTCAGATTTTGGACTCCCATCGCTTGATTGGCATTTACCTGATTGTAATTTACTTGACCAACGGCTGGTTGCTGGAAGCCAACCAACTGAGTGTTGGCTTGAGTAGCGCCCTGTGGTGGCGGTGGCAAATTCTCCAGTCGTGGTGCGACCTGATTTAATGCGGAATTGTTTCCCCGTCCGCCCACTTCAACAGCAGTTCCATCTCCTGCCGAATTGATGTAGGAGTTTTGAACGGGAGTTTGAACATAAGGCTGATTCAAGCGGGACTTTTGAGGTAGCTCAATCGTGGTTACTCGAGTCGAAGGCAGCTTCTCTGGCTCTGGGCCGATGTCATAAGTCGGAATCTTAGACTTCTTGTAGGATACCTGCTGAGTCACTTGCGGCATCTGCTCGTCGGGAAGAGGTGACTTTCCTGGCAAGTAGATCTTGGTCGGTGAAGCTTGAACCACTCCACCCTTCTTTGACTTGAAAGTCGCAATCAATGTTACCTCTTCGCGGAAACCATCTTCATCCCAAGGTACCCAGATGCTGTACGATGCCCCCATATCTGAAGGACTATATTGAGAGGCTAGCTGTTCGGATGTGTAAGTAAACTTTTTATCCGACTGCTCGTTGCCTGTTTTACGGCTGCTAGGTGTTGTAACATAGCCATGAACTACGACGTCGCCATCGACCGGAATTGCCTGAGACTTCTCGTTGTAGAAGTAGACTCTAGCTCCAAAACCTCGCATCTCTCGTTGACCAGGCTCCGCCATACGATCAGCTCGCCAGATGGTTGCCATCGAAACTGGTTCTTGATATTCCTTCTTGAACCAAGTCTTCGGATTCCAAGACTTCTCGGAACTTGACTTCTTCCAGGTCGCGCAACCAGAGGTTGTTCCACCGATTAGCAGCACAGCAATTAAGCAGGCTAGAGTCTTACGATTTTTTTTCATGGCGAGTCCTTCGCTAAACCGGAATTCATGTAACTTCGCGAGTGAAAGCTATTCCGAACAGTGATTATCAATTTGAGCCTTATTAACGGTACGATCCATTTTGAACACCAGGAGTTTGGCTGGGCGAAGTTGCACCGCCAGTGTTCAGTCTGGGCATACTGTTGGAGGTTCGTGAGCCATTGCTCTGACCGTTTTGACTTGAACCTGAAGGCAAGGTTTGCAGCTTGACGTCACCGGACTGGTAAGACACTGGCTGCAGTTGATTGGAACGTGCCTTGGCCGCCTCGAGATCCTCGTAGGACATTGGAACCGGCGCTGGTGATGGTTCGATGATCGATGGATCAGTAAACATCATTCCATTACCACCGTTGATTGGATAGTTGTTATCCAGGTTATGTTCAGCTCGATCCGGCACTCGATTGGCTGGCATGTTCGGGAAAATGACTGGAGCGCGAGCTGGTCCCCACAAGCCGTTACCTTGCGACAATCCTTGATCGCCGTGAACGCTGAGCACATCTGCCAAGCACCAGCTCATGCGCGAGCTTTCAACCTGTTTGAGTGTTTCGTACTCTTCGTCGGTTTGAATCAGACGAGGAGTCAGAACCACCAACAACTCCTTACGGATATCGGACTCGACATCAAACCGGAACGCAGCACCAATCAGTGGAATGCTACCAAGTATGGGAACCTGGCTGCGAGTCGATTGTCGAGTCTTGCTAATGAGTCCTGCAAACACAACTGTTTGTCCCGGATAAGCGGTAACCCACGTTTCAGCTTGAGTCGAATTGATAATCGGTGATCGAATCGGCAAGCCTGCTGCACTAAATCCGATTGGAATACCGTTGTTGGGATCACCCACGCTGGAGTTTTCCACGCTAACTCGCATCAAAATCAATCCGTCGGGACTAACCCGAGGCAACAGTCGCAGAATCACACCGAAATCTGTATCAGTAACTCCAAAAGATTGCCCTGTAACGGTACTGGCAGATTGAATCGTGGTAACTCGAGGTACCTTACCGCCCACTGTTGAAACAGCTTCACGGTTGTCCAGTGTTGTAAGCTGAGGACGATTGAGTACTTCAAGTCGACCTGCGGTCTGCAAAGCTCGAACCAGAATACCCACAGTCTCACTCGAAGCGGCTAGAACGGCTCCACCTACACCATTGGAGTTTGCTCTTCCCATGTTAAAGGCAGACAAACTCTGGCCAGCCAAATTCGCCGCAGCAGTCGGTGAAGTAATCGCCGTACCGGTATTGAAGACATTTGAGCCCAATGTACCGCCGCTTGAACTCTTACGACTGTACAGCAGGCTATCTTGCAAGCCCAACTCCGTACCGAACTCAAGGCTGTCGTTCAGCGAAACTTCGGCCATCAACACTTGAACTGTGACCAGCGGCGGACGACGGTCTAGTCGTTCAATCATCCTCATGGCCGTTTCGAAGTAGGAATTCGAGGCGCTGAGTAGAACACTGTTCGTCAGATTATCAGCCACAACGACCAATTGACGATTAACCAACTCCTGAATGCTAATCACGCCTTGGTTAACCAATTGCGTCTGAGTCGAAACAACGGTTTGGAAGTAGTTTTGTAGAGCAGTTGCAACGTCGGTGGCATTCGCATGTCGCAGCCAAATCACCTCTGAACGACGGGATGCTGCTAAGTCGGCATCCAAGCGAAGGATCAAGGCTTCAATCACGGTCAAATCTGAATCTGCGCCAGTTACGATCACACTATTACTGCGAGCCTCAGGAGTGATTCGCAGTTGAATCAAGGTGTTGTCGCCTCCTGTAGTCAACTGTGTTCGCAGGTTGTTGATCAAATTGCTTTGCAATGCAAACTGCGATCCCTGACCTGCACTCGGTGAGAGTCCGAAAAGGTTTTGCAAGGTCAAGGCGACTGTTGTTGCATCGCTGTTCTTGAGCTGGAAGATCTTCATCCGAGCTTCAGCGCTTGGTAGTACGTCTAACTCAGAAATCAACTTGGCAATCAGTGGCATACTCGGAGCAGGAGCCCGAACAACCAGCGAGTTGACGCTTGGGTCCGCGCTGATTACTACACCTGCGAGGACGCCAGACTCAATCTTCTTGCCATCAATGGTCACGTAGCTGAGCTTGCCGCTCGGAGTTGACGCACGATTATTGGCGGCACCTGCCTGAGCACCACCAGCGGCAGCTCCAAACGGCTGCTGCTGTCCAAAAGCACCCTGCTGCTGACCACCCGTTGCGGCTTGGCCGGTAATGATTTGAGTTAACACGGACTGAAGCTCTTGAGCCACCGCGTGCTTCAGAGGAAACACTTGCACTCTGTTCTCAGTTTGGCTGCTCTCCACATCGAGCTGCATAACCAGCTTTTCAACTTCTGCCACTTCGCGTGGTGAGGCTTTGATGATCAACGAGTTGGTTCGATAGTCGCTCGAAATTCGAACCTTTGTGGCCAATCCGCCTTGGAACGAGGTCTGTCCTCCGGCCCCGCCTGGAACGGCCGGTTGGGCTTGTGGTATGGCTCCAGCAACACCCGTAGCTGTTCCAGCGAAGAAGTCGCGGATTCGAGTCTCAAGGTCTGTTGCTGCAGCGTGTTCCAGTCGGATAACCTTAAGCTGATCGGTAGACTCAAGAGGCATGTCAATCTTGGCGACTAATTCCTTCACGGATTGAACAACTTCCGGTCGACCAATTAGCAGCAAAGCGTTAGGTTGAACCAAAGCAGTTATACTTACCGATCCTTGTCGCGGTTGGTATACGTTTTGGTAGAGCTGTGTCACTAGGTTGGATACGGCTTCGCTATTTGCGTGTTGAAGCTGAAGGATTTCAACTTGAGGCTCCGTCAGTTGAGCTTGCTTCTTAATCTCTTCAATGACTTGCAAGACTCGTTGAACATCTCGTTTAGAACCTTTGACGATGATTAGTCCGACGGATTCAACGACTTCGATCTGAACGTCGCCCAACAACCCACTTTCGGTGATTCCACCTTGCTGAATCACCGCAGTGGCTGGTCCGTCTGGATTGTTGGGATCGTCTTGGAAGTTACCCTGTTGAGGCAATTGCGCCTTGACTAACTTGATCATCCGATTGATGCTGCGAGGTTGAGCTGGAGCCAACGGGATAATGTGAGTTGAGGCATTGGGATCTGCTTGCCCCATATCCAAGCTGTGAATGATTTGAGACCAGGCCGATACGGTGGGTGTAGTGCCTCGAATCGAGACTATGTTGTTGCGGCGATCAACTCGCAATGTATCTTTTTGTCCATGAGCATTGGCAATTTGCAACTGAGCCAACTCGCCATTCTTTTCAGTCGTGACCTCTAGCTTCGATCCCGCCAATCGACCTAAAGCATCCTCCAACTCTCGCCAGGTAATGTTCGCTAGCACATAGTTACGTTCGTCGACTGACTTTGTAGCGACGCCTTGGTCGCCCACAGGAATACCAGATTGAGTCATCAGCCGTCGCAACGACTCACCGATCTGTTGCTGGACTGCACTCGGTGCCATAACCATCAACTGCTGAGTCTGCGGCTCGGAGGTGATCGTCACGCCTGGTGTATTGTGATACAGTAGTTGCAACTGAGCTCCAACCGTTCCAATCAATTGACTGGGAACGTTGTAGGTCATCAGAGTCGCTTGACTATTGGCCGGAACGTTGGCCGTTTGCCGAGTCATGTTCGGCATCTGCTGCGCAACTTGCGGTGGCTGAGATTGTGTAGTTAACTGAGCATGTAGCATCGTGGACGATAGGATCGATCCACTAACCAAGCTTAACTGCAGCAGCTTGCTAAAGAGTCTTTGACGAATGGCTTTACGGACAGATGATTGGCGTGCTTTGAGCATGGGTCCACCTTTGGATGGCTGATCAGTGATTGCTGCTATTTGCGGGATAGCGCATACACGTTAGGAACGTGCATTTAGTCACAGTTGTTTTGATCGGCACAGGCCCTAGAATCCTTCTTAGAATTCGGCACATCTGTACTAGGTGTAATAAAGCGTCCAAGCACATTTTTCTTGATGGATAGAGACTATTTAACCGCGCAACTTCGACATCCAATGCTGGCATTTGTGTTTAGCCGGCAGGTGAAGGCGTACGCTACTGCATGAATACGCGGAATATTCGCCCCCGCATTCCGCTACAAACCAGTCCTCTGTTGACGAACCAATGAAGACTGAACAAGACTAGCCACGACTAGTAACAACTTGTTCGAGAACTTGCTCGACCGTGTTTTCAGACACCCAAATTACAAGAGTGACTTCCTTTCTACTTGGCCGACAAGTAAACAGCCAATATGGTCGTAGCGTTACGGTTACTGTGGATTTGTAGATGGCACTCGGCGACAATTGCTCAATCTGATTCCAAGGGTAAAACCGATGCCCACTGATACAGAAACCTCGCTCGTAGAACTCGACCTGCCCCGCGCCGAGTTTCCAGATTAGATTGAAAGCAACGCTGGATGAGGAGAGTATTGCTAGGACTGATTGCTGTACTGCAACGACGTAGGTCAGGGCGTTCGAACGTGGCACGGGTCCGACAGGAACACTAAATGAGACACTTAACGCAAAGGCAATCATCAAGGTGAAAGCAACGCAGACTATGGCTAGAATCAGATTAATGGACTTCTTCCACTTACCCCAAAGCAGTTCACGTTTGTAGCCATCGGCCAGCTTTTGACCAGCACCTTGCAGCACGCTCTTTCGAGCTTGACTTCGATAGTTGACGACAATGGTGGTTGCTATAAAGATTGTCGAACATGCGACCATCCAAGCATAGATCGAGATTAGACGACTGAGATACGAGACCACCGGCGCAGTTCCAACGATTACCGCAATACCTGCTGTCAAAATGAACATTTCGTAAATCGAAAACAGCAGCTTTCCCTTACCTACCGATTTCAAGTCGGTGTCTTCAGAGGCTTTCGCAATGCTGTCATTAGTTTGCGTCATCAGTTTTCAGTGCAGTCTCGATTGGGGCTTACCGGACTTATTTGTTGAGCGTGATTCGACTGATAGCGTTCCAACACACTCTGCACTTCCGCCTTGGGCAGTCGAACAATCAGCGTAAAGGGCTGTCCATCTGTCTTTCCAAACCGAGAGAAATACCTGACCGTCAAGGCGATAGCCGACCTGTAACCTTCACTCGGCAACATCTGTTCAATCTGGTCCCAAGCGTAGAAACGGTGCCCCTGTATGCTCACTCCCTTCTCGTAGAACTCAACCTCGCCAGGGTAACTCTTCCAAACCAAACTGAAGAAAGCACTGGATAAAAACCAGATCGCCATTAAGGTCATGTGCAGAACAACGATTACGGGCAGAAACATGGGCATGACGAAAGCCCATTTGTTTCGTCCTTGCTGTTCACCGAATGCCAAGCCAACCCAAATCGACATGCTCAATAGGAGTAACAATCCAAAGACCAACTGCAGCCAAACCACCGTGTGCAGCCTTTGTTGCCACTCCAGGTCACGGACGGTCCCGCGAGCCCACAGGTTTCCGGCGCGACTGAGCACATTCTGCCGAACTGTACCTCGATAGCGTGCGATCAACATAACGACGATTAGCATAGACCAGAAAGCAGTGATCCAGGCGATCACCGAAATTCCCTCTACCAGATACTTCATACTTGGCGCGATGACCACTATCACGGCTGTTACTGTAGTCAATATGAGCATATCACGAATGGAAAACAGCACTCTGCCTGTTCCCACAGGCTGCTCAGATTCATCGACAGTTGCGACAGTGTCTTCGGGGTCGATTATCAGCTCTTCCTCCTTGTCGGCTTTTGGATTTTTATGCATTGCCAATGTACCGGACTGGTTGAATCCTTCTAAATCCTAGAACGCCACAGCCGCAACCAGCAAAACCTTGACCAGACGAAAAGTAAGATGCTATCTTACCGGATATGAAGACAACTGAATCAAGCAAAGGCCAAATTGTTCTTCCCGTAGAATTGCGGGAGCAGGATCATATTCTGCCTGGACAACAGTTTCAATTGGAGCGATTGGAGGCTGGCCAGTATCTTTTGAAGCGAGCCCCCATCGGCGACAACGCAGGTTTAGTGGACTGGCTGTTATCTTGTCCATCGGGCGATTGGTTTCAATCGATTCCATCCGAGTCAACAGATGACCTATGAAGTTTCTGGTTGATGCTAACGTCCTCAGCGAGGTAACTCGGCCAGATCCCAACATTGCGGTTGTTGATTGGCTGCGAGAACATGAGCGGGACATTGTCGTAACACCGATAGTCTTAGGTGAGATTGAACACGGAATCGGCTTGACCTCATCTTCTCGCAAACGCAAGGCTCTAGAAATCTGGTTTGCTGAAGGTCTGAAGCGGTTGCGAGTAATTGAAATCGATACCGGTACAGCTTCTGTTTGGGCCAACCTGCTTGTCCGACTAAAGAAGAAAGGGCGGAAAATGCTTGTGAAAGATAGCTTGATTGCTGCATCCGCTATGCAACACAAGCTATCAATCGTAACTCGTAACATCTCTGATTTTCAACACGCAGGTGTTCCGCTCATCAACCCATTTGAGTGAAGCTCGGCAACTCAACTTATATGAACGACTTAGCGGGACGAAACTCTGTGCCTCCATGTCTCAGTGGTTAGCTGGAGTTAAATCAAGCCAGTAGAGCCTGAACGACCTGACCATGCACATCAGTCAGCCTGTAATCTCGACCTTGGAATCGATAGGTAAGCTTGGTGTGATCAAAGCCCAACAGATGCATGATAGTAGCTTGAAGGTCGTGAATGTGCACCGGATTCTCGGTTACACCAGGCTTCCAGTTCATCCGTCTGGCCGTAAGTTTGAATCCGCCTTTGAAAGCTCCACCGCCAGCCATCCACATCGTCGAAGCAGTCTGGATAATGGTCGCGGCCTAGATTCTTACTTTTTGCTGTCCGTCCTTCGCGGAACGGTGTTCGACCGAACTCGCCGCCCCCAAACGATCAACGTATCATCAAGCAGCCCGCGTGCATGAAGATCCTTGATGAGTGCCGCTACCGGCTTATCCATCATGGCAAAATTTGCGAGTCAAACCGTCATCAATGCCTTCAATGACTTGACACCGTGGAAGTCCCAGCCCCAATCAGACAGTTGGACGAACCGCACACCCGACTCTACCAACCGTCGAGCTAACAGACAGTTGTTTGCCAAACTGCTCTCGCCCGGTTTGGCACCATAATCATCAAGCACATACTGCGGCTCGCGAGAAGCCATCCATTACCTCAGGTACGCTCGTCTGCATTCTAAACGCTAGCTCGTACTGCGAAATCGAGTCTGGGTCTCCGGATGCCCCATCTCCTCGACTTGAAGCTGATTCAGCTTGCCTAGCGCATCCAGTGTTTTTCGGCGCAGATCTGAATCCATTCCTGGAGGATTCGAAACGAACAATACTGGATCACCTTTACTTCGGCACTGCACACCTTGATAAACGCTTGGCAGAAATCCGCTGCCGTATGAACTCTTGCCGCCATTGGGCTGAACTCCGCTGGAGATCAACACGACGAAAGCCGGAAGATT
Organism: Pirellulales bacterium; assembly: GCA_046349795.1. Lineage (GTDB taxonomy): Bacteria > Planctomycetota > Planctomycetia > Pirellulales > Pirellulaceae > Aureliella. Next base: position 63,034 of record JAXMBP010000035.1, on the reverse strand, counting down.
TGCATTTTCTGTACCTAGACCGTAGGCCACCCAAGATCCCAACGAAGGTCGTCCAGCACGAGGCGACCCAGTATAGATCAACAGCTCAGCCGGGGCATGATTAAACTGTTCAGTATGCATCGAGTGTACCAAACACATGTGGTCAGCCACTTCCTGCAGCTTAGGAATTGCTGCTGACATCCACGTTCCACCTTTACCAACCTGCTGAAACTTTTGCGGAGTTCCCAAAAGTGTTGGAGTACCCGAAGTGAACGCAAACTCTTTTCCATCTAAAAACGTCTTGGGGCAATCTTCGCCATTTCGACGAATCAATTCTGGTTTGTAATCGAACAAATCTAAGTTTGGCGGTGATCCTGTCATATGCAGATAGATCACACGTTTTGCTTTAGGTTCGAAGTGAGGCTTGCCCAACTGAGGCACCACGTCGTCCGCCAAAGATTGATTGCCGCCAGACATCATGCCACCAAGTGCCAACGCACCCAAACCCAACGCTCCTTCCTTCAGAAAGTAGCGACGAGTCTTCAACTGTAGATTTTCAATGATTGGGTTCATGGTTATCTCTTCATCAGCACTTCGTCTAGGTTCATCACAACATTACATACTGCGGTCCAACTAGCCAACTCAACAGGATCACTACCGCTGGGCACCGGACCAATTGGATCCGAAGCAAACTTAGTTGCTTCGGGCATGCGAGTCTTTAAGTGTTCACGACTACCACTGAGCAACTCAAGTAGAGCGGCTCGTTCGGCATCGGTAGGCCTACGATTCGTCGTCAATTCGAAAACAGAGTCCAACTTAACTGTATCGCTTTCCGTCGGCTTTTCGAATAGAACAACTCGACGTGCTAAAGCTTGCGCCGCTTCGATAAACACTGGATCATTCAGCGTAACTAAAGCTTGCAATGGTGTGTTGGTTACATCACGCTTAAGAATGCAGACTTCGCGGCTCGGCGCATCAAAGGTTGCCATCGCTGGATAAGGAGCAGATCGACGCCACTTGGTGTAGAGGGCGCGACGATAACGATCATCACCCTGGCTTGCTGTCCAATCCGTGGTTCCACCAAAAGCCGCAGTCAAACCTAGGTTTGGCTGAGGCGGTTGAACGGGACTTCCAAACATGGCACTCGATAAAACTCCCGCACTTGCAAGAGCTTGATCGCGAATCATCTCGGCACTTAATCGCACTCGAGGACCTCGAGCTAACCATACGTTATCGCGGTCTTGCGAGAGCAACTCGGGCGAAACCATCGATGTCTGTCGATAGACTTGGCTGGTAACCAGTTGTCGCAAGAGGCCCTTAAAGTCCCAGCCGCTTTCCATCAGATCTACAGCTAACCAGTCTATCAATTCGGGATGCGTTGGCGGATCTCCCTGCGTACCGAACTCCTCGCTGGTTCGCACAATGCCGAGTCCAAAAAGCGACTCCCAAGTACGATTGACCCAAACGCGAGCTGTCAGCGGATTCTTACGATCGACGAGCCACTTGGCCAAATCCAAACGATTGACTGGACCTTCAATTTTACATTCATGGAAGACTGCGGGCAGGCCAGGTCCAACCTGCTCGCCCTGAGCTTTGTAATCACCACGAAGCTGGATGAAGGTCTTGCGCTGTTGATTCTCAGCCAACTCGCGCATGATCGGCACGCTGGTGGCTGGCTTGGCCTTGGCGATCTGCTGCTGAAGCGAGGCTTGCTCCGTTCGCAAGGGAGCAGTGCTGGCCGCAAAATTTCGAGCAAAGAAATTAGCTAACTCGGCTTGCTGCTCTTTAGTTCGATCCTTGACAGAAATCTCATGGATCTTGCGAGCCGAATCGCTCAGCGCGACCCAATCGCGAGTGGTCGATTCGAAACTAAGCTCCACTGCGTAGCTCGCCAAAATATGATCCTGGTACGGAGCATTGTGTCCCAACACGATTTTGATCAGATCGAATCCAGTTGTATCAATCGGGGAATCTGGAATCAGAGACAGTAGGTGTGATTTTTCCAATTGACCACCTACAGCCCAACCCGACTTGGCATCGTCGTCAATCACTTTGGCAGCCTCAAAGCCCGATTGAGAGTAGGCCGAGTAGGCGGCGACGAACTTGATCTTTCGAGAGTGAGAGACGTCCGCCGACTGACTATCTTTGGCCTTCTTGACCGTGTGACGAAAGGTCTCTTTGCGATTAGCGTCAAAGCAGATCAGCTCAACACCATCCAACCGAGACTGCAAGCCATTGTCGGTTCGATTCCAAACCGTCAACTTGCTCACCAACGAAGGCTCTGCCAATTCAACTTCCCACCACGGAGACTGTTCCGTGGCTGTGTGCGTGGTTGACTTCGCATCGAAATCACCACTGGTGTTACCATCGATGGCTCGCGAGGCGTCTGCGTCATAGCTAGTACTGCTTTGCGTAGCTTTGCCTTTGGGTGCCACATTGGCATCACCCACAAATATTTGCACTTCTGCCAACGATAGTATCTTCTCTTTGCCCTTCAGCTCGATGCGGACAAACTTGGTAGCGGGAACGGATTCTGCTTTGGGCAGTAACTCAGCAGCAACATCGGTCAAGACAAAATTGCCATTGCCCAATCCAGCACCGCCGCCAGGAAGGCTTGCAGCGGGCACAGTTCGAATTGAAATCGCTTGAATTGCTTGAGTTGCTTTTGGCAAGTTGAATTCGACAGCTTGCGTCTCCGCCCAAACGAGCTTGGAGACTGGCTTCACAAGCAAGCTTCGATCATCGCGAAAGGTCGCATCGCTTTGCCGAGCAGAAGAGTACTTCGTCGGCTCCAGCCTCTGCCAGTCAGGCTGTTTAATCTTGGCTTCCCAAGCAGCCAATTCAGGGCTAGCGCTTGGAACAGACATTTGAGAGTCAATCTCATGCAATCGTTTCCGCCAAGTATCCAATTGTTGAAGCTGCGAGTCGCTGAACAGTTCGATCAATGGACTCTCGTCGCGTCGATCCGCATCTTGAGACTGATTCAAGATTGCAAACAGTTTGAAGTACTCAGCTTGTGATAGTGGGTCATACTTGTGATTGTGACACTGAGCACAACTCATCGTCAGCCCCATCCACACAGCCATGGTTGTATTGACTCGATCAACAATGGCAACATTACGGAATTCTTCGTCGTTCGTTCCGCCTTCATTATTGGTCAACGTGTTGCGATGAAAGGCCGTTGCCGTCAATTGATCGTTGGTGGGATTTGGAAGTAGGTCGCCTGCAAGTTGCTCGATAGTGAACTGGTCGATAGGCATATTCTGGTTGATCGCTCGAATGACCCAATCGCGGTAGGCCCATATCGTTCGATCTGGATCGTCCGCGTAGCCAGCCGAATCGGCGTAGCGAGCTAAGTCGAGCCATTTGCGTGCCCAATTTTCGCCGAACGCAGGCGAAGCTAACAGGCGATCGACCTGGCGCTCGTAGGCCATCGGCGAATGATCCTCTTCGAATGCAGCAACTTCTACGGCAGTGGGTGGTAGCCCGGTCAAATCTAAACTGACTCGTCGCAACAACTCATATCGCTTCGCCTCTGGCGATGGATGAAAGCCTCGCTGCTTCATTGCTTGTAGAGCAAAACGATCGACCGGGCTTGTCCACGAAGCAGTAACAACCGGCTGAGTTGTGGGGATTGAGCTTTCCAACGGTGGCACATTGGGCCGTACGGGAGAAATAAACGACCAGTGCGGCGGCAATTCTGCGCCAGCTTCGATCCACTGCTTTACGAGTTCTTTCTCTTTACTTGTCAGCGCAGATCCGAAACTTGGTGGAGGCATTCGCTGATCCACATCATCTGTCGTCACGCGATGCCACAATTGGCTCTTATCGGGCTTGCCTGCAATCACCGGCGCATCACCGGAATCCGCCGGAGACATATACGAGTTCTTGTCGTCTAAGCGAAAGCCGCCTTCTCGTTTGGCCGAGTCTGGACCGTGACAGGCGAAGCAACGATTGGAAAGCAACGATCGAGCTTGCTGGTTGATATCATCGACAGCTTGTACTCTTCGATCCTGTGTACAAGCTAGTGCTAAGATCAGCCAGAGACAAAGTAATTTTCGCGCAAAGTAATGTCTAACATTCATCGGTGGGAAAGTCCTCTCTAAGCGACTTCGAGAGATCTTGAGGTTGGAGTAGTTTTCAACAGGTGGGACGTTCTATTCTAACAGAAGCCCCAACTCCGTGCCAAATCGCGTGGCACCACGAATACTCAACTGATTCAATGATATGCCCAGTAGATAGATGCCAAATCGCTAAGAAACTGGAATTGGCAATGAAAAAGGAAGCCAGTTGGGCAATTGAAAAGGGAATCGGTCAAGAGGGCCAAAAGTGTTGTTTTGGCAAACTACCAGAAGATCTCAGTTCCAACATTCAAGCCGATGAAACCCAAGGAATCGTCCATCGGGCTATCGCCGGCAATCCCATTGTCCCGACCCACGAACACGGCCGTGGGATTCGCGCCACCAACATTGGTGTAAAGTTGTCCCTCAATGGCCACGGTGAGCGCTAACCATTCCAACGGAGTCAGACGAGCACCAACTTGTATTTCCGACACGTGTGAAAGTGCATCTGCACCATCTTCAAAGTTGCGGACATCCAGACTGCCGATGGTTTGAGTTATATTGTTGACGCTATCGGAAACTCGAAAGTCGCGATGCCCAAACAGGAGCGATTGTCGCACTGTACCAAAGATGAACACTCGCTGCGCTGCAAATTGATGATTCAGTTGCATTGCCACGGTTGGTCCGTAACCACGAAACTCCGCAGATGAACTTGCGTTCCCTTGATCCGTAGTCGCTCGATAGATCTGTACAAGCTTGGCATAACGGAGTCCGGCAAAAAAGTTGACATTCTCAGTCAGTTCTTTTTGCAACTCGAAATCAATCACATCGGCTCGAACGCGACTAAAGAACGTTCCATTTTCGATGAAAGCAATGCCTGTTGTGATATCGCCATCCTCGCTTAGATAACCTACGGTGCCTTGTCGCCCAACCGGCAGAAGTCCATTGGCTGCGTTTGCAGCAAACGAACTGTTCTGATCCAAATGCCAATAACGAGTTCGAAATCCAATGTTCTGCGAGCCCCGCAATCCAAATTCAACCCTCGGGCTATAGCCAATGGTCCAAGGTAAACCAACATGCGAAAAGCCGGTAGCCGTTTCAACAATCAAGCCCGTATTGTTAGCTTGAATTGGTTGGACCAAAACGTGCTCGTAGTTCGCGAAAATCTTATAGGCCGTCGAGCGCTTGTTGCGAAGATTCAGTTCGTTTCGGAAATACAGTAACTCTTGTTGTTGGGTGTTGACCTGCGAATGAAGGTCAGCCAGTTGATACCACATGTCGACCGAACTGAGATTCGGCTGTTGGTTGATCGTATTCAAATTAGGAGTGGTGTAAGCGACCGTTCCAAGGTTCACCGCGGAAGCATTTGGGTAGCTAGAAGGATAGCTGGAAAACACCGACGGCACGTTTGTAACATCCGTTGAACCAGCCTGGCCCGGATAAAAACCTGCTGAACTTGGGGAACCCACTGGGCCTTGAGAACCCACTGGGCCTTGAGAACCCACTGCGCCTTGAGAACCCACTGCGCCTTGGGAACTCAGTGAACCTTGGGAACCCACTGCGCCCGAGTAACTCGATGAGCTTGACGAATTCGAACCCGTTGGATTACCTCCTTGGAATTGCGTCATCGGTCCAGAGTACTGACCATATGCAGCTTTTATCATCACGCACAACCACAAAGAAACAGTAGCAAGTAAAACCGAATAGCGTTTTGAAAAGGATTTCATGCAAAGCTCCGAATTCGGATTCGCTAGACAAAGGAAGGTGTGTCGGTAGTTTTAGTCATCTCACGTGTGGCAATCACGGATCGATGCGATGGACTGGTTGCGGCCATGCGTTGGTTTTGCCAAAACGTTTGGTTGAGCAGCGTTCGAATCTGTTGAGCTGGATACTGCCAAGCCCGATGCGACTTCGCAGCGTGCAATCGGTTGGCGGGTCGATATCCCGCTCCTGTCATGATGAAATGGTGATTGGCTTCTGCAAAAACTGGCTGCGGGTTATCAAGTTGCACTCGTCCCAGTTCTTGATACTGCTCCAGGAATCTCGCCAGAGAGTCTGGAATGTTAACCTTGCGAGCGTCTTTCCAGAATTGGCTATCGTCTCGCTGCGAAACGATGTAGTGCAGCAGAACAAAGTCGCGAATCTCATCAAAAACAGCTCGAGTTCTCGCATTGAACAAGGTTTGGTTGCAGGCTTTGTAGCTAAGACTATTTATGGCGGCGTCGTTTTGACATAGATCGTTGGGCAAGCAACTAGCCGGCAAGCAATCGACAAGATCGTCCAAGGCTCGCTGAACCATAAAGATGCCCGTTGATTCAAGCGGTTCAACAAATCCCGAAGACAACCCGATCGCGATGCAGTTTTTGTGCCAGCTTGTTTGCCGACAGCCGATTCTCATTTTCAATTCACGCGTCGATGCTGTAGCTGGATCAACTCCGGCATGCTTTAGAAGCTGCTCTTCAGCTCGCTGACTGCCGATGTGATTGGACGAGAACACGTAACCACAACCGATGTTCTTTTCGAGTGGAATACGCCATGCCCAACCGGCTTCTTGAGCTGCACTGATCGTGTACGGGGCAATTTCAGTGCAAGTATGAGGCGCGCGAACTACTACGGCTCGATCGCAAAGCAATTGATGAGAATGGTCGATCCACTTAACTTGCAATGCTCTCTCGATCAGCACACCAGCGAATCCAGTGCAGTCGATGAACAGATCGCCCGCTACATCTGGATGATCTGCAAGTTGCAGGCTTTCAATGGCACCTTCTTCATCCAGCCTTACACCGGTAACATCGCTGCAGATTCGAGTGACACCCTCACCTTGTGCAAGCGTGCTCAGGTGTTTGGCTAGTCGAGCGGCATCTAAATGAAAAGCGTAATTGGCAATGGTCGGACGATTGTTTGCATCCACAGCCATCGTGTTGGCTTCACACAACTCTCTTTGCAAACTGAATTCTGTGTATGCGCTATTCTTGGTTAACCATCCTTCTGACATGCCGCGCTGCCAAAAATGCGCGATATCAACTCCGTCGATTCGGATGCCACAAATCCCGAATGGATGCCAGTAGCGATGATTGGGTGCTATCCAGTTATCGAATCGTATTGCCAGTTTGTAGGTCGCGCCGGTTGCTTGCATGAACTCCTGTTCATCCAGGCCCATGTTTTCCAACCAGTCTAGCAGCGATGGGATCGTCGCTTCACCAACTCCAATCGTGGGAACATTGGGAGACTCGATCAACGTGACTTGGCAACCTAATCTACGCCGAAGAGTTGCTGCTGCCATCCAGCCAGCCGTACCACCACCCACAATCACCACTCGCAGCGGCGACGCGCCACGGTTGTTTGTTTGAGCAGATTGAGGATTTCTTAGGTTCATGCAAGGACTACTAGCAAAACCCGAAATTGAATGAAAGCTCAATGCCGCGCAAATTTGGCCTAAACGAGCCAAAGCAGAAATAGGCCTCCACCCACTCCACCTTTGGCGACGGCAAAAGCTGCATCCATTTCGCACTATCGCGTTCCATCTTCTGGCGACGGTAGCTACGGATATGCTAGCATCCCAATTCTGAATGAATGTAAGCTTGGAGGCAGAAGTTGGACTTGGCGTTTTTAGGCCAAGCGGATTACATTCGAGGGTTAATTCGGCTTACCCGAACTGTTTGAGCCAATCCGCACGGCTGAAGCAGAAGCTGAATTGCACCTTGGATAGGGTGCATGTTACCACTGAAACCCGAATGGAATTGGGAACGGCTATGAGGCCCAGGAACCTGTTGCGCAGGCTGCGCGCTCTTTCCGCGCGTAAAAACTCTTCGAACACTGCGCGCGAGCAATCGCTTCGAGAAACTCGACAACAATCGCGGCGAAGAAAACTTCGACCGACGATGTTTGAGGAGCTCGAGCATCGGTACTTGATGGTGACTGATATTACGGTCAACGGTTCAAGTCAATCGCAAAATGACATGGAGCTCACGATTAGTGGTGGTGTTATGTCCATCACCAATACGGATTCCGGTACTCAAACCTTCAACGTTAGTGATATTGGTTCGCTAACAATCGATGGATTGGGACGCAATGATTCAGTAAGGATCAAAAATGGCTTTACACTGCCAGCAGGCAAAGATCTTTCGGTAACTGCGGAGGAGATTTACGTCGAGGCTGGCGTCAGCATTCAGGCTCATAACATCTCTTTGGTCAGTAGTGGCAGTGAGGTTGGTTTGACCGTTGCCAGCAACCTTCCTGTTGACCTTGCGGACCTATTCTCCAGTGATCGTATCATCAACATCGCCAATGGTTCGTCGCTGGTGGCTGGCGGCTCGATCAACATCCACGCCCAAAGAGTCTCTGATGTTTACTCGCCGTTCAGACCATTCGGCTATGGGAACAAAGATGCGGATGTAGTTATCGGTGCTGCAACGCTCACAGGTGCAGCGGTTTCGATCGAAGCCGACGCTAAAGACCTGAACATCGACAATCTTGTACCCGACTACGCATCCAACTTCAGCAATGACCTTGTCCAGCAAGTCTATGGATCGCTAGGCGTACCAGTGCCGGTTTCCGTGATGATTCGAAAAAGCGAGTCAACGGTAACATTGAACTCAACGACAATAACCGTTTCTGGAACTGTCTTCATCGACTCCACGGCTGCAACAGACGCCACTACAAATGCTCTATCCGGAACGGCCCTGGGATCAAGCGGTCCGCTCACGGCAGGCTTCTCCAAAGCAACAACCCTGGCTGAGACTAAGCTACTCGGCACCACTTCAGTTACGGCAGGCGGTTCGGTAACAATTACTTCACACGGAGCGACTAGAGCTTCGCAACGAAGCAGCACTAAGATCTCCGAACCCGACTCTGCAGGCGGCTCAGTGGATCTGAAACAGTTCGGCGGAGCTATTTCAATAGCCATCGCCGACACGACCATTCGTACCCAAATTGGCCCATCGGTTGAAGTTGAATCGACGGGCGGCAACGTAGACATCAAAGCGGACGGCAAGGTCTACCAGAAGGCGGAGAGTTCCGTATCGCTTTACGAAGATGGCTCAGGAGGCCTGGCCGTTGCCGTCGCGATTGAACAAGCGACCGTCGAAACACTCATAGACGGAAAGATAACTGCCGCAGGTTTCGATGATGGCCTAACACTTAACGCATCGAATTTCACCACACCAACTTCAACGCTCTACTGGCCCGCTCATGGACTGAGCACAGGTGATAAGTTGTTCTATCTCGCCTCGAAGGCAGATGGCACGACACCGACAACCTTTGAAGATCTAAACAACGAACAAGAGTTCTATGTCGTCGTCCTAGACCAAGATCATTTTCAATTGGTTGAAGAGCCAGCTATTGATCTAACGTTAAACAGCTACGGCCCTTACGACCCTAACGCAGCCAACTCCACTCACTCCCTCACAGGCGTTGGTTATGTACCGTTTGATTCATCTACCGCTGTCAATCTAGCTTCCAACACCATTCGCGTTTCCAGCGCTGACATACCGAACTTGAACCTACTGGTTAGCGGTATGGAAGTTACCTACTTGATGCAGACCAATGACGAAGCGATCGAGCCGGTTGCGATTGGCGGCCTTGCCCCAGCCGAGCGGTATGTCGTCAAGAATGTAACCAACGTTCCAGGAGCATCTCCTGCCGCAGTTACGCTTCAGTTAGCTCGGCTAATTTCACCCAACACGATTGTTGACCTGAGTGCTGCTGGCGTGGGCGGCAATCACTTTTTGCAGTTCGAAGCTGCTGCGGCTACGTTTGTTCCTAATGATGACGACGCCAACAACGACAACGTACACAATGATCCAGTTGTGGATATCACGAAGGATGAGATTAAGATTCCTAATCACGGTTGGCAAACTGGTGATGAGGTTGTCTATCGAGTCGATCCGACCAAGAGTTCGACTCAGGCGATGAATAAGTTAGAGATGTGGATCAACGCTTTTGACATCACATTGAATCCATCTGGCACGGTGAGCTCTGGGCCAGCAGTAACTAATACCACCGACGACGTCTTCCATAATATCGATCTAGCGAGTCTTCCGCAGGGTAGTCGCGTCAAGTACATTGCGGATGCTACTGGCACTGCTATCCCTGGCCTCAACAACAATCAGATTTACTACACCATACCTTTCGATGATGGTACTGTAGGCCTTGCGAGCAACTACAGTAATGCCATTGCAAATTCGAGAATTGATCTGACCGGCACGGGAACTGGAAGCAATCATCGCTTCGTCGTACAAGTAATTGATACCGCCACCGACTCAATTACCGTTCCATCACACGGCTTGGTTACCGGACAGAAGGTAACCTACGACTCTGGTCAAACTGCGGGAACTCTCAGCGATGGAAATGCATCAGCGGGCCTCACTGATGGCCAAGACTATTTCGTCATTGTTATCGACGAGCATAACTTGGCCTTCTCAGCAACACGTACCGATGCTCTGTCTGGAACTCGCTTGCAGTTGACCTCTGCCTACTTCAACAACGACAATCAACATTTCGTTTCCTCCACCGTAGCGACCGACTTCGATGCTACGCGGTCTGACTATGTAGTCGATCCTGTCAACAACACGATTCAAATTCTAGGTCATGGTTTGACCAATGGAACGAAAGTCCTGTATCAAACCGGGGGAGGCAATCCAATTGGTGGCCTTCAAGATGGTCAAGAGTATTTCGTCAGAGTTGATTCAACCGATTCAACCAAGATTCGCTTGACTACAGATTCTAACGCAGTCAACTCCAACGCTGTGGCATTCATCACGCTTACCAGAACTGCCACGACACCCACAGGCGACCACGTGTTTACAGTGATTCCCGGAGACGTTGAGCCGACGACGGATTCGATTTTTCTGCCGAATCATGACTTAGCCGATGGAGACTTGGTTCGCTACACCCATAGCGGCTTGCAAGCTTCGCTCAATAATCTAAGCCTAAATAGTACCTATGAAGTTTTTCGAGTCGATGGAAATCGAATTCAACTAAAGAACTCGAACACGCACCAAACCATCGACCTGTCAGGAGGACCAGCAGCCGAAGCTCAACAGTCACTGGAAGTTCTAGACCATGACAGCCCATCAACGGTTGTTCGAACGATCAACTTTACTCCCGTTCGAATCGGAATTGCCGCAGTCGATGTAACTTTTGATCCAACCGCAGAACCGACTGTCAACACCTCAGACTACGACTCTGTCAACAATCCTCTGGGAGATTCGATTCGACTAGTGAATCATCCTTTTAGTAACGGCCAGGTAATTCGATACTTAGCGAACGGGCAAACAAGCTCAGTTGGTGGCATCACTGTCGGCGATCAATACAAAGTCGTCTATGTTGATGCAGATCATTTTCGCCTTACAGAAATGGATAATAGTCCTGTTGATCTAACTTCTGCCGCCACCGGTGGACAGCACAGCTTTGAGTTTGATCGACAAGTCACCGTCCAGGACAAACCCATTGGCGGATTGGTAAGTGAGCAAACTTATTTCGTGGTCCGCATCGATGCGAACACAATTCGTTTTGCAGAAACCCTCGACGCGGCTCATGAAGCAAGCCCTGTTCAGTTACACGCAGTTACCATCGATAGTACTTTTCACAAGCTTTCGAAAGAGGCGAGAGACGTTGGAGTCTCCATAGTTAGCACGTTGGATGTCAAAGATGCCGCTCATGGCTCGTCGGTGTTTCACCCCAAGGGCGAAATCGACAAAGTCGTCGACCGCATTAAGAGCGTCTTCAAGAAGACTCCAGCCGGTGCAGCCAACGCTTCAAAACTACAAGGCAAACAGGGAGCAGCCGATCTTTTCAGCGTATCGGGTGGATTTTCGTACAACAAAGCCTCCCATACGGTAAATACGACCATCGGATCTACCGCCGAAATTGAATCGCAGGGCTCGCTAAAGATTGATGCAAATCTGAAGAATAAGGTTAGCTCGCGTGCCTTTGGAGTTGCTCAATCGGGGCGGCCACAAACCACGCGAGCAAACGCACCTCAGCGAAAGTTCTCCGCAGGTGTAGCCGTTTCGATCGGAGACTATAGCAACTCTGCCACGACCGTGATCAATAGCGGCGCGCAGCTTGATGCGTCCAAGGGCTTGGACATCACCAGCGATGTCAACTATCCATTCTTCCGAGGTGATATCACTCTTAAGAACATTGTTAACACCTTTACGGGTGATCGCGATTACAAACAAACCGGTAAAGAGTTGATCTCCGCGATCTTCACGATCAAGGACATCGTCAACGGCGGAGCAGTGACTCAGGCAGTCAGTTCGACAGGTGAAAAGCCTGCCATGGTTGCTGTAACCGGAGGCCTTGTGCTTTCGGATTATAACACCGTTTCGCATGCAATCGTCGAAGAGAATGTAAAGATCAATCAAAAAGCGGCTCTTCAGGCTGCCACACAATCTTTGAATGTGGAAGCTTACACTCGCAATCGATTGGTTGAGACAAGTGGGAAGATTGATCCGATGTCCCCTTATGGAAGCGTTCATGAATTGTTGCACACGAATGCTGCCTCCGATTTAGGAGTTGGCGGTTCCTTCATTATTTCGACGGTAAATGTAGATACTCAAGCAATCATTCGACGCGGTGCTGAAGTTCGTACGGGATCGAATCGCTTGCTACAAGTTCGCGCAACCGAGAATACGATATCCATCATTGGTGCCGTTCAAGGTCAGAACTCGGGTGGATCAGGTGTCAGCGGCAGCCTTGATCTGATTGAACACAACGCCACTACTTTAGCTCAAATTGAAGATGGCGTGACCATCGTCGCAGGAGACATTGTTGTCGACGCGACCTCCGATCAATATCGAATGAGTATCGCTGGGGGCTACGCAAAGTCGAAATCGGTGGGAGCCGGAGTTTCGGTTAGCAAAGTATCCGGTAGCCGAACAACTCAGGCGGTCACGGGTGATAACCCCGATGTGGCCAATGATGTCTCGCCGACCAAGGTGACTTCAATCACCGCGCGATCGGTTAACGTCAACGCCGAGAACGACGGCTTCACTTTTGCCCTTGGAATTGCCGGAGCAAGCGTATCCAACACAAAAGCGGATGACGCAGTTGCGGCTGTGGCCAACCCTACGGCAGGCGGAAACGCCAGCGGTGTTGGCACAGGAGCTATCACCAAAAGGTCTGGCGTTGGAATCGCCGGTGACGCAACTTGGATCGAACAATCCACCAAGGTCAACGCGATTGTAGACACCGATGGTTCGATCAGCCTCACAGGCGGCGACCTAAACATTCAGGCGCTCGACAGCACCACCACTGTTACTGCTTCGGGAGCCGCTGCTTTAACTCGCGCTGACAATTCAGGCGGAGCACTCAGTGGATCGTTTAGCCGCAACATTATCAACAGTGATCTCTCGGCGACTCTCCGTGACACAACTGTATTGAATGCTCAATCTGTTACCGTCAACGCGGATCGCGATACGGCTCTTTATGCTTTCAGCGTAGCACTCGGTATGACTACGCTAACCGCGGAAATGCGGGCCGATCGAAACTTCGGAGCCTCAATCGCTGGCTCGTTCTCCTGGAATACGCTCGATCTGTCCACACATGCCGAAGTCGTGAATTCTCAAATTACTTCTGGCGCAAATGTCAGCGTTACAGCCGATGATGGGTCAGAAATGTTAGCAATCGGCGGCGGCATTGGAATAGTGATTGCAGGCACCATTGGATTAGGCGCGGGAGTTGGCATCAACGAGATTAACAATTCAACAACGACAAATATTACAAACAGCACGATCACGGCAGTCGGCGACGTCACATTGACGACCAATTCCCACAACAAGATTCATGGCGTTGGCTTTTCGCTGGGTGCGGGAGCGTTCGGAATCTCGGGAACGGTCGGCATCAATGCAATCGACGGTGACTCGACTTTGGATATCGCCGGGTCGACCATCAATTCAACTACCGGGTCCATCATCGCCACTACAAATGATTCCTCTGAGATTCGCAGCGACGCGGGCGGTGTTGCCATTGGTGTGAACATTGCCAAAGGCCCAGTTCCAGCCAGCAGCTATGCGGTCGCTGCCGGAGCAGCCGTAGGCATCAACGCAATCGGTGTGAACGATGGTCGAACGGTTGCAACTCGAGTTTCCACAAGTTCGTTGACTGCAGACGATGCGGTTACGGTAACAACCAACAATAATCCTTCCATCACCGCCCTTACGATTGCTGCCGCTGGAAGCTTAGCTCAAAGCGCTGCCGCAACAGCCATTGCTGCTGGTCTTGCTGGAGCTGGCTCTCGCAATACGATCGAGACGACCGTAGTCACGAGCATCATCAGCAACTCTCACATTACGGTGACTGGTACTGCCAACGGCGGCGCTGCTGGTGGAACAGCCACCGTATCAGCTCTTGACGAGAGTCAGATTCAAGTTGACGCAGGTGGCTTTGCAATCTCAGTCGCTCTAACGAGTGCAGGTCGTTCCGCATTGGCTGGCGCACTGGGCGCTGGGATTGCCGTGAACGAGATCAATGGTTCACTTCAGTCGATCGTGGATGCTTCGACCATTCAGGCCGACGGTAACGCGACAATCTCTGCAGGCACAGATGTTCATAGCGACGGTACATCGATCGATTCATTGGCAATTGCAGGTAGCGGAGCCGTCGGAGTCAGTAGCTCTCAAGGAGCCGGTGGTTCGTTGGCCGGCGCTGCAGCGGCTGCGTTCAATCATATCAAACGAGGAGTATTATCCACGGTCCGCAACGGTGGTGCGGTCACAACGACCAGCAGTGGCGATGTTGCTGTAACTGCGTTTGACTCATCGAAGATCACCAGCGACACCGGTGGATTGAGTATTGCTGTTGGAATCGCTCCCGGACAAGGCGCAGGCGTTGGCTTGGCCATAGGAGCTTCTGTTTCAGTCAACAGTATCGGTAATGACGGTGCGCTAAATACGCTCGGACAGGTCGTAGCCTCAATCGACGCTAGTACAGTCAATTCTGCTGGCGATACTTTGGTTTCAGCCGAGGCAATCAATCAAATCGACGCGTTGGCGATTGCAGGGGCTGGTTCGGTTGGAGGTAGCAGTACCGCGCCTTCGGTTTCTGCTGCTGGCGCTGGTGCGGCCACCTATAACGTCATCCGCCGAAATATTCAGGCCTCAATCACAACAGCCTCGACCGTCACTTCGGTCGGTTCGCTACAAGTCCTCGCCAAAGACTCGTCCAGCATTCGTGCTAGCGCGATCGGAGCATCGGTAGCCGTAGGTGGTGGAGGCAGTGGCCCGAGTTTCGCCGGGGCCATCGGTGTTTCCATCGCTGAGAATCGAATCGATAACGCAGTCAAATCCATGTTGAACGCCAGCTCAGCCACGGCAGGAAGTATCACCGTCGACGCAAAGACCTTGGGCATTGAGATTGGTACGATCTCGCAATCCGGCGCGAACGGAGTCACGCCAGCTCAAATGGACGATGCCACCCAACAAGACTCAGATCTCTCATCAACGGCTGCCACAAATGAATTCAATGTTGACAAGTCCGCCGATGATTCGGTGAAAGACAAACTCTTTCGGCAAATTCTTGGCATAGGCACTACAGCCTATCCGCTCGGCTTCCAACCGGAACTAGAACTTCAATCGTTGGCATCCAATGGCGTTACCGATCAGAACAATTCGCAACATGAAACTCGCACTGGCTCTGCGTGGTTGTTGATCGATAAGGTTCTTGAGAAAGCCTACATCGTATCGCTTGAGTCTGGCGTATTAAAAGCCTATCAGAGTTCGTTCTCAGCGCTCGCTGTTGCCGCGTCGGTTTCGGTAGCAGCAGGTTCAGGTAATGGACTAAGCTTAACGGGAGGTGGAGCATCGACCGAGAACATTGTCACTACAAAGATTGATTCGCAAATCATCGGCGGAAGTATTACAACTCTAACGACCGGAGGCGGAACTGGCGATGTGCAAGTTTCCGCCGCCAACGCAGCCGGAATTGTTTCGACTGTGGTTGCCGCTTCGCTAGCAGTAACGGTCAGTGGCGGCAGTGGTGGTGGACTAGCGATTGGCGCGGCCATCGCTAAGAATTCGATCGGCTACGACGGATCAACTCGAAATGCCAACACAGTTCACGCGCAACTTGACGGGGCAACTGTTTCGGCGGCAGGTGACTTGAGCATCACTGCTGCCAATGACGCTCGCATCGGTACAACCGTGATCGCAGCTTCGGTTGCAGTAAGCGGAGCCTCTGGAACGTCAGTTGGTTTGGCTGGCGCCGGTGCATCAGCCAGGAATCTGATTGCCATCGATGCGACAGCCGAACTCAAAAACGTCGTGTCAGGTCAACTTAGCACGATGGACCTTAACGTGTCCGCCGTGGATCGAGCCGCCATTCATTCGCTGGCAGGAGCTGCTAGCCTGGCTGTTGCCGCTGCTGGTGGAAATGCCGGTGCGTTGACGATCGGCGTTGGCCTGGCGAAGAATCAAATCGACTCGAACACGGTCGCTATCATCAACAGTTCTGTGATAGAGAAAATCAGTACTACATCCGTGGTCGTTCGCCCCGCTAGCGGCGCTGTACCTCAGAAAAGTTCTAGCTTCAACTATCGCGATTTCGCCGCCAAGAATATTACTGTCGGAGCAATATCAACGGGCACCATCGATTCAGTGGCCTTTGCAGCTTCGATGGCGGCCGGTATTGGCGGCGGCAACTCAATTGCTCTGGCTGGAGCAGGAGCCGAGGCCACGAACCAGATCAGCGGCTCAACCAAAGCGACGATTGAAAACAGTCGTATAGCCAACAACGGCACAGTCGACTTAGATTCAGGCAACAACTCTGATGTTTTCTCGAGCGTGGTATCGGTTGCAGTGGCTGCAGCAGGAGGGGGTAACGCTTCGCTCGGTGCGGCCCTTGGGGTTGCTCTTTCAAGAAATCTGATTGGATTTGAACACAACGGATGTTCGTCCGTTACCTACTCCAGCAACTCTCCGCGAACAATTGTCATTCATACGAACGACACCATTCTGCTTGGTAGCGGTCCAGGCGCGGGAGATCTTTACAAATACATCGGCACTGCTTCGTTAAGTGATCCTTCGCCCAGCGATCCCAATAGTGATAATTGGCTCAGCCATATCGACTTTAACGATAGCTCGAAATGGGAGCGTATCGATGTCCAAGCAGTTGGAAGCGGAGTTCAATCTGGCTTGGTCAACAGTTCCATCGTTTCGGCTGGCGCGCTAACAGCCGACTCAGCTTCAACAGCCAACATCCGCGCGACCGTCGTTTCTGCGAGTGCTGCGATCACGGGTGGCGGCAATTTAGGTGTCAGCGCAGCGGGCGCTGGAACCGGAGTCTATAACCGAGTCGTGATGGACATTTCCTCGTCGATCAATGGCGACAGCAATCTCGTCAATCCAGCCGCATCAGAGACTTCGTACAAAGGTCCCGATGGGGTCATCATCTACGCAGGATCAGATGCAGAGATCGTGGCTGTGATGCCTAACGCTTTAGCGGATTCGTTTGCCGGAACTGGATTGCCGAAAATCCACGTGCAATCGATCGGCCTGACATCCAATGACAATTCTTCGATCAGCTCGATCGCAGGAGCCGTTTCCATAGCGGCATCTGTCACGGGATTGATCAGTGGCTCGATCGCCGTTGGCGCGGCCGTTGCTGAAAACAGCGTGAATAACTCGGTTCACTCCTTCATTCAAAATGCCGATGATGGCATCTTTACAACTGGATCGAGCGACGTAACGACAACTCAATCTACCCAAACCATTAATGGACAGTCGGTTACGCTCAACAACTACACAATTTCTGCCGAGCGACACGGCAACATCGCCCTAACCGCCACCGAAACGGCAACGATCGACTCGGTCTCCTTTGCAGCAGCCCTAGCGGCTTCGGCATCGTTGTTGGCTGCTTCGATCGCTGGAGCGGGTGCCAGATCGCTCAACATCATCAACAATCAAGTTCAAACCAATGTTAAAGACTCAACAGTTTCCGCGTTTGGAGAACTAGCCAAGGCAGCCGATGGAACCGTGGTTGGAGTTACTCCAGCTAGCCTAGTTCTGACCTCTACGAACAGTTCAAATATCGACTCAGAGGTTGTGGCAGTCTCTGCGGCTGTAGCTGGATCGTTTTTTGCTGGAGCTGGATCGATTGGCGTAGCTCTTGCCGAAAACCGCATCGGTGATTCGTCGGCCGCGAGCGGCAACAACACACATGGCACTTACGCTACGATTACGGGATCCAATGTTTCCACCACTGGTGATGTTCAAGTTCTAGCAACCAGCTCCGAACAAGTCCGAACCGTTTCAGCGGCCGGAAGCGTAGCAATTGCCGTGGGTGTTGGCGCAGCCGGTTCAGCCACTGGTACGACCAGTGACGCAACGATCTCTGGCGACACACACGCATCAATTGTCGACTCAGTAGTAGTAGCTGGCGGCAATCTAGATGTAAAAGCCAACTCGACGGCCAAGGTTACCGAAGCCACTGCGATAGGAGCTTCGGTGGCAGCTGCTACCGGAGCGTTGAGCATCGCTGTAACAATGGTTGAAAATTTGATCCACAATGATGTAAAAGCTTGGTTGGCTGGTTCTAGTAGTCATCATGTGGCGGCACTCGGCGACGTAACCATTCAAGCCAAGACCACCGAAGCCTCGATCAAAAATGTCCAAGGTGTTACAGCCTCCCTTTCCGCTGGCCTGCATTCGGCAAGCGCTGGAGGCATGTCCTTGGTCAACACAATTGACAACCGCGTCTTTGCAAACGTCACCGGAGCGATCCATGTGGATGCAGGCGGTAAATTAACAGTCGCTTCCGATGAAACTTCCGAAATATCAGCCGACGCGGCCGGCGTCACAGTTGCCATCAGCTTAGGCGCTGCGGTCGGTGTTGCCTTGGTTCAGAACACGATCTCAAGCCAGATCAAAACCAATGTTGCTACTGCAACACTGAGTGGCACCGACATTGATATACTGGCCAACAGTGCAGCATCGCTCAGCAAAACACGAACTGTTGGAGTGGCAGCGTCATTAGTCGGCGTGACCAACAACATCGCTCAAGCAACTCTGGCAACTGCAGTGGAAGCCAAACTCGTCGGTGCAACTGTGGCCGCTACTGAAGACTTAACGGTTCAAGCCAAGTCGAACAACTATGCTCGTTCGGCCGCCGATGGGGGAGCGATTGGCGCCTTCGCTGCTGGCGTGATGGTAGCCGAGATTGAGCAAGGTGGATTGAAGGATGGCAGCAACGATCCAACGCCTGAGGTTCGCGCCGAGCTTGGCGACGGCTCAACTATTCAAGCTTCAGGCGTAATTCTTGAAGCTCAATCGACCGACAATCTTTTGGCGAGCAGCGTCTCAGCAACAGGCGGTATTGTGGCTATCAATGGTGCTGTTGCCAATGTCACCAGTGACCAGTCGACTCTGGCCCGAATTGGCACCGGAACATCGATCGTTGCTAACGCCATTAACGTGAACTCATTCGCCAATCAGAATGCCGACTCTTCGGCAGATTCGCTCACCATAGCAGCGGCCAGTGGGGCCGGTGCATCAACGACCAACAGGGTTTACGGCGACACCAAAATCGAAATCGGCTCGAACACTAACTTACACTCGAATGTATTTACGGCAAACGCAGCCAACTCAATCACCAAAGATGGGATCGGCGGTTCGAACAACATTCGCGGCGGATCGGTATCCGGAGTCGGAGTCACAGTAGTCAAGAGTGACACCAACATCGGCGACTCTTCCAATCAAGCTGGCTCTTACATCAGCGTTTTATCTGGAGCCAACATCGACGTCGCCGGCAGTAATGCTGCACTCGGAATTCTTCAACTGCAAGCCACCATGAAGGCCGATGCACTGGATAGCGTCCGACTTGAAACAGCTTCCGGATATTCGCTTACCACCGCTCTGTCCGAAGTGCGATCGAACACCGATGCCAATATCAACATCAGCGGAGCCTCGATCATTAATCGAAGCGGTGACATCAGCATCACGACACAAAGCGATGTCGGACTAAGACCAAGTAGCAATCTATTCTCTGCTGCCTCGCAAGCTGCCGCAGGTGCGAATGCGATTGCCGATTCGGATATCGACAACACCATCGCCATCGGCAGCGGAACTGTCGTTCGCGGATCCCAGGTGAACATTCAATCAGGCCGCGATAATTTCCAGGTACCCAACTTGATGAGTAACTTTGCCGATATCGAAGTTACCACGGTATCGTTAGGTCCTTCAATTACCATCGGTGTACCTCAATCCAAGATCGACTTTATCAACAACATAAGCATCACTGGCGCATCGTCCATCCAAGGCTACCGCGATGTTAATCTAATCTCCGAACGCAACTTGGAAATACCTGCCCGCGCTGACACGGACGGATTGGTCCTATCGCTTTCTGGAGTTCCTTACGGTTATCCAGTCTCTAGCGCTGGCGAACATGTCGGTCGAACGACTTCGGTCAATGTTTCTGCCGACTCGACTGTTACCGCCGGACTCTACAACAAATCAGTACTGCTGGTCCGCAGCGTACCGATCGATGGATTTGATACCGCCAAGCTTGGACAAGCCCTTTCCGCGCCAGCCGACTTTGCCTGGGTTGCAACCAAGACGGGCGTGACACTCGATCAACAGATTCCATATCAGTTCGCGCCTTTGAATGTCTCGCAGATTGCCATTGATATCAGCATCGATACTATTATTCACGTGGTCAGTGGATTCGCGGGAAATGCAGTCGCCGGACATTACTACAAGTATCGCCCGCTCGATCCGCGTGGGCGATTGAGAAATGATGTAGAGTCAACTGCATTAGTCCTGCAATCGCAAAACTATCTTGATACGCAAAACTGGGTCGACTTGGGCACGAGTCTTCCGGTTGGCTTCGATCCTGATGTGAACCCACCAGTCTATGACAGCAACCACACTGCTGCGTTCGAGCAGGCCCTTGCTGGCAAGTTTTACGTGATCAAGAATCCTGACATGCCTAGTCCAACGCTCTCATACAAGAACGTTGGCAATCTATTGGTGGCCCAACGAAATCAGGTCTTATCCTGGATGGCCTCGCACTCCAACAACACTGAAGCGGTTGCGCGATACCAAGAACAGTTAAATCAAATCGACAACACGTTGACAGACCTGGGATTAGTCTCGCAGGAAACGGTTAATGGTCAAACAAAGACGATCATCACCGAAGATCTTGATGCACTGTTCCTGCAACTGCCTGGAGTCTACGCTGCGCCTGGCTCCGTATTCGTTGAAGGCGACGCAAGTCAAGTTACTTTAGCTGGGCAAGTTAAGGCCCGTAACGATTCCAGTATTACCATTCAGAACGCCTCGCCTTTCGTTCCCGTTGTTTCCGATGCAATCATACGCGACAACCGACGCGTGGCTGTTGTCGATCAAGAGCTGCGTCAGTTTGTACCTGGCAACGTATTCTTGAACTGGCAAATTCAGGGAACTCCCGCAGTCGATGCTGGCGTAGGCAGTTCTACCATTTCGATAACTCACCTGCCATCGTCCGGTGATTTCCAAATTCCTGATGTTCCGACTAACGTTCTCAAGGACCTTTACGTCGAAGGTTCGGTGGTCAATGAAGACGGCTCCGTCAGCATTTCCAATCCCGCTGGCACGATCAACGTGTTTGGCGAAGTTCGCGGAGCCTCTGTTAACATCAACGCTGGAAAGGATTTCAATCTAAACACGGAGGACTGGATTCACATCAATCGCGATCCAAGGCAATACATCAACTACTTTCCTTTGCGTCAGAGCGTCTTCAACGAAGCGGGCACGACACAAATCCGTACCTTTGCCAGTGCGTCTGGTGTTAATATACCGACCTATAGGACTATAAGGTTCTGGGGATTCACCATTACAGTCCCCGTTCAAGGCACAAGTACGCTTCAAGACTCCATCAATCAAAACAGCTCACAAGTGTTGGCTCAGGGTGCAATCTCAGTTACGGCTCGCTACCTAAACGTGAACGGCTTAATTCAAAGTGGAGCCGAAACTCTAACACTGAATGTAGCCGCCAACTTCAACCCTGGACATAGCACCACGTCGCTCACTGACGCACAGAATCTGCCTCTGCCTGGAATTAGTTTCGGCACACCCAACGACTCGATCGTAGATGTGCCTGTAAGCGGTTACTTCGACGCGGCAAATCGTTCGATCATCGTCAACGCGATTCAACCGTCTGGCGGTCGAGTTACACTGGTCGGCGAGCTGTTGAGTACGGGCAATGGGAAAATCGTGGCGGCCTACGGACATGCCAGCGTAAACATCAATAATCAAAGCAACTATCGATTAGTAATGAACGAAGTTGATACGACGGCTAATCGTGTCGGTGAAGTTATCTTGATCGATTCGAACTTGGAAACCAAGACCGTCTTCTCGCACTCGGCCAGCGGGACTACTAAAACTCACTATAAGGTCAATCAAGCACAACCCTTCTTGACCGGCTCACGCGGCGAGGTGTCGGGGTTGAACTATCAGCTTATCGGAACTCAATCTAATCTTACTGCGGCTCAGTCACTCTTTTACCCGGGCTCGGACAACCAGTTAACCGCCACAGCCAACAGCGGCAATCTGTATTATGTTTGGGTAGAGGGTCAGGAAAAGACCAAGGTTGAAGTTCGCAAGTTTGAAAAGAAGAGCTTTAACCTATTCGGCGACAATGCCTTTGGTGATCTGTTGGTTAAGGACGACAGCTACGTCTGGAAGACAGTCAACTTCCGGGACGCCGTTCCTGTGCTTGAGTCGGAAGTCGTTTACTCACCCACGCTTCAAGGGAACGGCTCGGCGAATCCAAGTGATCCATTGGCGTATATTGTTGGTAACGCCTATACAATCAAGTACACTCAGTCACCCGATCGCGATGTGACCCTGGTCCCCGGTCAAACAATTGTGCACTTGAAGGATGGTTTCGATCCAGCGCGTGGCAAGGCAGGATTCTATTATCGCATACGATCTAATGTGACAACTAATCTTGAAGTCATACTGCCCGACGAAAATTATCTGGACAACTCACGTTGGGAAGAGTTCTCCAGCAATCCTGGTTCCTTGCAGAATACTGTCGAAAGCGATTTCGAGAACTACAAACAAACCGTCAAGCGTTGGACGACCGGCGGAGGTTGGCTGCGCAAGAAGACGATGCACACCGAAGTAACGACGATCTCTGGCGTTACCGACTACTACACCCACTCGCTTCGCGCAGATTACCCAATTCAGATCGACTTCGTCGGCTCAACTGCTAGCACATCCGCTGTTCAAATTAACAGCGTGGGCGCAGTCGTGCTTCAAGGCGACTTCGATGTACCGACTGGCTCATCCGTGACTGTGAACTCGTCCGGCGGTAATGTAATTGGCGCTTCGACGGTTGGCTTTTACGGAGCGACACCCGCTCTAACGGTAGCTGGCGACATCAACATCAACGTCGAAACAGGCCACCAACCGCTGGTTGTTACTGCGGGTGGAAATGTAGTCGTCGATGGCATCACGAACTCGACTAACAACGGTGGCTCAGGCGACGGCCCGACGGGCAATGTCATTACCGTGCAACAGATCAATGCTAACGGTGATGTATTCATCAATGCGGCTGATGGCATTGTTGCTCAAGATGCAAATTCCTACATTCACGGCGATCGAATCGAACTGAGAACTCTGCGAGGTGACATTGGGTCACTTGCATTGCCAATCAAGATCGATAGCCAGTACAGCGGAACGGGCGGTCTGGCAGCGTTTGCTGAGGGCAGCATCTACATTGTTGAAACCAGTGGCAATCTGAATTTAATCTCACCAACAAGCTACAGTTCGCAGACCATTGGCGAAACCGGAATGGAAGGCATCGCTGTCCGCTCGCTTTCTGGTAGCGCTCAGTTGACTACGGATAACGGCGACGTTGTAGACGGAATCAAAGAGACCTTTACGGCACCAACTCAAGCTCAGATCGATGCACTCAACGACCGAATGGCGCTGTTTGGCGCGAAGGCGCAAGAGGCAGCAGACTTGACCATTCGCAACGAAGAGAATCGTTTAACCAACGCCTATCATGATTACTGGCTGAACACTCGCAATGCGACTCGTCAAAATCCAGCGACCTCGACGATCCAAATTGCGTCGATCGATTTTACAACCAACACCATTGCTACCGTAGGCAATCATGGCCTACAAAGCGGCGCTGAGATTCATGCTAAGAACGGCCAAATCGGCCTGACTAACGGATTTGATTACTTCGTGGTCGTGGTAGACGCGACGCATATCCGTATTGCTCCAACTCGATTTGACGCAGCAATCGCTCTACCCAACGACCCCAACAACTCAGCTAGTGGACGCATCGTTGATCTGGTTGCTGGCGTTGACTTCAACGCATCGCAATTATCGAACGTAGTTTTAGAGCGATTTAGTTACACATCAGGTGCCGACATCTCTGGTGCAATTCCAGGAGTCTTGGATGCTTGGAGAGTTGGTCCCTATGACCCCGACTTCGTCTACAGCATGCCACAAGCCGAGAAAGATGCGATCCTAGAAGCGAGAGTGCGTCAGGCCACCGAGGTTGCCAATCCTGTCTCAGCGACTTTGCGACGATTCTTGTACCCCGAATCCTACGTATTTAGTTCGGCTACAACGGGTCAAAGCGCTGAGCTTAGAAATATCTCAGCTTCGGAGATTCGCCTTAGCGTCAACGATACAAATCCCGCAGTAAATCCGCCGACCGGACGAATTGGATCGCTAACTGGAATTCAAACTTTACAGTTAGAGTATGGCATCAACGGAGCCAATGGTCAGGCCTCGCTACTTACAGAGGCTCAGAAACAGGTCTTAGCATCAGCGATCGTCGATGATGTGATTGGACTAAAGTACGTCACCTATCGTTTCATCGGAAATTCGGCCAATCCAAGCACTCCAGTTGCCTACAACTTCCAAGACGCCAACCACGACTTCACAGATGGTTCATTGTGGCAGCGAGTCGAACCCGACTTCATCACTACGGACAATCAATCACCAGTTAACATTGCCAATGGTCAAACCGTATTAGTCGAGTACAGCAAGACAAGTTACGGCTGGTATCGCTACCTTGGTTCTCCCCAAACGCTGACATTATCGACTCAGAATTTTGCTGATACAAACCTGTGGCAACCGATCACCATTGATCATCAGACGGCCGACACTCAGATTCTAGAAGGCGAGCCGCTGAATACGGTGAAAACAGTCAACCTGTTCAATGGCCAGTTAGTTTCTGACACCACAACAGTTGATCGCCTGACGATCGAAGTCGTGGATGATGTCAACATCGAGGTGAACGACGAAGGTGTCCTAATTGCTAACGCTGATGGCGATATCGCGCTGCAAGCCAATGGCGAATTGCAGCTCAGTCAGGTCCAATCTTTGGGCAACGTTCGTCTTTCGTCGTCAGGTGATATGTTCGATATGGGCTTTGGTAACGCGGCTGTCACAGCAGTGGGCGCGACGAATCTTGAAGGTCAAGTTGTTCAGAGTGTCACAGTAGGATCACCACTTCGAGTTCTGGTTGGACCGAGCGGTTCGCTTTCTGGAGCTGCTGCCGGAGCGTTCAATGTCTCGCAGGGTCACGGAACTTTTACGGTGCTCGGTCAGAGCGTAACATTTGCGGACCTCAACGTACCTCGAGCGTTCTCAGGAGGCATGCTGAGCGTCGATGTGACCGGAGGTGACTTGAGTATCGGCAAACTGGAGTCCTCAACAGGCTTTACGCTATCCGCCTCGGGTTCCATTTTGGATGGCGACGCACTGTCAGTGCAAGATGAATGGAATCTCGTGGGACCAACAGCCTTGCTTTCTGCTGGCGGAACGATCGGCGTGAGTGGTAATCCAATTGACCTGCGAGTTTCCAGTACATTAGACGCCGATGCTACGGGTAGTGTTTATCTGCGAAGCGGAAAATATTCCAGCCATCGATTGACTGACCTGAACGGTTCGAACAGGTCAAAATCGACCATAAGCAGGCTCCTTCACCTCCAGTCGATCAGCTCAACGATGGCGCTCGGCCTCGCTCGCCTCCAACGGCGGTGGCGCTCGACGATCGCGGTAACTGTCGATCACCTGCTGGCCGTTGCCGTATCGTAATTCAGCTTGCAAGACCGGCTGCGGGTTGGGCCGTCGTCCCCTGTGGGCTTCGTCGGCCGTCCTCGAGGTCAACAGTTCGTACATCCCCAGCTCGGTAACGATCGCCTGGTCTTGATCGACTACCGGCTGAACAGGCCAGGCCGCCTTTGTCGTTGGTAACGATCCCGGCCGCAGGTCCTTTATTCAGCAGCGGGTGTAGTCGGTCGATCTGCCGGTTCGCCTTCGGTGTTCGACTCGAACATTCCGCCTGGTGGCCGCGCCGGTAGGGCCATCGGCGCAGGTTCATCCCGCCGATCGACACTGACTTTACAGGCGTCTTATCGGGCAGCGAACTGATCGCGATAGCGGCAGGGAGTATTGATCTAATCGAGGTTAGCGGCAAGCTGAACGTTCGAAATGTTCGCTCAACTGCCGCAGGTGACATCACGATCACCTTACCCGACACTGCAGCTAGTGGCGAAGATCTGTACGTAGACTCGACCGCCACGCTCAAGAATGATCTAGGTAAAGTAATTTTGCAAATTGGCGACAACTTACTTTTCCAGGCCGGTAGTACGCTGGGCGCTTCCAATCAATTCAACATTCTGGCCGACTTCAACGATGCAGATGTAGGAACGGGAGTAACCGTAGACCTTTTAAGCAATATTGCAGCACCAGTGATCAATCTCGACTCTGCCGATGACGAAGACCATTTCAACTTCGAAAACCTGTTGGCCAACCGATACTTTGTCGATGGCCACGGATCAACCGATCACTATTTCATTCTGCTCGATGGAACCAGTAGTGAACGAATCAGCGTAACCGATTCTGGTGCGGGCAACGATGGGGCTGATGTCCTGACCGTTGATGGTACAACCAGCGATGACCTGTTCTTGCTTCGCAAATACTTCCTTGCGTTACTCCAACCAGCAGTCGAACCGGCTGGTCAAGATCAACTAGCCAACACTTATGAGCGTATCGACTACGACGAATCGATCAATGGAAGACTGATTGTTCACGGCTGGGCTGGCGACGACCACTTTGTGACCGACGACAACAGCGTCACGACCACACTGGATGGCGGCGACGGAGCAGATCAATTCCAAATCGGGCAAGTCTTTGGCGTTGACCCAAATACTTCGGTTGCCACCGGCGATGAAATTGCCACGCAGCAGATCACTCACGGCTTTCTCAGCAGAGGTGTTTCAATGCCTATGGTTGTTTATGGTGGTAATGGAGCCGATCAGTTCACGGTCTTCAGCAATAAAGCCGCCATTCGACTCGAAGGCGAAGGTGGCAACGATACGTTCTTGATTCGAGCGTTCATTATAGAAGGCAATACCGACGTGGAAGGCGGTGAAGGCGATGACTACGTCGAGTACAACATCAACGCCCCGGTGAGCATCAACGGCGGAGACGGTTTTGACCGAGTCGTCGCAGTAGGCACAGAGGCTGATGACTCGTTCGTATTGACGGAAGACGGCATCTTCGGTGCCGGTCTCGCGATAACCGTCGATGGCGTGGAAGAGTCCGTCGAAGTCGATGGACTTGAAGGCAATGATTCCTTCTTTGTGCTCAGTACCCAGGCAGGTGTTACCTACAACATCATTGGCGGCCTTGGCAGCGACACAGCCATCATCGGTGGCGATGTTACTCAACGAATTGTTGCATCTCAAACGACAGGCAGTTCAGCGGTCATCAATCACGGCTCAACCAGCACGGCCGACATCGAATATGACGGAGCGATTATGCCAGGAGTTGGTGTAACTGTTGCCGGAAGCCAATCGAACTCAGGCTCGGTTTTAGGAGCCGTGGTGATTACAGAATCCAGTGGATCGACAGAAGTTACAGAAGATGTTGTGGCTGGCATCGGTGCGTTCGATGAATACACGATCGGTATGGCACTGGATCGCAGTCAGTTCGCAGGAGCAATTGTCTATCTGACCATTAGCGCCGCAGCCGCTTCATCGGCCAATGTCGACGCGCAGAATCGCCGGGGTCAATCGCTCGAGATTTCGATCGACGGCGGGACAACCTACCTACCTGCGGCGGTTCTTGTGTTTGACGCCTCGTCGGATGCAACGTGGAGCGTCCCACAGACCGTACGAGTCCGAGCAATCGGCGACCAAGCCCAAGAGGGACAACGCCTTTCCCAAATCAATCACTCGATGATCTCCAATGATTCAAGGCTAATGGGAATCGCATTGCCTGATGTACAGGCCACGATCTTCGACGACGATTTGGGTGGATTGATTGTTCGCCAAAATGATGGCAGAACCATCGTTGTCGAAGGCGATACTAGCTCGGCTGACCCCGCTGAGAATGGCGGCATCGACGACACCTTTACAGTTCAACTCACCAGCCAACCAACAGCAGATGTAACTGTCACTCTTGCTCACGACGCGCAAGTTTCGCTGTCAAGTACTTCATTGACCTTTACCTCAGCCAACTGGAATGTACCACAAATCGTGACCGTCAGCGCTGTCAATGACACCGTACCCGAGAATCGATTGACCGGTTCCATCACGATGTCGATGACCAGCCAAGATATCGCCTTCGATGCTGGGCATGGTGCCGTGGATCAGGTGTTGAAGGTTGAGTCGATCGACGATGATTCACCAGGTGCATATATCGTTGAAAGCGATGGCAGCACGCTTGTCTCCGCAGGAGATGCCAACGGTGTGGGAGCGATTACCGACTCCTACACAATACGATTGACGAAGCGACCCACTGGCGTAGTAGAGATACCTCTACTTACCGATGGCCAAACACTGGTAAGCGGCACTGATGTTCAACCGGCCGATGCGACTCACCTACATCCATACGTTGTATTTGATGCGGCGACTTGGAACGTTCCAATCACCGTCGACGTTTCAGCCAATACCAACTTCTCACCAACGGGCCAACCTACGTTGACCTTTGCTTATTCGAGCCATAACACCGCAGCTATTCAAGGGAATATCATTTTCCGAGGTGGACAAGGTGGAACGAGTCGAGATATTGCAACCGCAATTATGTTGCCCGAAGAAGATCCTCAACCACCTGTGGGCCAAACTGACTCGACCAATGAACTTCAGCAGACCGACACACTTTTGATTTTCAACGATGCAAGTGTTTCCGACGACAGTTTGGTAGTAACGCCAACCAATTTGTCCGGGATCAACATGAGTACGACCAACTCTGTGATTCCTGACGAGAATGGAGGTCCAGACACGATCATTCCGGCCGGCATCAACTACTACGACTTGGAAGTACTTCAAGTCATGATGGGATCGGGCAACGACAACATCACCGTAAACGGATCTTCGCCAGGAACAATGACGGTTATTCATGGCGGTGGCAATCGTGCATTGGCTGGTGGAGCGATGGGAAGCGACCAATTTACCGTTACTGCTGGCGGTGTGGATGGAGACCTAGATATCGAGAACAACGTTGATGCACCACTGATTCTACTGGGTGATACGTTCCAGGACGGTCAGATGTATAGCGGCACGCCGGGCATTGGAAGTGGTCGAGCGATTGCATTTGACAACTTCGGTAATGACCAGTTCAACATCACCAGTTCAATGGGAGTAACCGTCTATGGCGGATCCGGTGATGACTTCATCAGCGGCGGATCTGGTGACGACTTACTGCTTGGCGGGAGCGGCGATGACACAATTCTTGGTAACGGTGGCCATGATCGAATCATCGGCGATTCTGGTATCAATGCTGATCTTTCAACGCGAATGGATCGAGCCAATCAAATCCTTTCGATTGTCACCGCGTTTGACTCGAACAATACCAACGCGAATCAAGACGATCTGGTAGCTGGCGACGACGACCTAAGCGGTAACGCGGGCAACGACCTGATCATCGGCGATCATGGCACTTTTGTGCTGGGAGTTATTAGGCCAGCAAGTACAGGAAATCCGGCTGACCCCAATGACGATGTGCCAGCTTCGACGACTCAAATTCTGCTCACTAGCCGCGCTATGACCGAGGCTCGCAATGAAGCAACGAGCAATGGTGGCTCCGATCAAATTAATGGTGGCGATGCCGATGATCGTATCCTGGCCGGCTCCGGCGCGGACTTTGTCAACTTCGACCGCAATGGCAATCCTCTTCAATTGGAAAACGGCGACGATGTGATCGTGGGCGATAATGCAAGGCTGCTGTTTAGTCACTCAGGCAACTTGGTATCGACAGACGGCTTCGGTTGGCTAATGACAGCTCAGTCGATCGCAGCCGGCGACGGAGACACCGATTTAATGACGGCAGGAGTTGGCCGCAAGATCATCATCGGTGGCAAGGGCAACGACAGTCTGCTGGCTGGAAATGACAATCTTGCGGATACAATCTTCGGCGATAACGCAATTGCACAGTGGGATTCGTTAACCGGAATCATTACCATCTTGGCATCCTCTGATGTTTCATCTGCTGGAGACGACATCATCACGGCAGGCAACGCAAGAAACATCTTGATCGGAGGCAGCGGTGCTGACTCGATTACCGGCGGTGATAGCTCAGATGGTGACATCATCATCGGAGACAATGGTCAAGCTACATTTGTGGCTGGCATCTTAACAACGATCGAGTCAACTAGTCCAACGACCGGAGCCGCCGACGTCATTCACGCCAAAGACGGCCCGGATGTGATCCTAGGTGGCTTTGCTGGCGACGCCATCGACGCTGGTACGGATGGCTCTCGCGACATCGTGCTGGGCGATAACGGCATCGCTCACTTCTTGGCCGATGGTCGAATCACCGAAATCGCCACAGCTAGTTCGACAGTTGGTGGCAACGATGACATCTTGGTTGGCGACGGCAATGATATCGTATTCGGAGGGTTTGGCGCGGATGCCATTGGAGTAGACCGCAATACGCTTCAACCAGTCGGAACGGATTCTGGCGATGACATCATCCTGGGCGACAATGGCTCGGCCACGTTCTACACCGGAGGCATAGGTTCGATTCTAACGTTGATCACCACCACTGATCCCGCCGATGGAAGCAACGACTTAATCAATGCTTCTGCCGGAGCTGATATCGTTCTTGGTGGTACCGGTAATGATTTTATCGACGCCGGCAGCGCCACCACCAACGACACATCCAGAGACATCGTGCTTGGTGATAATGGCGAGGCTGTATTCAACCAACAGGGAAGCCTTGAACTTATTCGCACACTCAATCCATCGATTGGTGGCGATGATGGTATAACGACAGGTGGCGGCAACGATATCGTTCTAGGAGGATTCGGTGCAGATACAATAGACTCTGGAACAGAAGCCGATGTGGTACTTGGCGACAATGGACGATTGGACTACTTATCGAAAGACAGCTCGGCCGGTTCGCTCGATCAGATTATCACCACTGACCCGACCATCGGCGGTAATGATAACATACGCGGCGGAAGCCAGAATGACGTTTTGATTGGCGGAACTGGCGCTGATGACATGTTTGGCGAAGACGGTTACGACATCATCTTTGGTGATCACGCTGAGGTAGATTTTTCACGCCCCGTAGATCAGCAAGTCATTAGCCGCTTCATCACCAGTGGCGATGGTGGTGGCAACGACAACATCGAAGGTGGAGCCAACGACGATTTTATCTTTGGTGGTCAGGGTAACGACACGATTCATGGGGATGCAGGTCAAGATGATATCGTAGGCGGACATAATGTAGCGTTTGGCTCAGACGGAGATGACAACATCTTTGGTGACGCCGACGAAGATGTGATTCTCGGGGATAACGGCATCATCGGGCGAACTCTACAATCCGCGCAACTAGGCACTTGGCAAAATTATCTGGCACCATTCAGCTCCATCGTCATTCGAAAAGTTCAACCCTATGACGATTTAGATCAAGTTGCTGGAGATGACACAATTGCCGGCGGCCCGGGAATGGATATTCTGCGAGGCCAACGAGGTAACGACTCAATCAGCGGCGGTGATGGAGACGACGAGATCATCGGTGGCCTTGGTGGCGACTCGTTGAACGGTGACGCAGGCCAAGATTACATCCTTGGCGACTCAGGTCAGATTCTGCGAGATCTTAACGATGATGGCACTCCGCAACTCAACAGCGACGGTTCGTGGCATCGAGACATTCTGACTGAAAACATTGGCCGAATCACGGCTATTATTCCCACCGATCCAACATCTTTAGCCAATCCCATTTCAGGCTTGGCAGATCAATTGTTAGCCGCAGATCGCATCGTGATGGCTGGAGTAACGCTGTCGAATGACGCCAGAAAGCTCTCACCTGTTAGCGGACTCTGGCAAACGGCTGCGATACTTATCGACTTAGTTGATGCCGACTCGGACACGATCGACGGCAGTGACGGAGACGACGTGATGTTGGGTCAACGCGGCAATGATACAGTTCGTGGAGGTGCAGGTAACGACCTAGCCATTGGTGATCATGGCATCAACACGGCGGGGATGGAAACCGACATGCCTCAAATGTTAGACGGTATACGCTTGATTGGCTTTGGTCCTTCGCCATCTATTCCGAGCAGCTTGAACGTACAGATTCCGACCTTCGGTACGGTAATTGTTCCAGAGTTCGTTTCGGAACCCGGAAAGATCGTAGCTGATCGACCTCGCTGGGATCGAGTCTCCCCAGTGAACAAGGCTCTGGAAAATCTTGCCTCCAGCGACCAATTGGTGACCTCCAACAATCTTAAATTGACGCCTA
Source organism: Pirellulales bacterium (assembly GCA_046349795.1). GTDB lineage: Bacteria > Planctomycetota > Planctomycetia > Pirellulales > Pirellulaceae > Aureliella. The sequence continues at coordinate 30,297 of JAXMBP010000035.1, read as the reverse complement.
CAATTCAATTCACACCAAGCTTTGTTGGTCACCAAGGAGATCTGTACGGCAACGATCAAGTTGTTGGCAATGCGGGCAACGACATGGTTGTTGGCGATAATCTTATAGTGAATAGCAACGTTGAGACCGGCATTGCCGGGGTTCAAAACGCAATCGATGCAGCCAACTCAGCTATCACTGGCGTAGAGTTTGCTCTAGAGAGTCTTTTGTTAGATAGGGACCTTGTTAAGTTTGAACTCGATAGCCAACCAGTTAACGAGCATGTGCTTTCGATCGCAGCCGACTCAGTAAGCGGTGGTGACGGCAATGACCTCGTAGTTGGCGACAACGCCACAATTGAACTACCGATGACGCGGGCGCTTCCTGGAACTGGAAGTGTGCAAACCAATGCTTTCAACTTGCAGCAGCACTTGTCCAATATGAGAACTTTGGCCGAAGATGCCATGAATCTGACAAGCTTTGCTCATCTACCATTGATTGATCGACTATTGCAAGATGCCAAAGCCCACCGTCCAAGTTTGCCAATCATCTCCAGCGCTCAAGCGACCTATCTCCAGCACCATCGCCTTGAATTTGGACTAGATGTGTTGACGGGCGATGCTGGCGACGACACGCTTATCGGCGGCGATTCAGTCCTGATTGCTCCGCTTGTAACGGGGAACCTGCGTGACCTGCCAAGTTCGACCGAGGTCTCGGGCCTGAATGCAACGCAACTACATGATCTTGAAGTGCAATTGAGCACATCCGCTCAACAGCTTGATCTTCAAATCGTTGGCCGACGTACAGCCAGAACATTCCAGATACAGCAAGAACTAGCCAAGAGAACTCCGCTCAATCGCATCGCTTATGTGCCATCGCTTGATCGCAACATCGACAACGATTCGCTTAGCGGAGGTGATGGAGCCGACGTGATTTCGGGCGACTTTACGGTACTGGCGACGCCTTTGGTGCTTCAGTCACCGACGACCCCACTCCAGCTTGAGAATCTGGACGCGCACGTAGAAGTACTTGTCGATCAGATCGCCAATCGAGACAGACTAAAGATCCCAACTGAATTTCAGTTGTATGTCGGACGTCAAGCCTTAGCAGCGGGTTCAACAGATGCGATGACAGCGGAAGCACGCCTTGGAGTAATCGATGGAAGATGGCAGATTCAAGAAGATGAGATTACCGGTAACCAAGGTGCAGACAAGTTGTTCGGTGACGACATCGCGATAGTCTCACCGCTGATGATTGACAACTTAGGAAGTTACACTTCGTTGCGACAATCAACCTATACGATCGCCTATTTGGATGATGCAACTCAGTTGTTCTATGGCAGTACGGCCTTCAGCAAAGTTCAAGTTCTTTCCAACCGCGATACTGTAGATGGCGGTGCGGGGAACGACACAGTTCAAGGAATGCGTGGCAACGATGTGCTAGAAGGCCGCGATGGTGATGACACATTGCTTGGTGGCAATGGAACAGATACGAGTCGTGGAGGCACTGGCGTGAACGACATTCGAGCGGACGGCGGCGACTATCCAAGACTTGACCTTCAAGAACAATTAGGAGCTTTCCGCTCTGCCAATACTACCCCCGTTTCGAGGCAGCTATTGATTGACGCAGCAAACGGTGCTGGCAGCATGGTAGATTGGGCAATAGACCCAGGAGCTGGATTACCTCCTGGCTTGGGCAACGGAAATCCTGATAGTCCACCTCCCTCCGTTCCGAGAACTGTTCAGATAACGGGAACAATTGGGGCCGTCCCTGGTCAGCCAAAGGACTTCAGCGCAACAATTACGGATCTTCCTGTTGGCGCTACCGCTCAATACCAATGGTTGGTGCGTGACAATCAGGCAAAGATCATTGCTACTGGCACCGGCCAACAATTCCAATTCACACCGCCCAGCACCGGAATCTTCAAGGTAACCGTCGCAATTACTGACGATCAAAATGGATCAGGATCGGCGACCTTGAATACGATGACCTCTGCAACTCAGCAACTTCCTGATCCGGCGAACTCAGGCAAATCGATACTTGTTATCGGTGGTACAACTGGAAATGATAACATTCGCTTGAATCGCGTGATCGGACAGGCTAACTCAGTGGAAGTTCGAATTCTGAATGGAACGAATTGGGTAACTCAGGTTTACTCAAACATAAGCCGCATTGATGTCTACGCTGGCGACGGCGAAGATGATGTTACTACCGATATCAACTTGGCAATTCCACTTCGTCTATTTGGAGGAAACGGTGATGATAAACTGCGAGGCGGAAAATCCGATGACTACTTGAATGGAGGAGCTGGCAACTATCGTTTGATTGATCAAGCAGGCTTCAATGTTCTGATTGGAGATTTAGGCGCTGACCGCCTAACTGGAGGTGACAATGAAGACCTGCTGATAAGCGAAGTCCTAAATAGTAGCCTATCCGTGGATTCACTGATGCAAGGCTGGAGCAACCACTCAGCCAGCTTCACTCAGCGCGTCAATTCAATGGCTGCTCAACTTACTTCCGCAATTGTCGCTGACGGAACTGCGGATGACTTGGCAGGATATGGAGGCAGAGACTGGTTCTTTGCTCAACTTTCGGACCGAGTACGAACCATTCCAACTGATCAAGACAGGGTGAACCAAGTCAATTAGAGCGGGGAAAACCCAATTTCGAAGCTCTGAATTCTTCGAAAAATTAGGAGAAAACTAAGTCGAACTAGTCTAGATTGTCATGCTTGCTTGAACTGCTTTTCCCCCCAACTATACTTGTGGCCGTCTGAGCTACCACAAAAGCTCACCAAGTATTGGAAAGAGTGAACAGCATGAGAAGTATTGTTGCCCTAGTTTTTGCAGTGTGTTTTACTTCATCCGCTTCGGCATCCGTTGTGTTTACACTTACCCAAGACACACCTGGCCCGATTGTTTTGGGCAACTCGGCTGTTTTTTCCGTCAAGATCCACAGCGACTCAGGTACGATCAACAACTTGGCCGGAATCGACTTCGTGATTGAAGCCAATGATCCCGGCTTCACCGGAACTGCGACGGCAGGCGGTCAATTCGTCTCCGGTACCAATGACATGTTTGCTCCTAACGGAGGCTTTGCAGTTGCCTTCCCAAGTTCATTCCAGGTTTTTGGAGCCAACGCTGGTGCAGGCCTAACGCTAACATCCACGCCAACTACGGTGGCAACGCTAACGCTCAGTACTGTCGGCGCAACCGCAGGTACTTACGACATGAATTTATCGAGTCTGGTGGCTGTAGATCCATTGTTCAACTCGATTCCAGTTGTTGGCGCCTCCGCACTCTCTTACTCGATCGTCGTAACGGCAGTTCCCGAACCTAGTTCCATGCTGTTGCTGGCTTGCTGTGGTTTAGGAGTGGCTCCATTCTATCGTCGAAGAATCCAACTACTTTCCGGCAACCTCTTCTGCCTTCTTAATCACGCGCATGATGTTGCCGCTCATAATCTTATGGATGTCGGCTTCATTGTAACCTCGATCTAGAAGAGCTTGAGTGATAACCGGATAGGTCGAGACGTCGCTAAGTTGCTCAGGAGCCATAGCGATTCCATCAAAATCGCTGCCAAGGCCTACGTGATCGATGCCTGCTACTTTAATCACATGTTCAATGTGATCGACAACATCGTGAACGCTACCGGGAATTAGCGGATTCTCCGCGCGATACTTAGCCTGCTCGCGATCAATGGCTGCTTTGTCATCGCCGTACTTCGCTTCCCACTGGCGTCGGAGATCAAAGATCCCGCTCGCTCGCTTGGCCGATTCAGGAACGATGAAACCAGAGAAAAAGTTGATCATCACCACGCCACCATTCTTCGGAATTTGCTTTAAGATTTCATCAGGCACATTACGCACGTGATCGGCAACTGCACGAGCTGATGAATGTGAAAAGATCACAGGTGCCTTGGTTAGTTCCAGCACGACTTGCATCGTTTGCGGCGACACGTGGGAGATATCGACTAACATTCCCAGCCGATTCATCTCGCGGACTACCTCCTTGCCAAATTCGTTCAACCCAGACGCTCGACTTTTATCACTGCACGAATCTGCCCAAGACAGTGAATCGCTGTGCGTCAACGTCATGTACCGAGCACCCAACTCATGAAGCCGTCGAAGCTTTTCCAATGAATCTTCAATCGAATGCCCGCCCTCGACGCCGATCAAAGAAGCGATCTTACCCTGCTTACGAATTCGAACAATGTCACCGTACGTTCGTGCGAGTTCAAAAGTCTCGGGATACTTGGCGATCATGGCATGAACGATGTCGATCTGCTCCAAGGTCATCAAATGCGCTGTGCCATCTTTAGCAGTTCGGGCAGGAACGTACACAGACCAATACTGAGCCCCAACACCACCTTTTTTTAGTCGCTCGATGTCGGTGTGTAACTGAGGTTGAGGTTTTGCAATATCGATTTTCTCAAAGGAACGCGAGCCCTGAGTGCGAATCTCCCAAGGCAGATCGTTATGTCCATCGAACACAAAGCTCCCGTGATGAATATCCAAAGCGCGCTGAGTCACCACCACCGGCGGACGTTTTTCAGCTTTAGCCGATTCTTGTGCTGTGCTTGCGGCGACGAGCACAGTTACAACGAGCATCGAGGCCACGCTGACCTTGGCCCAGCGATGAAAAGTCTGAAAAAAAATCCGCAGAATAAGTCCCTTTGTCGACATCGTGTATCCCCAGCTTATCAAATTTACCAGTTGCTTCTGAGTAAGGCGAGCGAAAGTATTCTAACCAGTTCAGTTGATTCTGTGTCCAAGAATACTTCTTAACCACGGTCTAAACCATTGAGCGGAAGCTGTTTCGGTCAGTTGCAGCCTGCGAAAGGTTAGCTCAGCGATTTGATAAGAAAATCAACTACGCATCTAGCTATCACCAATCGGTTCTCGCCAGCAATCAGGTCTGACGGTAAACTTCACCTCCACGAGGCTTAGTATTGGATCGGGATCCTCCCATTCGCTCCCTGACCACCTAGACAGAAAATACCGATGAGTACAACTCGACAGTGCATCACTCAAGCAAGAACTAAGATTGTGGCCACTATCGGACCAGCCTGCGATTCGGCCGAGTCGCTGGCCAAACTGATTGAATTGGGCGTGGACGTCTTTCGCATCAATGCCGCTCATGGAACGCAAGCAGATTACGCTCAGAAGTTGAACAACATCATCGAAGCTCGACGAATCACTGGATTTCGAGCGGCAGTGTTGCTAGATTTGTCTGGCCCCAAAATTCGCCTAGGCAAGCTGTTCCAAGATCCACTCGAAGTCTCGCCCGGTAACGAGTTAACCTTTGTACGCGGCGAGACCACAAGTTCCTCGCACGAAATGTGCAGCAACTACGAACGACTTGTGGACGAAGTGCGCGAAGGGGATTCGATCCTTTTGGCCGACGGTATCATCGCACTTTCAGTTACGGAAAAACAACGCGACAGCTTTAAGTGTAGAGTTGTTACCGCAGGCACCATTCGTAGCCGTCAGGGAATCAATCTTCCGGGAGTAACTTTGAGCGTTAGTTCGATGCTGCCGACCGATATTGAGAATGCAATTTGGGCGGCTAGAAACGAGATCGATTTTGTAAGTTTGAGTTTTGTAAGAAATGCTCAAGATGTTCTTTCGCTGAAGAACATGATTGGGTCGCTCAATTCTCGTGCACTCGTTATAGCCAAGATTGAGAAACGAGAAGCTCTGCTCAACTTAGACTCAATCGTTGACGCCGCAGATGGCGTCATGGTAGCCCGCGGTGATTTAGGCGTAGAGATCGATGTAGCTGAAACACCAGTGGCTCAAAAGCGCATCATCGATGTTTGCCGAAGTAAGCTCAAGCCTGTAATCGTGGCAACGCAAATGCTTGAAAGCATGCACGAAAACCGTCGCCCAACCCGAGCCGAAGCCAGCGATGTAGCCAACGCAATCTTGGACGGCGCAGATGCATGCATGTTGAGCGGAGAAACCGCGATCGGCAAGTATCCCGCAGAAGCGGTTGAAACTATGAACCGCATCATGATGTACACCGAAAAAATGTTAGACGGACGCCCAAATGCTGTAGGCATCAGTGGCATCGATCCCAGTCAAGTCGACCCAATCACCAGCGCGGTTACATTCCGCGCGTCTAACATCGCAGAAGAGATTGGAGCTAAGCTAGTCGTCGTCGCGAGCCGTTCTGGCAGCACAGCTTGGCTACAAGCCAAACAGCGTAGCTATGTTCCTACACTTGGCATTAGCGACAACGAAGCCACTCTCCGACGAATGTGCTTGTTCTGGGGCATCATGCCGTTGTGGGTCGAATCCGTTGAGAACATACAGGCTTTAATTGAACGGGTTACAGCATGGGGACAAGACACCGGCGTCTTAGCCAAAGGTGATCGCGTCGTCTTCGTCAGCGGTTCAGGCATTTTTGAGAAGACGCACAATTTGCTGTTCGTGCATCAGATCTAGTCGGCCACATGGCTCTGTGTTGACAAGGTGGCAATGTCCAATCCTGTCGCCTTGAGGATATCCAGAATATCTCGTCGCTCTTCCAGTGAAATATGATGAAATTCATCGTCAGTGGTCTTTGCGGAAAGAACTTCATTTAGTCGACGATAGACTCGTTGAAGGACTGGAATTGGTAAACTCCGAAACGCTCCAGAGTAGATCAAATAGCTGCAAGAGTATCGAAACAATCGTCGGCTCAAATCTAACTGACGCAGACTTCGAGTATAAGAATCGTTCGACCCCAGGCTCTGAAAGCGATTCGCAAAGTTTGACGTACCTACAATCTCATCAGAAAACTCAATCGCCTCCTTCATCAACAAGGCTTGCACCACCATCTTTGCAGCCGATTCGAAACGATGATTGAATGAATCAGATACGAAGTCTGTAGGACGCTCGAATAATGCGTTGGACTCAAGCATTTCTGCCTCAGCAATTCTGCCTGCGTGACATGCTGAAGTGAGTGTATTTTGCACACTGGTCTGATGCTCCAAGATCATCAGCGAAACGAGATCGCTATGTGGACTAAGATATCGGGTCGTATCGAACCTATCTTTCAAGCTACTCCAGTTGAAGCCCAGCGCCGAGTTTGCCGCGTCTATGTCGTCTGTTCGATTCGCAGCGACTAAAGCCTGGTCACTCGGAGTTTGATCTCTAAGGGTTAAATTACCCATGTGCTTCTGCCGTCCGTGATGGCCGGTTACGTACCAGCCTCCCCAGCGCTCGTCAAACGGACTGCGGTCAGTGGTAATAAAACTTCCAAGGTTAAGCAGTGGCTGACCGTCGTGATCGCAATGCACGGATCTGACGATATGCCCAGGGACTCGGCGAGTATGCGTGGATGCATGGCAAGTGACGCATCTACTTATTTCGCGATTTAGGTCAAGCGACTGCTTAGTTTGTTTGAGCGAATAGAAGACCGCGCCGAGTTTATTGTCTACTGCAGTCACTTCGATCAATTCACCTTCGGGCACCCAGCCAACATAGACATCATCTCGAAAGTAGATTGCGCGCGGCGACTTCGGCGAGATTTTACTGGCTTGAAGGCTGGTCTTTGAGAATACGAGTACTTGTGAATCGACGTCTACCTCCAATAGCTCCAAAAGCGATTTCAAGAATCCGAAGTGGTCATCCCACTCTAGTGCTGCCTCACCGGTGTTTAGCTTTTCCTGAAGCTGGGTAACACGATTGGCTACGACTTGCTGTAAAGTACCGGAGATCGTTCAAAGTCCAACTGGAGCCGCACAGCGGCCCGGTCAGCATCAGTGAAATGCCACAGGCAAGAGCAGCATGCAAACCTGGGAAGATGAATCGGTTGATGATGGAACTCTTGGTCGAATGCCAGGCCGGTGAATTGGCTGAATTGATTTTGTCGACGCAACTACAGTTTAGCTCGACGAAGTGCGATCAGGCTCGCTATGAAGGAGCTGTTTTCAGCTCCTCAAGCGGACCCTTTCACCGTGAAATCTGGCCTTTGATTGGCTAGTGTACTATTGTTCGCCGCCATACTTCGGCCTGTAAGGTCACGGGCATCCGTGTTCGTCCAATTGATTCGAATGAAGCGGCAGGCGTTTGCGATTCTTCGTCGCAAAACGCCCGGGTTACCTCGGTTTTCGGTGTTCCCACTAAACGTGAGGCGCGCTCGCGCTCGCAAACAGCTCTAGTTGATCCAGGAGGATTTCCGGTGACAACCTAGCTCCGCGATTGGGCCTCGGTGGTTTGTCACAGTGCCATCGCTTAAATGCATGAGGCGCCAAACGTTCGAACCCGCCTAGAAACCGTTTCTGGAGGACTTTTGCGATCCAAAAACCATCTAGGCAATCTAGGCCGACTTAGATTACGGACACCGTATTTGTACGATTTCATATACTTCGTGGAATTACAATCCTTGGTCTTTTTTCAAAAGCTAGCAAGGGAAGGCAAGCCTCCAGCTCTTCCGGCATTACTCCCATACAGTGGCGTTTGCTACAGCTTGCGATACTTCTCCTAGTCGCCATAACTTCTAGCTCGCCCTCGCGACGTTTCCTAGTCCCATGAGCAAGCGGATATGTTAGCCCAACGAATATTTCGCTGGAACGAACCCAAAGGCTGCAGTTGGTGTGGCATGATTCCAGAATCTGTCTAACCTAACAATATCGCAGCACTGATCTAATAATACGCCGCCTCCACTACTCTTTATGCACGTCCCTTGAAACTTAGCCCCACGCTAAGAGCATGAATTCACCTGAAGAGCGAGCACCAACGAACAGCTATCCGAATCTTGCCCCAGATTCTGGCATGGAATGAGCTCCGCGATCTGCGGGCGCATGCTCATTCGCAATCGCTTTCAATCTCATTGCCTAAGCTCCACATCTGCGTTGGCGTCTCGTTGATTACACCATGTAACGAGGTACTGTGGGGGCTACAACAACTTGTCTTTGGTCGGAAAATTGCCTCAGCGGATATCGGCCAGCCACCTATTTTCATACTTGGTCACTGGCGAAGCGGTACGACATTGCTGCACGAACTGCGCTGGTAACCAATCCAGCCTTTGCCTCGCCTAATACCTACCAGTGCTGTGCGCCATCTCACTTTCTGGCTGCGCGATCCTTACGCGATTTGGCAATTTTCTAATTCTACAAGCGTCCACATGGATGAAATGGCGGCGGGCTGGTTATTACCGCAAGAGGATGAATTCGCGCTGATGAACTTGGGAATACCTTCGCCCTATTTGCGAATTGCATTTCCCCACTGTCAGGAAAAGCACCTGGACTACCTGGATATGTCGCAGCTTTCTGATGAAAAGGTTCAAATGGAAGGATGGCTTTCACCTGGCCTCAGGTTTTGAGCGTCGCGTCCAGGCAAGCGATTGGTTCTGAAAAAGCCCTACACATACAGGTCGAGTCAAGCAACTGTTGGAAATGTTCCTTAACGCTCGATTCATACACCTTACTCGTGACCCTCGAAAACTATTTTCAACGATACGTGACTTTGGCGAGCACTATTGGCGGCAATCGCTGCACGACAGCTACAACGAAGACCAACTGATCCAGTATGTTCGCGACTGTATGGACAAAAATGTACCAGGCTATCATGTCGGGATCTTGTGCCCGAAAAACCAGATCATGGACATACTACGAAGATCTGGTTGCGGATCCCAAGAAGACCATTCAGCAAATCTATCATCAGTTAGAGCTTGGCGATTTCGCAAGTGTGTCTGCCGCATTGGACGAAAAGCTGGTAGGACACAAAGAGTACCGGCCCAATCAGGTGATGGGCTACGCGCCGATTACGCTCAGCGATACGGCTACGCTTGACATTTCGCTTTTTCTTGCCATTTGTCCAACTATCTTTCCGACCGGCGTGATCTGTCGAGTCGAACCTCTGTGGCTTCGAGTCTCCGCAGCCCCCCTGTATGGCGGCGACAGATCTCAATTTGCGATTTTTGTAGGCTCGGAAAGATTTCTAAAACTTTGCTGTCACAAAGCCTCTGGTCGTTTGTATCGCTGGCAGAACGGGAATGAACCCCGATGAACCCAGAAAAACTAACTTCCGACCTCAGGAGCCATCATGAGAATCCTCAACATTACCCTCAAAATCGTTCGACAAGCAATCCGCAGCCTCGCCCTAGTTGGCGTGCTGACGATTGCTCCAACCATGCTTTCTGCTGCTGATCCGGTGCTAACCGGACGATCCACTGTTCACCTAAGCGAACGTGGCCAGAGCGAAGTGAAGATCGCTATCAAGACGCAACCCAACCATTTTAGTGCACTCAAGCAAGTTGGCAGCAATTTCAACGTACTAGCTCGAGAACTGGGAATGGACCGACGCGATTGGTCGAAGAAGCAATCGTTGGCCGGACAGTTCATCGATACTCAAAACGAAGTTGACATCAGCTACACCACTGAAGGTGCCGTTCGAAATCCCAAAGGCAATCGTTGGACATACGTCATTGAAAGCCAGCCAGATTGCCAACTAGCCTACCATTAGAGAAATGAAGAAGGCGCTGATGGCGGCCGATTCGTCGACAATGGGACTAGTAACAATGATCCTGGAAGTAGAATTGCCCAAGGATGCGACAGCAATCTCCTTTGATCGAGATCGCAACGAAATCTCCTACGAATTCAGCCCGAAGTTCGAAAGCGGGTCTAATGCGAAGCTGGATCTCAACGTCGACCACAAGCCACTGATCATGAGTTCGTTGGCCAAGAACTACAGCAACCCAAAGTTCAACTACATGTGGGCCGCTCGTGGCGTCGCAGTTAACAGTGGCGATCAACTACTCAAGAACTATCGCATTCGCTTCCGCATCGCCGACATGGGCAACTGGGGACCTTGGCAACGAACCGCTAACGTCTATCCCGGGCAAACCGTCGTCGATCCATACTTTCCGATCTTTGACCTAGACAAAGTAATGGCGATGACTGGATCACGACCAACCACCATCGAAGCGGAGTATGAGTATGAAACCGCTGACGGAAAAAAAGTTCAAGACTCCGATTCGTTTCCGATTCAAGTTCTAAGCCGCAATGAGGTTATCTACTCTAGCCTGAACAAGAATGAGATCACCGGCTTTCGAGATCAGTTCGACTACTCACCCGTTCTGCTGACTTCGATGACGACCCCCTCAGACCCAGTCGTTCAGCAGGTTGCTGGTCGAATCAATGGAATGGCGGCCGAGACATTTGGCAAGACAATCGGAGCCATCTATTCTGACAAAGACTGCGTGGCTTACATGTCTGCGGTTTGGCACTTCCTACAATCTAATCATATCGCCTACCAAGCTCCTGCCGGAAACAACGCTGGAGGTCATCTGGGTCAACATGTCAAATACACTCGCGATGTAATGCTCAATCGAGCCGGAACTTGCATCGATCTTGCGATCACCTGGGCAAGTATCTGTGAAGCGGTTGGACTTGAGCCTGCAGTTGTAATGATTCCGGGCCATGCGTTCCCTGCAATCAGATTACCCCAATCGCGTGAATGGCTTGCAGTGGAAGCAACAATGCTGAATGATACTTTTGCGAACGCCATCGATTGTGGTACCAAAGAACTCAAGCAAGCACTGAACAGCGATCACTATCTGGTTGAAATCAAGGCAGTGCGAGCTGAAGGAGTTCTTGGCCTGGATCTCCCAGCCGCATCAGAAGATTTTCTTACCAACCTGGGCTACAACTTTAACGCTCAACGCCTCAACCAAGCAAACAATAATGGTCAAGCAAACAATAACAACGGTCAAGCTGAAGTCACTCAACCTGAAGATCAAGCACAACCTGAAGAAGTAACTTTCACTCCTAACGGACACGCAATCAAAATACACGCTCTAACCGGCACTTGGGGTGGAGTTGGTTTTGAGAATGGAGTAAGAACTGAAGTTGGACTCGCACTGAATGGAAACGGAAAATTCGCGATCGCCTACATCGTCAAGAATGAACAAGGTGCTGATGAACAAGAGATTGTTAAGGGAACGTGGGGCATGCGAGAAGGTGAGCTAGTCCTGACTATCTCTGGCACAATTTACAACTACCAAGTCGAAGTTAGCCAAGATCAACTGAAGCTCTACATCCTCGGCTCTGATAATCCACTAGTTGTGCTGAATCGGTTTGTAAAGTAATCGTTCTTCAAACCCTTGATTAATCACGATCTAACGGATCACGAATGCCTGGCTAATAACCAGGCATTTCTTGTTTTACACAGAACTCCTCTCAAAGACACGTCGATCCAGTCAACGATTGCGGGAAATTCTGTCTATGGAAATCTCTGCTAAACCCGCCTTTAATTCATGCATCTGCTTGCCGTCCGTTCAACCATCAGAGACAATCGCCCAGGCAGTGTCAGGCGGCTACATTTCTTGGTAGGTTTTCGCAAGTCCTATGGCTAACAGCGATTTTGGCGACGATTCCTTTCCGCGGTTACCTCTGCCTAAGGCCAAACGTCCCGTCGCGCCTCAAGCCTCCACGCCTCCGCTCGCGATCTCTACGGCCACACCAAGCCATGGTGCTTCTCAGGCACCGCAAACTCAACCAATTGCAGCGTCAACTGAATCGTCTAACTCCGAATCTATCGGTCCTTATGTGCTAATCCGAAGATTGGGCCAAGGTGGTATGGGAGTCGTTTATCTGGCTCAGAACTCGCGCTTAAATCGTCCTGTCGCGATCAAGCTTCTGAACGAAGGCAACTTTGCCAATTCAGAGTTGCAGCAAAGATTCGAGTTCGAAGCTAGAGTTGCCGCAAATCTCCAACACGAGAATATCGTTCGAGTCTTCGATTTTGGTAACTCGCAACGTGGACCGTTCATTGCGTTCGAGTTCATTCAAGGCCAAACGCTGGCAGATTTAATTCGCGGAAATCCGTTGCCTCCGACCGAAGCCGCCAAAATGCTCGCTCAACTTGCTCGAGCCGTTTACTATGCTCACCAACATCAAGTCGTACATCGTGATCTTAAGCCGGCGAACGTGCTACTTGATTCAGATAAGCAGCCCAAGATTACCGATTTTGGCTTAGCTCGATCAACAGAACACGACACCGGAATGACTCGAACCGGGGAAGTGATGGGAACGCCAGCCTACATGTCCCCAGAACAGGCGACAGGAGCAGGCAACTTGATTGGACCGGCAACAGACATCTATTCCATCGGGGCGATCCTGTTCGAGGCGCTCACCGGTACGCCACCGTTTCGCGGTCCAGATCCCGTGGCCGTAGTCGTAGCTGTAGTGAGCACTGATCCACCATCACTGCGCCAATTGGATAGAACGATTCCTCGCGACCTTGAAACCATCTGCCTCAAGTGTTTGGAAAAGCTACCCAGCAAACGTTACTCAACTGCCCTAGCCCTGGCCGAAGACTTGGATCGCTATCTGCATGGTCTACCCATCCTAGCCAAGCCTGCTTCAATTTTTGAAAAATCATGGAAGCTGGCTCGACGTTATCCCTCAGCGGCTGCGCTCATCGTCACCGCCATGTTGGGCATGATCGCTTTCATTTCGTATGGGCAATGGAAAAACAACCAGCTATCGAACGCACTGGCTCGGTCCGACAGCAACTTTCGCGAAGCACTTAAGGCAGCTCAGCGCAGAATCGAAAGCGTTGGGCAACCTGCTGAACAGACGCTCGAAGAAGAGCTAGAGTTTCTTCAAACGATTCGCAACCGACCTGACGCTGGTATTGCTACTCGCTACGAAATGCCGATCGCCGCCTCGATCGCCGGACAAATACTGGTGAAGCTCGGTCGCACGCAAGAAGCATTGAATTCGTTGCAAGAGGCTGAAACTACTTTGCAACGATTGGTTCAAGATGACCCTCGCTGGAACGATTGGTATCGGAGCGAATTGGCCAGCGTCTTTGTTACACGGGCTCAGGCCGAACAATCTCAGGGCCGACTCGAAGATGCAGAGGCCTCGCTACTGCGTGGGCTTGGATTGTTCAAGCAACTGGCCTTCAAAGAACCGAATAACGGTGACATACTTCGCGAGCAAGCCGCACTACTCAACAACCTTGGCATTCTGGCCAGCCGATCTCAACGCTTGACGGATGCTATCGATTTTCACCGTCAATCACTAAAGATTAAACAACAACTGGTCGATCGCAATTCAGGCAACACAAAACTACGTTCAGATCTGATCGTCAGCCTTGCCAATTTAGCCTCCAATCTACTTACTCTTCAAGAATTGGACGAAGCCGCCCAGCTCCTTGACAACGCACAGCAGAATTTAGAGCAGCTTCCGGTCGCTGCCCGAGCATCCATCAATACGCGACTTTCCGAGGCGGGCATACATCTCTCCCAGGCTAGGATAATGCTGACCCGAAAGCAGCCCGACGCCATGAAAAAATACTTTGCGACAGCCATCGATGTGCTGCGCAAGTTGGCAGCCGACTATCCAGAGATTCCCGCTTATCAGTTGAGCTGCGCGGATGCCGAGATTGAGTTTGGCAGAACATTGATGAGTTCTGACGAAGTTCCCGCAAGCGCCGATGATCTGCTCACGCCGGAAGCGAAGAGCATTCTGAGTCAGGCAGTCCAGCAATTTCAGTCTGCCGCTAATCGTTACGCTCGTTTGACACAAATTAACCCCGACGACCCAACCTACCGACGCTTGTTCGAGTCGATCCAACCTGGAATTGATGAATTGCAAGCCGCCATCAAGGAATGATGACCCTTCTGCTCACTCTTGTTCTCGCAGCTCGCCGGTCTTGAGCCAATCATCGGGCAAAAATGGTCGAACAAAGCCGATCAATCCAAGCTCGACCAACTCCTCTTCGACAACTTCTGGTGTAGCTTGAGGAATCGAGGCTGACAGTTCCTCGACCAACAATTCAGCGAATTTTAATCTAGCCCGACGCAGTTGTTGTCGCCCAGAATCTGCTCGCCAAGGCTTACCGGTTTCCTGACTCAAATGCTCGGCAAGTTGAGCTGAATCGGCTTCGGGGTGTTCAGTCCTCAGTCGCAAAACCGTGAAGTAAAAACAGTTGCGGCTAGCCTCTTCGAAACGCTGTAGCGAGTCCCAAGAACTTTGCAGTAGTTGATTTCGCCACTGTTCGGACCATTCATCCTGCTGAGAGTCTTCATCGACTTGATCTGCAAAGACCGCCTCGTCCTCGACAGCCTTCTCTCCGCGCCGCTGTTGTCGGCTCCAGTAGTTGCGAACCATGTTTTTCACAGCTACCTTTAAAAAATCTCGGAATCGGCCGCGAGACGGATCGGCCGTTCCGAAGTCTCCTTGCATCAACCGAACAATGACATCTTGAGCCACATCCTCGGCTTCAGCCTGTCCGTGTAAAAGACTAAGAACATAACTGCGAATAGCCTCTCGATACTTCAGCACCAATGCCTGCCGAGCCTGCGGGCTGGCTGGGTCCATCGTTTGATGAGCCAAACGTAGAAGACTCCACTGTGTGGCCACTTGATCGAGTCGATTTTGATCGCCTGAGTGCTCGCTATTCATCTAATCGCCCATGGTTCCAATGGTCAAAACCTGCTTGATACGCTCGAAGATTGTTCGGTAGCAGCCGCCCCCATCACCTACTTTTTGCAAAACAGAAAAAAATCCCTTAGCCAGGCTGTCACAAACAATTGGTTGACTTGTATCGCTGTTGAATGAGCTGCAAGAGTTGCAGTTCGACACCATAGTTCACCTTCGATGGAGTCAGTATCATGACCAAGTTTACCCGAAAAATCTCTCTGCTTGCTCTTCTTGTAGCACTTTTGTGCGGAGCCAACCAAACTGCCACAGCCCAGGACTTTCCCAATCTTTCGGTAAGTCACATGTGGGCCAACGAGCTTGCCTTTCAGAACAACTTCTACAACTGGGCTTGGCGGAACTCCTGTGAGTTGGCGCGGCAAATACCCAACGATCAGCCATTGCCGTTCAATGCCATGACAATCTCTCGATCGCTCACTGAAGGAAATCAAGCGGTGACGAACTACATTCATCACTCTCAGAATCTTAGCGACCGACAACTTCGCGCCGTAGAAGACTACAGCCAACAAGCGATTCGAGGCAACTCACCGTACTACAACCAGTGGAACCAACCCCCAGTCTATTTACCATACGGACCGGATGCCTACATGCCTATGTACGATGGTTTTGGGCCATCGCAAAATGTCTTTATGCCTATGTACTCGCCCTACGCGCCAAGCTATGGACCTTTGTACTGGTAGCTAATGTGGTGCGGCGCCCGTTCCTTCATTGACAATCAAACAACGGAAACTGTAGTGGGACTCTTCGGAGGACCGCTACAGTCGCTTATTTTTGGACTAGCCAAATTTTTCCACGTCTGATGTGACGATTTATCAAACTTTCCGATCCTTGTGCTATTCTTAGCACCACTCAAAACTTCCATCAACACAAGCAGTTTTCTCAGGGAGCTTCACACAATGACCGTTTACGAACTTTGGTTACCCATTGTCGCCTCGGGACTCGCCACTCACATCTTAAGCACGATCGCGTGGGTTGCTTTGCCTCACCATAAACCTGATTGGCAGAAATTACCCGACGAGGACAAGCTTCACGATTCAATCACCAAGTCCGTTCCGCCAGGCCAATACATTTTTCCTTACGCACGCGATGGAGATACGGCGAAGTCCGAGAACTTCAAGAAGAAAAGCGAGCAAGGAACAGGAATGCTGATCATTTGGAACAATCCGACCAACATGGGAAAAGCCATTCTGCAAACGTTGACTGCATTCATGGTGATTGCCTTTGTCATTGGCTACCTCGCATCGCTTGCACTACAACCAGGAGCAGAATTTATGAAGGTGTTTCAATTCGTCACCTCAGCGGGTTTGTTGGCCTACGTCTCGGCTCATTTTCCTTTTGTCTTCTGGTTTCGTCGTAAGATGGCGATGGAGTTGGTCGATGGCGTCGTTTTTGCGATTGCAACTGGACTGGTCTTTGCGTCGCTATGGCCAACTGCTTAGCTCACAACCGGTCTCAAATGCGGGAGTTACGTAGATTTCGATTGCAGGCTTCGGGTTATATGCACATAACCTGAACATGGATATCGCTATCGAGTGGTTTCCATCTAAACTATTTGGTATTCGCATCGTTGCCTAGTCAAATCTTGCAGATTTGAACGGGGGAACCAGGTTGATCCAATTATGGAAAAACCCGGGGCTTAGTTACCTTTCGCGTAACGGGGAACATTCCAATCCCTAGCCCGTCAGCTAACCTCGGCGGCCATTTGCAAGGCGTTCTTGCAAATATGGAAAGTCACATTCTTAATATGTTGACTGGCGTGCAAGTCTACTGAATCGCTCGTTCGAGCTCGCAATTTACAATTCATCTGCTGCACTTCAGCTCTTAGTCAACGCTGCATTCGTAGCGTGACCGAACGAAGATGTGCGCCGATAGGTTAAAGCATATTGCTTGATGAGCGATCTGCATTGGAGAAACTCCGATGAGATCTATAGTTGTCTTGTGTTGCCTTTTGATTGGCTCCGTTGGGTATCTCGTTTCACTTTATCCTGCAACTCAGGTCGATCGTCCAAGCGACGCAGAACTTCATCTACGTCAACTCGATGGAAACGCGGGTCAGATACAACCTCAGTTGATGGAGCAGCACTACCAACGCGCTAACTGGGAAAGCGTCAAAGCTCTATCAACGCTCGGCCTTATGCTAGCCGCAGTCGGTGCAATCGTTCATGCTTCGCTTAAGCGACCCCACAAGCCAGCAGCATTGCTGATGTTGTTGGTTTGCGTTTCGATGACAGGCTGCTGGCGGCCCTTCGAGCCTGTAAAGCTTGAAGTAATCCAACCTAACGAAGAGGCCTTTCTGTTGCCATTTACGGAAGACCTGGACGCGCAGTCTTCAACGCATACAGAAGAGTACCTACGTCGAAATCTTGTCCACACTCAGCAAGTTAAAATTCCTCAGCAGTGGGTTCCGAAAGGCTACGAAACCTTCTCTCCTAATGGAGTTTGGCAGGATGCTGCGATTCTAGTACGAGTCGACAAATCACCAGTCACTCGAGAATGGACGGCTGACCCCAACAGTGGTACAAGCGCAAAAAACGAAGCTATATGGGTAATGACCAGCGATCAAGTCGAGTTCTCTACAGGTTGGACTTGCACGGCTCGAATTGCCTCGCGCGATGATGCAGTCATCTTCTTGCATCACTACCCCAACGGAGCGTTAACCAAAGTCATGGACCACGAAATTCGTGCGAAGCTGCAAAGCGAGTTTGGCTTAGAAGTAACCGACCTACCCATGGAAGAACTTCGCAAGAAGGCAACTCCGCATATTCAGAGTGTTACCAGTTCGGTTAAAGAATTCTTTCAGGAACGTGGTATCACCATTACCAACTTGGGCATCAGCGGTGGCTTTGTGTACAAAGATCCTTCAATCATCAAGACCTTGGTTGAAGTGTTTAATGCAGAACAAAACAAATCGATCGCCACAGCCGGTGCTTCAGCTCAGGTAGAGAAAAACAAATCGATCAAGCTAGAAGCCGATGCACGAGCTGACGCCATTCTCACGGAGGCCAAAGCCAAGGCCGAAGGCATCCGCTTGGTTGCCGATGCGAAGAACTACGAAATTGAACAAGCTAAATCGGATACAGAGATGTACTGCAGGCTGAAACAATTGGAACTAGAACGCGAAAAGCTAGAAAAGTGGGATGGTCGCTTCCCAACCTACTTCATTGGTGGCAACGGACAAACGCCAGACATGCTGTTGCAGATGCCGGCTGTTGGAACGACTGCCGGTCGCTAGAACTAAGGCCAAATCGGTCGGCTCTACTAGTGCTTCCCGGCGGAGGCCTGCGTCCCCTTCGCGAATGGTGCACTCGTCGCCAATGTGCTACGATTGCACCATTCTTTTGCAAACCACCACGGACTGATGATAGATAGACAAGGGCGCAGCGATGATTGAAGCACTTTATCAATACAACGATTGGGCTAATAGTAGAATTTTTCGACTAGCTGATGGACTTTCGGACGAACAATTGGATGCCAAATTCGAGATGGGTTTTGGCAGTTTGCGAGCCACACTGTTTCACATGCTGGCCGCCGAGAATGCTTGGCTGGATCGTTGGCTACGAAACCCCTGGAAGACATTTCCGGTAGATCCTCAGGGCATAAGTCTAGCCAATATCGCGGCTGCTCTAGGACAAGCCTCAGCGGCTCGCCAGCAGATCATACAAGCTGGAAAAGCCGATGGCTGGTCGGAATCGATCTCTTACCAGGACTCCAAGCAGAATCAACACTCAAGTGCCTTGGCCGATATGTTGATGCACGTTGCTAACCACGGAGTTCATCATCGCGCTCAAGCTCTTTTCCTACTGAAACAGTTTGGCCGCAAGGTCGCTGGTGGCCTAGACTTTTTGTTCTTTCGAATCGCACATCCAACTACACAACTCATTCCTGAGTACGTCGAGCCGATGAGGCAATACGGTATGGAGGTGGATCTTAGTCCAGGCACTCCAACCTCGTTCAGCTTGCCGCTGATTAAGGACTATTTCTCCTATCACGATTGGGCCATTGCAACGCTGGTTGAACTTTCCGGTCAGCTATCCACAGAGCAGATGCAACACGATTTCTCGATGGGTGTCGGCTCGATCCACAAGACGCTGGCTCATCTGCGAGATGCAGAAAAATGGTGGCTAGGCAATTGGAACGAAGCCAGCGAGGTCTTCCCCAAGTACTCCAGCGATGAAAGCCTTGCGGGGCTGAGAAGTAGCTGGCAGGAGATTGCCGAGCGTCGTAACAGCTTTATTGCAAACTTGGATGAAGCCTCCGCAAACCGAGTTGTGTTAGCCAATCCCGGCAGAATTAAGATCACTGTTCGCGTGATCGATTCGATAGTGCAGCTATGTTGTCATGGAACTCATCACCGCGCGCAAATCGTTAACATGCTTCGCCAAAGCGGCGTGACGGCACCCGGAATCGACTATATTGTTTGGAGCCGACTTCGATAGCCTTCGATTGGAACTCGATCATGCCCGACATCACCAGACGTGCTGTGATTTTGTTGTGTAGCCATATCATCCGTACAACACCTCGACTTCGAACCTCAGATGCACGGGGCATTCATTTGTTGCCTCCGTCGGGCGCTAATCGCTTGGAGGATCTTTTAGGTAATGCGGAGCCGGTAGAGTTTGCGGTGGGGATGACTTTTGTCTGCCCAATCCAAGTATCAAAACCGACGTTAATGTGACGACTGCGACTACACAAGTGAGTATCCATAGCTGACGTTCTCCTGCAACACGGTCAAATCGGTTTTGTGACTGACCTCCGTTCAATTTGGTTCTCAAGCTTGTTTGGTGATTAGTTTGAACGCTTTTTGGTAGCTATGAATTCCTGAGGCGGAGCCTCAAAGACAGTGCGTTCCCGGGCAGAGCCACGGGAACAGATAAATCACCAATCATACATTTCAGGCTTGCTTCGAACTACGGTGCGGTGGCTTCCCGGCGTTGATCGAATAACCACTGAATGTTGTCGGCTTCCTTGTAGGTCTGAGTCCAACTGTCGTGGCCCACTCCTTCGTACTCGACATACACTGGAGTTCCGCCAGTGGCGCGCAGAGCTTCAATCATCTTGCGTGACTTGTCAGGTGTAACTGCGGTATCTTTCGAACCATGGAAGCATGCAATCGGAATGTGCTTGATCTTGGCTGCAGTCGCTGGGTCACCTCCGCCGCAGATTGGCATCGCCGCCGCAAAGAAGTTCGGGCGACGGACCAAAGCATCCCATGTACCGTATCCGCCCATCGACAAGCCAGTGATGTAGATTCGAGTCTTGTCGACGGCAGTTCCTTCGAGCATTTGATCGACGACTTGCAATGTTAGTTCTAAGTTGCTGCTAATCTTCTCGGGAAGTTGAACGCCAGGCTGAGACCAATCGATGTCGGCCCACTTCTGATCCTTCGGACACTGCGGTGCCAGCACATAGCACTTGAACTTCTCGCGCCACTCGGGCTTGCAGAACTCCTTCATGCCATGCACTAGCTGAGCCTTGTTATCGTCGCCACGCTCACCAGCTCCGTGCAAGAAGATCACTAGCGGATAGTTGCCAGTCGGAATGAAATCCTTGGGCTTTAGCAATCGATAATTCAGAACTTTGCCATCTGCGCCAGCATACTGTCGCGGCTCGAACAGTTTTACAGGATCGGTTTCAACTTGAGGACTTGAATCGCTCACCTTTTTCTCCTGAGCTATGGTCATGCTGGATGCAACCAACGTTAGCAGTAATGACAGAGTTCTAATCCAGTTTTGAATGATCATAGTTGCGATTCCGATATTAGGTAATTGTGCTGGGATCGGCTTATTGTAGCTACGTTCGCCAGAACGTGGTCATCTGTAGCTATGTTCGCCAGAACGTAGCCGTTGGAACTTACTTGATGGGATCGAGATCTGCTGGATCATACGTTCAAAGACCACCTTCTGGCGAAGGTATCTACAGATGTCGGCGAAGGCAGCAAAGAGACCGTGTTACTGAGCGTCGGCCATCTCTTTGGCGTGATAGCTTGATCGTACAAACGGTCCACTCGCTACTTTGGTGAAGCCCATCGTGCGAGCAATCTTTCCAAGTTCTTCGAATTCCTCGGGCGGGATGTAGCGAACCACAGGCAAGTACTTTGGCCCCGGCTGAAGGTACTGACCAAGAGTTAGAAAATCGCAGTCGATGCGGCGCAGGTCGGCCAAGCAATCGAGAAGTTCGTCGCGAGTTTCACCAAGCCCTAACATCAAGCCACTCTTGGTCTTGATCGACGGATTTAGTTCCTTGACGCGTTGCAACAGGCCTAACGTCCAGTTGTAGTCGCTCTTCGGCCCTCGGACTCGACGATACAGCCGAGGCACAGTTTCCATGTTGTGATTGAAAACTTCTGGAGCAGCTTCAACTACTCGATCCAACCCATGGCGATGACGCACAAAGTCTGGTGTGAGCACTTCGATCGTTGCCCCGGTGCGATTTCGGACCGCTAACACCGTTTCATAAAAGTGCTCGGCACCACCGTCGGGAAGATCATCGCGGGTCACTGAAGTGATCACGACATGTCGAAGTCCCAGTCTTGCGGCTGCTTCGGCAACGCGTGTGGGTTCGTCCTGCTCCAACTGCTCAGGCCTGCCGCGAGAAACGGCACAGAAGCCGCATGGGCGAGTGCAAACGTTGCCCAGAATCATGAAGGTCGCCGTCTTCTGCGAATAGCACTCCATCCGGTTTGGGCACTTGGCGTTATCGCAGACTGTCTCCAGCTTTAGTTCATCGAGCAAGCCCGCGGTGAAGTTGTTGAAGTTTCCCTTGGGCAGTTCGCGACGCAACCAAGGTGGCAATCTCCGCTGAGCCGCTTCGGTAGTAGCAGGCTGCGAGCCGCATGTGTTGGACGAAGGCTGATCACCGACGACAGGAAGTTGAATCGACATTGAAAGGACTTAGGTGAGTTAACACAAATGGCTGCCGCAAGGTGGACCTTACAGCCTCGCAAACCCAGCATAACTTCGCTGGAAGTTTCCATCACTATTATGCTTGCGAACAAGTCGTCTTAGTTATAACCCAAGCGGGAACTATCCCGACCTTACACACCCCAATTTGAGGGCAAATTTGCTAGTTACAAAAGGTTTGGGGGTACTTTCCAACAGCTACGAACCCGGCTCACCAATTGATAAAGCAAAAACCGCCTGGGAAAAGAAGCGACAAACCATAAGCCGTGACACGTGGCGACGAAGGGAAATTGGTCGGGCAGATCAGGCTCCTTCCGAACTTACTTAGAGTTGATGAGACCGCTGAAGCAGAGTTTTGCTCCAAACAGGTGAGCGAATTACAATCGATTCTAGACACCTTGAGGGCGCATCTCGCTCGCTGACTTCACACACTTTTTCGGCGAAACTGCCAGCGAACTCAGGACGGCCAGCGAACTCAGGATGGCCATACGTGCTGTCAGGGCCTCTGGGTAGAGCCAGAGAAAAACACGACAAGATCTACGTTCAGGCCTTGTAAAGTATTAGCTACTTAGAGTCTTTTTCGGCTACATTGCCGACGACGTTAGTTGCAGCAGTGCCATCGTCGGCCAGATCGGTTACAACCGTGATTGGCTGCCGGAAAGCTCCCGTAGTCTCGCCAGCTTCGAATTCAAATGTAACTACATGCTTGTCCTTTTTTCCTTCTGGCAACTTGAATGTCAATCGCTTGTCTTCGCACTGGATCTCTTTGATTTCAAATGGCGACTTGCTTTTGGCAATAAAGAACGACTTGCTGGTTGCACCAGATTTAACGGTTCCCAAATCGATTCGGGATGGTAAGACCAGCGGCGGTGTAATGTTGGCATGAACTGGGATGGTGACCATGTTGTATTGAGGATCATTCGTGACCAAAACAATATTGTCGTTCAACTCCCCAACAGCAGCACTATCCTTCAACTTCACATTCATCGTGTAAACAACGCGGCCGGGTTGATTTTGCTTCTCGAGTTGTGACACTGCCAGATTTGGATTTGAAGACCGAACATCCTTGATTTCCCAATTGCTCTTTCGCGCGCTGACCTTCACCTGAGTCTCTTTAGTACTACCACGATCTACATCGCCAAACTGAATCGTGCCTGGCTCTGTATCGATATCCGAGCGAATGTTGCCTTTGACCTGCAACTGAATCTCGCCATGAAACGGTTTGGAAAATACTACGGTAACGACGGCTGCCTTTGGACCAACGAATTGCTTGGTATTGAATTCACAAATAATGGCGCCTTCTTCGTAGGTCTTCAAATCTGCCTTTTTGATCCTTGGCGTTGTGCAAGCACAACTGCTTCGCACAGCGGCAACGTGGACATCTTCTTCGTACTTATTCGAGAACTTAAATTCAAAGACTGCATCTGAGCCTCGCGGTACCGCACCAAAATCGTGCGAAGTTTCTACAAACATGCTTTTGATCCAGTCCTGAGCAAGGCAGGATTGACCGATCGAGAACACGAGTACGAAGCAAAACCAGTTGGTAATCCAAGTCAGGCGATTCATCGAAAAAACCAGTATCAATTAGGACAAAAACGATGCTAGCAAAACAAGGGAGTCAGAGGCCTCAATGTATCAGTCGGCTTCGCTCTCGGGAAGATTGAATTGAGGCACACACTACCCCTGCGACGGTTTAGTTACGCCCGAGCCTTTTGGCTCTTCGGATGCCCAATTCCGACTCCAATACTCGGCAATGAGCGCATCAGCCAATAGTTGAGCCACATGATAAGCAATCATCGGCAGAATGCTCACGTCATAATCAATGGCTAGATTGATTCCGATCATGAGCGTTTTTTGGCTTGCTGAAAATGCAACGCCAATTGCCTGCTCTCGCCGCACTCCTGTAGCATGAGCTGAAAATAGGCTCAAAATCAGGCTGCTCAAGTGAATTGATAGCCCCAAAACCACAACGGCGCTGACTGCTAACAGACTGAAACCACTGCTCGAACCGGGATCATCCCACTTATCCCCCATCTGAACCGCCCCCAGGCAAACCATCAGTAGAATCCCTACTTGGCAAGCTACCGATAACTCCCCTTTTACCTTTTTTGCCCAGTCGCTGAATTTGGGGCTAACTCTCCTAAAGGTTTGCATTACCACGATCGGAAGAACGACCAGTAGTGCAAGTTCCTTTACTAGATCCAGTACACCTAACGTGGCGCCTTCTCCCATCAGGAACACTAACCAAAAAGGTGTCGCCACAACACAACCCAGATTAGTAATGATCGTCACAAAGATGGCCACGGTGTCGTCACCGCCAGCCTTGCGAGTCATCACAGCCGAAGAGGCCAAAGTCGAAGGGACACAGCAGGCCACGATCAAGCCACCAGCCAATTCCGGCTGAAGCAGGAAGTGGCCGAGCCAACCTAATATGGGTGTAATCCCCAAGCAGATAATCGATGCAAGTATTCCAGGCCAGGGCTTTGAGACAGTCCGAACAAAAAGCTCCAGCGGAACGGGAGCTGCCATCATCGACATAACGGTAAGAACAATTACCGTCTTGATCCAGGTAATCGATGCGAGAGGAGACAACCAGCTATGACCCCAGAAGCCAAGGACGACCGACAGGGCTAGGCCAACAAGGAAGATCTGTCCTCGGATCAATCGAAGCATGAAGGCTCAGCCTTGCAGAAATTCTTAACTGTTCTGGGCCGTAGCCTCTGCCCATATCTCTTGAGCGCCCTGATGCAGCCTTGCGCCAACTTGCATGATTACTCGATGTGACAGGGCATTAGCACCTCTGGCAGCAACTAGAGGATCATATCCGTGCGTGATACCGAACAGGAAGGCTCCTGCAAACATGTCCCCTGCTCCTGTTAAGTCACGAGGCTCGCAGGCTTTCGTTGGCACATGCCCGGTCTTGCCATCGAACCTAACGAAGGCACCATTAGGACCATCGGTAACCACAACCGCCGGCACCATCGATTTCAGTGCCTCGAACGCCTTTTCAGAATTATCAGCGCCCGTAACCGCCATTGACTCACCAGCGTTACAGAACAGCAGATCTGATTGAAGCAGAGCCTCGCGGAATGCATCGCCAAAAACCGCGGGTATGAATCCATCGGAACAGGTCAAGGCAACCTTGGTCCCCTCGGCCTTGGCAATCTTGATCGCATCACGAATTGCGTGTTGCCCCGTATCTGGATTAGCAAATACATAACCCTCGATGAACAACCAATTGCTGTCGGCGATGCGATTGCGGTCCACATGCTTGGCCGACAAATGACTTGCTACGCCAAGAAACGTTCGCATGGTTCGCTCGCCGTCTGGAGTGACGATTGCCAAGCAAGTCCCAGTTGATTCACCGACCAGTACTGGGTTACCCATGTCGATGTTTAGCTGCTCAAACTCTTCGGCATAGTGCAGTCCATATCGATCATCACCAACGCAACCGATGAATGCAGAACGACCACCCAACTGAGAAGCTGCGATCACCGAATTCGCAACTGAGCCACCGCTAACAAGTACAAGGTCGTGAGCGGAATTGTGGAATTGAGCCAGGAGTTGATCCTGAGTCGTTTTATCAACCAAAACCATGGAACCTCGTTGGAAGTCAAGCGAATTGAAATCCTGATCGCTTAGATCCAAAAAGATATCGACAATTGAATTCCCCAGTCCACATACGTCAAAACGTTTCATCGAAACCTAACGCCTTTCGAAACGCAGATTACCTGCGCAGCTCTTGAATTCACTCTATAATCTGGATGTGCTTCAGCCAGAAGACGGCAAGGATTATGGCTAATAACCTGCAAATTGACCAGGATTCACAACGGCTCAACGGCAAATAATCGACTGATATGCTTCCTTATCGCCCCCACCCTTTGATCCGAAATGGGCATTTGCAAACATTGCTCGTCGGCTTAGTTGAGGGTCCGCGACCTGCCAATCAAACTCGGCTTCACTACGTTGACCTTGGCGATGGCGAACAGATGGTGGTTCACGAAGAGCTTGGTCCAACTCTGTCGAGCGATGCTCCTTTAGTCATCCTGGTGCATGGATTGGGCGGCGATCATTCTGCGGCCTACCTTAGTCGCATCGCCTATCAATTGCGTCGGCGGAATTGCTTGGTTTGGCGAATTGACTTGCGGGGTAGCGGACATGGTTTCGAGCTAGCTTGGCGACCCGCAAACGCTGGCGCAAGTGGCGACCTACAATCGGTGTTGACCAAAGCCGCTCAGGTTCATCCAAACTCGCCGATTTTCCTAGTTGGATTCTCTCTGAGTGGTAATATTGTGCTCAAATTGCTGGGAGAACTGGCTTCGGGAAAGTATCCGCTCAGCTTGAACGAGTCCGGTATCCAGCAAGCCTTAGCCATCGCACCGCCAATCGATCTTCACGACTGCGCGGACAACATGGACCGATTCAGTCGTCGACTCTACACCATGTATTATGTCAAGGCACTCCAAAAACAGGCTCAACGAAAACGAGAATTGTTCGAACAGTGGCAACAGCGACCGACACATCCGTCAATTAAAACGATTCGGCAGTTCGACGAACGATACACTGCACCGCTGAGCGGATTTCGAGATGCTACGCACTACTACAGCGAATCGAGCAGCATTCATTGGCTACCCAATATCCAAACGCCTACCGAGATTATCCTTGATCGGGACGATCCGATTGTGACTTGGTCCAGCCATTTGAAGGCGCAGTTCGATCCGACCAAAGTGAACTTTCACCACACACGGCATGGAGGCCATATGGGCTACTTCGGGATCGACGACCAGCGTCAGATGATTCGATGGCTAGAGTATTACGTCATTCATCGAGTTGCTACGGCTACTTTCGAGCAGCGCTAAATCGCACAAGATTCTTCCGGTAACCTTGTTCGCGAGGATCAATTTTCACGCAGCCGCGCATCGTTTCAATTGCCTCGTCCACATTGCCGTGGTGGAAATAAATTTCGGCCAAAGTATCACGGTAGGTTGCTGAAGACGGAACTAGATCCACCGCTTTTTTCGACAGAACTAGTGCCTCATCCAACTTCACGTCGCATTTGGCATACATCCAAGCTAAGTTATTAAGCGTCATCGCATCGTTGGGCCAAGTTGCTATTTGCTTCATCAAGGCCGATTCGAACTGAGCAAAGAACTCCTGTGCTAACGTTTCCTGCCCAGCTTTCATCAACATTGGATAGCACTGCACCATCGGCTCGACATCCACTGAATGCAACCGAAAACCTACATCAAGCTCACGACGAGCCGCTTCGAAATTCCCTTTGGCAATCTCCGCAGCGGCGCGTGCAGATCGTTCCTTGGATGCTGAGATACGGAAAATAAACAGATCGTTGGTCATGCCCAATAATCGAACGATTTGCGAGTTCGGCCGCAACAGTTCGACAAGCAGTCCCCGATAAACGTTGGCACACTTTTCGAACTGCTCCAACTCCTCCAGAATGTTTGCGTACTGTCTCCCCTGCCAATAAGAGTAGTAGTTGGATTGCCGCTCGACCATGAAATTTCGTTCAGCATATTCAAGCGCATCCTCCCAGCGTTCTTCCTTCATGAAATCTTCGACAATTCGGTGGCCAGCCGTTCTATCACTATTCCAATTCAGACCATTTAGTCGCATCCATCTTGCCAACAATTCTTGCTCAGCTTGTTCGATTTTTCCGGATGCTAAGAGAGCTTCCATACGAACCAATGAACGCCAATGCAACTCCCGAGGACCAGCATCATTAGCTTCCATAAACTCGAGTGCTGTCGCCGCGTGCTTGTTCTTTAGGCAGATTCTGGCTGCCAATAGATAGTGCTCAAACTCAGTAACTGCATTGGGACCGTAGATGCCTAACAATTCTATAGCCGTGTTAACGTCGTCCCATTCGTAAGCCAGTTTTGCCAGTTCGAGCTTTCTCGATGTTTCGCTGAACGACATCTCATCCTCAAAATTGTTTTTG
The DNA here is from genome assembly GCA_046349795.1 of Pirellulales bacterium. GTDB lineage: Bacteria > Planctomycetota > Planctomycetia > Pirellulales > Pirellulaceae > Aureliella. The sequence continues at coordinate 2,022 of JAXMBP010000035.1, read as the reverse complement.
TTGCCGGTCGCTTTGACCTTTTGGTTGGCCACTCGATGCATCCAGGCTCGAACGATCGCAGAACCGCCGGTTCCAAAATAGTCTTTGTCACATCGCTCTAGATGATTCAGTTGCTCGAGCGCTTTGGCCCACTTATTGGCAACATTGTCTCGAACGGCTGGCGATTCCTGCAGGAAAAGTGTCGCATTCGTTCCTAGATGTGGGAACAGCTTTTCCAGAATCTTGACTCTGTGTTCATTGCGAATCTGCTCGAACTGTTCCGCTGTGACTTCGAAACACAAATCGCGCCAATTGTCCGAGCCTATGTAACGCAGAACACATCTATTCCAAAAATCAAATGTTCCTTTAAAATCACGAGCTAACCGGAACATTTCCTGCATGATTTTTTTTGCCTGCTCGCGATGCCCGAGTCCCGACAAAATCGATCCAGCTTGCCCTAAATTGACTCCATACGTCATCAAATCCTGTTCAACATCTTGATTTCGCTGAAGTGATTTTAGGCTGAGCCCCGTTTCACGAACCTGCTTCGGCAACCATTCCTGATCGAAGTTGCTCAGATCCGGCTCAAGCCCGATGGCCTTGAAAGCTTGTGCGTAATCATCTTGTGCCAGGAACCCGAACGCAGCTTGTGGGTCCTCCTCAAGCAGATACTCCTTTAGCGGCTCGCTTCGTCCGCTCAAAAGCAGTGAGATGGCGAGCTGGTAGAAGGCGGCCGGTTTCTGTGCCAACCCCTGTCGCTTGTCCAGTTCTTTGCGGTCAACGATGGGAGAAGCATCTTTCAACTGCTTCAAAGCCGCCTCATAAACCTCTTTGGAGTACTTTGAAGCAGGTGAGCCGTCGCCGACAAATTTTTCCAACGGAATGCCAAGCGACTCGCTCCACATAGTGTTGGCTGCGGTAACATTCCCAGCAAACTCAAACCTCAGGGCTTTCGCAGACTTGGTGCCTGCGTTATCAATTCCGCCCACCAACACTTGCTGTAACTGTTTGTCCTCCAACAGTTGCCACTGGAATCCTTGAACGCAGAATCGATACTTGAGTACCGGAGAAACGTTGAGTGCAAGTGCCTTCGAAATTTCTCCACTGTAGAACAATTGTTGAGCGCGATGATGATCATCATCAGGTAGTTCGGGCAATGGTAGGTTTAGCTTTTGCGCTGTCCAGCAAACCACCTCAATCGGTGCCAACCTAGCGACAATCGGCCAAGCCAGTTTCACATCGCCCTGTCGCTGAGCATCATCAATTATCTGTTGGATCAAGTACCATGTGCTTAAGTCTTGATAGAAACTCTCCTGAGATCGAGTCACCAAAGCTTCATGCTCTGTCAGAAACAGGTCAGCTAACTGCCACAAGCCACGCTCAGTCAATTCTCCTAGGTTTTCTTCACTGGGCGAAAGGAACAAGTCAGAAACCTCCATGGCTACCTGCTTGTCCTGGCAGTGAGACAGCACCTTGAGCAGAATCTTCAGTCGCCGAGCTGACTCGGCAATTTGACGATCAGACGAATTCGCGGCCCGCTCGATCTGTTCGGTAGCGGCGGTTCCCAGAAGGAGCAACTTGTTGTAGGCCTCGCGACGTTGAGCATACGAGGTCGCTCCCAACTGGTCAACCAACTGTTTTACTTCAACTTCATTGTCGGCCGACTGTGTACCTAACTGAGTCGTGGCTACTTTACCATTTGGCTGGCCATCATCTCCAAGCACCACTTGCCATGCAACTAATGACAATCCTACGAAAACTGCCAGACCTAAAATAGCGGCTGTCAAATCCTTGGATCTCAATTGAAACCTCTCGAACTATCGCTAACGGGCGGTTGTCGACTCAGCCGCTGTACATTCTATTTGAACAAACCTAACTGGGAGCTTTACCCCAGATAGGATTTTACCGAACTAACAACTATCAGACCAACGTAGTATATCAACTTACCACCAGATAGTCTGGGATTTTGTGAATGATATCGCGTGTTGATGGGCAGAGTCTAAAATCAGGTTGTCGGATGTGGAATCAGATATGGTCGATCGC
>JAXMBP010000034.1:0-72451 GCA_046349795.1 Pirellulales bacterium | reverse complement strand
CTAGCTTGGATATGCGATTATTAGCGATTCGATATGCTGCTGAATCATACGAAAAACCATTAATTAACAATTTGGAATCGCTGTTATCAAGTCCACAACTGAAAGCCAGCGAGTTCCACCACTTGATCTCGGCACTAAGCTTTCTTCGTACCGGTTCAGCTAGCGGAGCCAAAAGAGATCCGGCTCGAGATCAGTTATTAATCGACTTTTTCAAGGACAACACCAAACCAGTTGCACTACGCCAATTAGCGCTGCGGCAGTTGCCCAGCTCGTCTAAAGCAATAGACTCCAAGTCGCTGCTAGACCTGATTAAGGATAGCTCGCTAAAAGAACTTCACCGAGATGCGCTAGCGATGTTGATAGCCAGACACGAAGAATCAACAATTAAGATACTAGATGACCTTCTGCTCTCGAACGAAACACAAGCTAGCTTTCGCGCAGACATTTTGGCGTCACTGGTAAGCATCCCAAGTTGGTGCGACGCATGGAGTGACGCCAAGCAGGCACAATTGCTTTCAGTAAGCCCAGATAAGAACTTTGCGATCGAGGTTCAACGAGTTGCCAGAGCGATTAGAAATCTGCCCGCTCAAGATGCACAACGTCCCAAACGCGACTCCATCGATCAGTGGATTAAGCTTATAAATGGAGGAGATGCACTGCGAGGATGGAGAGTTTGGGCTCGTTCTCAGTGCGTACAATGCCACATGATGGACGGACGAGGCGCAGAACTTGGCCCAGACCTGACTGCTTTGCAAGCCGCAAGTGATCGGAAGCGAACTCTGCAATCCATGTTAGAACCTAGCCGGGAAGTAGCTCCACTGTTTGCTACGTGGCAAATTCTCACTACTGACGGAAGAGTTCTCGTTGGCGCAAAGCTTAATGGAGGCGGCGTTGGTACCAATCTAAGGTTCCTGGCTTCGGATGGTAAGGTGTTCGAGGTAGCACTTAGCGAAATTGAAACTCAACGACTGAGCTTCAAGTCCATTATGCCGGACGATATCACGGACAAATTAACAATAGATGAAATTCAAGATCTTCTCGAATACCTGTCACCTTCCTCAAGTCACTAGGTACTTGTTCGTCAGATAGCAATGAGACGCAAAATTAGCGTGAATTGCTAGTTCTCATGCTTCAAATTGAACATTCCTAACGATATAACATTCAACCTCTACGACGTAGTTCGTCGTTCAAGCTGAATGACGAAATCCCGTCAATCGATTGTTCACTGGTTGTTAACCTAATCATTAGAAAGGCCCGAGATATGGCAGATTGGCGATCCTTGGCAAAAGCACTGGCTCTAGCGGATGGCGCGATAGACAACAAAGAAACCGAAATCATCATCAAGGAATTCATGGCCGATGGTGTCCTGGACCGAAGTGAAATTGAATGGCTGATCGATGTTCGCAATTCGTCGTCTAGCCGAGTGGAAGCTTTCGATAAGTTTGTTTTCGGCGCACTTAAGCCGATGGTTTTGGCCGATGGCCAGATCGATGCAGACGAAGCAGCGTGGCTGCGTAAGTTCATCTTCGCCGATGGAAATATCGACGCAGGCGAAAAGGTGTTCCTGTCCGACCTCAAGAATTCAGCTAAGAGTGTGTGTGCTGAGTTTTCGCAATTGTGTGCTGACGCTGGCGTTTAGCCTTATTCCAATCGCTTAGTAAGAGTCTTTCTAGTTCGAAACGGCCGATGTCAACCAAAGCGTTGCATCGGCCGTTTTTTTTTCGATCATCGCAAACGCAAACTTCCATTTGTGATCTCTGCCGATGATCGCCGTACGCCAGACCTATTTCTCTACATGAATGGCCTTTGTGGCCGAGGCCTCTGCGTATCCATTCAAGACCCGATCTTACGGGCAACTTAATTGATCGCCAAAAAGGCACAAAGTTCACAAAAAGGATGGAACGATTGAGTGAGTGCTCAAGAAAATCGTAATCGCAGAGGCACGATGGTCGCAGAGTATGAGCTTAATTCTGTTGCCTGAAGCGATTTAGTTAAGCGATATTCCGAATCTTCGCCCTCACTTAGCAAATCTTAGACAGTCCGATTTCTTCTTTGTGATCTATGTGTCTTTGTGGCCGAGACTTTTTCGATTTCAGCCGAAATGCAGTATTCAACTGCTGCCGGAAAGATTGCCAATCAGCCCACTCGTCAGCTTAAGTTTGGTGGTTCACTGTTGACATCTCTACCAAACTCTCGAAGCCCAATGAGAATTGCCACAACCAAGATGACCGCAAACGGCGCAAAGATGTTCAAGAACATGGCTGGCAATGTACCCAAGACTAAAGTCGCAAGCATGAAACTCTTCATCGAAAATTGCATTCGGTTACCAATGTAAGGCTAGGCTTGTTTCTATTGACTCGACTTGGAAGGACACTGATTACTGGTTCCCGTGACGCAACCAGGCACTAGGGGTTTAGGAACGAAGTCCACTGGGGCCAACTACCTATTTTCGGTGTTGAGCATCACAGCAAGTGCTCCACCAAACAATCCTAGAATTGACTGACCAAGTGTGCTTATTACTGGTGCTATGTTTTTTTCACTAAAATATGCCCACCCCCATAGAGCGAGCGCATACACCAAGGACAAAAAATACATCCAGGCTGCGACTTTTTGCATTGTCGTAATCTCAGATTGAGCGTTCGCCTGGGACTGTTTTTGGCTCAGACCAAGTACCATTCCAAGATACGTAGCGAGGGTTCCTGATATGGCTGTTATGGAAAACTCCATAAAGTCGTGCAAGTCCATGTTGGTTGCTTGGCCGATTGTCGGCCCATTTGGATTTTCAGTTGAAGGGGTAGGAGCAGCCTGACCGTTCGAATCTACTGCAGGCGAACCCAGGTTCTTTTTGCCAGGTTCGTTTTGAGAGTTTTCATTTACTGTCGTTTTTGCCTTGGCTGAGTTCGTAGACTTTACTTGATTGAAACCAATCAAAGTAATCGATAGAAGATACCAAGCGATAGCACTCCCACCGATCGTGAAAAGCAGTTTGTCCCGCGTAGGAGTATTTTTGCTGAACACCTGTTTAAAGCTATTTGCTAACTCATTCATGTCGCATTCTCCCAAAGAAAAAAGATGGCAGTTCCTTGGCTTACGGTTCCTGTAAACCCAATCCAAAGTGCACATGGATATCAGAACAAACTACTTTCTGCAACTTATGGAAAAGGTTTTTTGGCCAGTAGGACTAGTTTCTGCTACCATATTAGCACTCTTCCGTCTTCTAAGTCCCTTGAGGTGCAGCGTGATAGTTCAGGATGCTGAGGCCGTTAGCCAAATGTTTGCCAAGCTGGCGATGCAAGTCCGTGATAAGCTGAAAGAGTCTATCGTTGGGCAGGATGAAGTTATCGACCAGTTGCTGATCTGCGCCTTGACTGGCTCGCATGCGCTCATCGTTGGTGCACCGGGTCTTGCCAAGACGTTGATGGTCAAAGCTCTGGCACAATCGCTAAATCTAAAATTCAATCGCATCCAATTCACGCCCGATCTGATGCCCAGCGACATAACCGGTTATGAATTGCTGGCTCGCAGTGCTTCGGGTGACGAAACAACCATGAAGTTTCGACCTGGCCCAATTTTCGCAAATCTCATTCTGGCGGACGAAATTAACCGAGCGGCACCTAAAACTCAATCGGCTTTACTGGAAGCGATGGCCGAGCATCACGTGACCATCGGCGGTCAGACTTATCAGCTTGACGATCCGTTCCTTGTCGTTGCCACGCAAAACCCAATTGAGCAGGAAGGCACCTATCCGCTTCCAGAAGCTCAACTGGATCGATTCATGATGGAAATCCGTGTTTCCTATCCGACTCCGGCTCAAGAGCGTGAAATAGTGCTTAAGACCACCGCCGAACCTAGGTCGCTCAGCGATAGTTCGATGACGAAGGACGATTTTCATCAGCTCAGAAAAATTGTGCGAGCCGTTCCGGTTCCCGATTCCGTTGTCGACTTTGCTGTGAGGTTATGCAGCGGTAGTAGACCAGAGCAAGATGGAGCTAGCCCACAAGTAAAGAAGTACGTCGCCTTGGTGCTGGTCCTCGAGGTAGTGAATTTGGTACTAGCTGCTAAAGCTCGAGCACTGTTGCAAGGCCGCACCGCACCCATCGTTGGCGATGTGCAAGCCGTAGCACTTCCGATTCTTCGCCACAGAGTCTTGTTAAACCACCGAGCGATTGGTGACGGTTACTCTGTAGATCAATTGATCAATTCGATGCTCGGATAGTTGATAACTGCGCATGAATACTTCTGCTTCCAGCTCGAATCAGCACCAAAGCCGTTTCTTCGAGCCATCGAAACTTGGTGGTCTTGAAAAGATGCGTTTTACCACAACCAGACGAGTCGAAGGCTCGTACTCTGGACGCCACGTCGCCAAACGGCGAGGTGGAGCAGGGGAGTTCGTCGACTATCGTGAATACTCTCCCGGCGATGACCTGCGAAGATTGGATTGGAAAGCGATGGGCCGCACGGGACGAAGCTATTTGAAGTTGTTTCAAGACGAAACTGACTTGCGCTGCACACTGGTTCTCGACTGCAGCGGATCGATGAAGCAAGGCGCGGCACAGAAAACCCTGAATAAGAAAAGCGGCCTCGTTCTCAGCCCCTACGTGGCTAGCACACAACTCAATCTATCTGGCTCGAAACTGGAGTGGATGCAGTACTTTGCCACCGCTCTATCGCATTTGATCACCATTGGTCGCGACGCAGTTGGAATGTGCTCAATCAAACAGGGCATCGAAAACTACCTACCTGCCTCATCATCGCTTCAGCAACGCGGCTTGCTTCACGACGCGATTTCAAATCTGAATCCCGATGGACAAACTGCCTTAGCCGAAGGTCTGGATGATCTGTTCTTGCAAGCTGGCCGACGCGGTGTGCTGCTGGTGATTAGCGATTTCTTGGTAGACAACTTTGACAATGTCTTAGCCAGTTTTCGCAAGTACCGTTCACGAGGCTGGGAGATCATAACCCTGCATTTGATTCACCCCGAAGAGGAGCGCTTGCCCGAAGGTAATGCCTTTCGTTTCCGAGGTCTTGAATCCGACGGCGAAGTTAGTTGCCAAGTACACGAACTTCGACAGTCATACGTCGAACGCTTTGAACAACATGTTGCCACAGTTCGATCGGGATTACTCGGCGCCGGCTGCGATTATCACCGCATCAGTACCGCGGAGAGCTATCTAGATGTGTTGCGTTCATTTCTAGTTTTGCGAAGCGCTTAGGGTAAGACTCATGGAGTTCTTGAATTGGTGGGCAATTGGGATCGGCGGGCTGGCTGTTGCAGCTCCTGTCGCTGTCCATTTCCTTACCAAGCCTAGGCCGATTCCCTTTTCGCTTTCGACGGTTCGGTTCTTAAGCGAGGTAATTCAACAGCGTCGAGCGAAATCGCGATTGCGAGATCTACTTGTGCTTTTGCTGCGATCGATCTGCATCGCTCTACTAGCCATGACACTCGCACGACCTTTGTTTTCGGATAGGCCCAAGGTGTCCGCCGAGCCAACTCGGAACGCTCAGCGCGTCATCATTTTGGACAGCAGTTTAAGCATGCAAGCAGGAAGCGGCGGCGTCACCTGCTGGTCGGCTGCAGTAGCTAGTTCGCTCGAGTTTCTTGAATCAGCTCAGGGCATGCAAGCTGGCGTCGTGTTTGCTGGAGCTAAGGCCACGCCAGTGTTTCAGCAGTTGTCGCCAAACTTACCATCGCTCAGAAAGGCCATCCAACAAGCTCGACCACTCAGTCAGCGATGTGACACGCGAGCGGCTCTTGAGCAAGCTGCCAAACTGCTCGACCAAGCCAACGGTGAAACGAAAGAATTGGTTATTATTAGCGACTTTCAACGCGCCAACTGGGGAACGTTACTTCTGGATATCATTCCGAAAGATACTCAAGTTCAGTTTCACAGCGTAGCGCTGCCAGATCCAAATAACGTGGCGATCATGGCTGCACGAGCCTCTACCGAGCCAATTGTTGGTCAGCCGGTTCAGATCGAAGTCGAGGTCTCCAACTTTTCCTCGATCGAAGCGTCGATCAAATGCGAAATTGCCATCGGCAACTACGCCCGCACTTTAGAAACTACTCTCGCTCCCCAATCTTCGCGTACACTGACCGACAACGTTGAATTTGATGAGGTTGGTTGGAAGCATGGCTGGGTACGACTGCAGGGCAACCTTGACGTATTGGCGGAGGACGATCAGCGCCCGTTGGCAATTCGAGTTCGACCGCCAGTTCAGGTGCTGCTGGTCACCCGGCAAAACGCCAGAGAGGTACCTTCCTCGAGCTTCTTCGTGCAACAAGCCCTAGACGTAGCCTTAGTCGGACAGCCTGTACCAACAAACAGTTCGGGTGCTCAAGAATCCAAGAGCGTCGTCAAGCGAGTTCATCCAGATCGTGATCCTGTTCGAAGCTGGCCAAGCTGCGATGTGTACGTTATCGATCATGCTGGCGCTTTGACGAAAGAGGCTCTGCAGCTTCTGGCAGCTCAGCTTAAGCGAGGTCGTGGCTTGCTGTATTTGGCTAGCGAGTTTGTCGATGCGACCAACTTGACCGAACTTTCCGATTTGTTGGGCTCCGACTTTCAGCCGCCCGTACAACTGGTTCCTCCCAACGAGCAGCAATCGCGAAAAGATCTTACGATTCGCAAGGTTCAGAGTCGATCAGGCCCATTCCATGCCCTCGGTACTAACTCGACAGCATCAATTTGCGTTCGGTGCGTATCTGGGCGGCTTGGCAACTGCAAGCAGCAATGGGATTTGCAGACGAAATCCTAGCGGAACTCAGCGATACATCTGCCTTGATGTATATGACGAGTGTTGCAGCCGGACAGATAGCCGTGATCAACGCAGACTTGGGTAGATCCAACTGGCCTGTGCAGCAATCATTCTTGCCGGTGATCAGCGAACTGACTCAAGCTTTATTGGTGGGTCGAGCTCAATCCGAAGCAACGTTTCCGGGCGAAACCGTAGTGCGATTGCTTCCACCAAGCCTTACCTCAGAATCATTTCTGGTTGGCAGGACGGTCGATGGAATTCCACCAGAGGATGGTAACTTTGGCAAATGGCAATGGACGGCTGAGCAGGGGTCTGTCGTTTGGAATTGGCCTGATCCACCAGGACCTGGCGTATATTCATTGGACGAAAACAAACAGTCTGTTTGGATGATAGCCACAGCAGCGCCTTCGATTGAGTCAGATTTGAGTTCACTTGAGAAGCAGGTTTTGACGGAACGAGTTAGCGGTAGTCGAAGCGTTGGATTTTCCACGGTGGGCGACGATGATCGACCAAGAGATGATCTATGGAAATGGTTGATCGTAGCCTGCTGTTTTGGCTTGGTGGCTGAAGTAGTTCTCTTACGTTGGAATCGGATGTAGGTGAACGATGTGGACTATTGACCCGCAAATTCCTCTTAGCCTTTGGTGGGTACTAGCAGCTTTCGCCGTGGCAGCCGTTGCTTGGTATCTGGTTCGTTTCGATTGGAACCAATCGAAACAGAAGCGGCTTTTTTTCACCGCGATGTTAGCCTTGGGATTAGTTGGCCCGCTGCTCATCGCTCTAAATCCGACTTGGGTCGAAACCATTCCGCCTCTGCCTGGCAAGCCAACGCTGACGGTGTTGCTGGATGGAACGATGAGTATGAATACAACCGACATGGACGACAGTAAATCTCAATCGCGTTGGCAGCGAGGTTTACAATTAGCCAATCAAGTTGAGTCCAAAAATGGCGAGTTGGAGATACGCCAATTTGCGATTGGCGTAGATCTTAAGCCGATCGACTTTGGGCGGCTTCAAAAGGACTCCAACAAATCGAATCGCGAAAACGAAGATCCAAATGCCGCTTGGCCTCAAGGTCATCGCAGCGACTTGGCAATGGCTATTCGGCAATCGATTCGTTCGGGCTCGCCGCTGGGTCACGCCATCTTGCTAATTAGCGATGGAGCCCATAATGTCGGTTCGACAGAAGGCCTACTTCAATCGGCTCGCGAGGCAAACGCCCTGGCAACGCCGATCTACACGGTGACGCTCGGCTCTTCATTGGGCATGAAAAATCTGTCGTTAACAGCCAAATCACCTCGCATGCTCTCCTTTCCGGAAACGCCCATTACGATCCGCGCGATGGTTGGTCACAGCGGACTCCATGGCAGTACCACTCAAGTTCAATTGCTTCACGATGATCAAGTCATTCAGTCTCAGTCCATTCGATTGAACGATCCAATGCAGGAAGTTCGTTTCGTCGTCGAACCCAAAGCTGGAGCCGTACCCCTTGATCGCTACCAGATCGTAGCCAGCGAAGTCTCAGGCGAAGTTACCACCGCTGACAACGAAACCTCGATCCTTGTTCAGCAACTGAATTCGCCTATTGAAGTTCTAGTGCTCGAAGGCAAGCCCTATTGGGATACCAAGTTCTTACTGCGCAATCTTGCCAATGATTCGGTGGTCAACTTAACGACGATTGTTCGATTGGGCTCGAATCGCTACCTCTTGCGTCGCTCAGAACAAGCTGCGGTCAGTCGTTCAACTACAACTTCAACATCAACAACAGCAGCAGCAACTTCAGAAGAGACTTCGAATACAAGCAACGACTCAACCCTTGCCAACTATAATCAGCAGGCCAGCAACGCGAACTCCGACAAATCGAATCAGTGGGAAGTACAGGAGCAGTTGGTGTCGCCGCTCGAGTCTGACCACCTTTTGGAAAAGTATCGCTTAGTTATCTTGGGCCGAGACGCCGGAGCCTACTTAACTCCAACTGCAATCGACAATTTGCGGGCGTGGGTATCAAAGAACGGCGGATGCCTGCTCTGTTCTCGTGGAGCACCGACCGATCAAATGGCCGCCAAGCTTGCTGAGATTTTGCCAGTTCGTTGGGCCCGCAATCGTGAAGAGTCTCGCGTGCATCCAGAGGTTACACAGCATGCTATGGACACTTCGGTCTTTGATCCGTTGCTATCCGAAGGAATCGATCCTATCGGTTCGATGCCAACGCTGGCCGTTGGATCTCAACCCAAAATGCGAACTGGTCTACCGCAGGTGTTGATGCAGAGTGCTGTAACGGGCGGTGAAACGATTCCCATCGTGACCTATCAACCTTTGGGTGCGGGTCAGACGATTGTGGTTGAAGGGGCTGGGATGTGGCGTTGGGCATTTCTTTCACCCGAACATGCCAACAAGGACAAAATCTATCCCACGCTTTGGCAGTCGATGATTCAATGGATCATCTCTCAGCAAGATATGTTGCCTGGACAGGATATCTCGATTCGGCCTGACCGAGCGACCTATCTAGCCGGTGATAGAGCCAGTGCATCGGTAACGCTGAAGAATCCGGCAAATTGGGCAATTGAGGAACTAAGTGTACTTTTACAAACCGCTGAGTTTGATTTACCGAAACGATTGACTTTGACGGCCTCGGGCGTCGACAATGGTTTGTTCCGCGTCGATCTGGGGTCGCTGGAAGTTGGTTACTATTCGCTGAAGGTTGTTCGTGGAGAAAGCGATCAGACTCTGGCTGCCGGAGCCTTCGAAGTTCGCGATCCGTGGTTCGAAAGCCTGGAAGTGGACGCTCGGCCGGACGTGATGCGACAAGTCTCGCGACTCAGCGGCGGCGAAGTATTGGACCAGCGCGAGGTTGGTCAATTGGTAGAGCGGTTTACGGAGCAGATTCGCAATCAGCAAAAGCATGAAGAAACTAGGACGACCATGTGGGATCGTCCCTGGGTGCTGCTGTTGGTACTTGGAAGTTGGATTACCAGTTGGATTGTTCGACGCCGAAATGGCATCGTTTAGGGAGAAGATAGATGTCTGCAGGTTCACCGACATTTTCGAACTACGATATCGGCCAAGCTCTTAAGCCGTTTCGCGGACGGGTATTGCAACTGCGAGCGTTCAAGCTTGCCATGTTTACGGCCACGACCGTTCTGGCTCTTTGCTTCGTGTTGCTGTGGTTGGACACCATCTGGGCGATGCCATCAGTGGTTCGTTGGTTTGCCTCGCGGGTTGCCTTGTTCAGTGCGATCGCTGTCGGTTTGGCGTATGCAATCATCAAACTGCGCACTATCACGCAGGACTCCGTTGCTCAGCAGATCGACCAGAAAATTCAAAGTGGTGGCGAGATTCTTGCAGGACTTCAACTGGCCACTCGACCAGTCGAACCTAGTTCAGAACTTTCTACTGGGCTAGCTATGTTAGCCGCCAGGCAGGCCGCACAGCGCTTAACTCAAATTGCCCCCAGCCTTGTCGCTCCACTGGAACAACTTAAACAATCGTCGCTTGCGCTTTTGGCTGTTGTTGTTGCCAGTGGTTTTGTTGCTTGCATCGTGCCATCGATTGCACTACATCAACTCAACCGATTTCTTACGCCCTATGCTGATGTACCGCCGTATACAGGAATTACTATCGAACTGGAACTTGAGAAGGAATCTGTGCTGTATGGTCAAGATACGTTAGTGAAAGCTCATATTAGTGGCGGTCGAGTTGAACGAGTTCAGTTGGTAATTGAACCGGAGAGCGGGCCAGAATTGATCATGCCCATGCTTGCCAGCGGCGAGTCAGCGTACCAGGCAATGTTGACTCGAGTTACACAACCACTGACCCTTCATGCTAAGAGCGGCATTAGTCGATCTAAAAAGCTCAAGCTTGATATAACGTTGACGCCGCAGTTATTAAGCCCAAAAGTTCGCATCACTCCTCCAGCCTATACCCGAACTGCACCGTATGTTGGTCCCATTCCTGAAAAAGGAGTCAGCGGTTTATCTGGCACACAAGTTCAATGGATGGCCTCCAGCAATCGTCCACTGTCATCCGGTCTGCTCAAGATCACCTATCGAGACGGAGAAGAAGAGAAGATTGAACTCGCAGCAGCGAAGGGCGAAGGTGCCGAAGAGACCTCCGTATCTGGCATTTCTGTGCTATCGAAACCAGGTCAGTTCGAATTGAGCGTCATTGACGTTGATGGAACTCAGTCGATTGATCGCGTCACTGGTGCTATCGCGATTACCGAAGATCGCCGTCCTGTGGTTCGCATTATTCAGCCTCAACCGCTGTCGATCGCAACGCCTGACATCCAGCTCCCAACTGTAGTTATGGCAGATGACGATTACGGGATCACCAAGTTGACTCTGTTTCGCTCGCTAAACGGTTCACCGGCCACGCCGATTGACGCAGAACTGGAATCGCAAGCACGAGTTCAACATCAGTGGATGCTGAATTTGCCCAGTTATGGTCTTGAGTCTGGAGACGAGATACAGCTTTTCGCTAGAACCGAAGATAACGATCCAGCAGGAGCCAAAGGCGCTGAGTCTCCAGTGACTCTCATTAAAATCATCTCTGTTGCAGAGTTCCAAGAGTTGATGGTGCAACAACGCGGCGCAGAGATGCTGCAAGCCAAGTATCAAGCAGCTCGTCGTCACCTTGAAAATCTTGCATCCGCGCTGAAGGAAGTTCAGGAAGCTCAAGAGGCTGCGGAAGCTGATTCACAGTCGGCCGAGGCTGCTGGAAAACTACAAGAGAAACTGGGAGCTGCACAGAAGGCGGCTCGTCAAGCTGCTGCCGAGATTCAAAAACTGGGCGAACAACCGCTGCCGATCGATGTCGACAAAGAACTATCTGAGATGCTCAAAGAGATGTCTCAACAAGCCGCAGATGCTGGTGAAGCTGTCAAACAGATACAGCAAGCAGCCGATCCGAACTTGAGCGAAGCAGATCAGCAAAAGCTTGAAGAGATGATCAAGGCTATGAAGGATATGCAAGACGAACTGACTGAGTCGGCAATCGATCCGCTGGGCAAAATGCAAAAACTGATGCCACTCATGATGGATCAGCAACGATTCGAACAACTTGCCAATCAGCAAAAAGATCTTGCCGAACGAATGCGAGGTCTTGAGTCGGCCGATGCAGATGACCCAGCGACTCAACGACGCGTTGCGGAATTGGAGTCCGAGCAAGAACAGCTTAAGCAACAACTCGAACAGTTGCTGGACGATATCGAACAACATGCCGACGATTTGCCCCCCGATCCCGAGACCGACAAATTGAGAGAGACCGCGAAACAGTTTACCGAGGCGGTTCGTGAGAGCATGGCCAGCGAGCAAATGACGGAGGCTCAAAGCAAAATGCTGGGCGACAAATTCAAGGATGCTCAAAGCGCGGCTCAGCAAGCTGCCGAGACGCTTCAACAATTCTTGGATGATTCAGAACAGATGGGCGACAAAGCCTGCGAGAATTGCAAAGCGGGTTTTAAACCTGGTAAAGCCAAGATCGGCAACTCGCTGAAGCAGATGATGGAAATGATGGGTATGCGACCAGGGCGCAGCGGCATGAAACCAGGCAATAGTCCTGGCCAGGGATTCAACGGGCCTGCTAACGGTTACTCGACTCGATCGCCTGGCCAAAAGAATATTGGAATGTATGGCTCGATTCCTACGCCTCAGCAATCGCAGAGTCGTGGGCGCGGTGACAAGCAATCTCAAGGCGTTCAGACTAGCCAAGCCATAGATGCAACAAGCGGTGGCAACGCTTCAACGGAGAACACGGCTAAGGGATCGGCTGGTGGTCAAGAATTGAATGCTGTTCCATCAAACTATCGAACCAAAGTAGCTGACTATTTCCGATCGCTTTCAGAAAAGATGGGCGACATTGACGAGGATGGTAAATGATGTTCACAAGTTCAACAATTCGAGCGACGATTTTAGTTGTTGGAGTTTGGGCGACGCTGCCTCCATTCGCCAGCGCGGATGACAAAGACAAAGGTAAGCCGCGATCCAACGTAATTGCTGACCCCACGTCTGTTGGCGTAGAAGCCAGTAGTGTTGTTCAGGTCGCCAATCTGATCTACGCGGGCACCAAGACTAGTGAATGCTTTTCGGATCACTTTCTACGTCGCGCTGAGAAAGATTCCGCGATAAGTACCAGTCGCCGTTTGCATTCGGTGAAGTTGGGGTCGGCTGAGATTTTCAACTTTCCCATGATCGTAATGACCGGAGAAGGCGAGTTCACACTGCTTCAAGAAGAGAGAGACAACTTGCGGCAGTTTATCGAGCGTGGTGGTTTCCTCTTGGCCTCAGCAGGATGTTCTTCACAGGAGTGGGATCGTTCATTCCGCAAAGAGATGTCGCTCGTCTTCAAAGACAAGGAACTTAAGACGATCGGTCAGGAACACTTGATTTTTCATACTGCCTACGAAATCAAAGGCCTACAAGCTAAGCATGGAGAACCGAAGCCATTAGTAGGTATTCACTTTGGCAGTCGATTGGGTGTTTTGTATTCTCAAGACGGGCTCAACGATACTTCCAATACCCAAGGCTGTTGCTGCTGCGGCGGTAACGAGATAACCAATGCTGAAGAGATCAATGTAAACATTTTGGTCTACAGCCTGCTCCAGTAACAGCTTGCTCCTGTAACAGCATGCCAGCAAAAGCGTGCGAAGAGCCTACGAGGTCAACAAATTTCATGACGATTAGCAAGTCGATAGCCCGAACACTTGCCTTGTTGGTTCTGTCCATCGTCGTTGGCTGCTCCAAGCAACCGAAACCTTTGGCGATTTTTGTTTCGGGTGACACTCAAGGATGGATCACACCGTGTGGCTGCGCAGCTAATCAATCTGGTGGATTAGCTCGGCGAGAAACACTTCTGCTTGCTTCTCTTCAAAGCAGCGAAGTCCTGTACTTGGATGCTGGAGGATCTGCGATTGGAGCCAACGAGTATCAAACGACTCGCTTGAACTACTTGTTAAATGGACTCAAACAATGCGGCTTAGGTGCTCACAATATAGGCGGACCTGAGACTACATTTACACCTGATCAACTACGTGAAATTGCGAAGCAGACCTCAGTGACCTGGCTAAGCTCTAACCTTTCGGACCGCGATGGTAAGACCGTGGGTACAAATTGTGCAGAGTTCGCGCGTGGGGGACTGAAAATCGCAGTCGCTGGAGTGGTCGATCCAGAACTGATTCAAAATGATGCTTGGCAAGCTAACCAACCAACTCAAGCTGTTCTTTCAGTATTCAAAAATCGCAAGGCGGACGTTCGGATCGTTTTGGCCTACCTAGACGAGGCTAAACTTCAACAGTTGGCTCAGTCGTTGCCCGAAGTCGATTATGTTATTGGCGGTCCAACCAGCCACGCCATCAATCCACGAAAGGTTGGATCAGTAACAGTCGCATCAGCTACGAACAAAGGTAAGTTCCTAGCTAAGTTTGAACTGAAGAAATTGAGTAAAGGCTACGAACAAACTTCCGCGTCTGTTGTTGAAGTCAAAAGCAGTCTCGGCGAATCTAGAGAGCAATTGAAAAACCTTTCAAACTACTATCAGCAACTGAAAGGCAAGGATTATCTTTCTATCGAAGCGGGCTACGTTGATCTATCCGTAGTTGCTCCTCATGAGCAGAAGATTGCAGGTTCGGCCTTATGTGCGAAATGCCACGGGGAAGATGATACGGTTTGGGTACACTCCAAGCATTCACACGCCTGGGAGCCGCTGGTAACGCGAGGAGCGAATTTCGATCCTTACTGCCAGCAGTGCCATACTACCGGTTATGGTCAGTCTCAAGGCTTCGAAAATGTGAAGCGGTCAATGACTCTAGTTGGTGTTGGCTGCGAGAACTGCCACGGGCCATCGCAAGCTCACGTTGACAACCCCAAGAAGAAAACACCGTATCTAGCAAAGCAACAATGCGTACGCTGCCATGATCACGAGAATAGTCCAACTTTTGAGCTTAGCGGCTACTGGGCCAAAGTAGTTCACGCTGGAAAAACAACGACGACACCTTCAAAATCTTCGGAGCCATCGTCGGAGGGCAAACCGCAATGATTAAAATCAAAAGATCAATGCCATGGAGTTTTCAAGCTGTTGTAGCACTCTGTCTAACAGCGACTCTGTCCGCCGGTTCGTTCGCACAGACTCCCGAACTCAAGGGCTTCGAAAACATTTTCGACACAGGCAAGGTCGATCCTCAACAGGAGCACGGGCAACTGAACAGTTTCGCCCAACCAAATCAAAAAGCGGTTGGATCGGCTGCAGAATTAAGCAAACCTAAACAGTCGAAAGCAGAAACCACTCAAGGCAAACTGCGCGAGCTTCAAAAGGACCTGAACGAGGCGCATCAATTAGCGACGCTCGAAGGTCGTCCACTCTTGGCGATTTTCGGTGCCGACTGGTGTACATGGTGTCGGAAGCTAGAGTTGGAGTTGCAAGACGATCCGGCGGACAAGATCTTCAATTCATGGATCGTCGTCAAGATTGATGCAGATCGTTCGCCGGAACTCGCTGAGAAAATGAACGTGTCCGCTCTGCCGGCCTTGCGAGTACTCGACTTTCAGCTCAACCAGATTGCAGCTCGAGAAGGCTACATGCCGATGGAACAACTTGAAACTTGGTTAGACGAAAAGTACTCAGCCGCCAACCCAGTCGTAGGCCAAGTCCTGTTCGGCACTGGTCAATTGTCTACTGACGACGTTGAGCAGTTGGTAGCCTTGCTGGCGGATCGTTCGCCAAAAATTCGAGCCGCGGCTCAAAGCCGTCTTACACAGTTTCCTGCGCGGACAGCCAAGCCAGTGACTGAGGTTTTCATCGGTGGTAAGCTGTCACAAAAACTTGCTTCGCAACAGATCCTAAAATCATGGAAAGCTCCCGTCGACTCCATTGATCCATGGACGCCTGGCACCTTTACGACAGAACATCGAGAGCTACTTGAGAAGTGGCTGGCGGAAATGCCCGTTGAAAAATTGATCGAAGAGGCTCAGTCTGGCCCAGATTCATCGACGGACACTACGCAGATCCATGCTACACTTGAAGAGTTGCTACGAACGTCCAACAATCAGGGATTCGGCAACATCGAGCTGTCTCCGGCCATTGTTCCCGCAATCAATCAAGCTCTTGAAGCAGAGAACCTGACCGACGTTCAGCGAGAGATGTTCGCGAATTGAAATACTGTGCACTGTCAAGTTCCACGACTCGGCTAGCTCAAACTTCTTTGCTGAAAGGTCTGGCCAGCCTGAATACGGATACTCATCGCAAAGCCGCAGAGAAGGTGCTTGCGAGACTATCTGAAGAGGACAAACATCTAATAGACGAACTGTCAGGAGATTTGGATTCAATCATTCGTGAACTTAGTGTACCCGCAATCGAACGATTGAATCTTCTCAGCAATGGACAACGAGTGACCAAGCTTCTTCGGGACAAAAGCCCCAGCGTACGGACGGCTGTTCTGCGATCACTCTCACAGCGAGCCAATGGAGAAGCTGTAGATGCATTGCTGGCCTATATCGATCAAGAATCGGACGAAGATCTTTTTGGTCTTCGCGGCTAAGACTCTAGGAAAGCTCAAGTTGAAGAAGGCCCGAGAGTCGATGGTTAAGTTGCTCAAACATTCGAGCTGGCGAGTGCGCGCGGCCACGATCGACGCCATCGCTGAGTCTATGGAAGGAAAGTTGGGCTATTCCGGTACTACCTCTATCGGGCTGAGTGACGATCTTGTCGAGGGCGTGTTGCAAGCGCTACAGGACAGCGACAGCTTTGTGGTTCATCGTAGTTCTTCGCTGCTTCCGAAAATTATCGACTCTCGAAATGCGGCAAAGTTTATTACAGTTCTTATCAAAAATGGCGCAGCAGTAGATGCCCTAGTTCGAAGCGAAAATTACGGTGAATCTACCGATGGAAAAACTCTAGCCGACGCTGCCCTTAAGTTACTAAACTCGAACGATTCAGCAGAACGCCTAGGCGCTATACGATTGATTTCGCGTTTGTCACCCAAACATCTTATGGGGCGCGCGACACTATTGTCCGAAATGCTGGATCAAGAAGGCGAACAGCGAGAAGTGGCACTGAAGGCATCCATTGGGATTCTTGAGGCGATGCGAGATGGTGTTCTGAAATATGACCATGAGAACAGTGCTTCTTACCAAGCGAGCAGTAGTAGGAGCGGTTCCGCGCCGAAGCTGCAAACCGAGCCTTGGTATCCCATTCCTGAATCGATGCAATCATTGCCCAAAAAAGAAAAGAAGCAGCCTGCGAAGGATTCAGTGCGGCCCAATACAACGAGTATAGCTGAGACTAGCAATTCGGCTCCACCAGCAAAACAGGATGAGGTTGACGACCTGTTTGGATCAGTATTTGGCGACAAGCCCGAACTTAAGCTTCGGGCTAATGCGGCTCCAGATTCAAAACAAGGTCAGAACGTACCAACCACCAGCGAGCCCGAATTGGCGAATTCTTCTGCAACTCCCGAAAACACGGAAACTGCGGGCAAGGCCGACCCCAACTCGCTAGATTCGATTGATGGATTCTTTGGTGCCGCACCCAAGCAAGAGACAACCACTCCCAAAGCAAATGCAACCATAGCCACCGAGCTGCAGATCGAGACGGGGGAAGACCTGTTTGAGGAGGCTCCCAAAACGCCTCAAGCGAAACGTCGAGTTCAGCAAGCTCGCGAAGATAAGAAGAACCCTAACTATGGACTAACATCATTCAGAATCAATCAGTACTTTGACTGTGGCCCTACAGCGTTTGATATTGTGCCCGATGGTGGATACACTTCCGCGATCGCTCCGAAAGATATTGCGGAAGTTGCCAAGTTATCCGAAAAGATCCGCAACCTTCAATCACAGGCGGATGTAAAGAAACAAGCCAGAAGCGATCTCTTGGAAGTAGCATCTGTTGTTTGCGGTAATCAATCGATTGCAGATCAACTAGTCGATCGCCTGTTGCATCAGATGAGCCAGGAAGACACATCGCGTGAGTCGAAAAATCTGCTCAAAGCAGTTCTTCCCTGGGCGAACGCCAAGGTACGGTTAAAACTGCTACAGAATCTAAAGCTTAATTTTGCGAGATTAGATCCTGTTCTGGAAGAGATTCTGGACAAGGCTACCTTCGTCGATGACTACGCAATGGCGGATTGGCTTTTTGAGCAGGCGAAGCAGCTATCTGATCGGAACTTGAAGCAAGAGTTTACTAACGAGGAAGCCAAAACTTGGAACACGCTGAGAAAGTTCCTGCAGCGTTCTCTTTTCGGCACTAACTGCAGTTTAGATGAGCGCTGGATATACGACCACTTTGATGCGGACTTTATCACTCCAGCACAAATATTGCCATTGGGCACCATTCAGTCGATCAAATGGATGCAGAAGAGCTTTAACGCAACGGAAAGTACTCGAGTTAGGGCTTCGTTGCTCGCCAACCTGACCTTCGTGGATTCGATGACGGCTAGAGAAACGGCAATTGGCTATTTAGCTCAAGCTACTGTATTTGAAAATCCACTAACCGATGTAGCCATTCAAATTGGCCTAAACGACGACGAGCCTCTGACCCTGGATCGCGCGGTACAGTTGCTTGGCCATCCAATACGACAAGTGAGAAAAGCTGCCTTAGAAAAGCTGACCACGTTAAAAGAATCGAATTTTTCGCACAACGATCAAGGACTGATTCTTAAACTCAAATACACCTATGATGTACCGGATTCCTTTGGCTTTTCAAATACAATTCGCGAAGTCTCTGCCACAGATGTCGAGAAGCTCGTGGCTGAGTTTTCAACGGACAAGTCGAACGCCTCAGAAAATCGCTATCAGGCCTTAGCTTTGCAATTGCTGGTTACCCCTCAAATGTCGATTGACAACTGCATCGACCAAACACGTGAACTTGAATCCCGTTCACTAGTAGCTGCTTTACTGGTCAAGTTGGATCGCAATGATGAGGATGCTAATCAATTTTTCGCCAAGACAGTAGAGCTGTTCAATAATCATCCATCAGTGACTATTAACAATCAACCTTCTATTGCTCGGGAACTCAAATCTAGCGTGAAGGCACTCTACGCGTCGCTCAAAAAGCTACGTGGAGCCGATTATGCAAAGCTTCGAACAGACCTTCGCAAGCGGTATTCAACCATCTTGGACAATTAATCAATTCGCATAACTTTTGCCCGGAGAACAATCCATGAGATTCAACTTGACCACTGCGTTCGCCACTCTCTGTATGTTATTGCTTTGCTCCTGCGCCTCAGCTCAGATGGGGCCGATGGTTCCTGGCTTATCTGCAACAGCTACCGAGTCGGTCTCGCTACAACCAGACGGCTTGCGTTTGGCGATGAAGATTCAAGCCGTTGGAAAGGATGCCAAGTCTGCTGTAAAAGCACTGAATGAGCAAAGGGAGATTGTCCGCAAAGAGCTGACCGCGATGAATGCTACAGCCGATTCCATTCGCTTCTCGGCAACGGAAGCTGGATCGGGAACTGGTAACGACAACGAAGCTCGAATGTTCCGAAGCATGAGAATGGGCGGTCCGGTTGGCGGTCCTGGCGGTGCAGAGGATGAAGAACCAACACTTCCCAGAGTTTTCACAGCCACCTGTTGGGTAGTTGCTAAATGGACAATTCCCTCAAAGGATGCCGATGCGCTCGCCTTATTGCCAGCGATGTTGCGCGGGCAAATTACAGCTCGCGATTTAGAGGGCAAGAAGCGGAAGCCCGACTTGGATGCTGAACAGTTGGAACAATATGAACAGATGGCTCAAATGATGGAGCAACAAATGAGCTACAGTTCCTCTGACATGCAAACTGTTCGCATCGAATTCTTCGCAAGGGTGCCTGACGAGGTACTCGCTAAGACGACTGCTACAGCTTTCGATCGCGCTAAGAAACAGGCTGAGGTCCTTTCAAAGGCTGCTGGAACGAATCTTGGAAAGATCCACTCTGTGATGTCCGACCCTCGTGACTCGATGCGAGAAATGTATCGATCTTGGGGTGGCTCCGGTACTCAGAGTATCGAGGCTTGGCTAAAGAGCGAAGAAAACGTCGAGTACTCGACATCGTTAGATTCGTTGCATTTGTCTGTTAGTGTCTGGTTGGGATACTCACTCGATTAATTTAGCGAC
The DNA here is from genome assembly GCA_046349795.1 of Pirellulales bacterium. Lineage (GTDB taxonomy): Bacteria > Planctomycetota > Planctomycetia > Pirellulales > Pirellulaceae > Aureliella. The sequence goes on along the minus strand of JAXMBP010000034.1, from coordinate 52,612 downwards.
TGTTTTTTTAGTGGATTCACAAGAATGGGATTTGCTGGCGATTCCGGCGAATCCCAATTTCTGTTTTGAGCAATGATCCAATCGTTACAATCGTTCTCACTAGCATCGATAATCGGCAGTAAGGTTAAGGGGGTACATTAGCTAAGGCTGAATAGACCACAGAACGTTGCCGGAAGGTCCGACTCAACTATACTGAAAGTTCTGGATTGATCTCATTGAATGTAGGCTCTGACTGCTGAAAGGTCGTCAGTGCCAACAACGCAAGGGCGGAGCCTGTAGAACCGTACATCACCACTTAACTTACAGCAAAACTCGCTGACATCGATGGTTGCAATTCTATTCTGGCTCTTCATTCTGGTAGCGTCAACAGTAACCGCTGTTCCTGTATGGATGCGAATGTTGGAAAGTGGAATGTATGACTACCTACCGGTTGCATTTTCTATCCTACCCTTGCTAGTGCTACTTCGCTTAATTAGTTGCCAGCTTCCCAAAGGATTTTTCCGCATAGCGTTCTTAACTCTTGGAATTGGAGCGATTGGCTTTTGTTACTACCAAGAATCGCCATGGTTCGCTGCCGCTGGTTGGGGAATTGTATTTGCGACGTTTCTGAGTTGTTGCTCATCCCGCGGAAGGCTTCCTAAAGCCCTGGGCTTCTTAAGACCATTGATGGGTTCGATGACTGGCCTAGCTCCACTAACCTTAATGCTGGTGCAAGTTCCTCGCAACTTTGATAGTATTGTGGTGAATCAAACCTATTCATTTGCCGGTCAGCTTACGAGTTTCATGCTCGATTTGCTTTCGATACCGAACAGTGTCAATTCTCGAGTAAGGCTACATTCGATCGATTTCATAATTGAGGATCTTCATCCAACGATTTACTCGCCGCTTGTAATGGCCTTCATTCTCATTTTGATTGCTGTAGTCAAAAAACGATCTCCGTGGGCAGCTCCCTGCTATTTCATGGCTGGCATCATTACCTCGATGTTTCTGAACAGCTTGTTTGCTGTATCCGTTGTCGTCGCGAAAAACCAATTCGACGTTGATCTCTTGAATGGCTGGCCCTGTCTGACAACACACATCGTGATTAGTCTCGCAGGGCTATTGTTTGCGCTTTCGCTTGATCGAGTTCTGCTGGTAACTCTGTTTCCAACTCGGCCCGATGATCTCAATCAATGGAACAATCCCATCATCTCGCTTTGGAATCGAGCCTTCCACACTGAAACTTCGGTTTAGCCACAAACCAACTTTCAACTTTAATGCATGGTAACCGATGATACGATCGATCTACGAGTTTTGTTTTGCAGAACGCGGCATCGGTATTCCGTCTCGCGCCAGAGTTTTGTTCGATTGGTTAACGCTTGGACCAATGCGTAGAGCCTTCATGCGACTGGGCTTCCGAGCACTGTTGTTCGAAACTCCGGAATGGGCCAAGCAAGCACAGTCCAGAGTTCTGGTTGGTTCATTCCGGAAGATTAGCCTGTTTGACTGGGTTAACCCCATTCGTTGGCTGGTCTGGATCTGCATCTTCTTCGTAGAGTGGATCGCCACACGGCGATTCTACTCTTATGGTCCAACCATTCCTGCCGTGACAATTACGGTACTCATGATTTCCTGTCTAGGCCTAGCCGCGATGAAACGGGATCATTGGCGTGAAGCTATGTATCAACAAGAGCTGCGAGAAAGCCTCAAAAACAAAGATAATGAACAAACGTCTATCGCGCTCGCAAGGCTTCTAGAGAGATCTCCAGAGCGAGTTGACCTTAGAATTCAAAAGGCACTGCTTCACGACCAACTGGCGGAACAAACGGAAGCCAGAATGGAGATGGAGAACCTGCTTCTACTGCATCGAAGCCCCATCGCCGCGTATTGGATCATTCAGAAAGATTTTCGGCTGAACAACCTGCGCGAATGGGAAGAAAAGAAGCATCTGGCTTTCCGCGAACTCATTCAGGTTTGTGCGACTCGGGATAATCTCCAAGTATATGTTGCCTCTCGAATTCTATTCGGTCAGTATTTGCTCGGCATTGGCGCAAGTTCAGAAGCTGTCGCTCACATGGAGTCAGTTGCTGATGAAAACCCCGAGTTGCAATTGGTTTGCGCGGTGATTCACTCTCAATTAAGAAATGAAGCTGCTACAACGCTATGGGCCAGTAAGGCTCAGGATGGATATCGCAAGCTGCTTTTGGCCAACCCGAACGACGATGGTGCAAGGTTGAGCTTAGCGCGTGCGATGATGCTACAAGGTCAATTTGAAAGCGTTGTGCGCACTTTAAACGACGGATACAGACTCACCAAAAACCAATCTCTTTTGACCGCAAGCTCTGAAGCGCTAGTCAGTTGGGCTCAGCGATTGGAAAAGCAGGACCCCAGTGAAGCAACATTAGCCAAACGATTGAACCTGCTATCACAGGCAAATGAGCTTGCGCCGAGTAGCCGCTTAGTTGTAGAGAGCTTGGTTGCGACGATCATCAAATGCGCTGACAGCCAAGATCCCGAGATTGAGAAAATGCGCACCGCGATCATCGGAACTTTAAGCACTGAGAAATCTCACTTTGTTCAAGGAACGGTCGCTATTCTACGTGGTCAAATGGATCAAGCAGAAGAGCATTTGAGGCTTGCGATGACCGAAACGAACAATGTGCCTGGGGTCTTTAACAATCTCGCTGTGGCACTTTCTCAACAAGAAGACCCTGATCTTACGCGAGCTTTATCACTCGTCGATACAGCACTCAAATCTGTTCCCAATCAACCACAAATTCGCGAGACTCGTGGGCAAATCTTGGTGAAAATGAAGCAGTACAAGGATGCCATTCAAGACCTAGAATTCGCATTGTCTGCCAAGGTGGAACCCAAACCAATCCATGAGTCGTTAGCAGTTGCTTACGAAGCGATTGGCTTAACAGATCTAGCCAACACACATCGAAAAATGGCCGAGCAGAAATAAGGCCTCAAGGTTTCAAACTTCAAACTTCAAACTTCTTTACCGGCCTCCGTGCCGCAAGCGCACAAGCCGCAGGGCGCAACCAGCACACGCACAGGCACAGCCTCCACCACCGCCGCCTCCTCGATTTCCCGATGCAGCAGCCTCAGCAAGAGCTTTGAAGATGTCACCCGTGACTCGATCAACGCCGCTCAAATCCAGAATGCCTCCTCCAGAAGGTATGTCCAAGCCCATCTTCATCGGTTCAATCGCAGAAGCCATGCTTGCCATAGTGTTCTCAGTCCATCCTGCAAAAGACGAGGCGACTTCACTGAACGAAGTCTTGGCCGTTTCAGGCGTTGAACTCGACGAGCCCCCAGAGCCAGTCCCCCAGTTTGATCCGCCTTGATTAATCACTATGACGGGATCAGAACTCCGTCGTTCCCACCAAGGACGATAGGGGCGACCGTTTCTGGCCCAAGCATCAAAGATGTCGATCCAGTGTTCATCCATAAGAATCCACTCAAAGTTTCGATCAACCGCTTGATCGCGTTGGCTCACTTCACCGATCGACTCCGCTTCCTTCCAAGCTCGCTGAATGATCGCTCGATAGTAAGCCTGAGTATCCGATAGATCAAACCCCGACATTCTGGTAGCAACTGACTTTACCAAACCTCCGATAGGCTCGCTTAGGTCGCAACGGGCGACTGGACCAATGTGACTTACCAAGCGGTTGATAAAAGCATGCTCGTAATCATGAATCACTAGCCCCTTGGTACCAGCCTCTTCCAGTCGTTCGCGGCGAGCTTGCCGATATGGATCAGCCACATTGACCTGAAGTGGATTGTCGGCGGTCTTTTCCAAAACACCCTTCTTGATTAAGCCGAAGATGACCAGTGAGAGCACTTTACCCATAGGCATTTCCAAGAGTACTGCCGCCTGAGGTGCAGTCAGCCCGCGCTTGATCCCACCACCTTCTACTGTCGCCATCGCGGGAAGGTAAGTCGAGCCATTCCGTTTGCGTTTCAGCGCTCGTTCATTCAAGAATAAAAGACCAAATAGCCCCGGCCACAAGGCAAAGTGGAGGACCGGGTAGACAAGCGTTAACAACGCGACGGCACCACTGATCAAAAAGAAAAGAACAAATCCCGTACCATGTGAGAAGCGAAAGAAGATTACTCCGAAAAGTACGCCAAGGCCTCCCAGTGAGGCAAATTGTACTTCGGGATGCTCCTCCAACCACTTCAAAAGTAGTCCAAAGGGTCCGATAACGACCACGCGTTTCATCACGGCCTTTGGAAACGAAACAGCCAACTTGGGATTGTCGCTGGATAACAACCACGAGTCGTACATCCAGATTGCCACGGGATGCTTTTCCTCGCCATCACCTGCGAGTACTAAATCTGTGTACTTGTACTTTTCGACCTGATACTTTACTTCTTCTGGCTTAGTTCCTGGCGGGAAGTGAATCGCGCATTGCAGCTTAGTTCTACCGATCGTCGAATTCGCGTCAAACCATGTTGGAATGACTTGAAAGCTTGCCAGATTTTTATCGGTTGTGTCTTGGTAGACCATATCTGGCATCGTGCACTCAAATCGAAAATCGCCCTGTCTATTCGATGCGATTGCTCTGCCTTCAAGATGCGTTTCGACTCCAATGTTAACAACCGTCGACTTACGGATATCGGTAAGATTAAAGCCATCGATGCTAGCCTTCATGTTCTTGATGTTGTAATTTCGGTTTGGTAAGCCGATGTCCACAATATCAATTGACGACGCACCATTGGCATTCTTAAATACGACTCGGTAGGCTAGTTTCGCTGAAGCGTCAGGCTGGATGTAAACCTGCAACTCCATCAGTGGCACTTCGAACTGATAGTTCTGCGCACTGGCGTTGTCATTGCAACTCAGAATTCTGCAAATGAAAAGCAGTAGAGCCAAATTGAACTGAAGAACTCTTCCCGTCATCATTGATCCTCAATGGCCCAGCCAGCAGCATCTGCCGGACAGTGTACAGCACAGGTGGTTAGCATGGGACAAAGATCACAGTGATCATTTCGATTTACCATTTCGCGGAAGCTCTGAAAGCAATCATGATTCCAAATTGCTGCCCACGCGTCTCGATCGATTACACCCACAGAGGTCCTAGGACCGCGGGGTGGATAAACATTGCCGTGGCAATCGACTCGAATACTAACGTCCGCTCCAGCTCTGGGACCACGCTTCAACTGCTCTAGAACGCTTTGAGAATTCAAACTGCCGGAGATAGCATGTGGCGCTAGCCAAACGATTTGAACTCGTCGATTATCAGCTAGATCTTCGACCCAACTTGCAAGCTGTCGCAGGTGCGAAGCCTGAAATGGCGTTAACTTTGTTTCAGTCGACCCATCAGCGATGGTCTGACCTGGACGAACGACCGGCAAAAAAATCTCAAAATAGTTAAAACCAGCTAGAATCAGCAGTCAGGTGCGATTCGAACCGATCAACAGTTTCATGAACCAAGCCTACTTCAAGAACAATTAGAAGCTCCATCGTTCAGCTCGTCGGGCCAGAGGCTCAAGAGAGCTTGATAGTCTTGTCTGCCGAACAGTAGATCATGCCAAAGTTGGTGTCACGCCCCAGCAAGGAGTCACCGCATCAATCAGGCCCAATTCGGCTAAGCGATCAACAACTGTTTTACCAACGCCCATTCGATTACCGCATCGAACTGGACGCTTGCAAGCGAACTCCAGCAATCATGCCAATATCTTCGGCAAACTCAACTGCTTGACACAAACTTACTAACCATTACTTATGTCGTTGAATAGTTGCATCAAGGCCAACGAAGCGAACATGGTATTCCGGCTTGCCAAAGCGACTGAAGTATTTTTTAGATTCGGCTCGCATCTAAGGCCAACTCGACGTCAACCTGAAACGGCGCGTCGGCCAACGGCGGGTTTTCACTAGCCGATGGGTCAGCTAAATTGAAGATAGGATATCGTTTGTTAGCTCGCCCGAGGTTGTCTACTATGGCTCGAACTTTATCGATCATCTCTTTGGCGTGAGGATGATTGCGAAGTGCGACAACAATTTCATCTTCCACTTTGCCTTCAAGGTAAGTGCTGCAATCGTGCCAGACTGAGTCAATCGGATTGCCTCGCTGGCTGCAACGATCAATAGCGATTGTCCACTGTGTTCAATTCTCAGATGGTAACGCACATAGCTACCATCACGCTGCTTTACATGTGCAGAGACGGTTGGAGCCCATGAGCCGGAGCCTGAATGATAGGCGGGGTGGGAAGTATCCAAGGGCGTAAGCGTTTCCAGTCCATTGCGACCAGGTTAGGTATTAACTTGCAGGTGAAAGGTGCCCAATAAAGTTCGATATCGCTGGGTAGGTGCTTAACGGCTAAGTCTAACTGTTCCTTCACATCGGTATCGCTCAGACTTTCACGAAGTTGGAGAGCCATGTCGACGGCGATTCTCACTTGGCCTTTGTTCTCTCGCGTATGCTCAGTCGCTGAAAGTTCCAACCACGCAAGTGCTTGGAGCAAACTGGACACTGGTCTTTGGTGATGTCCGTCAGCAACTTTGCCGCCGAAGTATCGTCGCCAACCTTCTTAAAAGTTCGGGCGAGTTGCAGATGCAATCGATGTAAAGTTGATTGACTGGACTTGATGTCTTGCTAGTAGTATCAATCGACTCCCACTTCTTAAACTGATACCTCGCATCCGTTTCTACTAAAGCCCATTCGTACTGCTTGTGGCTTTGCCGGGAACCAATAGCACGAATAGTTGCTCGCTAACTGGAAACAACTTTTCTGCGTCAGGCAGTTCTTTCTTCGTGAGAGAATAGCTCAACCAACCTAGAGAAGCTATCCATACAATTGATCCAGCCAACCAACTGCTTTAGGCGGCCACTTGGTTCGTGTTTTCTCTCGCAGCAACGCTTGCGAGTTGTTGAGTTGCCGCATCAACGCGATATTTGCCAAAACAACGCCCTGGTATAGAACTTCTCGATCGGGCCAAAGTCGCCAAGATCGCTCGAGCATTCATGTAGGCAGTGAGCACCTGTTCGGGATGCTCAAACCGTTGATCAGGCGACTTTGAGAGCAGTTTACGAACAAGCGACTCAAGCGACGAGGCACTGATTTGCGAGCTTGCTCGGTTCGGGCACTTCTGTATGCTTCACATGCTGCATCGCCAAAGCCAGTAGGTTTCTCCCGAAAAGAGGCTGTCCGTAAAGCATGTGAAACAAGGTCACTCCCAGCGAATACAAGTCGCTACGAATGTCGACCACTGGCCACCTTCCAACTGTTCGGGGCTCATGTACATCAACGTGCCTAACGTTGTTCCCACCTTTAGTTAGCCTTGGATCGTCACCTAACGTGATTCTCGCTAAGCCGAAATCGGCGACTTTGGCTTCACCGTCTGGCGTTAGCATGATGTTTCAGGTTTAATGTCGCGGTGTACAACACCTGCACCACTGGCTGCTTTGCCAATGCAGCAAGGATATAAGAGAATGCTGATCGTCTCTTGAATCGGAAGCTGGCGATCCGTGGTAGCTTCAGCAGACTTTCGCGAATCCAGTCCGATTTGATTTGGCAGTAGGCAGTGGCGTAACATAGCGCTTGCAAAGATTTGTACGGAATGTACTCTTGACTGCTCTTGGCGAAGATCGCCATCCTCGCCGACGTTGTAGATCTGAACGTGTTCCGGATGAACCAGAGCTGCAGCAGCTTTGCTTCTGTTGAATCGCTGCTGGTATGTCTCGTCTGCTGCTAGATTGGGCCGTAGAACTTTCAGAGCAACCGGACAGTCAAGACGTTGGTCAACTGCGTAATAAACATCGGCCATACCTCCGGTACCCAGTGGCATACCAATCCGGTAGTCTCCCACAACCTTGCCTGAAGGTAACGGATTGCGAGGCAATGGTGGCGGAATCTGACATCATATCTCGCAACAGGTACTAAAACTGAGGTAGATCCTACTACTTCACCGGCAGACTCGCGGATCGATTTGCGGCGCAGAATCTTTGCGAAAGTCCCGAAATCTACTCCCCTATCAGCCGCAACTGCCTTACTAAATATTATAGCCTAACCGATGCTTCGGCTGTACCCTCCGCCGCAGTTGCCCATCTGAAACACTGGCCTTGAAATTTGTCGCCTCAGGCCGCCTACTCCAGTTCCGACCAAGCCGGACTGAGCCAGACCTACCGGCAAGGTAGAGTTACCATTTCCAGCCTCGTTTTTTTCATCTCGACGGAGATTTCAACAACCGCCTGACAGCTGTCCCGCTCGATTACTAATTCGGATATCGCCACCCATGATAAGGCGAATCCGGCCTTTGGCGAGCCCCATTCCTAGGCCTCGACTGACTTCTCTGCCACTAAAGGAACGGATCAAAGCAGTGTTGCAAAACTTCCTTACTGAGTCTGGACCATGATCAAAACTTCTGTAAAGAAAAGCCCCTAGATTGTGAGAGGTTTCCAAAGATTTTAATCGTTGAATTAAACTCTGACGCTTCGATGGCATTTCGTACGAGGCACCAGACTATTTCAATCAGCATAGATTTCGGTCAACGAGTGCGATACCAGTCGCGTTCCATGTTGATTCAATGACTTCCCTGACGACGACTTGCCCAGTGCGAACAGCGGCGCCAGTTATTTCCATACCCAACGCATCGAGAGAAGACATCTTTGGCGTAGTTGTGAGATCTGGCAATCAACATCATGTCGCCCAGCATTTCTCCTACCACGCATGACGTTATCGATGATAGCCTGCACAAGATTGCCGTGTTCCGAATTTTTCACCGCCTGAAGTAGTAGGCCTGCGCGCGGCTTGATGTTGGCTAGCGGATTATTGAGTTCATGACTTAAGCCATAGGCAAGGTTGTAAATCGATTGTAGCTTTTGTTGCTCGAGTTGTTCAACAAATCTTTGCTGAAGTTCCCGATAACCAGGAGTGCCTGATGAGCAGCGCGAGCGAATGACAGCAGGCTTTCGTCGATGCTGCTGGAAGGAAGATAACTGTTTAAGTAATAGGGCGAGAGTCCGCTTGTTCATCAAGGACTATTGGCGAAGGTAGAGGCCAAGAAGTTGTTAGATTCGCCGTCGTTAGCAGATGAATTCTCTTTCAAGAACGCTTTAGATTTGCGATCTGTTCAAGAATAACTCGCGACAACTTCCGCCTCAACTTGCTTTCCGCGAGCAAGCAGGCGAGCCGATTATACCATCACAACTGCCAGCACGATTTGAGTTTGGCCGAACCATCCGCAGTTCAGCGACTACTAAATCGTGCTGTTGGACTGGCGGCACAATGGTATCAACTGCAATAGCTAGCGAAAAAGGATTAGTGAGCAACCGGGCGGTCGATCTCAAGTAAATCGCAAACACGCTCGTCAATTTGTCAGCAAAATGAGCAACTGCATGAAATCATCAGCCGCGGCATAAAACCAGCAACTTTGTCTGTTCGATCATGCCTGAGATGCAAATAATCTTGACCGGGTAAAGTGTTGTCGCTGCGAACGCGTTGGCAAACTTCTTTACCATTGATGTCGGGAAAAAATAAATCAACACCACGATGTCGGGGCAGATTCCTTTACCTGCATTCCTGCTGCAAAGCCATTATTGACGGTGCGAATATCAAAACGGCCATCTTGTCGAATGCATCTTGCCCATCGGATTCTACTGAATCTTGGTCGTCATCAACAATCAGAAGCTTCTTCTTACCATCTTCTGGCATCGGTCGGAATACCATTATCCTCGCTGAAAAGACGCAGGAGCAACTGATCGCGAGGTATTCTTCGAAAGCGACTCCTGTCAGCCCTTCAAGGTGCCATTGTCAAAGCAGCGAATAATCGTCTGTTGGCTAACCTTGCAATTTTGGCCGCTTCTGCCGTCGTAAAAACCGTTTTCGTTGACGACATTGCTTCTACCCACCATTCTTCCTGATCGGCTTTGCGGGTGCAAACAGCCCCAAGAGAAGACTCCTCAGACCCTTCCCTGGCCGTCACTTGAACCGATGATACCCGCTAGCTCTTGTTGCGGATGTTGAAGATTGGAGACCGACTCCGGCGTCCTTACGATTTCTGTATCCTTCAGCAATTTCCACCCCCGCCAATCTTGCCAAGGAACTGTACGGAGTTTCCGCGAGGATTATAACGGCACGGGCGGTCTGGGTCAATAGCGAAAGAAATATCCGAGAATATACTGAGCGTCTGCACGGTTGCGAGAGCTAGTTGAATGACGCGAAACTCACCAGTTCGCGGTGAAGTTGCTTATTTTGCCGAGTTACTGCTAACTTACCTCAACACGTCGCGCTACTCGCAGTTTCGCGCTGCGTGATCGTGGATTTTCAGAGATTTCTGCTTCCGTAGCTTCTACAGGTTTTCGCGTGACAACTGGCTTCGTGAATCGCCACCGTCACGTAGCGGCTTCAATCTATCCTCCAGCGGGCTGAAAGCTGATGATCAGCAATTGTCCGCCAACCGTCAAGCAATCCGGCAATCGCTTCAACGCACTCTCAAAATATCGCTCATCGTTCACCACGATTCTCAGCAGCTGAAATGTTAAAAATAGCCGGATCAACTCGACCATGTTTTCTACCGAACCAGGCCGACCCGCAGGTACGCAGCGATAGATCAGTTCTCGCAGTTGATCGGCTGTCTTGTCGTAGGATCTGTTCTGCGAGTCTCAACGTCCGTTTTGCGATTCGACGACTGAATCGCTCTTCGCCAACTGCAGCAGATTGCGTCAGCCATCGATTGTTCATCGACCTCGCTAGCCATTGCCACGCTGAGATTCACGGGTGGGATCGAAACACTTGTCCAATTCACCATCGGTTTGAAAGCTAAACCCACGCTCTCGATCGGCCAATTGATCTGAACTCAATCCAAGATCAGTAGAATACCGTTAACCTTGGGCCATTGCTGTTGCTCAAGAAATAGAGCTTGATCGTAACTGCCTTGTATAACTTCAACCGGTGGCTTGAACATCTCTGAAAGCCGTACAACCGCTGCGGGATCACGATCAATTATCATCAGCTTACCATCGGAGTTCAAGCTTTTCAGCCAAAAGAGCCGAGTGCCCTCCACCACCGCCCGTTCCATCAATCCAAACTTGCCTGGTTGAGGATTACAATTGCAGAATCTCGTTGGGCATGACTGGAATATGAACGGTTGAGCTCATCAGGATCGAAGAAATGCAAAGAGTTTTACGGGTGGCTAAGTTGAAGAGTGTAGTTTATCGTCTTCGGCGGGAAACCATCCTTGTTTCCCGTGTACTGACGATCCGTTGAGCGGAAGAAGGCTCAACAGCACACGAATGCTTCTATCAATAAAAGCATCGAGTGGAACAATCAGAGCTGCCCGTATGCAAGCGTCTGTGGCATCAAAACAGCCGGTGGCCGTTGGCTGTAGGAGTTCTCACTCGTAGTATTTTCAGGTTATGTTCAATTTTCTAAAGCTTTTGAGTCAATTGGGTTTAGAGCTGGTTGGGCACCGTCTAGTGTTACCACTAGCGACCCAGGACCGCTTCTGCCAAATATCGTAACTGGATTGGTTTTGTGCCATGAGAAGTTGTCCCAAGTTGCCGAGTCCCACAGTTCACGCTTTACGTGCGGTCTCGCACTCCCAACGCTACAACCTCCGACTTGATTCCCGCAAAGCTGGCAAGCTCTGTTGGGATTCGCAATCTTCCCTGCTTATCGATCTCGGCTGGTTGAGCTTGAGAATAGAACAACCGACTAAAGGCTCGGGTGTCTTTTCCGGCTGGACTTAGTTTACTAAGCGCCTGACCAATCTCTTCCAGTACCGCCGCCGTGTAGATAACCAAGGCTTTGTCGGTTCCAGGAGCAATAAATAGGTTTGTCTCTTGCGGAAATCCAATGGCATCGCGTAGTTGCTTGGGAATGGCGAGTCGTGCTTTGTCATCTAGCGTTCGTCGGTAGCATCCAGTTAGTAGCATCGATTCAGTACCAATTCCATCATCGATTCAAAAACTGTTTTCAAACGTCGAATCATCTCAAAACAACTCGCGGGACTCCCATTTCTCACCACTGGCCCCCACTGGGCTCCAAAGATATCTTCTGATTGCATCAAGTCAACTAGGATTTCCCACTTGTCGCCCTTCGCCCTGTGCAAACCGTCGAAACTGAACGACTTACGCCGAAAAGTTTTTTTCCAAAAAGGCCAAACCCACCCGTCCGGGCTACAAAAATGCATTGACCCCAACGGCTTCAAATCGGTAATGTCCGACAAACAATATTTCTGCGCTGACACTCCGCGTTGGTGCATTCCGAAGGCAGGAAGCCTGACACCGAATTTTGCGAGGCAAGGATGCTCTCCACACGAACTGGAAAGTACACGCTGCTATTTCTGCTTGCGTTAGGTGGCTGCGCGTCGCTGATGGAAAGGAAGTCCGAATCCGAGATTCGGCGCGACAAGATTCGAAAACAACTTGAATCTCCCGACCGTCCGACATTGGTTCAACAGATTGCGACACCTCGGCAACTCGCCCCTGCATTGATTAAGAACTTTGCGCTAGTAACCAACCTTGCAGATACTGGCGGGCCCGTTGAGGCCAGTCTGCAGCGCGAAAAGATTCTTGACATGCTGCGTCGAAACGAAGTCCCCAATCCAAACGAAATGATCGACTCCAAGCAAACTGCCATGGTAGTGGTGACGTCGATCATTCCACCTGCAGCAAAAGCAGGCGAGCATTTCAATGTCATCGTTCAACTTTCGAAACACGCTCAAGCAACCGATTTGCAACAAGGTTGGCTGCGCGAAATACCGCTGCTTGAGATAGCTCAGCTAGAAGGCCGCGTGCGATCCAGTTTTGACTACGCCAAGGCCGAGGGCTCTATCGTCACTAGTGCACAATACAATGGTGCCACCGACGAGAAGTCAAAAGTTGAAGCTGTGGTTGTTGGTGGTGCTCGATTACTAAAGTCGCGAGATGTTGGCATCGGCATCAAATCAGAAATGGCCGACGCCATCACAATGGGCGTGGTAGTTCCAGCTATCAACTCTCGCTTCACCTATTTTGATGGTAGCAATCAAAAGGGCGTAGCAGTGCCGCAGAGCGACGAGTACATCGACCTACATCTACCTGCGCGTTACAAACAAGATCCGTATCACTTTGTCAACGTTGTGCTACGAGTTGGCTTCAACGAAACGGCTGATCAAAAAACAAAGCGTATAGAGAAACTCTCTCAAGATGTTTCCAACCCAGCCCGAGTGCGCGAAGCTTGCTGGCAACTGGAGGCGATCGGGGAGAAAGGTGCTGATATTCTGGCTAGTCAGCTTGGCAATCCTGACGAAGAGATTCGGTTCTACTGCGCGCACTCATTAGCCTATCTCGGCGACAAGCGAGCCATTCAGCCGCTGGTGGATTCTGCCATTCAACAAGCCGCCTTCCGAGCCATGGCGTTGACAGCCTTGTCGTCGATCGATGCTTATCAAGCCGAAGAAGCACTCAAGTCGCTCTTACACTGCCCAGAACCTGAAGCTAGATATGGTGCAGTTCGAACGTTGCGTCAGCGCAATCCACGCGACGCAATGATTACCGCGGAGAACGTTCGCGGAGTTGGCGGACTGCTCGAGATTCCTTCGTCGGGTCCAGATATGGTTGCCGTCAGCGTTCATGAAACTCCCGAAGTTGTCTTTTTCGGCCAAGTTCCAATGTTGCAACTACCCAACTTTCATAACATCAATCCAAACATCCTGTTGCAACGCACTGGGCCCAACGAAATCACCATCACTCGATTCGTTCCATCAGAAAGCGATTTGATGATTCGATGCTCGCCAGACCTACGTAGTATCCTACTGGCAATCACCCAAGTCGGTGGCGGTTACGGCGATTGGGTCAATTTTGTACGCGAGTGTCAAGAAAAGAAGTTCATGAACATTCCGGTCGCCATGAATCCTGTTCCGTCAACTGGTCGAGTATTCGACCGAGAAACCAGATCTTCGATTAACGAAGTTGATCCAACTGATCTAGAACCAGCCTCACAGGAGACTGAGGTCAGCTCAACATGGTACAAGCCTTGGACCTGGTGGCAATAGAATAAGAGCGCCACTTATGCTCTAAACGAATCCGCAAAACTCTCCCATGTAATCCGACCCAAAAATGCTCGTAGCCCTTGAACTTGCAGGCTTCAAAAGCTTTGCAGACAAAACGCGATTCGATTTTCCCGACGGAATCACCGTTGTCGTTGGCCCCAACGGTTCTGGCAAATCGAATGTCGTTGATGCGATCAAGTGGGTACTGGGCGCGCAGAGTGCCAAGGCACTTCGCGGCAAAGACATGGCCGATGTCATCTTCAAAGGTTCAGCGGGTTCTGGACGTAAGCCAGCCAATAGTGCTGAGGCTACGTTGGTTTTTGATAACGCAACGCGAGCCCTTCCAGTTGATGCCGATCAAGTTCAAGTAACTCGACGAGTTTATCGTAGCGGCGATAGTGACTATCTGATCAATGGCCAAGTCGCTCGCCTAAAGGATATTAAGAATCTCTTCCGTGGCACGGGAGTTGGCGTCGACGCGTACAGCTTAATCGAGCAAGGTAAGGTCGACCGCATGTTGCAGGCCTCCCCCAAAGATCGACGCTTGATCTTTGAAGAAGCCGCAGGTATCAGCCGCTTCAATGCCAAGAAGATCGAAGCCGAACGCCGGATGCAGCGTGTCGATCAGAATATGCAGCGTCTAAAGGATATTGTCGACGAAGTGCACTCTCGTTTGAGTTCGCTGAAGAGCCAAGCGACTAAAGCTCAGCGATATCGTGAGATGACCAATCGACTCCATGAGATTCGGCTGAAGCTTGGATGGACTGAGTACAGCGACTTACAGCAGAAGCACCAAAACACTCAGCAAAGGTTGACGCAGCTTCAGCAACAGCGAGAATCGCACAGCGAAACGCTCAGCAGTTCGCGCGAGAATGCTCAAGCGGCCGAGTTAGACCTGCATCAGGTGGCTCAACGTTGCCAACAGGTTGAAATGGCCATGCAGGACGCCTTTCAACGCATCGCTGTAGCTCGAAATCAGCAACAGTCGCTTTATCAGCGCATCACAGAAACGGAAGAAGAGTCGACGCGAGTTCAAGTTCGATTGCAATCGCTTATGTCGCGAGTTCAGCAAGTCAGCCAAGAACTCCAGACTGCTCAAATGGAGCAGGCCGCCGCACAATCCGAATTGGAAGCCGCTCAAACAGTGGCAACGAACAACGAAGTTGAATCGGTTCGATTGCGTTCGATTCTAAATGACCGAACGCAGCAGTACGACACGCTGCGCAAAGAGCATGTAGCATTGCTGCGTTTTGCTTCGGAAAAAGCTGGCGAGATTGCTCAACAGGAGAACTTGCTGGCGGAGCTGTTACAGGCGATTCAATCTACCGAACATGCGCTGACCGAGAATCAAGCCAACGAAACTGCCGCTAGAAAAAGTGCTGAGCGCTGCGCGAATCGACTCAAGGAGATTCACCAACAGAATCAAACCACATCCTCGGAACTAGAAAAGGCCAAGGCGGAACTGGAGTCTAACAGAACTCTGTTGGCTCAGCATCAAGAAGAGGCGGCGATTCTTCAAGGTCGACTGGAAGGTGCTGCCGAGCGACTGACAATCCTCGAAGAGTTACAACAACACCTCGAAGGCGTCGATGCCGGTGCTCGTCATATTCTAAAACAGAAAGCGAACAACAAAGATCAAGTTTTTCAATCAGTCTACGGACTAGTCGCTGATGTTTTGCAGGTCGATGTAAAGCTGGCACCGATGATTGACACCGCATTGGGAGCGAGTGCCAATGCGCTGATCCTCAAGGACGGGCAATTGATCGACTTAGCTCGACAGGGACAGCTTCAAGTTCCAGGCCGACTAACAATGATTCGATTAGATCGAATTCCCACAGCTCGATTCGGCGAAAAAGTTCAACTGGACGGTGTAGCTGGCGTGATTGGACGTGCCGACAGAATGGTTCGATTCCGTCGGGAAGTTCAGCCTTTGGTGAAGTATCTATTAGCTACAACTTGGCTGGTTGAGACGCTGGAAGTTGCTCTGGAATTGGGCCACTTCCGCGGTGCTGGCCTGAGATTTGTTACTGCCGATTGTCAACTGATCGACGCCGATGGCACAATGACTCTTGGTTCACTGCCCAGCTCGGGCGGTCTAGTTTCCCGTCGCAGTGAAATTGAAAACGCTCAAAGTGAAATCGCTCAGTGCAAGCAACGATTCCAAAAGCTCCAAGGCGAAATTGAGCGGGTACAGGGTCGCATTCAAAAGCTTCGCCCAACCGTCGAACAGTTGGAAACGCAAGCCAAGTCGTTGGCTCAAGAATTCGCTCTACAACAAGCAACCGCTCAGAACGCAGTCTCTAAGCTAGATGAAATCGAGCAACAGGCTGGCCAGCTCTCCAAATCGCTTACAGCTCAACAAGAACGCAAAACGCAGATTGAACCAACAATCGTAGCGATCCAAGCTGATGCCAAAGTCTATCAAGAAAAGATCGAATTCCTCGAAGCTCAGCTCGGCAACTTCGAAGGCACGATGCGATTGCATGAAGAAAACCTTGCCAAAGCCAGCGAGGCAAACCTGGCTGCCAAAGTCGATCTAGCCAGGACCGAACAAAGATTCACAGCAACCACTACCACACTTGCTCAGTGTCAGCGCAACTTTTCCGAGCGGCAAATGGCGGTGGACGAAGCTCACATCGAGGTGGGACGTCTAAAGGCTCGCAAGCAACAAGCTGAACTGGACATCCTTAATCTGACCAGTCAGCTCGCTCACGACTACATCGAAGCCGAAGTTCAAGAAAATTCGTTGGAGGGATTGGCTGCAGAGGCCAAAGTTCTTCGAGACCGACGTTCAGCGGCCGCCAAGCAGCTTGAGCAGATCACTCGGACCATCGATAAACTGGCAACTCAGATCGAAGGCTGCTCGCAGGAGTTAAGTCGACATGATGAAGCTTGCCAAGGCTTACTACAAAGATATGCCGAAGATTATCAGATAAGCTTCGAGCAGTTGCAGGCTGCCGAGATGGTTGAAAGCAAGGAACTGTCCAGCTTGAACTCCGAGGCTTCGCGACTGCGGCACGAGATCAGCTCAGTCGGCGAGATCAACATGGCCGCGTTGGCTGAACTGGACGAGTTGCAACAGCGATACGATTCATTGCACGGTCAGTATCAAGATCTTCAATCAGCCAAAGAATCGTTACAACGCATCATCCAGAAAATCAATGGTGACTCGCGAAGGTTATTCCTCGAAACTCTTGAAGCGATACGTCAAAACTTTCAAAAACTTTATCGCAAGTCGTTTGGTGGTGGGGAAGCAGATATCGTTTTGGAGGCGGGCGTGGATGTTTTAGAGTGTGGAATTGACATCATCGCTACACCTCCTGGCAAGACAGCTTTATCCAATTCTCTACTTAGCGGGGGTGAAAAAGCGCTGACGGCTGTGGCTCTGTTGCTAGCAATTTTCCAATATCGACCGAGTCCATTTTGCGTGCTTGATGAAGTTGACGCTCCCTTCGATGAGGCCAACATTGGTCGCTTTGTGAGTGTTTTGACCGAGTTCTTGGATTGGACCAAGTTCATCATCATTACTCACTCGAAGAAAACCATGACCGCTGCCAATACTCTGTATGGTGTCACGATGCAGGAGTCGGGTGTGAGTAAGCAGGTCGCGGTTCGCTTTGATGACGTTAATGAGAAAGGCGAGATCATTAGTGCCAAATCTAGTCGCAAAGCCGCTTAGCCAGGATTGAGGAGCCTACAGCGCTAGAGCGCTAGCTGAGGGTTCTTCCACACATTCGTTAAATTCAACTCCCGCATTCTTGAGCAATAGTAGTCGCAATTTAGAAATAACCTCAAGCTCTCTGTCGAATTTTGCCGATTCCACAAAATGTGCCGGGGGGCACACCAGCGCGGTTAGACTGCGCAGTGTTGGCGAACAATCGTTTCTTGATGGCAATCAAACCAAACGTTCCCAACGAAGGATTCCGCTGGTGCAAACAACCGGACGGACACTTACAACCGGTCATCTATCGCGACTCGCCCTACAGGCGATGTTGCTGATGTTGCTGTCTATAGCCATTACCTCTGCAAGCGGTTGTGCTTTCATTCCGGATGTTCGCCACAAGCCTCAGCTCGCAAATCCATTTCCGCAAATTCGCTCTGTAGCAGTTCTGCCATTCATCAATCAGAGCGAAGAACCTACGCTTAGTGGTGAACGCGTTGCTTTAGCATACATGCATGAATTGCAAGCCATACGCGGATTTGAAGTGCTTCCATTGGGAGCGATTCGCAATAAGGTCGTTGAGTACGGTAAACCGTTACGCAGCAGTGAAGACTTTCAAGACTTTGCGAAGTTTTTGGGCGTTGACGTAGTGATGGTTGGCGCCATTACAGACTACCAACCCTATTATCCACCGCGCATGACTATGAAGGTAAGTTGGTATGCTTCCAATCCTGCTTTCCATCCAATATTGCCTGGATATGGATTGCCATGGGGAACGAAGGACGAGAAGAAGATCCCGCGCTGGGTCCAGCAGGAAGCTCAACGGGCTTTAGCAACAGAACAACTGAAAACACAACTGCCTCAAGCAACACCTGCAGCCGAATCTGGTGCTAGCGAAGCCAACAATTCACTAGCAAATTCACTGCCACCAATTCTGCCCGAAGATCGACGGGCGGCCGGAGTATCGATCGATCCGATTATGCCAGTTGGAGCAGAACCGCCAGGAGTTTTCTTCGTAGATTCCAACGGCGAAATGGGCTGGACTCCCAATCAATTGCCAGCCAAATGGCCTGACCCACGAGGTTTCATTCCTGATTCCCCGAGGCCTCAACCACCTGCCTTGCTGGCTCAGCATGAACCGATCATAACGCACATGACAACGTTTAACGGTCGTGACGAGGACTTTACGGAGCAGCTTGCTGACTATTTCTACTTCCGCGACGACGCCCGCTTCGGCGGATGGCAAGCCTATCTACAGCGAAGTGAAGATTTTATTCGATTCTGTTGCTACCTCCATCTTTCTGAAACGCTTATTTCGCGTGGTGGACAGGACAAGAGCCGTTTAGTGATCCGCTGGCCCATAGACCGATATAGCCGCTAAGTGACCAAGACCGAGCGTCTGAAATCACTTGTGCGGTAGTCTGATGGAACAATGACGTCAATCGTCGTGCTAGCCTTCTTCTTCCGTGCAGCGATGTCCCTCATCAAAGCAAGCATCGACTAGGGAGAGCTGCTTGCAATGTCATGAGTTGTGCATCGACGATCTGCAGCCCGTAGCGGATCTACCCCCGGCGATTACCTCAACTTCCGGCGTTCACCTCAGCAAGGTTCTGCCAGCGAAGTTGAAACCACTGAGCATAACACATGCTGCATGGAGGCATGCATGAACAGTCAAGACATCAACGTTCTGGCACTCGTCAAAGGTGAAGAGCGTTACATCTTTTTGTACAACGACGAAAACAGAGTCGAAATGCTGAGAACTCTTGGGCGTTACGCAGCAGATCCTCAGTTGAACTTTTCGTGGTACGACGCGGCAGTGATGAGCAAAAAAGTTCGCGAAATTGCTTATAACGAGCTAGTAAGCCAGATCAACGACTGCAATGCAGAAGTTGATCCGAGACCAGTTCAATCACCTCAACGATTTTCTTTTCGCCACGAAGAGGACATCATCTAGTAGAGGCTGACAAAGATGACCATACATCATCAAGTTGCTCAGTTTCTGCGATATTTGGCAATCGAACGCAATTCGTCACAGTTGACAATCAAGTCTTATCGAGAAGACTTGATCGACTTGTCCGATTATCTAGCAGACGCAATGGGAGCTAACATCGACGCGGAAAAAGTAACCCCGCGTGATTTGCGAGGGTACGTGGCTGCGCTACATGATGCAGGGTATGCGCAGGCAAGTATCTCTCGCAAGTTAGCCTCATTGCGAAGCTTTTATCGCTTCGCTCAGCGCCAGCAGATGTGCTCGACCAATCCAGCCAAACCTCTGCGTAACCCCCGCGGCGCGAGAAAGCTACCGCATTTTTTGTCGACCGACGAAATTGGCAAACTACTGGTTGCACCAGGTCGCGGAGATTGGATGGGTCTGAGAGATAGAGCTATTTTGGAAACAATGTACTCTGCTGGTCTTCGCGTTAGTGAAGTTGTCGGACTGAACGACTGCGACTTAGACTTTTCGGAAGAGATTGCCCGCGTTCGAGGCAAAGGCCGAAAAGAACGTCTCGCGCCGCTAGGTAAGTACGCCGTTGAGGCGCTCAGGAATTACATGCCGCTTAGGAAATTTCCAGTAAGGAGGCCAAAGGCCGTGAGGCCCCCGTTTTCATCAATAGATTTGGCACTCGATTGACGGTGCGTAGCGTCGGTCGAATGCTGGAGAAGTATATCGCCGAACTGGGTTTGGACACGCGGACTAGCCCTCACACCTTGCGACATAGCTTTGCCACACACTTGATCGATCGCGGAGCCGATATACGAAGTGTCCAAGAGCTGCTGGGACACAAGAGCTTGGTTACTACTCAGATCTACACGCACCTTTCTACGGCCAATCTCCGCGAAGTTTATTTGCGAGCTCATCCGCGCGCTCGTTAGCGATCTATCTGCTAGATCTTGCTCACCGATGCAGCAAGAAAGCCTCTCAGCGATCACCGCCGTCACATTCGTTACGACTCGCACAACACTTGCGATCTGTATCGGCCGACTTTTTGAACCAAAGTAAGGCTAAAAACTCTGGTCGAAGAAAACCCAGCTCGCAAAAGCAAAACCTACGTTTTAAACGTTCCTTAGTATGTTCGTCCAACTGCGTAGTATCATTTCGCCGAGAAACTCAATGCCAAACGAGCGAACCAATCAACGCGGATCTCCGGTCCGACGTAGAAGCTTGCAACGTCGGCAGGCATTGAAAAAACGCGGAGCCGCAGTTGCGGAACTGGCGGTGACCATTCCGCTGATTGCTCTGGTGGTGATGTCCACTATTGAAACCTGTTCGATGTTGTTTCTAAAGCAGGCTCTACGAATCGCTGCTTACGAAGGTGCTCGCGTATCGTTGGTTCCTGGTTCACAGACTATTAACGTCGAAGCTGGCTGCAACGAGATATTGACTACTCGCAAAGTCAAAAATGCCACGATTACCGTTACTCCTTCTGACTTCAATCAGCAGCCTTACGGCACAGTGGTTAAGGTAAAGGTTAGCGCAGATTGTGCTTCAAACAGTCTCTTCGTGCCCTGGGTATTTACTGGTCGGACCATTTCCAGTGAACTCAGCATGATGATCGAGCGCTAGGCATCATGTTCAAACAATCAACCAACGATTCAGTTCAAAGCCTCAATGCCAGCCAACGCTACGCCGCTGAAGTTTGTCGTCGACATTCTTCCGTTCGCGCTTCCGTTCGCGGCAATCGCCAGGGCGCGGTATTGGTCCTTGTAGCCATACTGTTGCCGGTGATGTTGATCCTTTCGGCCATAGCAATTAACTATGCCTATATCGACCTTTGCGAAACAGAGCTGTATACGGCGACGGACGCAGCCGCCCGAGCGGCTGGACGCGAGTTCGGCGTTACGCGAAGCTCAACGGCTGCAATCGCCAGAGGCAAGCAGATTGCAAATTTGAATCAAGTTTCTGGCAACGGGTTAACACTTATCGACAGCGACTTTGTATTCGGACACTCAGTTCGATCCAGCAACGCAGGTAGGTATACTTTTGATCCGAATGCAACCTCAAAAAACTCCGTCCAGATAACCGCAAAGAGAATTCAAGGTTCTGCGGATGGACCGATTTCGCTAATGATGCCAAGCATTTTAGGCAGGAACTCGGTGAACATCACTGAGTCAGCAATATCGACTTCTGTGGAGGTTGACATTGCACTGGTCCTGGACCGATCAGGCTCCATGGCCTACGCAGTTGACGAGGTTGCCAATCCGTTGGTCAAACCGGCATCAGCTCCATTGGGCTGGATGTTCTGCATGGCTGCACCTCCAGTCTGCCGCTGGAGAAACCTAGTAGACGCCGTTAATGTCTTTCTCAACGAAATGTCCACCTCTCCGATGGACGAGCAGGTTTCATTGTCAACCTACAATCACATTGCCGGTACCGATGTTAGCTTAACACGAAACTACAGCTTCGTCTCAATGGGGCTTGATCCATACACAAACAGTTTTTGTATGGGAGCGACAAACATAGGCGGTGGAATTCAAGAAGGCATTGGTTCATTACTTTACAGTCCCACTGCCAGACCAACGGCTGCGAAAGTGATCGTCGTCATGACGGACGGCATTCACAACTGGGGCACAGATCCCGTTAGTGCAGCATACTGGGCCGCAGGTTCTGGCATTACCATTTTTACGGTCACCTTTGCCAACGAAGCTGATGTTTCACGAATGCAAGAAGTCGCAGCTATAGGCGGCGGCAAGCATTACCATGCGGCCTCCGCATCTGACTTATCGACCGCATTTCAAGACATCGCTCGTAGTCTTCCAACATTGTTAACCCAATAGTCGATGCAATGCTGAACGCACGCCTTAGAATCGAAAAGCCTAATCCGCCAATGCGAGAAAGTTCGATGATGCCTCACTCGAGACGTCGCGGAGCCGCAGCGGTTGAGTTTGCAATCGTTTCAATTGTGCTGTTCTTCTTCGTTATAGCGTCGATCGAATTTGCTCGAGTGTCCATCGTCCGACATGTGGTTGATAACGCCTCGTATGAAGCTTGTCGAATCGTAATTGTGCCGGGCGCTACCGTCGACGAAGCTCAGACTCGTGTCAATTCGCTCTTGAGCAAGTACGGCATCTCGGGAGCTCAGATTTCGGTTTCGCCAAACCCAATCACAGAAAACACGGGGGCTGTTACGGTCAACGTGAATGTAGCCGCTGCGAATAACAAGTGGGGCTTGTCCATGTTTACTGGCGGAGTAAATCTGTCCAGTTCCACTAAGCTATTAACCGAGCGAGTGCCAATGGTAGTTGCTCAAGCTTTGCCACAACCGCCGCCTCCGCCACCAGACCCGAATCCACCGCCTCCAGATCCATCGCCGCCTCCAGATCCAGTACCGCCGCCGGAGCCGGACCCAACTCCTGCTCCAGATCCGGATCCACCGCCCCCGCCACCACCTCCACCGCCTCCACCGCCAGATCCGACGACGATGCTGTAGGGTTATTCGTTAACTGTGCAGTGAGTGCCATTTGATGCAGCAATCAGTCGCGCCGCAAGCGCGGCTGAGTTTTTTAGTGATGAACTTGTATCCAGTCAATGATCAACGAACTGGCGATTGGGCACGTTTTTTCAACTCAAAGTTCTGCGACAATCGAAGAATGGAACACCTCCGGCCGAACGCTAACTTCCAGGAAGAAAGCAACAGAAGTGGAGACCACCTTCTGGCGAAGGTAGCTACAGGGTGGCGAAGGTACGTGAAGGAAGAAGGAGCGACCACCTACTGGCGAAGGTAGCTACTAGAAGTTCACGGGTGATGTCGCTCTCTTCACCGTTTCACGCATTAGTGGTACGGGAGGCTCTTGACCAGTGAACAGTTTATATTGGTAGGCAGCTTGCCGAACAAACATGTCCAGACCATTGATAGTGAGACAACCAGCAGCTCGAGCTTGCTTGATCAGCACGGTATTCTCTGGATTGTATACCGTGTCGAATACAATCGTTTCCGCAGAAAGTTGCTCCTTGATCTCATAGGGTGTCGAATCGACGTCGGGATGCATTCCGACAGGACTGCAGTTTACAATGATGCCCGGTACAATTGCGTAGCGATCAGACCAGGGTGTAAATTCGGTCTTCAATTCGCGAGCTAGCGCTTCCGATCGTTCCTGTGTTCGGCTCGTGATGGTAACCAAGGCTCCGCGTTGCTTTAGCCCATATGCAATCGCTCGAGCAACACCGCCAGCACCCAAGATTAGTACGCTTCTACCACGGAACAGGTCGTCATCTCGGCCTTCGATATTGTCCAGTGTTTTCTGAGTTCGTAAGGCTTCTTGCAAGCAATCCATAGCTGCTCGATAGTCAGTGTTGTAGCCAATTCCTCGAACATTTCGGAAAACTACCGTATTGATCGCACCGATGCCACGAGCCGCGGACTCCACTTCCTGAATGTAGTTCATCATTCGCTCTTTGTGTGGAATCGTCACGCTCAGTCCGCCGACCTCACGATCGATGCACCAATCCACAAACGACCGCAGGTCCTCTTCTGGAATGCGAAATGGTAGATACCGGCAATTCAATCCCTGAGAAGCAAAAGCTGTGTTGTGAATCAATGGACTCAACGAGTGGGCAACTGGGTCCGCTACAACACCAAAGAGCTGAGTCTCTGCATTAATCTCTTTTGGGCGATAAAGCGATTGCATTTGCTTGAAGCTGATAATTCCAGGCGCGACTTTACGCTCCGAGTTCGAAGAACAGTATGTGAAGGGAGATCCCAATTGCAGACCCAATATTCGCGTTACCGAGCCGATATCGCCCATGCAAATTCCAATTGTCGGAACCTTTGCACTCTTCACCAGCTTCATCATCCGTAAGCAATCATCAAATGAATTCGCCAGCGTTGCCAATTTGACGATATCCGCATCCTTGGAAGCTAGGTCGTTGTGAATCTCCTCAAGATCTTCTGGAGTGGAATCGAAATCGTGCATGCTCACGATTCGCTTCGTGCTACCGTACCGAGGGATCGCGGTCGCTATATCACCTTCAAGATCCACATAGTCGACACCAGAAGCGATCGCCGAGCGCAGAATCATCTGTCGCTCACTCTCAGATCGGCTCCACCGTCCACCGTCATCATGCCGCCGACAAGTAATGACGACTGGAGTGTGTCGCTTCTTAAGCAGTTTGGGCAGATCGATACTACGGCCAATATAGTCCAAGCGAAGCTCAGTCAGATCTGCTCCTTGTTGACCTACGGCTTCAAATTCGGCGATCGTCTGTGTATGTCGAGAACGAGCAACGGTTACACACAACATGCTTGAAACTTCTAGATGATTGTGGAGAAGAGTTTTGACGACTTCCTGCAGGCTCAACTAGCCGTGCTGGGCCAACGCAGAAACCTTGTTAGCAATTCAATGCCGGGCTGAGTAAGAAAACTTTCCGGGTGGAACTGCCACCCCTCCAAAGGTAATCTTCGGTGGCGAACTCCCATGATAATTCGAGAACCGTCTTCTGCAGTGGTCCAAGCAGAAACCACTAAATCTTCGGGCAAACTTGTCGGTTCGATGACCAGGGAGTGATATCTGGTCGCAATAAACGGGTTATCTAGCCCCTGAAAAAAGCCTTGATCGTCGTGAAAAATCCGATCTGTCTTGCCATGCATTAATTGTGGTGCCCGAACTATTTTCCCGCCCAAGGCGTGCCCAATCGACTGATGTCCCAGGCAAACGCCCAAAATCGGAAACTCTTCCCGCAATTGCTCCACAATCGAAACGCTTATTCCAGCTTCTTTGGGCGAGCATGGACCAGGAGAAATCAGGATCTTTTCGGGTCGAGCCGCACGGATTTCGTCGACCGTAATCTTGTCGTTTCGAACAACCTGGATGTCGACTTTTGGATCAATTTCCCCAAGTCTTTGTACCAAATTGTAAGTAAAGGAATCGTAGTTATCCAAAACTAAAATCATCAGAAGTTCTTAATGCCTAGGGCTTACAATTTTCAAATGCTTGCGTCGGTGCAGTATTGCTTCCACCGAACTCGCCTAGATTGTACGGCTGTATCACAGGAGTTCTAGCGGAGGCTCGGCTGCTATTTCTCGCTGTTCGCCGATAGTTCACGCGTAAAAGGTTGGAAATTGACTGCATTTTCCTACTCACACTCTGCCACAGGCGGTACTCGGACTCGAATGGCGGAACGATCGAGTAGGAGTAGGAGTAGGAGTAGGAGTAGGAGTAGGAGTAGGAATACCGTTTCACTGAGTACGAGTTTGTTGTAACCAAAACCGGCGATCAGCGAGAAATGTCTGTGTTTTGCCTAAACTCTGAGCGCAGCTAGATCGAATAACGCCAATAAACGGCTTTCCAATTCAGGCAAACCGGACGCTAACGCGTTGCGGCTAGTTTCTTCCACGCTTTGGCGAGCGTAGCTACACCTCTTTGAGCAATTGATCGACCAATTTTTCGATCTGCTTGTCCCCAGTAGCTCCGTTATAGTTCAATTCGCCCTGCCACCAGAATCGAATGTAACCTCGCTTATCGACGACATAAACGGTAGGCCACATGGTGTTTCCCCAAGCATCCCAGTTCTTGTTTTCTTGATCAAAAATCACTGGAAAGTTGAATCCCTGTTTCTTGGCGGCGGCAAGGACCTTTTCGAGATTCTTTTCCTCTTGAGTCTCAGGAGTTTGAATTCCAATGACCTTCACACCTTTATCGGTCAACGAGCTGCTCCAGCGCTTGTAGTGCGGAAAATTTGCGTGGCAATTGGAGCATTGAAAGGCATAGAAGTGGATCAGTAACACCTTGCCAGTCAGAGTCGACAGTTGGACTCGATCGTCGCCAACCGATTCATCATTGCAACACAGTTCAGGTGCGAATGGAAAAATTCGCGACAAGCTGAGTGTATCAAATTTGGGCCCAGCTAATTGAGCAAACTTGGCAATTTGGTCCTGCGTCAAAAGCTCAAGACAGTCGGTCGGCTCGGCTTTCTTCGCGGACTGATATGCGGCCTCCAGGTCCGCATCTGGCTTACTTGGATTAATCTTGTTGCCAAGCTTGTCGTTTTTGTCGAAGATCACATTCAACTTGTCGACTTGCAGGTTGGATAGTCCGATCAATCGTTTAACGTCGCTTCGACCCAGCGCGCGACTCGACTGAGCCTGCAATTGTATCTGATGAAGTCGATTCAATTTATCAGCTTCGACGATCTTCGAGATTCCCGCCTCAAGCTGCTTCTCAAGCTCTGCTACGACAGTACGTTGTTTTTCGATAGGCTGAATTCTGGCTGGCCACCATCGCCTATCCAATTCACGCAGTCCCTTTTCGAAGCGTGTTAGCTTATCTCCTTTTAGCCCAAGTTCCTGCTGGACCTCAGCGGCATGGGTCAAGGGCAGTAGAAGCTGGGGAACTCGAGTGTTTGACGCTTCAACGCGACTTAGAAGTACTTCTGAGGTTTGAGCCTCGCACCATCGATTTTTCAACGGCATCAGGCTGCCAGCAAATATGAAGGAGCATATGGTCCTTCGATCGAGCTTTCGTAACATGAGTGAACTTTCGTTGTCATGGCACTTTCGTGTCTGTTGCTGCTTCAGGCTGGCGAACTTATTGTATTCGATGTGAAGCTGCCAGAAATCACTCATAGATGGATAACAAACAAAAAACGCGTGCCACTTCGGCACGCGTCGAATGTTTGTTTTGGTTAGAGCCTAGCAAACTACTTCTTGGCTTCAACCTTAGCAAAGTTCTTGAAAGGCTTTTCACCGAAGATTTCTGCAACCTTCTCGTCGTCCTTCATCTTCTCTGCTTTGCCTTTGCAGTTGTTGCAGCAGAAAGCAACCTTGACGCCGCCAACATCGATAGCTGTGTCAGCGTTGAAATTTCCGCCAGAAAATGGGCACTTCTTTTGCTCGTATTGCTTGGTAGCAACAAGTTGAGCATTCGATTGTGCTGCCATCTTGTCCTTATCTTCCTTGGACATCTTGTCGAACTTGCCTTTGCAGTTACCGCAGCAGAAGTAGACCTTGCCGTCCTTCCACTCAGCCGACTGCTCGGCCTTAGCAGCAGCCTTCGGATTCATCAAGCACTTTACGCCATCCAACGAATCAGCAGCAAAAGATGTTGCGAAAGCAACGCAAGCCACAATCGTGGCCATCAACATTCGAGACTTCATTAATATTCTCCTCACGTGTTTTGATGTCGAGCAAATACGACTTTGCTCGATCAGACTCACAATAGCCCTTGGAATACTGTAGATTTTCGGACAGATAGTCGCAACTAGATTTAGGGGCTAAATCGGCGGAAAACGCCTGAACTTTGCTGAAAAATTGAGACATCAGCTCGTTTTTTTTCCATCCACGATAGCTTCGGCAAGCCCGCGAATTCGGGTAACCATACCAGCCAGACCGCTACGTCGTTGGCTGGTAATGAATTGGTCCAAGCCAATATCCCTGAAAAAAGCCTCCAGATCGAAGGCCAGGACTTCGCTGGCCTTCTGGCCTGAAAACAGTTTTTGAAGCAGCGCAATTAAGCCTCGCACGATTAGTGCATTCGAGTCTCCAACAAATTCGATCTTTCCAGTACCGTTATCTGATTCGCGACCAATTAAGTACACCTCGCTCATGCAACCAGGTACGCTGGAGGTCAATGCTTTCAACGTCTGAAACTCGCTTGGAATTGTTCCCCAAGCTCCAAAAGCAATTGAGTTTTGCTTTCGCGATCATCAAAGGTCAAGAACTCATCGATCAACTCTTCTGCAACCGCATTGGGAGAAACGCCAGCCGATTTGCCAAAGCTAGTCGCACTTAGCTCCGGCTTCCGCGATTCAGCTACGCTGGAAGCCGAATTCAAAGCTGAATTGCCTTCTACTTTCGAATTGCCAATTGCCATCCGAGCAGCAACCAGGCCCGACAACACTTCCGCTAAGCGATCAATCTCTTGAGTCGTGTTGTAGAACGACATCGAAACTCGGCATGTGCCACTAACGCCCAAATCGCTCATGAGCGGCATACAGCAATGGTGGCCAGTTCGAATTGCGATGCCTTCTAGTCCGAGGAAAGTGGCAATGTCCATCGGAGAAATTTCTGGCGACTCGAGAACGAAGCTCACAATCGCAGTCTTTGGTCGACTGTTGCCAATGATTCTCAATCCCGGAACCTTCGACAGTTTCTCAGACGCATATTCGAGTAGAGCCTTTTCCTGCTGGCCAATCGCATCGAAACCAACGGACTGAACATAACGAATGGCCGCTGCTAGTCCAACTGCTCCGGCAATATGCGGCGTGCCCGCCTCAAATCGATTTGGCAGGTTAGCATAAGTTGTTTGTTCAAAGCTCACTCGCTCGATCATATCGCCACCACCCATGAACGGCGGCATCGCTTCGAGCAACGATTTGCGTCCCCACAAGACACCAATGCCAGTAGGTCCGTAAAGCTTGTGTGCACTGAATGTATAGAAGTCACATCCAAGCTCGGCAAGTTTCGTCGGTTCATGAGCTATTGCCTGAGCACCGTCGATCAACACCAGTGCACCAACCTGGTTAGCCAGTTTGATAATGCTTCTAATATCATGAATCGTTCCCAGGGCGTTCGAAGTATGCTGAATGGATACGATTCTGGTTTTCGAGTTGATCAGCTTTGCGAACTGATTCAGCTCTAGCTTTCCATCTTGATCCGGGTGGACCACGCGAAGCACTGCGCCCGTTGCGGTACATGCAAGTTGCCAGGGAACGATATTTGAGTGATGTTCAAGGCCAGTCAACACGACTTCATCGCCTTGGTTGAGCTGGCTGCGGCCCCAACTGCTGGCTACCAAGTTAATCGACTCGGTTGTACCGCGCGTGAAGATACATTCCTCCGGAGCGACGCCCCCAAGGAATTCAGCTACAGTTCGCCGCGCGTTTTCATAGGCATCGGTCGCTCGTTGGCTTAGGTCGTACAGGCCGCGGTGAACGTTGGCGTTATCGTTATGGTAATAATGGACTATCGCATCGATGACGGCTTGCGGCTTCTGTGTGGTAGCCCCATTATCGAAGTAGATGAGCGGTTTGCCGCTCATCTTAGTCGCCAAAATCGGGAAGTCGGCGCGGATCTTTTCGAGCTGTTCAGGTGACATGAATTGCAAAACGAACGAGTCAATTATCAGGAAATCTGGGGTTCGATTGTAGACTGAAGTCAGCGTATTGTAGAGCCGGTCGAAGAGCGGAAAGCTGGGCGCCATCGGCGGGAAATGTAGTACCTTCGCCAGAAGGTGGTCACATCTTCATAGCTACCTTCGCCAGAAGGTGGTCCAGAAGGGGGTCGTATCTGAGGGTCCAAACAGGTTGCGTAATTGGGTCCGCATAGTAGATGCTGGAAGATTGCACAGCTATTTCCGCTACGGCACCAATTGGCAAACTAGCTACTTTTTTCGTGACTCCAAGTGCTGGCGAACATAGTAGCGCCTTGTTCCATCCTCTGCCGAAACAGGGTACAGTTTCACCATCCGGCAAGGGTAGCTAGGTTCCGAGCGTTGGTGCAGAATCGACCACCTTCTGGCAAAGGTAGCTACGTTGCAATTGGCGAAGGTAGCTACATAAAGGTACTTAAAATGATTCAAAAGACACTTTCCATCCTAGCGATCCTGATTTTGCCGCTTGTTGCATATTGCCAAACAGACGAAAAGAAGGAGACCGAGACGGAAAAGCCGAATGCGCAGACCAAGCCCCCAATTCCGATCTATATCACTCCCTACTATGAATCCGAAGGCACGAAGATCAAGGTGGGCGAATATAGCGAGAAAATTGCTAAAGCCGATGCCAATACGATTCTAGCGCTGAGCGAAACGCTGAAGAAGCAGCGCGACAACTTACGCCTGGAAGTAATGTTTGTCATGGCAATTCGTTTGTATGACCTGGGCCATAAAGACGAAGGCGTCTACTGGTATTACACGGCTCAGTATCGCGGCCGATTGTTCGCTAACATTCTGGACAAGAACAAAATCGGCTCACTTGGCTCTGAGCCCTTCGAGCTTCGACAAGCCTACGGAGCGTTTATGCAGTTAGCTGGGCAGTATCTTAATGGTTACGCATTCGGTGACCTTCCCAAGCTAGAAAAGACGCTCGACAAAGTACTTGATGAAGGCAAACAATTACCCAAGTTTCACGAACTTTACCCCAACGTCACTTTCATTGAACAAGAAAAGTGGGTCGAGGCGAATCAAACGATCTCCAAGGGATTGACCGAAATGAAACAGTACATCAAGGAGAACTCAGATTCCATTCGCGAGCAGCGCAAGAAAAATGGAATGGATGGCAAATTCTAATTGAATGTGCCATCTGCTATTGTGATCGTTCGTGGCGTAACAGCCAGTCTTTTCTCCACACACTTCCTCCGTAACCACTTAACGTACCATCGGCTCTGACGACGCGATGACAAGGGATGATAATGGCGATTCTATTATCGCCATTGGCAGTCCCAACCGCTCGTGATGCTCCAGGTACTCCAACTGCTGAAGCTATTTTTTCATAACTGGTCCGTTGTCCAAATGGAATCTTGAGCAGTTCGGCCCAAACTGCTTTTTGGAATTCGGTACCAACTAATCCGATCCGTAAGCTGAATTGCTCACGCCGACCATAAAAGTAATCTTCAATTTCTTTGGTAGCGCGTTCCATTAATTTACACTCACCTGGAACAATGGCCACGCCCTTTCGTTTACTCAATCGTTGTAATTGCGTTTGCAGCATTCGTCGATCGGCAAACTCTAACATCAAAAGCTGATCATTATCCGCGCCTATCACCATTGGCCCGAGCGGCGATAGTATGCGATTAATCAGAATGGGTTGATGCTCAGTACTAACTGCTCCGGCGGTGATTCCAAAGGCATTTTGAAATCCTTCCCGAAAGCCACTCAACGATTGATAGCCTGAATTCAATGCAACTTGGGTCAGATCTTCTCCCAGCGACAGTTGGTGAAGAGCGTGAGTTAGCCTGCGGAGTCTCAGAAATTTCTGAAAGGTTATCCCGTGGTTGGTCTCAAACCAACGATTCAGTCTAGCCGGTTCAGAACCCAGTTCTTTGATCTCCCGATTGGTCCAGCGTCGAAACGGATCGTTGTCCAACACTTCAATCAATCGGCTAAGCCAGTCGGGCATCGCTCCAGCAACCTCCATCGGGCGACATCTTTTGCACGCCCGATAACCGGCTGATAAGCAGTCCTGAACCGAGCTGAAGTAGAGGACATTTTGGGCCAGCGGCTTTTTAGCAGAACACGATGGCCGACAGAAAATGCCTGTCGTCTTGATCGCTGCAAAGAAGATGCCATCGTAAGACGAGTCCTTCTTGGTCAAGGCTGAGTACATAACGGCTTCAGTTAGGTGCCGCGTTGTGGGTTGGAGGATCATCGATTTTGACCTTTCTTTCTGAGCATCAGATCAAGGCAGTTTGCAACTGACTGCAACTACTGCTGCCGAGGTCCACAGGAACCAAAAGTTATTCTACAACTAGCCGTCTGCTGCACTGCGGAGACAATCGTATGCCATGCAAGAAAATGGCTCCACCGAAAAAACGATGCCGAATTCGGAAATTAGACCAGTCCCAATACGTGATCGAGAGGAACTTTAGATAGTCCCAATGCGTTGTAGAAAGGAATTCTGGCGAATCCCACTACATGGCCTCCAGTTTTAACCAAACGTCATAACCTGAATTCAGAAAAAGTTGCCAAACTTTCAACTGTGGGGTGTCGATAAGACGACTTGCTAGCCATCAACCATGGTTTTTGGGGTTGATGATTTACAAGGTTCGATCGCACTCTCGCAAGGAAGTGGCACGGCGATCGAATGAACTAGGTTCTTTTCGTGCCATGAAAATCGTCCCTTCCAACCTCAGTCCCAGTGGCTGGGCGGCTCTCGTGCTTGCTGGCGGATGTCTTCTAGCGATCCCATTTTTCAAGCGACCCACCGAGCAATATGCCGGAGTCGAGGACATGCCTGCAAGAAAAACGTACTCCAGAGTTCAGGCTAATTCGAATTTTTCGAATGATGTTGCTGCTTCGAATCAAACTACATCAGCTACAACAAAGTCTGCTTCATCAGCTTCAGCCGTCAGATCATCATCGACGACTGAGCCAAGTGCTAATGCTAATCTAGACATAGTCGATCGGGTTTCAGCAGCAAACCAGACTCAAGCCACTTCCGCTCGAGTGGTCGAGCGCCCGTCGATAGCCCGCGCGTCGATCGACACATTGCCTCCACCTGCTGGAACTCCCAACCTCCAAAGTTCGACTGATGCATTCAGCGCTGTTGCTCCGTTGAACGCCGAGTTTCCCGAATGGGCAAAGAAGCCAAGCTTGTTGGACTCAGTCCTCAGTGGCAAAGACTCTTCAGTTAAGCTGCCCGAAAACGCCCCCGCGCGCAAGCCGAGTTCATTCCATTCGTGGGCTGATCAATCGGGTAACGATGTCATTCAAAAGGAAGTCCCGTCGGTTGATAGGCACACGCCATTCGGTAGCCTCCACGAAAATGCAAGTTTGACCACGCAAAACGCAGAATCGAAGGTCCAATGGCCCGACGAAGATCCTCGCGCGGCAGTTCCAATGCCTAAACCGCCTGAACGCTTGGTTGGTCGGGACGCCGTGATACGCGATCCAGCCTTGCTGGCGGCGCCTCAAAACTTGCCAAATACTGGTGATGCAACAGGCCGTGGCATTGCAGGTCGAGCTCCCGCAGTTCTGTCGAGCTCGACGGCCGACAGATTTCGAACTGATGCCGGAAGCCTAATTGTTCAGCCTCAGTTTGGACAAAATCCAACCGGTGGTGCCCGATCTACAGCCTCTCTTCGCAAGCATTTGCCGCCCGACGATCAAATGATCATTCGGCAGCCAAGGCTCAAATAGTCTGAAACAGCCTCGATGCCAAAGTCGATTTGAGCCTGCAAAACCCTCGGAAATTTCGCATCGTCAAGGGCGTAAGGTTAGCTATAATAGCCGCTTCGTTTTCACCTCTCACGACGGTTGTTATGTCCATACAGTTGCCAATTGTTGAAAATACCCAAACCGCACCTCAGCCGGCTCAGACAGACGGTGCGGTCCGAGGTCGATACGCCTTTATTAGCTTGGGCTGCCCCAAAAATACCGTCGACAGCGAAAAAATGCTTGGGCTGCTTCACCACGATGGCTACCAGTTGGTCCAAGATCCAGCCGAAAGTGACTTTGTCGTTATCAATACCTGTGGCTTTATTGATCGAGCGAGACAGGAGTCGATGGACACCATCGATCAAATGCTCGAATTGAAGCGTCAGGGCAAGATCCGCGGCGTGATCGTGTCAGGTTGCTTGGCGGAGCGCGAACGAGAAGCACTGCTCGATGCTCGTCCCGAAATCGACTCGCTGGTGGGAGTTTTCTCGCGTGACGACATCACCAAGATGGCCTCGCAAATCGTCGATGGACTGGAAGAGCAACGAACACTGTTTCGTCCCGCTCCAATACGAGCCTTGGATGACTCCAATCGACTGAGAATTACACCCAAACATTTTGCTTACTTGAAAATCTCCGAGGGTTGCGATCGACTTTGTACCTTCTGCGCGATTCCTAAGATGCGCGGCAAGCATGCTAGTAAGCCGATCGAAGACGTTGTTCGCGAAGCTACCGAGTTGGCTCAGTCGGGCGTTCGCGAGTTAATCATTGTTGCTCAGGACACGACCTACTACGGTCGCGACATTTATGGCGAGAGTCGACTATCGGAACTGTTACAAAAGCTAAGTCCGATTCAAGGTATCGAGTGGATTCGATTGATGTACTTTTATCCGATGTACATTGAAGATCAACTGCTTGATGTGATGGCAGACACTCCGAAGATTCTGCCATATGTGGACATGCCGCTACAGCACATCAATGGCGAAATGCTGCGAAGAATGTCGCGTCGAGTTACACCTGAATCGACTCGAGAACTGGTGGCTAAGATGCGAGATCGAATTGACAACTTGGTCATTCGCACAACGTTCATCACTGGCTTCCCAGGTGAGACTCAGGAGCATGTCGATGAGCTGGCCGACTTTATTTCCGAAGCCAGATTTGAACGCGCAGGAGTCTTCACGTACTCGCTAGAGCATGACACGCCAGCAGCCAAGCTGACTGGGCACCTGCCCGACGATGTAAAGTTGGCGCGGCAACAGCAATTGATGGAAACTCAGCAACGAGTAGCTTTCGATTGGGCCAAGCGTCAAGTCGGTCGAGCCGTTGACTTGATCGTCGACAAGGAAATCGATCGATCCAAAAATGTTTGGTTAGCTCGTAGTTTTGCTGATGCTCCAGATGTTGATGCTGTAGTTTACCTAACGGGTTCGGCTCGCGTTCCCTTGTATGAAGGTGCGTTAGTGCCTTCGGAGATTGTTGGATGTCGAGACTATGATTTGGTGGCTGCTGCGGTAGGTGCACCGCGATAACTCTTTAAAGCTGGAACGATTCCGTGGAAGACAATAAGCCAACCAGCCAGCCATCACCGAGTATCTGGAACGTACCGAATACGCTCTCCATGATTCGGCTAATTTTGGCGATTCTGGTGGGTTTCTTGATAGAGTGGAGCTTGTTCTTACCGGCTATGATCGTGTTCATTATCGCTGCATCGACCGATTTTGTGGACGGATGGTGGGCAAGAAGGTATGGTCAAGTTACAAAACTGGGCCGAGTCCTTGATCCATTCGTAGACAAGATCATCATCACTGCAGCTATGGTCGCATTGGTCGGCGTACCCGGAAGTCGAATGCCCGCTTGGATGGTCACAGTGACCGTTGGTCGTGAATTGCTGATAACCAGCATACGAGCGATGGTAGAAGGGAAGGGCGGCGACTTTTCAGCTCGTTGGCTCGGCAAGTGGAAGATGCTGTTTCAATGCGCAGCGATTGTGTCCAGTTTGCTTCTGCTAATCTACGGAAAGACACAACTCTGGCTGGGTACTGCGACGACTCTATTGCTTTGGTTGGCAGTGATCAGCACTGTTGTCAGCGGCTTTGATTATGTTGCTAAGGCCGTCCAATTGAGCAAACAGAGTTGACCATTTAGCATCGACTTGAATTATTTCTTACGCCTAGCAAATGAGAGCCTATGCAGCCCTCCGATAATCCAATTACAGAAGAGTTTCTGCGACAATATCCAGCCTATGCTCTAGTCATCGTTTTCGTTACAGGATTGGCACTGACTGGATTGTTTGGATCGTTGCTTAGCTGGATTTTTTTGTTCGTTCGAAGATCTCAAGGTAAGGCAATTCTTCCAATCAGACTTCCTTGGCAGCCGAGGCAATGGGCACTCGTCGAAGTTTTGGGAATCGTTATAAGTGCTCTATTTCTGAACTCGATTCTCGCACTGTTGCTTGCACAGGCATTAAAGATTGAACGCGGCGAGGGAGTTCCACTGGAACTAGCTGCGGCCGGTGGTGTGGGCAGCCTGATCTCGGTTATCGCTGGAACTATTTGGATATGTGCACGCTATCGAGTTAGTTTGCCTCATGTGGGCTTTGATAAGCCTAGCTTTCGACTACTTGGCATTGGTCTTATTGCTGGACTAGTCAGTTTGCCCGGCATGTACATTCTGATGATGATCGTCTCGGCCATTTCAAAGTCGAAGTACGAACATCCATTGATTGACTCGGCGGTTGAGTCAGCCACTTTGTTCGGTTATCTGATGGCTGTTTTCGCCGCAGCTATTGTTGCGCCCATTGCCGAAGAGTTCTTCTTTCGAGTTGTATTGCAAGGTTGGATGCAGTCCATTCCATTCAAGAACATCTTTGACAATTTGATCGGTCGACTGGGCCTAGCCACTAGTCAATTGCCGAACCTGCAACCGGTCGTCGTGGGGACATCAGATTCTGCCTTGTTCGACAGTCCTGGTTCCGTTGTCGAAGCAAACTATCAACCGGGATTTGCTACGTCGAACCATCCAGACACACTCTCTGGTTTACAAAATTCCAACAGTTCGATCGCATCCATCTACGAGCCCTCCAAGGAAGTTGTAGCTGCACAGATGGTGGACAGCAACATCAACGATACTGCTATCATGCCGCCGCTTTGGCCATGTATCGTCTGTGGACTTTTGTTTGGTTTTGCACACTTCGATTATGGGATGAGTTTCATTCCCCTCAGTTTCTTGGGTATATTCTTGGGCTGGCTATATCGCCAAACACATTCTATTTGGCCGTGCATTATCGTCCACATGATGTTGAACTCGTTCAGCATGATCATGTTGGGTTTGGTCATTATGCTCAAGCAGGCTGGTGTCGAGGTTGGCAAGTAAACCTCCCGATT
Source organism: Pirellulales bacterium (assembly GCA_046349795.1). Lineage (GTDB taxonomy): Bacteria > Planctomycetota > Planctomycetia > Pirellulales > Pirellulaceae > Aureliella. The sequence goes on along the minus strand of JAXMBP010000034.1, from coordinate 15,802 downwards.
GCCACACCCCAAAGACAATTGCGTGTGTAATAACAACCCGAATTAGAGTTTAAACTGACTCCCGTTTCATCGACTTCGCTAACTAGCGAGGAGGATTCCCATGCCGCATTGCTTTAGCTTGAGCGTTGTTTCAACCGTCAAGGTTCGTTTCTCAATCGCGTTGATCCTATGCAGTTTGTTCATGTGCAACATCGCCGCTTCGTCGCTGTTGGCTCAAAATCCTCCATACGATGTTTTCCCCCAAGCCGATCCACCCTATTATCGCGTTCGTTATGAAGCTGGACAAAAGCCCGGCGAGTTGATATTCCCCGTGAACTACACCATTTGGCTCCCACCGGGAGTTCAAAAAATAAAGGGAATCGTCGTTCATCAACACGGTTGTGGCGAAGGATCGTGTAAGTCAGGCCTTACCGGCGCGTTTGATTTGCATTGGCAAGCTCTGGCCAAGAAGCATCACTGTGCATTGATGGCTCCCTCGTACGAGCAACCACAAGCTGCAGACTGTCAAATGTGGTGTGATCCCAGAAACGGTTCTGCCGCAGCCTTCGAGCGCAGCTTGTCTCACTTTGCTAAAGCATCGGGACATGCTGAACTGACTGAAGTACCCTGGGCACTGTGGGGCCACAGCGGCGGAGGGCATTGGGTAGGCGGCATGGTAATGCTGTATCCACAAAAGGTAATCGCAGCTTGGCTTCGTTCGGGCGTACCGATGCTGGAAGCCGACCCAAATCAAACCAAGATCAAGCATCATCAGCTTCCGGATGAAGCGCTCAAGGTACCAATGAATTGCAACCTGGGAACCAAAGAAGGTTATTCGGTCAAGAATGCAGATTTCTCCGGTGTATGGCCCGCCAATGAAAAGTTCTTTAGAAGGCTTCGCGAATCCGGCGGTTTGATTGGCGTTGCTATCGATCCAAAGTCTAGTCACGAATGTGGCAACCAGCGTTATCTGGCAATAGTTTGGCTAGATGCTTGCATGCAGATGCGGCTACCGAAATCCGGCGCTGTTACGAAGCTGAATGACATCAGTGGGTCAGTCGCATGGTTTGGAAACCACGAGTCCATCGAGGTTCAATCAGAAGCAAGCTTTGTAGGTAATAAGAATCAGACCAGTTGGTTGCCAAATGAGTCTGTAGCGAAATCGTGGAAGGAGTATTGCACTAGCGCAGAGGTTCTAGACACCACACCACCGCCGGTTCCAACAGACGTGAAGCTAGGAACAAATAATGTCATCAGTTGGAATGCCGAAGCTGATTTAGAAAGCGGCATTGAAAAATTCTTGGTTTATCGCGATGATCAACTGATAGCCACCTTACCTGCGAATGGTCAAAACAAGCACGGTCGTCCGCTCTTCAAGGTCTATCGTACAGTGATACTCCGCTCCAACCGCTGGTCACTATGACCTTCACAGATACAACTCGACCCGCAGGGTCCCAAGCAAAGTATCGTGTAGTCTCCGTCAACAGCGCCGGCCTCGAGTCGAAGTAACCGTCGCCAGAATTCCTGATCTGTTGTGGTACTCGCCAGAATTCCCTCCGTAAATCCTGCAACTTGGAATACTCCCCTCCTAGCGACCTGCCGAGTTGACCCGAACGCGCAATTGGGGAAGTCTGGTACGCGTGCAGTGTCAGCCCAGTCCTAGTTGTGCGCTCAGTTAGGTAAGAAATTCTGGAGAATCCCACTACGGAGCCGCAGTACTCGCAACGCAAGTAATTGAGGTGTGCAGGTGCTCGAACACAACTACAATATGGAGACCGAAAAACCCTTTATGGCTGGCTCACGCTATGACAAAAAGATACCAAGTGCTATCTTCAATTGCCTCTTTTTCCCAAGTTCGTCCACTCTTGCGTCGAAATTCTTCGGTTCCATTGTTGGCTCTCTTACTCGCGCTGTTGGCAGTCGACAACCTGTTTGCTCAGAACCGGTACGCAACTTCAGACAGCATGGCGGGCTATGTCCATTGGATCGATCTTTATGACGAGAGCAATAACAAGATTGATTCTAACGAGAACTCTCGCCCTTATTCACCTGAAAAAACGTGTGGGCGCTGCCACGACTTCAAAACAATCGCTCACGGCTTCCACTTTAACGCTGCACTGCCAACAGCCAACTCCGATGTCGGTCGTCCAGGATTGCCATTGATTTGGAACGATCCTCGAACAGGCACTAACCTACCAGTTTCCTTTAGAGGTTGGCCGGGAACGCATAAGCCGCAAGATCTGGGGCTTTCGAATTGGCAGATGTCAGCCAAGTTCGGCGGCTATATGCCTGGGCTAACCGCACCTACCGGCGAAGCTGCGCAAGCACCAACCGGTTCGATCGATCGTACCAAGATCACTGGTAACCTGCCGATCGACTGCATGTTGTGTCACAACCGGCCAGGAAGTGGGTACAGCCCGTTCGTATGGACCGAACAGATTCAGGATCAGAATTTTGCGTACGCTCCCACTGCCGCTCTTGGTTTGGGAGTTGTCACTGGCAACATGCGTCGATTGAAAGATGATGTTGATCTAAACAGCGACGAGGTCAAAGAGCAGTTGCCAAAGCTAAAATACGAACTTGAGAAGTTTCGCAGCGATGGAAAGGTCTTTATCGATCTTGTTCGTAAACCGGCCAATGAATCGTGCTACTACTGCCACACCAGCGCGTCGAGCAATAGTCCGCAGGGAACTCGATGGCAACATGACGATGACATTCACTTGCGAGCAGGACTTAAATGCTCGGATTGTCACCGCAATGGATTGGATCACCAAACCGTTCGAGGCTTCGAAGGCGAGAAGCATGTCTCGGGCACGTTTGCTGCTTCACTCTCCTGCCAAGGTTGTCACATTGGCGACGACAACAGCAAAAGCGTGGGAAGATTGGGCGCTCCGAAGCCAGCTCACAAGGGCTTACCACCTTTGCATTTTGAAAAGCTTAGCTGCACGGCCTGTCACTCTGGCCCTCAGTTGAATGACGAGATTGGACGGCAGATTCTTTCGTCGGCCCATCATTTGGGAGATCACATCAAACGAACTGGCAATGAACTGCCGGCAATTTATGGCAATGTTATGCTACCCGTCAATGAAACAGGAAGTCCAGTCGATGGAGACAGCGGAAAATATACACCTCACCGCATGATGTGGCCAAGCTTTTGGGGCGTGGTTCGCGATGGCAAACTACAGCCATTGAATCCCGAGCAAGCCTACGAGCTGGTTCGCAAGCCGCTAAAGATTCGCAAAGATTTTGTGGATGAACTGAGCGAAGTGAAGCTGACTCTGAGCCAACGAAAACAGATTCTCGGCGACGACAAAGCCGCTCGCATGAAAACCGAAGAGCTTGACGAAAAGCAGCGCAAGTTGATCGAAGAGGCTGAAGCGGGCGAACGAAAGAAGCAGATCGACGATCGTATGATTGCCGCGCTTAAGGAAATCGAAACCGCAATGCCTGGCTCACAAGCGGTTTACGTCTCAGCCGGTCAAGGTATCGTGAAGACTGACGACGGCAAGCTTTCAAATCTACCTGAGGAGAAGCTTGGAACTCTAGCCGATCCCTACGCTTGGCCCTCGGCTCACATGGTTCGACCCGCTCAACAGTCTTTAGGCGCGACTGGTTGCCAAGAGTGTCACGGCAAGGACTCGCAGTTCTTTTTTGCAAAGCTGAAGCCCATTGGCACCTTGCCGGGACAAGAAACAAATGAGATTACGGTGCATGAACTGCAAAAGGCCGACATCCAGCGTTTGGCACAGTGGAGTCAAATGTTCGAAGGCAGATCAGCATTCAAAATAGCAAGCTTGATTGCGTTTGCATTGACTTGCGTAATCACGGTTTCGGCCCTGGCGGTCAACCTAAGTTCATCGTGGCGAAAAAGCACGCGTTAAGGTTTTCGTCGCAACAAATTGCGGCACCGAAAACTCCTGAAGCTCAACTCGACAGTGCAGTCACCAACAAAAATTTGATTCAGCCAAACTGATTCAGCGAAAAACAAACTTTAGCAAGTAGCAGTTAGCCATGTCTCCTGACCTATTCAACCTTCCGTTTGTCAAGCTGATCATCCCAACTGTACTAGCAACGCTTGTCATTGTTTCGCTGCTTGCATTGTGGGTGATGTCCACTCGCCGACATCGATCCGATCGCTACCAACGCGGTTGGTTTAGTCGCATCGCCTACATCGCCTTCATCGTTTGCGTAGCAGTGCTATCGATCACAGCTTTCGGGTCAATCGTTCGTGAAGGCCACATGCAGCACTACGCTTTGATTGCTCATACCAGTGGGGCGGGAGCGTTTGTATTCTTGCTGATAGCTGTGTCAGCGACTTATCTACCTCGTGGATCAGCCACTCGCGACAATTGGACCGTTGAGCAATGGAGCGCTTGGATTCTAGTTTTGGTATCACTTTGCACCGTAGCCACGATGCTGATCAGCATGGTGCCAGTACTCGACACACAAGGCATGAATCAAGCGCTGGTCGTTCATCGATTTGCTGGACTGGCAACGGCCATGGTAGCGATTGTTCATCTTTTCTCATTGGTTGCAGGACGATTGGGCTATCGCTAAGCCACCCAAGCTCCCCCGAAATGCTGTTTTTCCCGGCACGCGACGCAACGCTCATCAGATGGAGGCTTGAGCTGTTATAATAAAGACAACTCCTACCCCGCCGAACAATCATGCATTACCTTCCTTCCTGGCCAGCGATTCGAAATCGTCCCATCGTTGCGATCTTCTACACGATTTGCCCGTCACTATTTGTACTGACCTTCGCCAATCTGATTTCAGGACAAGTCCGGTCAGAACCACAGCTTGATTTTGCAGGTGAGGTCCGCCCCATCCTTTCCGATAAGTGCTTGAAGTGTCATGGCCCTGACAAAGCTCATCGTGCTACAGACCTTCGACTGGACGACGAAGCTTCAGTGCACTCCATCGCCGTCGATCCAACCAAGCTTGCTGAGAGCGATCTAATCAAACGCATAGTGTCGGATGATCCGTCGATTCAAATGCCGCCACCCGATTCCAAAATGCAATTGAGCCAACAGGAACGCGAAGTGTTGCAACGTTGGGTCCTAAACGGCGCTAAGTTTTCAAAGCACTGGGCGTTCGAGTCGCTCAAGCCTGTAGATGTTCCGAAAATTCCTCAAGATAACTTGTGGCGGGACAGCAATAATCCGCTTGATTCTCTGGTAGCCAAACGCTTGGCGGAACTCGGCTTGAGGCCATCTCCACAGGCGGATTCCGAAACACTGGTACGTCGACTTTATCTGGACCTGATCGGATTACTGCCCAGTGAAAAGCAGATCGATCTGTTCCTGAGTCAACCAACTGCTGATCGTTACGAAAAGTTAGTCGATGAGCTAATGTCCAATCCGCACTTTGGCGAACGATGGGCCATAGACTGGCTAGATGCAGCTCGTTACGCGGATACACACGGATATCAGAATGATCGTTATCGAGCGACTTGGCCTTGGAGAGACTGGGTTGTCCAAGCCTTGAACGAGAACCTTCCTTTTGATCAGTTCATCACCTGGCAACTCGCTGGCGACCTGCTACCAAATGCGACTCGGCAACAGATTCTAGCCACTGCCTTTAATCGCTTGCATCGTCAAACCAACGAAGGCGGAAGTATCGAGGAGGAGTTTCGAAATGAGTACGTGGCGGATCGCGTTAATACATTCGGCGCCGCATTCCTTGGTCTTACACTTGAGTGTGCGAGATGCCACGATCACAAATACGATCCGATCGGTCAACGCGAGTATTACCAGTTGTCTGCCTTCTTCAACAATATCGACGAGTCCGGGCTGTACTCACACTTCACCGATGCAGTTCCCACTCCGACTCTTCAGTTAAACACTCTTGAACAGCAGGAGAAAATGGATCAGTTGCGTAAGGCAATTTCAGACAAGCAGCGATCGTTGACGGATTTTCAAGCGACTGATTTATCCACCGCAGTTCAAGCTCTGGCATCGAATGCAGAAAAGGCTGCAACTGCGATTCAAGAGCGGCTGAAGCAGTCACAGATCGGTCACTACAGTTTTGAATCGCTGGCCGAAAAAAGCAAAATCATCAACAACATCAAACCCGATGCCTTTGGAAAAACACACGATGCTCCACGGTTAGTTGATGGCAAGGTTTCCAAAGCGATCGAGCTTTCAGGTGAGAACAGTGTGACCATGAAGGAGGGAGGCGACTGGGAACGCAACCAACCATTCTCATTTTCACTCTGGCTTAATATTCCTCGACACTTTGATCGCTGCGTTCTGCTTCATCGTTCTCGAGCTTGGACCGATTCAGCGTCTCGCGGTTACGAGTTGTTGATCGAAAACGGTCGACTTAGCGCCGCACTCATTCACTTTTGGCCAGGTAACGCATTGCGAATTGTCTCCAAGAAGCCGCTACCAATTCAGCAATGGACGCAAGTAACTTGGACTTATGATGGTTCAAGCTTGGCTGCCGGAATGAAACTATGGGTCGATGGTAAATCGATTGAGACCGAAGTCGTGAGAGATAGCCTAAGCCAAGCAATCAAAGGCGGCGAAGCAAACGAACTGACGCTCGGCCAACGCTTCCGTGATGTCGGATTCAAAAGCGGACTAGTTGACGAACTACGAATCTTTCAAGCTCAACTATCCGATGCCGAGTGCAAGATGCTGTATTGGCTGGATACGGCCAGCGACCATCTGCAATCACTGGTTTCAAGCTTAACGCATGATGATCTTAAGCAGTTCGTCGAATTTGGCGACGGCCAGCGGACAAAAATCCAAGCAGACTTGTTCGATCTGCGTGGGGAACTTGCCAAACTCTCCGATCCCATTCCCGAGATCATGGTAATGCGTGAATTACCCGGAGAACGCCCCACGTTTATTTTGCGACGCGGGCAATACGATGCTCCTACAGATCCAGTTCAACGAGGTGTGCTTACAAAGATTTTGCCGCTTAGGAAAACCACGACTTCGTTCTCAGCCGGTCGCGACACATCCAGGGATACAGAGCGATCGCTCAGTCGCGAGGATTTAGCGAAATGGTTGACCGATCCCAAGCACCCATTAACGGCTCGAGTTGCCGTCAATCGAATTTGGCAAAGTCTATTTGGCAAAGGACTGGTTACTACTACAGAAGACTTCGGATTGCAGGGCTCATCCCCTTCCAATCCTCAACTTCTTGACTTCCTGGCCTTGCACTACATTCAATCTGGCTGGGACACTAAACAGCTCATCAAGCTGATCGTGATGTCGCGAGTCTACCAGCAAAGTTCAAATCTAACTGCTGATTTGTTAGCCCATGATCCAGAAAATCAGTGGCTCGCTCGAGGCCCTGCATCAAGACTTTCCGCCGAAATCTTGCGGGACGCAGCGCTTTCAGCTAGCGGCCTGTTAGTAGATCAAATTGGTGGTCCTCCCGTAAAGCCATATCAGCCAGAAGGTTTGTGGGAAGAAAAGTCAGGTGAAGCCTACAAACGCGATACTGGCGAAGGCAGCCGTCGCAGAAGCCTTTACACCTTCTGGAAACGCACTTCGCCGCATCCGATGATGATGACATTCGACGCGAGCAATCGCGAAGTTTGCGTGGTGAGAAGACAATCCACGCTGACGCCGCTGCAGACTTTAGTCGTCTTAAATGACCCTCAGTTTGTCGAAGCCGCTCGAGCGTTAGCCGAAAGTGCCATAAGCGAATATTCACAAGTCGATCAACGTATTGCGAGCGTATTCAGACGTCTCACGACACGTCGGCCAAACGAAGCAGAACTTGCTGTGATGCAAGCCATGTACCAAAAGCAGCATGACTACTTCAGCAATAATCGCGAGGCCGCCGACAAATTTCTAGCCATTGGCGATCACAAATCTGCTGCGAACATGGATGTCGTTGATCTAGCAGCACTGTCTGCCGTCGCGGAAGGCTTAATGAGCTTCGACGAATTCGTGATGAAGAGGTAAACCAATGAGTCAGAAAATGCAAAACTCAGATACACACGAATACGTTCAAGGAGTCACACGTCGCTACTTCTTCGAGCGATCGTCGCTAGGCCTGTCAGCGGCTGCTTTGGCTGGCATCCTGAAAATGGATAACACATCGGCCGCTGATGCGAGCTTAGGGACTAGTGGTAAAGGTGGCATTCTCAGGCAATTTCATCATACGCCGAAAGCTAAACGCATCGTCTACCTGTTTATGAGCGGCGGGCCTTCGCAGATCGACCTCTTCGATTACAAGCCTCGACTCAATGCCGACAATGGTGTCGAACTGCCCGAGTCTGTTCGCATGGGCCAGCGACTGACAGGCATGTCTGGCAATCAAGCGACGTTGCCTCTGGCGGGTTCAGCTTTCAATTTTCAACAGCATGGACAGAGTGGAGCTTGGTTAAGCGACTTAATGCCCTATACCGCCAAGGTCGCGGATCGATTGTGCTTCGTGAAGTCGATGTTCACCGAAGCGATCAATCATGACCCCGCCGTCACTTTTATTCAAACTGGTTCGCAAGTTGCCGGGCGACCTTCGCTGGGGGCATGGTTGGACTATGGACTCGGAAGTACCAACGAGAACCTGCCAGCGTTCTGCGTTCTAGTGACCAAGAACAAAGGTGGCCAGCCATTATATGCCAGGTTATGGGGTAGCGGATTTTTGCCTGCCAGTCATCAAGGCGTTCAACTGCGAGCAGGTTCAAGTCCTGTCCTGTATCTAAGTAATCCCGATGGTATTAGTCGCGAGTCCAGACGTGAATTGTTAGATGGACTGAATCAACTGCATCAGCTCGAAAAGCAGACTAGGCTGGACCCATTAATCGAGCAGCGGATTGCTCAGAGCGAGATGGCGTTTCGGATGCAGGCATCGATTCCTGAAGTGGCTGACTTCAGCAGCGAACCTGAAAGCACATTTGAACTCTATGGCAGTGACGCAAAGACACCAGGAACTTTCGCCGCAAACTGTTTGCTTGCAAGACGGTTACTAGAACGTGACGTTCGCTGCGTTCAACTGTTTCATAAAGATTGGGACCACCATGGCGGTTTGCCGGGGGCGATCAAGAGCGAATGTAAGCAGGTCGATCAAGCCTCGGCAGCCTTAGTTCAAGACCTGGCTCAACGCGGTTTGTTGGACGATACTTTGGTGGTCTGGGGCGGCGAGTTTGGTAGGACAGCCTACAGCCAGGGTAAGTTAACGGCCAAGGATTATGGGCGTGATCACCATCCACGCTGTTTTACAATGTGGATGAGTGGCGGTGGTGTGCGTCCTGGCGTAAGTTATGGCTCGACCGATGAGTACAGCTACAACATTACTGAAAAACCTGTGCACATCCATGACTTGAATGCCACCATTATGCATCTCTTGGGGATCGATCACGAGCGATTAACCTTCAAATATCAAGGTAGGCATTACCGCTTAACTGACATCGAGGGTAAGATTGTTCGTGACATTCTGGCTTAGTTTTTGAGTCGTACGGAGTTTAGATTCGATGCCTGCACGAAATGTTCTTGGAACCGAGCTTGAGACTTGTAGCATGGATCCCATGACTGGTTTCTTTCGCGATGGTTGCTGTAATACGGGGCGAGATGACGAGGGAATGCACTTAGTTTGTGCTGAAATGACCGAACAATTTTTGTCGTTTTCGAAGAGTCGCGGGAATGACCTGTCGACACCGATGCCCGAATTCGATTTCCCTGGATTGCTCGAAGGCGACCGTTGGTGCTTGTGCGTCTTGCGTTGGAAGGAAGCTTACGATGCAGGCATGGCCCCCAAAGTAAACCTTCGCGCGACTCACATTAGCACGTTAGAATTCGTCGATTTGGATGCGCTCAAGCAATACGCAACCAGCGATTCATTTGATTGATTCGAGCCAAACGTCATAATCGGTACATACCGACTCAGGAATGTTGGCGGTCCCATTTAATCTGCTCGGACGTTTCCTGTTCCCGTGGTAGATTTTTGAGTCCTTATTTTTTGGCTCGAAGCCCGGGATAAAACATGTTTCGATTTGGCTGTTCTCGGCTTTTTTGGTCAAACGACTGTTCGCAATTAGAATCGCTTTTCAAAGTTAGTGACTCATGGCAAACGTACTTGTAACCGGCGGAGCTGGATTCATCGCATCTCATATTGCCGAAGCCTGTGTGCGTCGCGGCGACAAAGTTCGAGTCCTTGACAACTTGTGCACTGGATTTCTGCATAACCTGAATCCAATTCGAAGCGAGGTTGAGTTTATCGAAGGCGATGTAGCGGACGAATCTACGGTTGCCCGCGCGATGAAGGGGATAGAATTGGTCTTTCATCAAGCAGCACTTGCATCCGTGCCTCTTAGTATCGAACGCCCGATGGACACTCATCGTTCTTGCGTTACTGGAACCTTGAATGTCCTGAACCAAGCTGTGAAAGCTGGAGTTCGTCGAGTCGTCTATGCAGCCAGTAGCAGCGCTTACGGTGATCGCCCTTTTTCAGCCAAGCGAGAATCGGACCTGCCTCAAGTACTAAGTCCCTATGCCGCAGCTAAACTTGCCGGCGAGCTTTATTGCCAGGCCTTTTATCACAGTTTTGGATTGGAAACAGTGGGACTGCGCTACTTCAACGTTTTCGGACCGCGGCAAGATCCAGCTAGTCCATATTCGGCGGTTATTCCGCTTTTTGTAACTGCAATTCTGAGCGGCAATCCTCCAACCATTTTTGGCGACGGCGGGCAGTCGCGAGATTTTATTTTCGTTAAGAACGTCGTTCGCGGAAATTTGTTAGCCGGAGATACTCCGGCGGCTGCTGGACGCATTTTTAATATGGCGGAAGGGCGACAAACTAGTTTGCTTCAACTGCTGAATTTACTTACCGAGTTGTTGGGCCAGTCGGTCGAGCCGAATTTCCAACCTGCTCGTTTGGGTGATGTTCGCGAAAGTTTGGCGGACATCAGTCAGGCAAGAACAGTGCTTGGTTATGAACCAGAGACTTCGTTAGAAGAGGGCCTGCGACAAACGATCGACTATTATCGCGAAATCGCTGAACGCAAACTAGCCAAGGCCTAAAGCTGTTCGATTGTTTAGTCGTGTTTAACGGCAAGCTGTAGGCGACTGTGTTTTCATGATCATGGCTAGCTGACTAAGATTCTGCGAAACAGTCTTGCCATGATTCTGTCAGGGTGAGTCCTTAGCGAAATCCTCTTGCCAACGGTTGCAGTTGCGACACAGACGCCTACGGCTTGCCGTTAAACGCAATACCGTTCAAATAAGGCTCGGATTTGTAGCGGAGCAGCGCGAGCTGCCCGGTAACCGTCAACGATAACATTGGGAACCGGACGGCTCACGCCGTTTTTTTGGCGTCAGCAATGCCATTCTTCTGGGCGAATGTTGATTCGACCTCGGGCAAGCGTTAGCATGTAAGCATTGTCAACAAGCTACCGGTTTAGCTACCGAGCGTCCCAAGAATCTTTTCGAAGAACTTTTCAGAATTCGCGCCCGGCCATGTGCTTTCGGTGCACTAACTATGTATGAGCGCTCCAGAAACACTAAGTTCGGTCAGCGGCATTTCTTCAATGCTTGTTGATGAACTGAATCAGCTAATTCTGTCTGAAACCGATGTTGAACTACTTGAGAAGTATGTTCAATGTCGGGATCGTGTGGCTATGGAGCGGTTAATTGTTCGATATGGTCCGATGGTCTATTCAGTTTGTCGTGCTACCGCAAGTTGCAGAAGCGACGCTGAGGATGCATTTCAGGCAACCTTTCTAGTCCTAATTCAGTCTGCAACTAAAGTTCGCAAGCAAAGTAGTTTGGCGGCTTGGTTGCACGGTGTCGCTTATCGCACGGCTTCCAGAACAAGATTTAGAAGTCAACGAATGCGAGATCAACAGATTGATGCAGGTTCATTTGGATTGGAACAATTGCCAGCGGATCAGATCGATCCAATAACTCTGGTGGCGAAGCAGATTGAGCTTGAATGGTTGTTTAAGGAGTTAGAACAGCTTCCACAAAACTTGAAGAGTGCATTGGTTGAGCACTATCTCTATGGCTACTCCGCTAAAGAAATTTCCGAACGCATGGAAATAAGCGTTTCGGCCGTAGAGGGTCGACTAAAGCGTGGTCGACAAATGTTACGGTCAAAACTGATTCGGCACGGATTGAGTTTATCAGTCGCACTCGGAGCAGTTGAGATCTTAAAGAGCAAGGTTCAAGCGGCTGAGTCGAACATTTTAGTTTTACAGTTTTGCACGCAGCAATTGCCATTGGAGAGCTTGGTGAAATCGCCAAACTCCCTGAGCCCGAATGTTAATGAACTAATCCAAGGAGAGATCGCTATGTTGAAAAAGAGCTTGTTGATGAAAACTGCGTTGTCCGCGATCGCATTCGGATCGCTCGGCACTGTAACAGTCTTGGCCCTCTGGGATGATGGAAATGGTGCAGGAAAAGCTGCAGGCAAGCAAACTCAAACGGTCACCGTAAGCGCTCCATCGAGTGAAGTAGAAGTATCGAAGATTCCGGCCGTCGTTTTGGGGCAGGGCAGGCCGGCTCCTGGCGGGCAACCAGTCCCATCAGCTCCATCCTCCGCAGTCCCTGGCCAACCCAGCCAACCCAGCCAACCTAGTGCATCGCCCAATTTGATTTCCGTGTCGCCAAATTCACAGGTTCAATTGCAAGCTGCACAGGCAAATCAAAAAGTTGCCAATCAAGCTAGTCAGAACGCAGCCCAAGCCGCACCGAATACTCAGCTAGTTCCATTAGGAGGTGGTGCAAGAAGAGGAGCTTCAACCCCCAAAGAGCCCGCTCCAATCGTCAAATGGAAAGCTCCTGAAGGCAACAAACCAAGCTGGATGACTAGCGGGCCTGACTCAGAAAAAATTGAGTATATGAAAGATCAAGTGAAGATACGATTCCGCGATACGATCTGCAAAGATGGCTTTAATTTCCAATCTACTCCTTTAAATCGAGCCTTTTCATCGATTGGGGATGAGTTAAAAATAAGAGTTTTCCTCAACATGGCCGAACTGGATGAAGAAGGAATTCAAGCGGAAACGCCAGTTACATTGGAGCTACCTGAGTGTTCCTACCGCGAGGCGATTGAGTTAATGCTCAAGCCGCTTGGACTGAGTTATCGAATTCGCGAGTTCGGATTAGAGATTACGACCGCAGTTGATGTTGATGATAGCGATGGAGTGATACGAACCTATGACCTTAGCTATCTCTACAGCGACTCCAGCAATGTCGATGCTCTGATCAATACGATCTTGAATTCAATAGAACCGGATTCATGGACGCAGAACGGTGGTTCCAGTTCTATTTCCGTTGTCGGGTCAATGTTGGTAGTTAGCTGCCCTGATTCTACCCATTACAAGATCGAAGACCTCCTCAGGGCGATCTCAAAAATGAGCCCAAGCAACAGCACTCCTAAGGTGACAATCGAACCAATGGGAGTCCAGCAGAGCGGGGGATTTTTCTAAAGCTTCTGAGCTAGTTTCTATGTCCGAAAGCAATGCCGATTCAGTCGAATTTTCTGCAGAAAAAAATGGTCTCGCGGTGCCGCAGACACGCTCGGCTGCACTTCGTTCGCCTACTGTTTATTGGATGAATTTGGCGGGCTGGCTGCTGCTCGCAAGCTTTTGGATGCCGGTCAGCATCGGTTGCGATGGTATGGAACAACGCTCTTCAGACATCCTCAACGCATCGCTTGATACGCTCGATGAACAGGTGATACGCTCATCCGCGATCATCACGACTTATGGTGATGGCGTTGTCTGGGCTATAGCTTTACCAGTTATCGCAATAGTTGGGAGTCGTCGGTTATTCGCAACGCTGTTCAAGATACAACTTGCAATGATGCTTGCACTTATGACTGCAATTTTGTATCAGGACTATTGGAATCGGCAGCTTGTCGAGGGGATTCTTGAGTTTCTACCAATCCTGTTTTTTGCAACTTTCTTTGTGATCCGGCCAATGATCCGAGGCGACCTCGTGTTCGCGTGGAGTCGGCTGCAGCTTGTAGCGATACTCGCCGTTACCATCTGGTTGCACTTGGCTTGTATCTTTTCCCGGTCCTTGCTGTGGGGTTACTTCGTCTGTTTGCTTGCCTGTGTGCTAATGTTTGTAGCCGTTATGGTCGTTCGCCATCGAATCGAACACGATCTGTGGGACCCTCGAGTACCAGTACTGAAACCGCAATTCTCGATCAAGCAAGAATTCTTCTGGTCAACCTCCATCGCCTTGCTGTTGTTCTACTACAAGCATGTCGAAGACCTAGCTCGTTCGATTACGGGCTGAACACTCAAGCTTCGTTCGCGGGCAGGGCTAATGATCAATCTTCCCATTCGATCTTCGTCGCGAATGCCGCCGTACCGCTTAGAATCATATCGAGGGCTCATGGTTGTAAGCACTCTATAATTAGTCAATACATTATTGCTTCAAGAATTGAAGCAGATCCGCCATCTGCTGAACGCTGATCTCTTTCTCAACTCCTTCAGGCATCAGCGATTTTCCACTAGCTCGGAGCTGTTCAATTTCACCGCGCGCTAAATTGACCTGCTTAGCTTCGGCAAGCTGTAACACAATGGATTCGACGGATTCACTTTGCAACAACCCTTGGTAAGCTGACCCATCCACGGTCACCACTTGATAGGCTGTGTACTTGGGCTCGAGCTTTTGATTCGGATCGAGAATATCGTAGAGCAGAGCTTCGCGAGAACGATTTCGAGTGTCACTAATGTCGGGACCAACCTCGTTGCCCACTCCATTGAATCGATGGCAAGCTGCACAGACTTTTTCGAACACTGCCTTGCCAGACTCACTGTTGCCGTCAAGCCGCAATGCGGCTTGATACTGCTTGGCAACAGCCTCCCGATCAGGTGAAATACCACTGCCAAAAATGCTTCTGGCCAACTGCTTGATATCAGCATCGGCATGCGCCAGAAGAACCGCGCGCTGGTCGATGTTGACGATTGCCGGGCTAACATCGCCAGCCTTCATCGCCTGAAGTGTGAGCCCAGTAGAATCCTTACGTTGCAAAAGAAAGCCTATCGAGTCTTGGCGCACTAGCGGCCCAAGCTCTCCCCAACGACTAATTACCAACGCTGCGTTTTGAGGATTGGACATGCGCCGCATCTGCTGCAAAACAGTTAGTT
The DNA here is from genome assembly GCA_046349795.1 of Pirellulales bacterium. GTDB lineage: Bacteria > Planctomycetota > Planctomycetia > Pirellulales > Pirellulaceae > Aureliella. Next base: position 759 of record JAXMBP010000034.1, on the reverse strand, counting down.
GAATTGGCGCTGACTGATCTTTGGACATAAGCTGTTCTGCGATTCGATCCCATTTTTCCTTGGGTAAGCTCGCAATCAATTCAATCGCACTCAACCTATCCGGCTCAGCGGCGCTCACGTTCAACGCAATCGTCGAAGCTGTCTCGAGTTGCGATTGAATCGATTTCGCAACCAGCGCCAACTCTGCCGGTGGATTCGCCAACAAGCCACTTAGCGAATTTGGAATTTGCTTATTCTTATGCCGTGGCAACCCAGATGACAGACCGCTAAGAGCCGAGTAACGCCACCACGATAGATCTTTCGTTGTGGGACGAGTTAATGTCGTGAGCAGTTTCTCTAACTGCACAATATCACCAGCGGCACCAACCGAAGCGGACAGTTCGCGAATGAAACGAGTAACCTGTGTCTTAGCTTGAATATCACCTCGATTGATCCTTTCGACAGTGCGTTCAAGCGTGCGTAGGCTATTGTTCCGAGTGGATGTGAGCAGTGCTGTCGTTAGCCAGGGGTCATCTTGATCGATCGACAGGATGTTCGCCAGCGATTCAGCCACCACTGATGATGTTTGGTTCGTTGAGCTTTCATTTTCCGAAGATTGATTTGGTTGAGCGTCGAACGCACCTAAGGCTAGTGCAACCTGCATTCGTATAGCTGGCGTTGAGGCGGTTGAAAGAGTCGCAAGCATCTTAAGTATTGATGGATCATTCGCAAACTTACTGGAAAGCGCTACTCCAGCTTGACGCACATGGGTATGTCGAG
>JAXMBP010000033.1:0-73137 GCA_046349795.1 Pirellulales bacterium | reverse complement strand
AATCACCGGATGGCAACAGTGTGTCCGTCCTTGGGCCAACCCGCCCTGTCCGTGCATGCACTCCGATCCGCAATTCCCGGACTGCGAACCTGGCCAAACGAAACGGCTACGCGGAGTTGTTAGCTTTTACAGTGGATCAGGTATTGATGCGGAGTTCAAGAGACTTGAAAAGTTGCTCGAAGAGAAGTAGCCATCGGATAGCGCTTCTTCAAGGTGAGTCATGATGCCTGAACTGACAACCGAATCTGCGTCCTCGTCACCAATTTGTGATATTGGTCAAGCCGATTCTTGTCGAGCTGGTCAGCACTTTAGCGTTCCATGGCTATTCGGACTCTTCATTATCTGGGCCGCGATAACGCCTTTTCAATCTTGGCAATCATCGTTGTCGATTGCAGTCGTCATGCTTACCTGGCTATTTGGTTGCTCTCGAACCAGGAAGGCCACTGGGCAAGTTCTTTGGTTGATCTTTATCCCAGCAGGATTGATATGGTTGAAGGCCATCTTTTTCGGGTTTGCTGATCAAGTAAATCAAGAGATTGGAACGGCGTTGCTATCGGTCGATGCCAACCGATTTTTCATCATGCCTTTTAACGGCTTGATTGTGTTTGTAACCATCTTTCTGACATCGGTAACCGTGATTCGATTTTTCCCCAAAGGCACGCCAGTGGTAGTTGGGGCGCATGTTCTGCTGATCAGTTACCGAACTTGGTTAGCTTTCATGCATAGCAATAGTTGAGCGCCACTCTGATGATCGGGATAGCATGCCTGCGTAGCTTAAAAACTGGATGGCACGTTCAGAAGTTGTTGACCGAAGCGATGCAATAACTGATTGGTGCTCGCAGATGTCAAACTAAACTCTGACTCTCCTGGACTTGCCGCCCGAAAACCCTGAACCGTGGCCGTTCGAGGCCTACTTCTACCATTTGATTTGCCAAGTTTCAACGGGCAGGTTGAGGTCAAACAGGCCATCAAATTGGTCGATCGAATCATCAATAACCGCTCCAACGTATCCAGCTTCAACAAGCCTAAAAACGATCAGACCTACATCTTCGCTACACTTTATCCCCCAATCGATCAAGACCTGCTTCCCATCTGCCCCAAACTCATCTACCGACATTTCAAGCAAAACTCGACATACGCCCATTGCACACACATGACCTTTAGCGGACAGTTCTCGATCTCTGGAAGTCAGATCCATCGCAGCTCTGACAAATTGCACACACTCAATCGAGTGCAATTTGGATCCGAGTGGCTTCTGGGGTGAGTTCTCCTCTGACGTCGAATCAGGTTCATTATTGTTTAGACTGAGATTCATTGAATTTTCCTACAAGCGTCTGACCACCTGCAGATCTTGGTTATTGAAAGTCTTACGATCATCATGACCTTTAGAATGCATGTAAGCCTCTATTGCCAGTCTTCCCGCCTCCGATACCCCATCGATCCAGAACTTACCATCCTCGTATCGAGCGATTCTAAGGGGTTCAGTCGGAATCGAATGTGGCCAAATATTTAGTAAAAGCAATACTAAACCAATCCATGGAACAAGTTGGCTCCAGCCCAACAGTCCGATCGCAAATGCAAACGTTAGATATAGGACCACTCGGTAAGTCCTGATTAGTACTTTGCGTAGATGGTAACTGCGTTGATAGATTGGCGAAATGCCATAACTTAGCCGACAGTTCTTACGTATGACTGGCCCCAAGAAAAATGGCCACGGTATGTCACACCATGAACAATCGGCAGGTTCGAGCGATTGACCTGTAATTACGCAGATGTTTGGCAACAATTTACCTGAAGTCACCACCAATTGGTCGCCGTCGAATCCGTATGGCATTTTGCCTATGTATTTTGGCGTTTGAGGTGGCTCAAATGGATTCATGGATCAAGAACTGAAACGATAACTCACCAAATAACTAGTTTTCGGGCGTTTCATCCAGGTTACTTGAACTGACGACCGGACCCTTGCTTATTCCTAATCTAGCTGAACTATACTTTTGAGACAAGTATGACAGCGAGAGGATGAGCCTTGACCGTACTTGTGGTTAGACTAATCGAGTTTAGTCGGACAGCAACGAGGCTGGTAGATGAAGTATTGAATTCAGGCTAACCAATTTCCAGCATGTTTCGCATCGCTCAAGCAGAGTCATGCTGGTGTTATAAAGGGGAGCTACGTGCAAATTGACTTCCGAAAATCGCGATCCCAATATTGTTTCTAACAAGTGATACTTAAAGTCAGCGTGGATCACCATCACGTCCAGCGAATCGCAGTTTGTCACGACGTAGCCTTCCATCCACTCCAGTACGTTTCGAGCTCGCCCTTTGGCTTGTTCTACAGTTTCATACTCGCGTCCCCACCATCCTAAGTCTTCGATTCGTGGATCAACTTCCCAGCCGGGAAATCGCATTCGAAGCTCGACGGCGCCCATTCCTGACTCGCCCTTTTTCCGGCCCGGTAGATGACCGCTATAGCATCCGCCCTGCTCGAATAGGTCAGCTCGAATAATTGGTGTCAGCTTTGATTGTTCGGCGATTGATTGAGTCGTTTCCAGAGATCTAAGAAATGGACTGCATTAAATGTTGCGAATGGCGTGGTGACTTAAGGTCAAAGCAGTTCGTTCAGCTTGCTGCCAACCAAGTTCCGTGATGCCTGGATCAGGAACGCGCTGCGATTCAGGCATTGCATTATTGGCGGACTGAGCGTGGCGAATCAACAGGACCTTGGACATTAGTACGATTCCATCATCGTGCGTGCCTGATTCATGATGTTTTCGCCAAACACAGGGTCTTGCTGTTTGGTGGTCAAACGAATCAAGACTACTAACTGCTCTTCAGTCTGGCGATTTGTTTCCGTAGTAAAGAATGCGTGCCCAAGTGCCTTTGCGGGACTTGTTGCAGAAACCATCAACAGTTCGCCGCCGTTAAGTGCAGTTCGTATCTTAAACTGCTTCCACACCTTGGCATCGCGTTTCGTCTCTTGACGCATGCCAAATTCGCCTGCAACGTAGCTGTTCCTCGGCTCACCATGCTGTATCTCAGGAACGAGTTCAATTAGCGATTTGCCATCGGCCTGAGGGTAGACGGTCATGCCTAAAACCGACATGGCTTTTTCGTATTGATAACCTGCGACGCTTCCGTTCAAAATCGTGAACACAGATAGCGGCTTAGTCATCTCTCGACGCACAACCAGCTCTTTGCGACTACCAGCGCGGCAAACCCAGGTCAATGAGTGAACTTCTGCGTCCGCTCCTAATCCTAACTGTTCGACGATGTCGGTTTTCTGACGTTTCTGGCTGAGCTCGATTTGCTGAGTCAACTGCTTAGGCAATTCACCTCGAATCACTCCTACTCGAATTCCATTTGCATCAAGAAGCCTGCGCTGCTCGAATTCTAAAATGGTCTCATCAGCCGAGGCCCAAGCCTGTTGTAAGTCCGACAGATGATCTTCATCGTAACGCACCAATGCGGTCTGAATCGTTACTGTATCGGGAGCAACAGGAGAGTTTAAAACAGGCTTATTCGTGCTGGCGGCGACTTCATCGCGAGCACTCTCACCAACATGCCAACTAGCACAGCCGCCAAAGCTAGCTATTGCCAGACCCAGCAGTATCGACCACTTCACGATTCGATTTACCAATCGCGAGCCTGAGTCAGATCGTGTTGAGTGTATGTTGTTCAAAGTACCTGTAATTACTCGGTTGTTTGTGGTCCGCCTGTTCGAAATTGCGGAGAGCTTGCAAAGTGATCTTTGAAATCCAACTTGAATCGACTAAAAGCATGTCATCCATTTGGTCGTGTAAGAAACCGACCAGCTTGGCAAGCTGAATACCATTTTCTGCCTGCCGAGTAAACAGCGCACGCCGACTCAAAAACTCAAGCATTCATGGACGGATCAATGACGGCAACGATGCAGACATCGACCTTGAAGGACTTTGCTGAAAACGTTCACTCGCAATACGGCGAAGACGGAATCGTCCGTGAAGTCCTGCGTCGAATCAGTTGCCAGACTAGCCTTGATCAATGGTGTGTAGAGTTCGGTGCTTGGGACGGCATGTACCTCTCCAACACCTATCGCTTAATTCAGCAAGAGGGCTACAACGCTGTATTGATTGAAGGTGACCCACAGCGCCATCAAGTGCTGTGCGGTAATCTACCACAGACGAACGTTCACAAGATTTGTCGATTCGTTACCTTCGAAGCCGATTCGACACTCGATGCGATTCTGAAGACTACGCCAATTCCTGAAAGTTTTGACTTTTTGTCGATCGATATCGATGGTTGCGATTTTTACATTCTTGAATCGCTTAGGGTTTTTAAGCCCAAGGTGATTTGCATTGAGTTCAATCCGTCGATACCAAATGAAGTTGACTTCGTGCAGCCATGCGATTTTTCCATCAAGCAAGGTTGTAGTCCAAAGGCATTAGCTCGACTGGCCAAGCTGAAAGGCTACACCGTTGTAGCCGCTACAACATGTAACTTGATTCTGGTACGAGCCGACCTAGCAGCTTCCGTGCTGGGAAACACCGAGCCAACTCTTGACGAACTGCGTAACGATAGCGACTGCAAAGTTTTTCTATTCTTCGGGTTCGACGGAACGTTACTCTCCAATGCTCAATCGCTCAAGCTTCCTTGGCACAACGTTGAGAAGCCAATTGAGCGGCTGCAAGTTCTACCCAAGGTGCTGCGAAAGTACTCGGGCGACTATCGTTCTGGGCATCGCAAGCTGTTTCGACTTTGGTCTGCCTTCAGTCGCCTTCGACGTAATACTACTAAGGCCAAGAAATCTGCTTAGCCAACCAGCCGCGAGCTATTAGAAATCCGCATAGTGGAAAAAATGCCGTAACTGCTTAAGCTTGTTACGACAAACTTTGGGCCTGCGATTTGTTACGGCCTACCTAATCCGAATTGGATCGCCCCTGCCCAATTTTGGCTATTCGAGTACCATATTAGCCTCAAAAAAGTGAATGCTGAACTCATTAGAGCCGTGTAGCCAGAGTACTTGAGGCTACCCTGGAAGGACTAGGCAAACCGATCATTTCTGCAGCATGGGCTAGCTAGAACGGTTGAAGGAATCAGAGTTCAGCGCGAGGTTGATTTCAATGGAAAAAACAAAGGTCGCAATTGTAGGTGTAGGAACAGTAGGCAGCGGAGTTGCTCGGCTGTTGCTGGACCACGGTGATCGCACGGCGCGGCATGCAGGGCGGACGTTATGGCTTGAAAAGGCGGTCGTCCAAAACATCGACAGACCACGCGATTGCGAATTGCCCAAAGGTGTATTGACCACTGATCTGAATGAAGTGTTGGACGATCCCGACATTAGCGTCGTAGCTCTGCTTGTCGGTGGGCTTGAACCGGCTCGAACGATCATGCTTCAGCTTCTGGAGTCCGGCAAGGATGTCGTGACAGCCAACAAGGCTCTTTTGGCTGAACATGGACCAGAGCTGTTTGATCGAGCCAGATCGTTAGGTCGCTGCATCGCTTTCGAGGCTGCCGTGGCTGGCGGTATCCCAATCATCGCTAACATCAGCCAGTGCCTATCTGCTAATCAGGTTACGGCACTTCAAGGAATTCTCAATGGCACGAGCAACTTTATCGTTCACAAGATGGACGACCAAGGCTGGTCCTATGCGGCAGCTCTCCGAGAAGCTCAGCGGCTGGGCTTTGCAGAAGCTGATCCATCGATGGATGTAGATGGTACCGATGCGGCACAAAAGTTGGCAATTCTGGCTCACCTGGCATTCGGAGCTCGCATTCGCTGGCAAGATATCGCTCGAACCGGCATCGACACTCTTGATACCGTCGATATGGGCTTTGCGGCCGAGTTGGGCTACCGCATCAAATTGATTGCTCACGCTAAGTTGACTGAAGACAGTTTGGAGCTGAGTGTATCGCCAACGTTGATTCGACAAGGCCAACCCTTGGCTGAAGTTCAGAACAACTACAACGCAATCAGTGTCGTTGGCGATGCTGTGGGAGACCTGTTCTTTCACGGTCAAGGCGCGGGCCGAATGCCGACCGCTTCAGCCGTAGTGGCTGACATGATCGACGTTGCTGTAGGCAGAACTCCGATTACTTTCCGAACACTTGAACTGTGGAGCGATCGAGAATCTAAGGTTTCTCTGGTGCCCTTCGATGATCTGCCTGGTCGATACTACATGCGGTTCGAGGTTTTGGACAAACCTGGTGTGATGGCTCAGATCACTTCTATTCTGGGACAAGAGAACCTGTCGATATCATCGATCATCCAACACGAGCCCGATCCGGATTCGCACTCGTCAGACGCTCAGCCGGTAAAACTGGTCATCATGACTCACGAGGCTCCAGAGGGCGCAGCGAGAACTGCCGTACATCGTATTACTCAACTTCCCGTTGTGACTGGCAAGGCTGTGCGAATGCGAGTGCTCGAATCACCTCGAAAGGCTCGCTAGCCAATCAAGCCAACGCGAATGAGTTATCCAACCTCAAAACATTGCAAGACTTACCTAACAAAAAACAACTTGGCATTCGTGCCAGCCAGAGCTAGACAGAGGAAGCTGTTCCATGAAATACGCAATCATCATCCCGGACGGATGTGCTGATAAGCCAATTGAGGCGCTCGGAGGTAAGACGCCACTTCAAGCTGCAAACATTCCAAACATGAATGCTGTTGCTCGCGATGGACTAGTGGCTTTGACCGACAACGTTCCGACGCAATTTCCGGCTGGCAGTGAAATAGCCAACATGACACTGTTTGGCTACGATCCCTCAGTTTATTTCACCGGCCGCGCGCCGATTGAAGCCGCAGCTCAAGGTATCTCACTTGGTCCAAACGACTGGGCCGTTCGCTGTAATGTCGTCACGATCATCGATCAGGTTATGAAGGATTTTACAGCAGGCCACATTTCCACTGCGGAATCGACCAGTTTGCTGAAGTCTCTTTCGGAAATCGTTAACCATCCCCAGTTGCAGTTCATTCCCGGCGTGAGCTATCGCAACCTGATGATCTATCGAGGCAAAGATGGCGAGCAGCCTCCGTTTTCGGTCGACACTCGAACGATTGCTCCGCACGACTTGACCGATCTTTCGGTCGCTGATGATTATCCACGCGGCCGAGGTAGCGATCTGTTGGCCGAAATCATGAATACCTCTGCATCGCTGTTTGCAGATCATCCAGTGAATAAAAAGCGAGCCTCAGAAGGCAAAGCCGTTGCCACCAATGTTTGGTTATGGGGCTTGGGTGGAAGTCCTCAGTTGCCATCGTTTGAGTCGCGTTTCGGACTGCGGGGAGCGATGATCACAGCGGTAGATCTGCTGCGAGGCCTTGCGGCTTTGATCGGTTGGGATCGCATCGAAGTCGAAGGTGCGACCGGCTATCTGGATACAAACTACGCTGGCAAAGGTCAAGCTGCTGTCGATGCGTTGGACAAGTACGACATCGTTTGTGTGCATGTCGAAGCCACCGACGAAGCTTCACACGAAGGTCGTCACGACGCAAAGATTCAGGCGCTCGAGGCGATCGATCAGCACATCGTCGGCCCTGTTCGACAAAAGCTTGCAAGTTGCGGGGAGCATCGTTTACTCGTGCTACCCGATCACCCAACACCTTGTACCACCAAGAAGCATTGCCACGGCATGGTACCGATGGCCGTTTGCGGAACTGGCATATCTGGCTTCGGCGATTGCTACAACGAAGCCTCGGCGTCTGGCTCTCCGTTCCAATTCACCGAAGGTTGGAAGATGATTGAGCAGTTCTTGCGCGGCTCGTGGAAAAGCTAGGCTTTGTTTCTAAAGTGTAGTTACGCTCGTCAGAGCGGGGGATACTTCGATAGAACCAACATTTGGACAACTGAAACGGGCGTTTCGAAACCAATCCCAAAGCAAACAAATTCGCGAGTACAGTTCGATATTAATCGCTGGACTCGCAAACCTAAAATAGTCGTCGCCTTATCGTAGAAAGTTACTCAACAATGGCTCTAGTAGTTCAAAAATTTGGTGGAACCAGCGTGGCTGATCCCGAGAAGATCTTGGCAGCAGCTCGCAAGGCAATTCGCGCTCAACAAGGCGGTAATCAAGTTGTTGTGGTAGTCAGCGCGATGGGCCATAACACTGACCTTTTGATCGATTTAGCGAATCAAGTCAACGATGCGCCTCCTGCCCGCGAAATGGACATGCTGCTGTCCACCGGCGAACAAGTCAGCGTGGCACTGATGGCGATGGCGGTCCACTCGTTGGGCCACAAGGCTGTCAGTTTGACCGGTGCTCAGATGGGTATTCAAACCGATAGCTCCTTCACCAAGGCTCGAATCCGCACGATCAGCTCCGATCGCATCAAGCGATTGCTCGATGCAGGAAACATCGTCATCGCGGCAGGCTTTCAAGGTATCGACAACGAGGGAAACATCACCACCCTGGGACGCGGCGGCAGCGACACTACGGCGGTAGCTCTAGCAGCGGCACTTCGCGCGGATGCTTGCGAAATCCACACGGATGTCGACGGAGTTTACACCACCGATCCACGGCAACTGCCTGAAGCTCGACATATGAGCCAGATTAGCTACGACGAAATGCTCGAGCTGGCCAGCCTTGGCGCTGGTGTCATGCACAATCGATCGATCGAGTTTGCCAAGAAATACGACGTGCCAATTCACGTTCGAAGCAGCTTCAGTGACGTTCTGGGGACGTTGATTGTGAGCAAGACAGAATCGCCGACTTCGGCGGTCTGTGGAGCTGCTATGACGCGCAGCGAGGCTCGCATCACTGTCCAAGGCGTTCCCGACGTTCCTGGTTCGTCACTACAGTTGTTTAAGTTGCTTGCCAATCAAAAGATCGATGTAGACATGATTGTGCAGAACGTAGGCGAGGAGAATCGAGCCGACATCTCCTTCACGGTGCTCAACGAAGAATTAAAAAAGGCAACTGCCTGCGTCAAGGAAGCCGTCAACCTTCTTGGAGCGAAGGGATTTACTTACGACAACGAAGTGTCCAAGGTTAGCGTCGTAGGCTTGGGCATGGCGAAGCAAACTGGTGTGGCTCAGAAAATGTTCCACGCAGTCGCAGATGCTGGAATCAATATTCAAATGATTACCACCAGCGAGATCAAAATCTCAATCTTAGTCGCTCGCAATCAGTCGCTAGCAGCGTTACGTGCAGTTCACCAAGCGTTCAAACTCGAAACGCCGCCAGCCGATGCCGCGCAGTGGACCGAGCTACCAACGCGAAAGGTCTCCGAAGCAGATGTAGAAAACCTGCTGGGCGATCTGCAAGCTGCTCATATGGAACAGTTGCGATTGAGCGACATCAGTTTGTCTGACAATCAAGCTCGGGTAACTCTGGCCGATGTTCCCGATTCGCCCGGATTGGCCGCCAAGGTGTTCGATGCAGTCGCATCCGCAGGCGTCTTTGTCGATATGATCGTTCAAAGCTGCGATGGCTTCAAAGGCATACCAGCATCAGCTTTACCATTCCGCGTTCTCAGTACGAACAGTGCATGCAGGTGGTGGAAAGTCTAAAAAAGGTGCATCAAATTCGACAGGTGACAGGCAGCCGCGAAATCGCCAAGCTCTCGGTTCGCGGAATCGGCTTGCGCAGTCATACTAGCGTGGCGATTGGCATGTTTGATGCATTAGCTGCAGCGGGTGTGAACGTTGAAATGATTAATACCAGCGAATTGAGCGTGAATGTGGTGGTAGCTAGCCAGCATGGTCAGCGCCGGATTAGAGAGCTTGAAGCAGAAATTTGCAGAGAATTTGGAATAACAAAAAGCGTGGCGAGGTCGATGCGGAGTAAACTCGAATTGTTTCGGCTTAGTCGTGCCCATGCGTCAACGGCAACAATCCTCGTATGTCTGCTAACTTCTATTCTCTAAGGCGTCGATTGGTCGTTCCACTGCTGGCTGCTTCCTCAGTTGCAGCAGTGGTTGTGGCTGTCGCGTCTTACTTTCTGGCTGCACGAAGCGGCCAAGTGGAGTCTCGTGAGAAATTTGCGGAAATGGGCCGAGTCGTCCATGAGGGCAACTTTCCGCTGACAAGAAACGTATTAGACATGCTTGGAAAACTGACTGGAGCACTTTGGTTCAGCGTAGATCCCCAAGGTTCTGTAGTAGACTTTTCATCGAATGCAGTGGACGGTGGTTCGGCCCCGATTGCTGGCGCTTTACTCTGGAGGATCTTCCCCAGTCCAACGAGCTGTCTGATCCTATAATTATCGAGATTGCCGGTAAGAACTATCAGGCGATGCGTTTCGGCAATCTGTTCTCTCGTCGGACTGGCCAGCCAGATGCCGCTCGCGATGTTGTGGTTTTGATCGATGATTCTTTACGCGAAAGAACTCTTTATCGCGCGGCAGCTTTGCCGTTGCTTACTGGACTCTCGACGATCGCTCTGCTTACTTCGATCTCTTGGTTTATGACCGAACGCCTCATCAAACGCATTGCCAGACTGCAACTGGCGGTGGATGGCATTGCTCGGGGTGACTTCCAACGCTCGATTCAACACGGCCCTGAAGATGAACTCGGCCTACTGTCTCAATCGGTTCAGAAAATGGCCGAGCAGTTGAATCAGATGTGGCAGGCTTTGCGACAACGACACGGACAGCAACTATTGCACCAAATTTCCGGCGGATTGGCTCATAACCTCCGCAACACACTTACCGGTGCGAGAATGGCTATCGAGCTTGTCCAGCGACAATTCAACAATTCGAGTCGAACAGATTTGCCTGCTCAGCCAGAAAATCGTATAGCTGCAGTCGATGGTCTTGGCATCGCGGTCAGTCAATTGGAACAGGCAGAAGCCTATGTTCAACGCTTGTTGCTTGTCTCTCGTGGCCAAGAGGCAAAGCCTCAGCCTGCACTCGTCCGAGAATGCTTGGAAGGGTTGCGACCGGGCTTGGAGAGTACAGCCGAACACCGTGGAGTGAAACTAAAATGGCGATACGATGCAGATTTATCCAACGCCAGAGTATTAGACGGTCCCACGCTAATCGCCGCGATTAGCAATCTGATCTGGAATGCAATTGAAGCTGGGAAAACGGTCCAATTACACGTAGAATTAGTTTCGCCGGAGAGCTGCAAAATCGCCGTTGAGGATGACGGAGCGGGACCGCCAGAAAATCTCCAAGAGCAGTTATTCGATCCGTTTGTAACTTCAAAGTCAGAAGGTCTTGGTCTGGGATTGCCGCTAGTTCGACGAGCAGCAGAGGCATTGGACGGCAAGGCGCAGTGGCGAAGGCAAGAGAATCGAACAGTTTTCGAGTTTAGTTTTCCTATCCTCAATGAAGAGTCAAAGTAGTGAATGTTCTAGTCGTTGACGACGAACCATCGATCTGTTGGGGCTTTCAGCAATTGCTCGGGCAGGAAGGCTTTCATGTCTTGGTCGCGGGTTCGGCAGAGGCTGGATTGGAACTCGCGAGAAAGAACTCGATTAACTTGGTGCTACTCGACGTTCGCCTGCCTGGAATATGTGGGCTAGAAGCACTCAAGAGTTTTCGTCAAACGACCAGCGATGCTCCTGTAATCGTAATGACTGCCTTTGGCGATCTAGAAACGGCAGTGAAGGCGGTCGAACAAGGTGCAACAGACTATTTGAATAAGCCGTTTTGCTTGGATGATGCGTTGAGCGTCTGTCAAAGGGCTCTCAGAAGAAGCACTTCTAGTGTTTCAGCAATCAGTGGCGAGCCAATGGAATTTGGCCGACGATCCGCTGCCAATGGCAGTTCTTCCAATAGTGAAAGCGGTGCCAGCTCGAAGTCTAAAGCTTCAGCCTTGATCGGCAAGTCAGCAGCGATGCAAAGCGTGTTTCATCAAATCGCTTTGGTGGCAGATAGCGATCTTTCCGTGCTGATCGTTGGCGAAACAGGAACTGGTAAAGAACTAGTTGCCGAAGCTATTCACCGACACAGCCGTCGTCGCGACAAAGCCTACGTACCAGCAGCTCCAGTGACCTTCAATCCCTCGCTACTCGAGAGCGAATTATTCGGCCACGTCCGAGGAGCCTTCACCGGCGCGAGCGAAGATAGACCAGGATTGTTCGAAGCAGCTCAGGGCGGCACGATTCTGCTCGACGAGATCGGCGATCTACCGATGGGTTCGCAAGTGAAGCTGTTGCGAGTATTGGAGCAGCGGCGTTTTTCTCGAGTTGGTGAAATCCAAAGTCGGCCCTGCGATGTGCGAATACTGGCGGCAACTCACCGAGATCTTCAGAAAGGTGTAGCCGATGGGACCTTTCGTGAAGACTTGCTTTATCGCTTAAGCGGCATAACCTTGGAGCTGCCGGCTCTTAGACAACGGCTTGACGACATAGGTCCATTGATCGAGCACTTCCTGACGTTGATCGGTTATCCTCGCGCCAACGAGGCCGTCGATGCAGATCTGCTTGCTCAGTTGCAATCGCGCACTTGGCCCGGCAACATTCGCGAACTTCGAAATGCGGTGGAACGAGCCGCAGTTATCGCGCGAGGTAGAAAGTTAGACATCAATGACTTTGCACCCAATTCGATCTCCTCATCCCAATCAGGCTCGCACCAAGAGACAGCCGCAAAGGCCATTGAACTTTGGGCTCAGCAACAGATTTCGGCTCAACTGGCTCAAAGTGGACCTCAACCCGGCGAAATGCCATTGTACGAACGATTCTTGAGCGTCACAGAACCTGCACTCTTCCGTGCTGTGCTTGAGTCGGTTGGCGGCAATCGTTCAGCAGCCGCCGATGCTCTAGGCTTACACCGCGCTACATTACGCGAGCGACTTAAGCGTTATGGAATTGAGTGACCATCATTGATGATCGTGCAAAATCATGATTACAGTTGTCAAGCTCGGCGGTAGCCTTTTAGATCTGCCGGATCTTAGTGCTCGATGGATTCGATTCCTGGATCTTGAACAATTGGTAGGGCCTATCCTTCTAATTGTTGGTGGCGGCAACATAGTCGAGTCCGTTCGACGCTACGACGCGATCCATACACTAGATTCAATTCAATCGCATTGGCTGTGTGTCGATCTAATGAACTCAACGGCGACGCTGCTTGGCATGCTGCTCAAAGACGCACCTGTTTTGACGCAAGTAACGCAGCTCGAAAACTGGCTTATGAACAATCAGAGTGCTATGACACAGCCGAGTGCACCGCGAACAACTATCGTCGCTCCATCGGCCTTCTACTCCCGCGAACTTCGATCCGACAGCCTGCCACAAAGTTGGGATACAACCAGCGATTCAATTAGTGCTTTATTGGCTCAACTTGTTGGAGCTGAACGACTGATACTTTTGAAGTCTACAGAACCTGATTCACCGGACAATCCATTACATGGCGAACCACTTCTTGACGAAGCATTCAGAAAATCCTTCGTAGACATGCTCAATTGGCGAACAGTGAATCTACGAGCGCAGAAATACGATGGATAAGCTCCGGCGGCAGCTCGATGTCAATCGCACCAGCGGACTCTTCGATCTGTTCGGCTCGTTTTGCTCCACAAAGCGCCACGGTAATGCCTGATTGAGCCAATGTCCAAGCGATAACTAGTTGGGAAACTGTACAGCCCAGTTCAGCCGCCATTGCTCTAAGCTCATCGAGCAAGTCTTGCGCTCGTTGCCACTGCTCGCCTTGATAAACCGCATAAGATAAGCGTCTATCCTTAGGATCAAACTGATGGTCCCGCTGCATCCTGCCGGCCAGCAGCCCTTTCATCAAAACCCAGTAGCATGCCATCGCGATGTTTTCTTGAAGGCACAAATCTCGAAGCTCCCGAACCACCTCCTGCTGAAGCATATTGAAATAAGGCTGAACAGCTACGACGGGACAACGTGACATAAACTGCTTCAATTGCTCAAGATTCACATTTGACACACCCACGTGTTGAACCAACCCCATCGACTTCAGTTCAGCCAGAGCGTCGGCGGATTCAAGAATGGCGACCTGAGGATCGGGAGTGTGCAGATACATCAACTGAATGCGATCCACGCCCAATCGCTGCAAAGACTGTTTGGTATGCTCGATCAGCGTTTCAGGACTACCATCGATGATTCGATTCCCAGCCGGATCATAATGCGTACCGACCTTTGAAGCGATCACAACTTCCTCTGCGCAACCTTCGAGCGCTTTGGCGAGCAACTGATCGGACTGACCTGAATAGCCGTAGCTGTATGCCGTGTCAAAAAAGTTAATTCCACAATCCAAGGCTCGTTGAATCGTTTTAAGACTATCTTGATCATTGACGTCCAGCGATGAAATTCCAGCCATCGGCCAGCAACCAAGTGCAACCGTGCTAACCTGCAGGTCGCTATTTCCAAGCCGCCGAGTCTTCATAAACAATTTTTCGAAGAGACAAAAATGGTAAGTTTTGCACAAACAACTGGACATTGTACATCGACTATCGTACCATCTTTCCAAATACCGCAAACGTCCGTGCAGTCGGTGAATCAAGCCGGTACTTCTCGGTATTCTGCTGCCGAAAACTTCGGCTACCTCCGCGCACTACGCTTGGGCTCTGAAGCTTTTAAAGCGTCAGGTCAAGAGTCTTCAATCCGAGTAGGAAGGAGTACAGTGGCCCGTGTCGGATCGTTCTGAAAAGCTCCATCGAATATCAGCCGCAAATCAGGAAGTTGAAGCCGGTCAGGGACTTTCGGAGGATGCTTTCGTACCCGCGTGCGCGATTCACAATCGAATCGTTGCTGCCAGCCTAAAAACAAAGTTCGTCGACGCAGGTATTGATGTTCAGGATCATCGCGAGCGGCTGTGTACGCGATTCTCGGTACCACGAAGCCAACTTAGCAAAGCCCTGCAGCTTCGAGACGAATTCTTGGTTGAACAGCCGGACGTGTGCCCCAAGAGATTCAGTCGCGATTACGACAGTTTCTTCCTGTTTTCTCCCTTTGTGCTTCTGGTGATGGGGTTGACTCTGCTGGCCCGCATGCCCAAGTACACCTGGGCGGGAGTTTTAGTTTCGGGCATAACGATCATGATCATTCTGGAGTTGGCCAATCGTCGCTATCGCAACATTCAGAAACGGCAGTTTAGGATCGCAGATCTGGTTTGGCTGATCACACTGGTTGCAATTGATCTGGCGATTTGGCGTGTGATACTTTTAAAGACGAACGAAAACACCTGTCCGCCATGAACTCGTCGTCAAAAAGTCAGAAGATCGCGTTTCACTACGCAGCCGGCAGGCCCACGCCACGTCTAAGAGCGGAAGCCTACGAGACGATTAGAAGTCCAGAAGTTCTGCGGCTAAGAAGAACGAGCCGATTGAAAGGACCATGCCATCTGATGAACAGAGCCTAAGAGCTTCGTTCCAAGCTTCGACAGGGGTCATGCACATGTGAGTTTTTTGCTCTTTTGATTTTCCGTCAAGTTGAGGCTTAGAGTCCTGCTGTTCTGCGAGAACTTGCCGAGCTAATTCCGCCAAGTCTTGAGGAGCAACCGCGCGAGGATTCTTTTGAAACGCAGTGCAGATCAGATGATCGCAATTGGGCAAAAGCAGTTGCAACATTGTTCGATAGTCCTTATCGCGACTTGATGCGAACACGATCACTTTAGAAGTTTCACCAAATTGATCACGAAGAGCTTCGAGCGCCGCTGCTACCGAAGCCGGATTGTGAGCTGTATCGATAATCTGCAATGGCTGATTGCCGACGATCTGCAATCGTCCAGTCATCTTAGAATTTGCAATTGCCCTCCGAGTAATCGTTGGATCGATCTTCCACTTTGCATTCTGGGCAAGCCAGTTTAACGCGGTAATTGCACCTGACAGATTCTGAGCTTGATGTCTGCCCAATAGATTCAATTGCCACGGTTCACTCCCTAGCCGGAATTCACTAGGATCTTTGGGCATGTAATTGACGAGGGCGAAGGCATCGGAGTTGGCCTGGGGACCAGATGCGAAGGAACCGGTTTCAATGGAACCGGATGCTAACGCGTTGCGGTTAGTTGCTGTATTTTCGCAGAGTGCATTGGAAGCTGGCACGTTGCGGATAGTTTGAGCTTGCCATAGATAGGAAAAGTCACGATCTAGTTGCAACAACTGACTTCTGTTTTGTTCCGCGACAGATTCAAAGACCTGTCGAGCATCCGGATGCAAGGCCGTTGAAATCACTGGAATGCCCTGCTTGATAATACCGGCTTTTTCACCAGCAATTTCGCGAATCGTGTTGCCAAGCTGAGCTTGATGATCCAGTGAGATGGAAGTTATCAAAGTCAACATGGGCATGCAAACATTCGTACTATCCAAACGGCCGCCTAATCCAACCTCCAGCACTACACACTCGGCAGATTGTTGAGCGAAGTAAAGCATGGCCATAGCTGTCGTTATTTCGAAAAACGTTGGGTTTCCCCATTCGCTTTCCTCAAGCTTCTCTGCTGCAGGCAAAACCTGATTTACCAATCTTGCAAAATCCTCTTCAGAGCAAATTTGTCCATTGAGTTGAAAACGCTCTTCGATTCTGAGAAGATGAGGCGACGTATACAATCCGACTCGTGGACCATTGGCTCGCAAACCTTCGTAGATCAAACTGGCCGTTGTTCCCTTGCCTTTGGTGCCTGCAATATGGATGATCGGATACTGTTCTTGCGGATTGTCCAGATGCTCCAGCAAACAACGCATACGATCTAAGCGAAAGTTCTGCGAGTTATAAGCGGTTGGGCTACTGCGTTCGTAATTGATACGATTGTAGAGCAGATCTAAGGCGGCGTGATAGTTAGATTGATCCATCAAATTTTGTGGCTGAAAGAGCGTGCGTGGCATTCAATTTCGGACTAGATAATGTTAGCTGGACCTTGCTCGATGTGCTACGGACGCTTGGCAGCATTGCAAAAACAGATTGTTGCCAAGCAGTTGGTAGGCTAAAATTTCTCTTCTCTCGTCGATCCAAATTTTTGACTCTTCCTCAAAGAATGAAATGGCCATGACTCACAGATCTAACTTACTGCGTTTGGCAACCTGTTTCGCTCTACTCAGCCTCTGCCATCTGACCAATGGTACTTCAAGCGCGCAAGAAGCAGAAAAACTGGTGATTCGCGAAGCTGTTTATGGCGATCTACCAGACGGTAACAAGTCCGTGGTTACGGATAAAGTGGCCAAGTTGGTTAAAGAGAATAAGCTTCGTGTAGAAGCTGGCAACGATCTTTTTGGTGATCCAGCCGAGCAAGTTGGCAAGAAGTTGCTGGTCAAGTACACGCTAGGCGGCAAGGATATGGAAGCTGGCGCCGACGAGGGTGAAACTCTTCTATTGCCGATTCCCAAACTTGTGGGCGAACTGAAGATTTTGGCCGCGAAATATGGCGACTTGCCCAACGGCGATTCAGCCGATGTGCTTGAGCTTGTCTCAAAAAGCTTGAAAGACAATCGTCTGGAATTCACCGCTGACAACGACGTCTTGGGGGATCCAGCACCAGGAGTCTTTAAGCGCTTGCGAGTCGAATATCAGATTGGTGACGTGAAGCTGGCTAAGTCTGTCTACGAAGGTGGGAAACTGGTGATTCGAGTGCCTGCGAAAGAACAAAAGAAAGAGAAAATTGAAAAGGTTGACCTTCCCCTCCAAAAAGTCAAGTAAATTCTGCGTCGGCTAATATGGCTTGGGATCAGACTCGATTTCCGCATCAACTGATGACTGCCTCCGCCAGTAGTTGGCCAAAATCGAACCAGTGACATTCATTAGCGGCGCAAAAACGATCGAAGCTAGACCAACTGTGTCTAGCTTGTTCATGTTCGTAGCTATTCCAACTCCCATCGACCCGTTCTGAGTGCCAACCTCTATAGCGACTGTCTTAGCGTCGGATCTATTTAATCCCAGCAGTCGGCCTCCACAATATCCAAAGAAGTAGCCCAACACATTGTGGAGAAATGAGGCTAATAGCAGCAGCAAGCCAACTTCCTTGAGATGCTCGCTTCCGTAAGCCGTTGTGATCAGTGTAAAGAACACGATACCGGTCATGCTAACTTTCGGCATTGCTTGATCGATCGTCTTGAATACCAAAGTCAGTTGATGGTAAACGTATCCGAACACGATTGCGGCTGCAAAGAATCCAAGCAACCCGAGCAATTGAAGGAGATCCTCGTTGGAGACGGTTGAGCTGATGCGATTCCATCCACCGACAACGAGAAAGCACAGCCAAATCGAGCTGATTAAAATAGCCAACTTAACCGATTTTCTTATCGCACCACTTTCTTGACTCAACCAATCGTGAGTAAACGCAGCCAAAATCGGAACGATGACCATCTTCACAATGTCCAACGACATCGCCAATGCGTTGACTTTAATAAACGACGATGCCAAATACTTCATCCACAACGGAGTAAAGATGGGAGCCAACAAGGTTGCTATGGCTGTGATTGCCACTGACAAAGCTAGATTCCCACGGGCGAGATAGGTCATGACGTTGGAAGCTAGTCCACTTGAGCAACTGCCGATCAAAATCACGCCTGCGGCAATTTCGTCGGGAAACTGAAAGAGCTTGGCTAGCGAAAATCCTAGTAAAGGCATGATGATGAACTGGCAACATAAGCCTACCAACACGGCATAAGGCATTTTTCCAACTTTGGCGAAGTCACGAAAACTCATCTGCGTACCCATGCCAAACATGATCAATTGCACGACCACCATCATCAGCCAAGAGTTGTTGAGTGGAAATTGTCCAATCGATTTGAATGAATCAGGGGATAGCAGTGCTGTGATGTTTGCGATCAGAATCCAAAAGGTGAATCGATAGCCTCGCAACTTCGGAGTAAATAGCCCCACCGCAAATCCAGCAACCATAGCTATTCCGCCATAGCGGCAGTAGGCACTTGAGTTGAAATAGTAGCCCAGGATGATCAACATCAGTCCAAGCGCTAACGGCCCGTAGACGCAAGCGTATTGCGGTAGTAGATGCTTCCAAAAATCTGATTCCGACCGATCGCGGAACATCGAATACTCATCGACATAAATCTATTACGCCGTCCGACGAAACTGCTTGGCGAGTGACTCGATCGCCAGTCGTGGACTGGAGAGTATTGGAATCTTGCAAGAGGAATGAGGCAAGCACTGGATGACACGCGCCATCGAAGCTTGAGCCAAAACGACGACATCGACTGTTGAAATCAACCCAAGCAAATTCGCAATTACCATCTGATCATGTTCATCGACTTCGCCCGCCAGCAGTTTCTCTAGAGCACCGTGACAAAGACATGACGTTACTTCAACCTTCTTTCCAGATTGTTTGGCCCGGCGTTCAATCAGTTCGACAGTTGGCTTCAGAGTCGTCGAAACTGTTGCCAAAACACCAATTCTCGAGCCAGTTTTTACTGCCAAGTTGACCATGGCGGAATCAACTCGAATGAGCGGAATTGACACTGCGGACTGACTCTCTTCTACTGCAGGTCCAAGCGACGAACAAGTAACAATAATCGCATCAACGCCCGCAGTTTCTGCTTGTTTAATATAGTCTTTCAGTCGGTTCGATACCGACTCATTCATACCTCCGTTGGCAATGGTATCCCGAATCAAGCTTCTATCGGAGATGTTCAATGTCTCAACTCCAGGAAGGAGCTCTCGACAAAGACCGTCAAACAGTCCCTAGGATTTCAGAGTGTGAATCAGTCCAATTTTGAGCTGCGAAGCCATTCCAGTTGAGCCAAAGCAAGATACGAGGAAAAGAACTAAGATCCCAGTTCGGAAGAATATTCTATTCGAATGTCCGATTTAGAGAAACTGGGATCTCAGGCTCAGCTTGCAGATTATTTCAGCTAAGAAAATACGTTTCGATTTGTCCTATTTCATTCTCTCGTACTTGGTCTTGTACTTGTCGTTCAGACGAGTGTGCTTGCTAGACAGATCAACCGCACGGCCCTGAATGAAGGCAGACTGAACATTCGAGGCAATTTCTAAGACGTTGCCGTCAGTCAAAATGAGCGTTGCATCTTTGCCAACTTCCAATGATCCGATGCGATCAGACACCCCAAAGATTTCGGCTGGCGTAAGTGTAATGCAGCGAACCGCGTCTTCCTCGCTGAGTCCAAAACCAACCGCCGTTGCAGCATGATATGGCAGGTTGCGAACCATGGAAGCTCCGAATCGGCCATCACTGGCAATTGCAACTTTGATACCGGCGGCTTTGAGCTGCGATGGCAATGCGTAAGCAGCGTCATAACCTGCGTCTCGGCGCGTAGGTAAACGATAAGTACTCGGAACGATCACAGGTGTTTGAGTATCGACCAACAACTGAGCGCAGTGAATGGCATCTGCACCGCCAACGATGATCATCTTGACCCCGTATTGTTGTCCAAATGCAACGGCAGTCTGAATCTGTTTGAGCAAATTAGCATTCACCAACATTGGCAACTTACCTTCAACTACCGGAATCATAGCTTCAAGTCGAAGATCGACTGCAGTACCACTAGGATCTGCTTTCTTAGCCGTCGCATAGGCTCTCGTTTCGCGGAACAGTTCATGTAGGGCAGCTAATCGATCATTGTCAGCCTCTTCGCCTTCGCCAGCGTCCTGACCTCTGAATCGTCCTCGACCTCCGCCGCCGGGTCCCCCGCCGCCTCCACCAAAGCGCGGCCAATTGATCGCCATGGCCACATCTGCCTTGAGTGTCATATCCTCCCAGGTCCATCCGTCCAGCATCATGGCTGAAGCTCGCCCAGCAATTAGTCCACCCGCGGGAGTCACAATTGAAGTTAGAATTCCGTTTGCTCTACCAACAGGGATCGCTTCGCTGTCAGGATTGAAAGCAACCGCGGCCTTCACGTTGGAATTGATATTGCCCGTTTCGGAATTGTCGATCGTAGCTCGGACGCTATCGATTTCGATCAAACCCATGCTCGAAAACGAATCAATCAATCCTGGATAGACGTGCTTGCCCGCCGCCTCGATCACTTGGTAGCCATCGGACAGCGGAATGTTGGCGGCAATCTCAGCAATCTTGCCATCCTTCAGCAAGATACTGCCGCTTTCGATAGTCGGGCCAGCAACGGTGTGAATCGTTGCACCGCGGATCAGAATAGGCTTTGACTGCTTTGCCCCAGGAATCTGATCCGAAGCGAATGCACAAGCTGAAAGCATAGCGACAACGCAAAATGCAATCGCCAGCAAGTTGGCAGGCTTTCTCACTAGTTGTCGAAAATGTGGTGAGTTGAACATTAGATGATGATCCGTTAGTTGAATTACGAATTGAGGGGAAGGAAAGCGATGATTTTTAGCGAGATTCATTGGCTTCCTCCATCTCTTCTTCGTGATGTTCTTCATGGGAATGACCATCGAAATGCAAGTGCAAATGGTCGTGTTCGTCTTCGTGGTGGTGATGGCAGTACTCGTCGTAATTCGGCCACAGTCGAGAAGGATCGTCGGCTAATGGACTTCGCTCACCAGTTGCTTCACCACTATCCAAGACCTTTTGAACAAGTTGACGATGAAGCTCCATCTCCTTCTTGCGTACTTCTAAATCGCTCGAACGATCAAAGAACTTTCTGCCGTCAATCCAAGTCTGTTCACAACGCGACATCGCTGAGAGCGGCGAACCGTTCCACAAGGCAAAGTCGGCTTGCTTACCGACCTCCAAGGAGCCAACATATTGATCGATGCGAAGTTGTTTAGCAGGATTGAGCGTTACAAACTTCAGTGCCTCCATCGGCTCAACACCGCCGTACTTCACCGCTTTAGCCGCTTCGTGATTCATATGGCGCCCAAGCTCGGCATCATCGGAGTTGAAGGACACGACGATACCTTGATTATGCATGATCGCTCCGTTATACGGGATTGCATCAAGAACTTCGACCTTGTAGTTCCACCAATCGGAGAACGAAGAGGCTGTTGCACCATGCTTGGCGATCGCTTCGGCCACTTTGTAGCCTTCCAATATGTGCTGCAACGAACCTATGCGAATCTTGTAATCATCGAGCACTCGAAGTAGGGCCAATATTTCATCTTGTCGGTAGCTGTGGCAGTGTATCCAACGTTCGCCTCGAACAATTTCGGCGATCGCCTCCAGCTCCAGGTCTCGACGCGGCGGTAAGCCTTTGGGATCGCTGTTCCATAGCTTCCACTGGCGATCGTACTCGATGGCCGCGTTGAATCGGTCGCGGAACATCTGCTCAACGCCCATTCGTGAAGCTGGATATCGCGTGGGGCGATTCGTATCGGTGTTGTTGCTTTGCTTTACGTTTTCACCCAAAGCAAACTTGATTTTACCGGTGCTTCTTGAACTCAAATCGCTGTACGATCCACCCCAACGGAAGCCGATGACTTGGTTTTGTCCACCAATCGGATTGGCTGACCCGTGTAGAATACGCGCTGGTCAATCCGCCAGCCAGTTGACGATAGATGGAGACATCTTCGGCGTTGATGAAATCACCACGGCACCTCGGCAGTTACGGCTTGCGAGCCTTCGTTCACCTGCTGTTCGTTGCCATGTGTGAATGGCAATCGATTAGCCCCGGCGTCAATTGAAGTTTTGAACCGTCGATGACGATCGCACCTGCTGGTACTGGAAGATTGCTTCCCATTGCTTGATCATTCCCTTGCGAACGACCAGATCCGCATTTTTGAGAAGACCTTGAGTGTCCACAGGTCCAAATTGTCGTATTCTGAATCACGACCACTTCAGGCTGCTCGGGTAAGCCATTGCGTCCAAACGACGAGAATGGATATCGGACATTCGAGTAGATTGTTGCATCTTTCTTTGCGCTATCTTTCGATTCGGAATTTGCTGTTGCTGCAGGTGCATCGCCTCGCCCACTTCCTGCGGGTCCACTCCGTTCTCCGGGTACTCGTTCTCCGGGCCCGCGTCCTCCGCGACGACCGCGTTCCGGTTGAACTGCTTCAGTTTTCTCCTCGGGCTTGGCTTCTTCCTTCTTTGGCTCGTCTTTCTTCTCGGCTTCTTTCTTGTCAACGTCAGGCTTACCCGAATCCAGTTTGTTCGAATCGGACTTTGCGTCTTCCTTCTTTTCTTCGACAACTTTCACACCGCGGACCGCTTGAACCGTTCCATCCGGCCACTGAACTGTACCTGAAAGAGTAGCTCCCTCGGGCGACTTGATGAGTGCCAACGATAGGTAGCCGACGCCACTGCTGCCTTCAACCAATTGCTTGGCAGAGAAATTGCCGCCAAGAGTGTTCTCGCCCCATCGAGCGCTATTCAATTTTGACTTACCCGATTCAGGCTTCTTCTCGTCAGGCTTCTTCGCAGATTCTGTAGCAACTTCCTTATTGGTTCCGTCAGCCTTATCTGCAGTCGCCTTCTCGTCGGTTGGCTTAGCATCAGGCTGCTTTTCATCGGCTGGCTTTGTTTCAACTAATTTCGCATCAGCCGGTTTAGTATCGACGGGCTTTGTTTCAGCAGGCTTTTCCTCAGGCTTGTTATCCTTCGTAGCTTCAGCTTTCGGTTCCTCCGGCTTGCTAACTTTCGAATCAGGTTTTTTGACCAGTTCAAGAGTCGCAGAAACTCGCTTGGTAGAATCTGCCACGTTGAGCGTCAAGGCTGAGGGCCACTTTGAATCTGACGAACCAACTGAAGTTAAACTCCACTTTCCATCAACTCCTACGTCTTGCTTGAAAGCCGCAGTTGGGCGAACTCCGGCTACCCAGACTTCGTCAATCTTCGTTTTGTCGTCCCATAGATCTCCTGAAGCGACAACCAGATTAGCCCATGCGCCAGTCGAAATCGTTCCAACTTCAGATTGAACTCCTAGCAATGAAGCTGGAGTTGTCGTGATTGCTTGAAGGGCGACGATCGGATCGAGTCCTCGCTTGATTGCCTTGCGAATCTGATTGATAAACTCGGCGGGATCATTCAAGCCCTGAGTCGTCAATACAATTTTCACACCAGCTTTGGCAAGTCGGCCGGGATTCTCAGGAGCTAACTCCCAATGCATCAGCTCTTCCAATTCAGCGTCCAGCGCTGCCTCATGAGTTGCAACGTTGGGCGGCTTCGGAAAGTTCAAGCCGACGATCATCGGTCGCTGCGTCTTTGCTACAAGATCGAGCAATTGGTACTCTTGTCCTGAGGCTCGGATAACGGCATTCAGCCCAAACTCTCGAGCAAACGAATCGGCGCGAAGTACATACTGTTCGTTAAGTGCATCAAAAACAAATATCTTGCCCGCGTTGGAATGTTGGACGATGGCTTCAAGAGCTGAGTTGTTTTCGGGCTGAGGCAATCCGGCAGCAGCTCGATAAGCTCGCCAAGCCTTTTCATACCAGCTCGCATCCAGAAACGTTTGTCGAGCTAAAGCTACTGCGCCCATTGGACTTGATGGATAGTTGCCTCGCGCACCACCGCGGGACACGGTCAATCGAACGTGCATGGCCACATCTGGTTTTACCATCGAGTTAACCAGGGAATCGTCGCCAGTGAGGACAACCGCACTCTTTCCTTTGATGATCCCTGAGTTCGGTGCGACCAGTGCCGCACCTATACCAGCTCGCTTTAATTTGGTTAGCGTTGCTGCCGACGGTCCAGTCAATTCTGCAACCGATTTCTCTGGCGTTACCTCGCTGTTCCAGTGAGGCACACCGCGACTGCCTTCGGGAGTTGGAAGATCAAACTCAACACCCGCATCTACGAAGCCTGGATAGATCGTCTTACCGCTCAGGTCGATCACTTTAACATCGGCAGGAACAAGAACGTTCTCGCCTACTTCGGCGATTTTTCCATCGCGAATGACGATGGTGCCTTTTTCGATGGACTTGCCAGGTTCAGGAACAATTTTGGTGTTAACGATTGCATAGTCAGCGATGGGATGTTGAGTAATCCCAACGGTTGGTTTTGTGTCTGGCTTTTGAGCCAGTAGGTTTCCACACAACAGAATGAAACCAGCCATGCCACAGGCAGAACGGAAAACAGCGCGCATAACAACTCCTGGGGGTGAAAGTTCATCCCAAAGAAGACTCAGAATGACGAGTCGGTATTGTAATTCCCGAGTGGAATTTCTCACGAATGAACTGAGCAAAGAGGCTCTTTTTCGCGCATCTTAGCTTCGTTTGCGATGGATAAACACTGCGAAAAACAATCCGCGGGTCCAGTACCGAACCCAAGTCGTCAGTCGGCTAATAGGCTAGAAATTCAATGGTAGATCAGTAACTTCATTCAACATCGTTGAAAACGACATCCGTGATTCATTACACTACAGCAATGTAACCCATTGCGAAGGGCTTGTAGTCATGCATTATGGGGTATCCAAACGCAGTGCTCTGTAAAACTAACCGATCTAATACGGCTGGCGCGTTGACCGACACGACAGGCTCAAAGTTTACTATGGAAATCGACCTAGCACTAATTGCAACGCTGGGAGGTGACCAACTCCCAGTTGTTGATCCAATTGGCATAACGGACCGCATTAAACAACTGCCAATTGACTTACGCGCTGTCGTTCAGGCCATTATCGATCGCACGATGGAGATTCCACTTCCCGAGGCCTCTTCCTTGCAAGAAATTAGCGATAAGATCCGGGAGTCAATTGATAGCCAAATGCCCGAACTATCGGACCTCGTCCGAGCCAAGCTTGCAAACTACTATACTTATCAATGGCGTTGACGTGCGCGAACTTCCAGACGCTCCGAACTCTCAAATCGAACGTATTGAAAAATCTGCATAACCAATTTCTTCACGTAGAAAAGAGCCAAACGAAATGTGATGGATGCTCAATCCTATCATTGGCCACACAATGAGGTCATGTGTCGCAACGAAGCGAGATCACCATAAGCCAAATTCTTCGCTGGACTGCCTTCATCGCGGTCTACTTAACGGCGGCGGGACACCTCATTAACTCGAGTAGATCGATTGGCGTTTCGGCAATTGTTGCGACTAGCTTTATCGTACTCGACGTCTACCGACGCCATTCGAACAACGCTTGGCTGGCGGTCTCGTACTTCTGCTGCGGACTGGCTTGGTCTGTCGTTGCAATGCTTGTAACTCTTCTATGTTGGCCCGAGCCGACACCGCCAACGCCTCCAATGCCATTTCTATTCGCCATCGCTCCTTTCCTTTCCGGACAATGGTTATCAGAACTTGCCAACGGCCTGGCGCGGGTTATGGCCGAGATAATGCTTTACTTTGCGTTCTTCACTCTTGCGACTGTTACGAGTACTGCTCTCGCAATCCCACATTTCCGTAAACGATCTGGCTGGAAAATCGTGTTGGCAAATATACCTGGACTGCTATTCATTTGCTTCGTTGTGGCAGCCATTATCCTTTCAGCAATCGTCGAAACATCTAGGCCGTGATCAGGATTCACGCGAGGGTGCAAAATTGGGTGGCAGGCCCCTAAGAGGCGAGTAATGCGAGCCTCGCAGGGCGTGCTTCGGGTGCGATACTCCAAAGCCATTGCGGCTAGCCGGTCAATTTGAGAGCTCTAAGTTCAAGCGTTTTGTCGCTGTTTTTTGCATCTAAAGCGCTGAAATTTTTGACGCCCCATGCCCCAATCGACCCACTTTCAAAGCCACATCTCGTTGATTTCGGACGTTTATCTGACAAAATACTAAGCATCAACGACGAACGCCAAGAATTTGATGAGAAATAGAGATGTCCAGCAATTTCCCTAGCCCTCAAAAACGGCCACTGGAAAAGTTTTTTTCACTTGAATTGGGCTACGTTGCCAATTTTCGAAGGAATGCGAATTTTCTTTTGTTAGGCAGGTTTTCCGAGAGAGTCTTCGATGCGCTTTGGTTTCTTGTAGGAATGTTAGCTAATGTAGCTATCGTTGCCCCAATATTCTTATTCACGGCATTGATTTTTGGTTACAAACATTTTGATGTGGTCGCGTTGCCTGGATGGGCGGCTTTAGTGACGGCAGCATTCATGCAAGCTGCTTGGTGGTTATTTGTCTCTGCAAAGTGTTTATCTGGTTCAATGAAATGGGCACAACTGACAATTCCGCATTGTGTAGGTTGGCTACTCGTTCATCTATTCAGTTCATTTTGCTTAGTGCTAGCCAATCTTTCAGTCGAGTTGATTAGAGATCAATTTCGATGGAACCAGATTTCCGTATTCTCAACAGCTGGAACGACCGCTGGTCTGTTCGCGGCTTTGGGCACTATGCGAAGTTATGTGCCAGCACGCTTGGCAAAATCTCAATCGGTTGTGTCTGTCGCAATCGCTGCTACGACTTTCCTAGTTCTATTTCTATGCTACGTATTAGCGATGAATTGGATTGTGTATGGAAACTCTGCAGAACTCGGATATTGGGTAAATCGCATTCCGGAAAAGTATCAATTGGTGTCTGTCGGTTGTGTAGTTACCATACCCACTCTTTGCTTCCTGTGGATGCTTCAATTTTACCGCCAGAAGGGATTCTCTGTTGATTGTTTGGGTTATGCGATCCCGTCCATAGTCGCATTGATTTTGCTTTTCATCTACTGGGGGTTCTATTCCGACAATCCCAGAAAGCAGTTGGAGAAGATTATTTTCTCAGGGGCGCACTTTCACGGCCGTTGCGAGTGTACACGGCATTTGATCCAGAAAAGACGAATTTATCCGATTCCACGAAGACGTTCCTCAAGCGATTGGATGAACAGCGACAGAACCTTCGGAATAGTCAGGGAAAGTTTCGCGAATTCTCTGAGCATGACGTAGAGTCCATCGATAAATATTCAAGCGTAATCAACTATGGATACGCTCAAAGTTACATTGATAACGTCGTCGAGTTATGTTCGATCAGCAACAGTGAAAATTTGAGGTACGTCAAGCAATTGCTAGACTGAGTAGGGAGCGTTTGTTTCAAAGAGCCGCTGATTCAAGTTGATGGAACGCAGGGGAGCATTAACGACTATCCGCTGGAAGCTGGCCAAGCCGGTTTTGATTGATCTTGCAAGAGAACGCCTACATCAGAAGAGTTCGAAATCAAACGATCCTACCGACAAATCAGACGATCTGCTCTCTAAGTTGACGACACCAGAGTCAGCTCGCTTTTTATCAAAAGGAGTTTGAAAATCTGTTTGTCGGAGGTTCCCGTCGTATTCCGGGCTCCGTTTTCTGAAACCAGTTCATACCCAGCAGCATACCGCCTTTGATGGCCTCACGGGAGCAAAATGTTAAGCTAGCACCCTATTACCCAATCAGCAAACTCCCTAGAAAGGCCAAATCAAGAAATTATCGACAAACCGACAGACGAGTTGATGAAGATAGTTAAGCCCGCAACTCCCAGGCCAAGTACGTCTATACAAGGCTTCAACAAAATCTATGTGCCGCTAACTCGGAAGGAGTCCAATGATAAATGGCAAAAAGCTTGGGCACACCTAAATCCACCAAAAGCTTCAATTGACAAATCTTGGTGGAGCTACGATCAAAGTCCAAGATATTCGCTTACGAGAAGCAACAAGGGATGATGAGTCAAAAGACAATCCGAGGAAATGAAGGATAAAAACGAGAAGGAGAGTAAAGAATCTATCAATGATGAGTCTGACGGTACTTGCTCAAAGAAGATACTTCACTTTGAGGAAGATGGTATGAATCCTCATGTGCAGCATGTCGACCTGCAGGAAATAAAATATGCGGCAGTAGCATTTTCAGATGCTGAAGACGCTAGTGCGCAAAAGCATGAAGCCGCCGATAAAGCGAGGCGATTAATCATTTACAGAGCCCTTGGAATGACGAGCCGCTGAATTACCTGAACGAAATTCAGTCGCCCAAGATTAGCTTCGGTGATTCGAAAGAAAAGCAAATCGGAGCATATCAAGCAAAAGGACGTGAGAGTTTTAATTCAGAGGAGCTAATTTATGTTGCGGTGGCTCCTTTTGCTTCAATGACTAGTGATCCTGAATTCAATCAGCGCTTGGATTATGTTGCTTCGACCATTGCATTCAGCGATTATGCGGACTTCGACAAGACGGCTCAACTAAGAATTGAACTGTTCAAGCAAACTATTCATTTCAAAGGCCAATTCGTACTTCTGTTGATTGCGGTTCTAGGTTTGGGTGCAGTCGCAATCAACGTAAACTTGACGTCTGCGAATGGCTATTACCGAGGCAATCGCAAACTCATTTCTTTCTGATCCAGATAAAACAAGCTTAGATCGGAAAGTTAGCGAGCTAGCCGCACCGTCATTATTGCCATACTTACTGGTCAACTGTGTAGTTAATTTGCAAGGCAGTAAGAATCTGTCGCTGCGCGAGCGCCATAGCGATTCCTTCCTGATCAGCCCAATGTTTGTGGGTAGCAGCTTGGTCGGCTACTGTGAAACTCAGTTGCTTGAGGCCGCTGATAAGTCTTTTCGCCTGAGTACTGCAATTGCAATTTCTGCAGCAGCAGTTTCCCCGAATATGGGAAAATACACCAATAAATTGTTGGTTTGGGTTCTTTCTCTAATGAACTTCCGATTGGGATATTGGATTCCCAATGTTATCCACCTAAAGAAGGATGCACTCAGGGTTGAGGCGGTCATAAAGACCGAGCAAGAGAAGTATATTTCTCCCCGACGAATAGAATTGGATTGGACTGTTGAAAATGACTCTGTGAAACTAGCCGGACTTGCGTTTCCTGGCGGTGGAATTCGTGCTGCAACTTTTTGCCTCGGAGTCTGTCAGGCTTTGGCTGAAGCAAAACTCATACACCTGTTTGATTATTTCTCGACAGTCTCAGGTGGAGGCTATATCGGGGCGTGTATTATCTCTAGTTGTGTTGACGCCAAGAAACCAATTTCAACCAGGACTACTTCACAATTCAGTTCAGAGAGTTTGCCAAGTGCCTGGCGACCCCTGCCAACCCTGCTGATTCGAGAAATGTTGAGTGAATTGCACGAGGAGTCTGCCTGGCTAAATTTGTCGGATGGAGGCCACATTGAAAATCTCGCGGTTTATGAACTGCTGCAACGACGCTGTAAACTAATCATCGTTTGCAATCCCGAAGCAGACAGGGCTAACCCTAATAACGGATTGGGAATGTTGCTTCGAATGGCTGAGATATCTTTGGGCATCAAAATTTCGATTGATACGAAACAACTCGAACAATCGAAGAAGACTAAGCTCTGTGGTCGTCACTGGACAATCGGATCGATTTCGTATGCGGGCGACCCAGTAGATCAGCCCAGCGGTCGGCTAGTAATGCTTCGATTATCGCTAACGGGAGACGAATCCCCAGCAATTATTGAGTATGGCGAACGAAGCAAACTCTTTCCATTTGAGCCAACGACCGATCAATTTTTTAGCGAGAGTCAATTTGAAGCTTACCGACTCTTGGGTAAGCACATTGGCGAGGATTTTGCGCACGAACTATTTTGTCAGAGTTTTCCCAATAGCCCTGAGGCGTTCTTTGAAGGAGTCAATTCATATTACGAGGAACATAGGGGACGCACTTAGATTTGGTGCGTAACAATCAGATTCTTTTTGCAAGTAGCGCGTATTCAACGAGCAAACTGAGCGGTCTAACCGCGAAACTGCTGAAGTTTTTGTGATCTAGGCCTGTTATTAGATCGCAAGCACTATTGCTCTGCTTCAGTGGTTGGCTTAGGCTAGTTATTGGTTTGAAGTTCGCCACTCAGGTTGAATTCTAGCTCCCGCCCTAACACTCCCGCCAATTATTCCGCTCGACCTATTCGTCGCCTTTGCAAAGTTCGAGGCAAGTTTCCTTACAATGCATGGAGCAATAGCGAGCTTTTGCTTTCAAAACCTCAATTGAGACGATCAGGATCTGCGCAGGGAGCAGGAGAGTGATGAACTTCACATAGTTTTCAATCGCATCACGCTCAAGGCAACGAAACAATATGATTATTCAAAACCGGGATAATCGAATAGTCGCAGGCCCGCCAACGACGTTTAGGCTTCTTGCATTGAGTTTGTTGGTAGCGTTTCTATCTGGTCAAGTTCGAGCCGACGAGTTGAACTTCGAGTCCCATGTCCGACCGATACTTCGTGAATATTGCCTTGATTGCCACGGTGCTACGGAAACGGTTGAGGGTTCGCTGGATCTGCGGTTGGTTCGCTTAATCGTCAAAGGTGGCGAATCGGGCTCTGCGCTGGTTGCCGCCAATCCCGCTGCAAGCCTTCTGTTCCAGCGAGTCGAATCAGGCGACATGCCCCCAGGTGAAGCTAGAGTAAGCCCCGAAAAGCTTGACATACTGCGACGCTGGATTGAAAAAGGCGCCAAAACCAAACGTAATGAACCGGAATCCTTGCCGGCTGGTATTCCAATCACCGAAGAGGATCGCGCTTACTGGGCCTATCAGCCAATACAAGTGCCTAATGCGTCGGTTGATCCAGCTCGTCGTGAGCAGAGAACCCCACTGGACGCGCTGATTCAACAGGCAATGCCGAGTGGGCTGAACTTTTCCGCGGACGCTGATCGATGGGTACTGATTCAACGATTGTTCACCGACTTGGTTGGATTGCCTCCAACGGCGGATCAGTTACAGAAGTGGTTGAATGAACCCGCCAGCGACTGGTACGAGCAGTTGGTCGATCACCTTCTGTCAACGCCTCAATACGGCGAGCGATGGGGACGACACTGGTTGGACGCAGTTGGTTATTCAGACAGCGATGGTTTCACATTGGCAGACGCCGAACGAGCTTGGGCTTGGCGATATCGAGATTATGTGATTCGATCACTCAACAATGACAAGCCGTTTGATAGGTTCATCACGGAGCAGTTGGCTGGCGACGAACTTGCAGGTCCAGCCATTGGAGATTGGACTGAACAGCAAATCGAACTTCTAACTGCAACCGGTTTTCTGAGAATGGCTGCCGATGGGACAGGCAGTGGCGACAACAGCGCCGAGGCTCGTAATAAGACGATCGCCGATACGATGCAGATCGTTGGTAGCACACTTCTGGCGAGCAGTTTGAATTGTGCTCAATGCCATGATCATCGCTATGACCCAATTTCGCACCGTGATTACTTCGCTGTTCGCGCGGTGTTCGATCCAGCGCTCGACTGGCAAAATTGGAAGACTCCTGGCGAGAGACTGATTTCG
Source organism: Pirellulales bacterium (assembly GCA_046349795.1). GTDB lineage: Bacteria > Planctomycetota > Planctomycetia > Pirellulales > Pirellulaceae > Aureliella. The sequence goes on along the minus strand of JAXMBP010000033.1, from coordinate 41,303 downwards.
CTATCGACTGCCGCCGATCGTCAACTGTCTGCCGAGCTCGAAGTTGAGGCCAATAAGATTGCTGCGGAACGCAACGAAAAGCAGACCGAATACATGAAGCAAGCCCTGGATAAAGAGCTTACTAAGTACGAAGAGCCACTCAAAGCAGAACTTCGCTTGGCCTACGAGACCGCAGCCGACAAACGAACGGCTGAACAAAAATCACTGTTGGACAAAAACCCCAGCGTTAACATTTCGCCTGGCGTCCTTTATCAGTACTTGCCAAATGCTGCCGAGGATTTGAAAAAGTACGATCAGCGCATTGCAGAAGTTCGTGCCAAGAAGCCTCCAGAATCTTACGTCATGGCATTGGTAGAACCAGCAGGACATGTTCCGGTTACCAAGTTGTTCTATCGCGGTGACCATAATCAACCCAAACAAGAGATCTCGGCAGGAAAGATCTCTGTATTGACCGGTTCGGGAATTGCAGACCCATTTCCAGCCGATGATCCTAGTGTTCCAACATCGGGTAGACGCTTGGCCTTTGCACGATGGTTAACTGACAAAGAAAATCCGAATCCACTGTTTGCTCGTGCGATGGTGAATCGAATTTGGTTGCATCACTTTGGTCGAGGCATCGTTGCAACGCCCGGCGACTTCGGCAAACTCGGCTCGCAACCGACTCATCCTCAGGTGCTTGACTGGCTGGCGAACTATTGGATACGAAACGGTTGGAGCCTTAAGATGCTGCACCGAATTATTCTCACTTCAACTGTATATCGTCAAAGCTCAGCCAAAAACGCTACGGGCGACTCCATAGATCCTGCCGACAACTATTACTGGCACAAGCCGCTCATGCGAGTTGACGCTGAAGTGCTGCGCGACTCAATGTTGGCTTTGTCTGGCGATTTTGACCTCAAGCAATTTGGGCCGCCAATTCCGATCGAAGAGGATGACACGGGACAGGTTCGTATCGCTGCCAATCAACCGCGCCGTAGCGTCTATGCGAAATCTCGTCGCACTCAGCCTGTCGCCATGCTTCAGTCGTTCGACGCTCCAGTGATGCAGGTCAACTGCGACGCTAGAACAACGTCGACAGTTGCAACTCAGTCTCTGCTGCTGATGAACAATGACGTCGTCTTAGATCAAGCAGGAAAAATTGCTAAGAAGATAATGGCCTCCACGCAATCTACAACGACGCCATCCACAATTGCCACCGCGCTCGTTAGTAACATACAATTGCCTGCACCGCTGGAGCCGATGTGGCGTTACGGCACCGGATTGATCAATGAACAAACGCAAGTCGTCGAGCAGTTCTTGCCGTTGAAGCATTTCTCAGGCAGCCAGTGGCAAGGTGGAACGGCATTGCCTGATGCTGAAATCGGTTGGGTGCTGTTGAGTGCTCAAGGTGGTCATCCCGGAAATGCAGCTCATCCAGCAATTCGACGTTGGATTGCACCGGCGGCGGGACAATTAACAGTTCAGGGAACACTTGGACACGGTAGCGAACACGGCGATGGCGTACGAGCACGGGTAATTGTCGGCAGTTCCGCTATCGGAACTTGGCAGGCTAAGCAAGGCAGCACTCCGACCGAGACCAAACCATTTGCGGTCGAAGCTGGTCAAGCAGTTGATTTTGTGATTGACTGCATCGCTCATGAAACCTCGGACTCTTTTACTTGGCCTGTTACTCTAATCCTGCAGCTACAAGACGGAAACAAACAGACCTTCGAGTCGACTAAGGGATTCCAGGGCCCTCAAGACGACTATCGATCGTTGCCCACGCAAATCATCTTGGCTTGGAAAACGATCATGCTACGTGAGCCTACTCAGCCGGAGTTCGACGTATGCCTTGAGTTTGCTCGACAACAACTGATCCTGTTGCAGCATGAAGCCGAGCGAATCCCATCGGGCTCCACTGCGACAACTCAGGTACTTTCTAGCCTTTGTCAAACGCTATTGGGCTCCAACGAGTTCCTGTATATCGAATAGAGCAAGGAGCAAGCGATGAACATGTTAAGCCGTCGACAACTGCTGGCACAAACTGGAATGGGCATCGGAGCTGTTGCCTTGCAGTGGATGCTCAGCCGTGAAGCCTCAGCAACACCGCCAGTTTTGAAGCTTAAAGCTAACAACGATCTTCTGCCTCGCCAACCTCACTTTCAGCCGCGTGCCAAGGCCATGATATCGCTGTTCCAGCACGGCGGACCCTCTCACATGGATTTGACTGATCCCAAGCCTGAGCTAAGCAAGTATCACGGAACCGATTATCCAGGCGACATTCATTTTTCGTTCGTAAATCAAGCCAGCAAGAAGCTTCTGGGCACACGCCATTTCACCAGCAAGCATGGCCAATGTGGCATGGAGCTTTCCGAGTTGCTGCTCTAACACGGGCGGCGTGGCTGACGACATTTGCTTGATTCGCAGTATGCATACAGGAGCCAACGGTCATGAGGTCTCCATTCGATACTTTCATGGAGGTATCCCTGGAATCTTAGGACGACCGACATTCGGCTCGTGGATCACTTATGCGCTCGGTTGTGAGTCGCAGAACTTGCCTGCATTCATGGTTCTGACTGATCCTGGTGGTCATCCCGTCGAGGAGTGACTACCCAGGACGAACGGCTTTGTGCCAGCGATGTTTCAGGGAACAAAAGCGCGCTCCCAAGGAACCTCGGATTCTAACTGCATCCACCAGCTCATTTGGCTGCGTTCAGCGACAGAATTTAGATCTGTTTTGCAGTCGCTTAACCAGTCGCACTTAGCCGCACATCCCGGCGAAAGCGAATTGAGCGTGAATCGCGAGCTATGAATTGGCTGCCAGGATGCAAACAGCCGCAGCAGGCTAGATATTAATCAAGAAACAGAAGCTACGCACAAGCTATATGGCATCGACGATCCAGTCACTCGCGAGTACGGGACGCGATGCCGTCGCGCGGCGTCTGGTGGAGCGAGGAGTACGTTTCGTGCAGTTGTTCCACCCCGGTCAGCCGTGGGATAACCACAGCAGTACCGTGTTCGTCAGATATTTGCCGCAAGACAGACAAACCTGTTGGTGGGCTTAGTCAAAGACTTAAACAGCAAGCGTCAGTTAGAGTCCACCTTGGTTCATTGGGGCGGAGATTGGCCGATTGCCAGTGACACAAGATCATGGCAAACCTGGAACGGCTGGCCGCGATCAATGGACAGGGCTTTAGCATTTGGCTGGCAGGTGCTGGGGTGCGAGGTGGAATGACATTTGGAGCTACGGATGAGTTTGGTCACAAGGCAGTCGAGAATGTGGTGACTCCGAACGACTTTCTCAAGCCACGATCATGCACCTGTTTGGACTTCGACTGGCAGCAGGTCATTTATCCCTCACAACAATCATAAGATTGTCACCGCTAACCGCCCAGCTCGTGTGGTTCAAGAAATCGTGAGTTAGTGGGCCCGTTCAGCTAGTGATTCAGTTAGTTAGCGGGCTCGTTGGTTCCGCACGACGATAAACCAGGCTACCGAAAAGGTAATGGCAAAGAACACAGTGGAGCCGATCCAACAACTGGACAAGCTTGGCATCCAAGTTCCTTCGCCAGCCGTTCCACCCAGCAATTGCCTCAAGCCGGCCACGGTGTAACTCAATGGATTCAGTCGCATGATGTAGTGCATGGCCCATTGTCCAATAGTGCCACTATCAACCGGCATCGGCACCGGAAAGAAAGCGCCCGACAAAAGCCACATGGGCAACAGTATCAGACTCATCACGGCATGGAAACCTTGAGTTGATTCCATGGGCCATGCGAAGCAGACCCCAAGTGCTGTCAAAGTTAACGCGGCTAAGACCATCATGCCTGCCACGCCTAGCAACGCTCCACTGGGCTGGACCAGTTGAATAACGATGCTGACAATCAAGAAGATCATCGCTTGGACCCAAGCAATCGCGCCACCTCCCAGGATTTTTCCGGCGGCTATTGTCCATCTTGGAACTGGAGCAACTAAGACACCCTGCAAGAATCCCTCGCGACGGTCTTCGATGATCGATATTGTTGTAAAGATGGCTGTGAAAAGAAGTATGAGAGCCAATGTTCCGGGCAAATAGTAGGTCATGAAATCCTGACCGCCGGTTCGGAACGACGAATGCATGCCGGTTCCAAAGAGTAACCAAAACAGGATCGGCTGTCCGAGTGCCCCGACCACGCGCTGCCGCTGCCGAAAGAAGCGAACCCATTCTCGCTTGGCTAACATCCACACGGAAGACCAGGCATTGTTCGATGTCGAATCTATTGTTGCTTGTTGCGTCATCGTTAACTCTTTTGTGCTTCGTTCCAGAATTGATGACCAGTCTTAGCGATAAAGACATCTTCCAAGTTCGGTTGGCCAAGCGTGATCGACTGAACGCTCTCACCAAAATGTTCCGACAGCGGCACAATCAGCTTTGAAATAGATTGGCCAGTTGCCCGCACCTGATGTTGATGCAAAGCTGCGCTCACATTTTGCGCCTCAAGCCATTCAACAACATCGTTGGGATTAGAAGCTTGGATCGAAAGAACCTGCGATCCAAGTGTCGTCCGAAGATCGGATGGCGAGCCCTTCGCGACAACCTTACCCTGGTCAAGTATCGCCAACTGGTCGGCCTTATCCGCCTCTTCGAGCAAATGAGTCGTCAGTACGACGCTAACTTCGTCCATTTCTTGCAGTTGCGTTAGAGCTTGCCAAAGATCGATTCGTGCTGCCGGATCAAGGCCGGTACTAGGCTCGTCAAGCAACAGCAACTTTGGTCGGTGCAAAATGCCCTTAGCCAGCTCCACGCGCCGCTTCAAACCGCCCGACAAAGTCTCAGCATACTCATGAAGCCGGTCTCTCAGCCGTAACTGCTCGGTCACTTGATCGATACGCTGTGTCAGCTCCGCTCCGCGAAGTCCGTAGAGGGCCGCCTGACAACGAATGTTCTCTAAGACCGTCAACTTTCGATCTAGGCTAGCAGATTGAAAAACTACCCCCAACATTCGCCGGATCAAATTGGGGCTGCCACGCAAGTTTGTTCCAAACAGCCGAACGTCACCTTCAAAGGTTGATTCCAATGTCGAAAGTACACGAAAAAGCGTCGATTTCCCGCTACCGTTTGGCCCCAGCATGGCAAATATTTGCTTGGATTGGATCGCCAAGCTTAACTGGTCCAGTGCAACACGCTGCGCGTACCGGAAAGTCAAGTTCTCGATTTCAATTGCAAATTCTGTTGTGCTCATCGGACTCGTGCGGTTAGTAACTTGGCCAGGGTGCTAGATCTAGCAAAAAGCCTTCCCAAAACTGTGATAGCCTGATCCGGCACTTTACATTCCTGATCAGGCTATCAGCGTTTTTATTCAACTGAGTTGACCATTAGTTCTGTCGGACCAGGTTCGCTGATTCCTTCATGGACACGATGCGGTTCACGGCCGTAAGGATCGAGTTGATCGTAGCCTCAACCGAGTCGGTCGAAACTCCCGTTCCCTTGTACAATCGACCTTCGTGTTCAACTTCAAGCATCACTTCGGCCTGAGCGTCGCGACCTAGAGTAGCCGATTGCAAACGATAGTCTTTACAAGTCAGCTTGATTCCAGTCAGCTTTTCAACCGCCCAAAACGCCGCGTCGATGGGGCCGTCGCCTTGTTCGACCTCGGTGGAATGCTCCTTGCCGTGATTGCACAAAGTCAGATGTACTTTAGGCAATCGACCACTGCCACTGGATACGTCGTAGCGAACAACCTTCCAGGCATCATTCTCCGCTTGAGCACCCGCAATTTCTTGTTGAATCAAAGCTACGATATCTCCATCGTAGACCTCTTTCTTTTTGTCAGCCAAATCCTTGAATCGTTCAAAGACCCTTTGGAGTTGTTCAGCCGAAATGTTAAAGCCAAGTGACCGCGCGCGATCGGCTAGAGCGGCTCGACCACTGTGCTTACCAAGCACCAAGTCGGTCTTAGTAAAGCCGACATCCTCTGGTCGCATGATTTCGTAGGTGCTTCGCTCCTTCAACATGCCGTCTTGATGAATGCCTGATTCGTGAGCAAACGCGTTGCGACCCACGATTGCCTTATTGCGCTGTACTTGAAGTCCGGTAATCTTGCTGAGCAATCGACTTGAAGGAACGAGACGCTCTGTTCGAATGCCTGTTTCGCAGTGATAGACATCGTGGCGAGTCTTCAGAGTCATCACAACTTCCTCCAGCGAGCAATTACCGGCTCGCTCACCGATGCCATTGATGGTGCATTCGACCTGCCCACAACCGGCTTGAACGGCTGCCAGCGAATTGGCCAGAGCTAGGCCGAGGTCATCATGGCAGTGAGTACTTAATACGGCTTGGTCCATGTTTGGAACGCGATTGACCAATAGCGAAATGCGATCAAACATTTCCACCGGAGTTGTGTAGCCAACTGTATCGGGAATATTGATGGTTGTTGCGCCAGCTTTGATAGCAGCTTCGACAACTTCACACAAGAAATCATGCTCCGTTCTAGCGGCATCTTCGGGAGAGAATTCCACGTCGTCGCAGAACCTAGCCGCCAATTGAACTCCCTGAATCGCTCGATTGATAATCTCCTCGCGGGTCATCTTGAGCTTAAACTCGCGGTGAATCGCACTGGTTGCCAAGAACACGTGAATCCGAGGGCTCGGCGCACCTTTCAGTGCCTCGCCCCAGGCTCGTTCGACACCGGACGTGTTGGCAACGCGCCGTCCGCAACGGTTACCAGACGGTATTGAGTGATCTTGGTCGAACGCCTCAAAATCGCCAACTGATGCGATCGGAAAGCCAGCTTCGATGATATCGATGCCCAAATCGACTGTGCTGCCGGTGGCAACCTCTAGCTTCTCGGAGAGATTCATGCTCGCGCCTCGGCGATTGCTCTCCATCTCGAAGCGTGGTGTCAAAAATGCGTGATGCGCCGATTCGGAGTGGCCTCTGCCATGATCAGGTTTCCTTAATCCTAAAACTTCTTGAATGTGCCCGATATCATAGTGATTTTTCACCTTTTCGGCAGGTGAACTACCGCTCGGCAATGGCTTGAGTTGGCGAGGCCAATTTCAAGCTCGCTTCCCCGATTTCAAGCGAGAGGCGGGGTCCAGGCACAAAAAAACCCCGAAGCTAGCGAGCATCGGGGTCAGCGTTTTAGTCAAATATTCGACGGACCCTAACACTCGCAGAGCGTAAGGAGGAGGAGTCCTAAGTTTAGAATTCGTCCCGTCGTCATCTTTTATCCTATTAAATACCGTAGTGGGATTCGCCAAAATTCCAACAGTTCAGCTTCGTAGCCAGAATTCTCGCCTCAACCCATTGCTGAAAATCGTAGTCTGCGATGCACCAGCCGTCAAGACAATTTGAACGGCTTTCATCATCGGCGCTGGGCTGCTCCCCTTCCCAAGATTGTTGGTACTGCTACGAATACCAGTTTCCAATTTTCATAAACCGGGAGCGGATCAAGTGGAAGCTCGGCACGAGTACGAACAGAGGCTAAAGATTGCCAGACAACACGTCGATCAATTGGCCGCTCAGTTATCGAAGCTGATCTGGGTTCGCACCAGTCTATTTTTTGGAGCTGCAGGGTGCTTAGCGTTTGCCTACATGGGTGACGTGTCTCGCTCTGTTTTGGGGCCGCTGGGCTGGGTCTTGTCTTTCGGATTTCTGGTGGCAATTGTCTGGAACGAACATAAGCGATTGGCTCACCTGGCGGCCTGCAACGATGTCGAGCAGTTCGAGCGGTTGATTGCGAGACTCGATCGAGACTGGTCGAAATTACCGGGAGTGAATTTTCTGCCGGAAGTTCCTGAATTGACTTGCACCCTAGATCTTGATGTAGCTGGCGAAAATAGTCTGCTGGCACTGCTGAACCTCACCGGAACTCACCCAGGATTGCTGCAGTTGCAAAACTGGATTTCGGTAACGCCATCATGGTCTGAAGTCGAAGTTCGGCAGGCAGCCACCAAAGCGCTCATACCCGCTCGCGAACTACGCTTGGAGTTGATTCGCCGAGTTGCCAACACAAGCTTTGCGACCAAGAGTCCCTACGGTTTGGCTGAATGGGCCAAGCAACCTTCATGGCTCAAGTCGCATCGAGTAGGCCATCTGCTCAGCTACATCGGTCCTGCCGTGCTGATTGTTGGCGCAGCGGTGCTATATTGGGGCTACAAGCACGATGATCAGCTTTGGATGAGAATTGGTTTGGCTGGTTTGTCGATGGGTGCCATCGCCAACATATTGATCACTGTTTTTTGGGGAAGCTGGATTCACGATATCTTTCATCGCGTCGCTGGAGAGCATCACGCGAGTCGACAATTTGCCGAGATCTTCGAAATGTTAGGGCAACTGCCCGAAGACAATGGAATCCTGTCAGATGCCAAGCATATTGCAACTCAAAGTTCAGATAGTGCAACACGAGGATTTGTTGAGCTGAATCGACTGGTTAAGCTGGCCACTCTGCAGCGCAATGTGATTTTCTATCTCGTGTATTTAGCTTTGCAGCAGATCTTTTTGTGGGACTTTCGCATCCTGCGATTGCTCGAGCGCTGGCAGAGCCGCTACGGCGAGGCGGTCGAACGTTGGTTTGCAGTTCTTGGTCGGTGCGAAGCCGTAATCAGCTCGGCTACTTTGGCCGATGAGAACCCGGACTGGTGTTATCCTCAACCACTTGAAGAAATGAATCTACGCTTCCAAGCTGAACAAATGGGCCACCCGTTGTTGCCCGGTCGAGTGCGAGTGAACAACGATTTGAAGCTCGAATCCATGGGCGCTTTTGCTACTGGTAACAGGATCAAAACATGGCTGGCAAGAGTACCGTTATGCGGGCACTCGGTGTCAATTTGTTGTTAACGAACTGGTTGCATGCTGCAAAGTCGTTTCATCGCCGTTGTACGAGATCGCTAGTAGCATTCGTGTTACAGACAGCCTTCGCGAGGGCGTTTTCGTTTTTCATGGCTGAACTTAAAAGCGACTTAAATCGTGTAGATCACGCCGTGAAAAATCAAAATAATCTGCCTCCTCTGCTTTTTGCTGGATGAGATCTTGCAAAAACAGTCAAAAGCGTCAAATTGCGTCGGCACATGTGGTAGAGCAGCTTGTGAAGTTCGGCACGGCGGTTTGCTTTCTACACACGATCAACGATCTCGCCAAAGTTGATGATGTGGCCGCAGTTTCCCAGATTGTTCACTTCCGCAGAGTTCAGAAACGGGATGCTTCGGGGGCTCAGAAGATGCGGTTTGACTACATCAGCGGCCCGGCCCAACGCCGACGACCAATGCACTGAAGTTGCTAGAGATGGTTGGGCTGAAGGAAGTGTAAGTGTGAAGTTTGAAGTGTGATGCTTAAACCTTCAACCTGAAGCCGCACCACCTTCTGGCAAAGGTAGCTACGGGTAGACTGTTATTCTTGCCAACGCTTGGTGCGGGAGTGATCGATGTCGAGCTGATCGAGTATTCTTGCGGCAACAAAATCGACTAAGTCCGTCAGCGATTGCACTCCGTGATACCATCCGGGGGCTGCCGGAAGAACGACGGCACCAGCCTGCGACGCTCGAAGCATGTTGTCAATTTGCGGAATGCTCAGAGGCGTTTCCCGAGGGACTAAAATCAGCTTGCGGCGGCTCCTTCAAATGAACCTCCGCCGCTCGATGAATCAAATTTCGGCCGCTGGAATGAGCGATTGCGGCCAGCGAGGTTCCAGAGCATGGGCAAACAACCATGCCAGCAGTTCGATATGATCCGCTGGCAATCGGCGAGAAGTAATCGTCGGATTTGTGGATCTTCAAATGGCCTGCCGAAACAGCGGCAACTGCCCGACTAGCAAACTTGGATGCTTCAACCGCCGAGTTGCCGCTCATTAGTTTTCCTGCTGCAGCAAACAACTCTGCAATGGAATCGAGTGTTACCGAGCCATCATAGCCCAATTCTTGACGTATCACTGTCAAACCGTCGGGGCTAATGACTAAGTGAACGCGTCGAGCTTCTTCAAGCAACCATTGCAACGTCCTGGCGGCATAAACTGCCCCAGAAGCACCGGTAATGCCCACCACGATTGGCAAATGATTGTTTTGGTTGGGAATGGAACTCATGATTGCCTTTGCAAGGATTGACGCAATATTGTAGTTCAGAAACAACCGTTAGCGTTGTGGCTCGTTCCTCAAAGATGTTATACTCTGACCGAAATCATGTAGCGAAGTACACCTGCATGTAATGGTTAACCGCCGAGAACGAACACGCTTAACGGAAACGCTGAATGTCTGTCAGAGAAAGACACTCTAAGCCCCGCCGAGGAGCAGTAGCGATTATTGTTGAGGATGGCCAGTTTCTGGTGATTCGCCGAAGCGCTTTAGTTCGAGCCCCGAATCTGGTTTGCTTTGCTGGCGGTACGATTGAAACCGGCGAAACTCCCCATCAGGCCATTGAGCGAGAACTGCTAGAGGAACTTCATCTGCGTGGACAAGCCGTCGAACATGTTTGGCAGAGCGTCACAAGCTGGGGTACGACGCTGGAATGGGTTCTAGTCGATCGGCATCCCGAATCAACTCCCGAAGCCAATCAGGCCGAGGTCTCTGAGTGGATGTGGGTCACTCCTGTTCAACTTTTACGGCATCCTCAACTTCTTCCAAGCGTCCCAGCCTTTTTTTCGGCCTGGGCTCGAAAAGAGTTCGTCCTGCCGGAACGGGCAGGGCAACCCGATCCATTCTGGGTCGAGCTTATGTAGTTTTTTACCCTTGCGTAGCCGCGCAAGCGGCACGATTCTTCACTTCAGCATAATGCATATTCACGAGCTTGGGGATTCTGGCGATCCCACTAATACAACTGTATCGTGGCCGATCCAGCTACCAGCCTTTTGTAATTTCTGTGTCTTTGTGGCTTAGAAATTCCTTGGTCTCAACGGCTCAGCGGGTCATGGGAATTGTGGTGAATCCCACTACGAACGACTGAATGTTGGCCCTCCCAGCTACACAACTAAGCCAAGATCTTCTTCAGCACGTGACCGTGTACGTCGGTCAATCTTCGCTCAATACCGTTGTGATAGTACGACAAGCGTTGGTGATCCAATCCCAACAAGTGAAGAATGGTGGCATGAAAATCGTAGACTGTTGCCACGTCCTCAACAGCCTTGTAGCCAAACTCGTCGGTTGCACCGTAACTAAATGGGGCTCGAACACCTGCACCCGTCATCCACGCTGTAAATCCAGCCGGATTGTGATCGCGGCCCTTTGCGCCTGCTTGGAAGGTTGGCATCCTTCCAAACTCAGTACACCAAACCACCAACGTATGTTCCAGCAACCCGCGTCGCTTCATATCTTTGAGTAGAGCGGCAGTAGGCTGATCGAAAATCTCTCCGTGAACTGTGTATTGATCCTTCAAAACCTTGTGGCCATCCCAATTACTCGTACCCTCGCCACCCACCTGATAAGCGCCGTTGAACAGTTGAACAAATCGCACGCCCTGTTCGATCAATCGTCGAGCCAAAATGCAATTCCGAGCGTAAGCCGCTTTGGTCTTCTGACTTGCTGCACCGTCTTGATCGGCACAGTACATCTTCATCACTTCCGCCGACTCACTGCTTAGATCGCTAACCTGAGGTACCGACAACTGCATTCGAGCTGCTAATTCATAGCTTGAAATGCGGGCCGCTAATTCACTATCTCCCGGGTACTTTTCCAAGTGATGTTGATTGAGCTTCGCGAGAAATCTCCGCGTCGCCAGATCAGATGATTCGGACCATCGATCTGGTCGCGCTAGGTTACGAACAGGAGCTGCCGCATTAAAGTCCGTACCTTGAAAAGCTGCCGGTAGGAAACCAGCGTTCCAACAGTTTCCACTCGACTGCGGTTTGCCTCTTGGATCGGGGATAGCAACATAGGCCGGAAGATTATCGTTCTCACTGCCCAAAGCGTATGTCGTCCAAGCACCCACGCTAGGAAATCCATCTAGCGTATATCCTGTGTTCATGAAATTCTCGCCGGGGCCATGTGTGTTTGTCTTGCCAGTCAACGAATGGATGAAGCAAAGATCGTCTGCCAAGTCGCCGATGTGACCCACTAAGTTCGAAATCATCTTGCCTGACTGACCTCTTGGCTTGAAAGTCCACGGACTTTGCTGCAACGTTCCTTGAGCGCCTTGAAATGTGATCAGCTTGTCAGCTCCAGGCATTGGTTGGTCGTGATACTTGATCAACTCAGGCTTATAATCAAATGTGTCGAGCTGACTGCAAGCACCAGCACAGAAAATCATCAGTACCTGCTTGGCCTTTGGTTCAAAGTGAGCTGGCCGATCTTTGTTTGGATTCGCTGGGTCGATCGCGGGTCGAATCGGTGAGTTATCATTCGTGGCAGCGCAAAGATGTTCGTGAGCGAGTAGATTCGCCAACGCAGCACCTCCCAATCCCGAAAGCATCGAACCGAAAAAATCTCGTCGAACCAAAGAACCTTGGCGAACTGTCTGTATCGTTGCTTGCTGCGAGTCGCTCATCGTTAGTCTCATATTCAAAACACAAACAGAAATTCGGTCGAGTTCAACATGGCTCGGCAAAATGCTTCTAAGCCTTCATCGTCAATCAACTTGCGTGATTCAGCCACTTCAAACTTGTCTGGTGGTCTCTGCACCATCAACTCGAAGGCCAAAGTAATCTGTCGCTCAACCTGATCACTTTCTGCTTCCTGTTTTGTTGAGGCTTCGTAAGTGGCCAGGTCATTGGTCTCTCGTCGCAAGCGTTCGGCCAGCAATTCAGCTTGCTGCAGAACAAAACCGCTGTTGAACAAATTCAAGGCCTGCAAAGGCGTATTGGAGCGACTGCGCTTCGGAATGACTTGGTTACCGTTGGGACAATCGAACGAACCAAATACGATATCCTGCTCGCCACGTATCCGAGTCAAATAAACCATTCGGCGAAACTCATCGGGACCAAACTTCTCCTTCGGAAAATAGCGATAGACATTGTCCTGTTCAACGACTTGCAGGAAAAATCCTGGCCCGCCCATACGCCAATCCATCACTCCACTTGTGACCAACATTCCATCGCGAATGGCTTCGGCTTCCAGTCGTCGCGGTGGGAACCTCCACAGCAGCCTAGCTTCAGAATCTTTTCTGATTCCTGCATCGGTCGGCTTGGATGATTGCTGAAATGCGCGAGAGACCAATAGTTGTCGATGAATCTGTTTCACCGACCAATCATGCTGCACAAAATCGCTGGCCAGCCAATCCAGCAGCTCTGGATGAGTAGGCAACGAACCATTGCCACCAAAATCACTTGGAGTATCAACGATACCGGTACCAAAAGTGAACTGCCATATTCGATTGACCATTACTCGAGCAGTCAACGGATTGTCTTCTGCGGTCAACCAATCTGCCAGGGCTCTTCGACGCTGCTGCTCAGGCAAGTCCGAAGCAAGAGCGTGTCCGCCCAAGGAGACAACCATTGCAGGACTAACGACCTCCCGCTTAATGAGCGGATCGCCGCGATAGAGTCGATGAACCGTGCCAGGTTGACTAAAACTCCCAATCCAAGCTGTGTTACCGGAAGTTAGCTTTTTTATCTCCTCGTCAATCTGTTTCTTTTTCTGCTCTGCGGATTTGAACCTTTGTTGATCCTCTGCTTCAAGCAAGGCAATTAAGTATTGAAGATCATTTTGACCAACGGCTCGTCGATCTTTGCTACTAGCGATCGTCCGCCACTGATTGTCCGAAAGGGCCTCGATATTATAGTTTGTCGCCAATCGATCTCGAAAGCGTTCGTTGCGATCACGGCCCCAAGTCATTCGAGCAATCCTCTTAGGCTCAGAAAATTCGATCGTGGCAACACCCGCATTTGTTTCATTCGAGATCCAACTGTGATCGTTACCCGCTTGCCCGTCATTCAAGTGTTCGATCTTGTGTATTGCATATCCCGGCAAGACGCTGGAAGCGTTTGCAACTGCACCGGTGGAAGCCAGAGCAATATTCTGCCCGTCCGAGGTGAACACTTCCCACTCATCGATGCAAGGCTGGCTTCCTCCGCTTGACAGAATGGTGAAGCGAACTGCGTTGGCGACAATCGGCTCGAACTGTTCCTCGTTCAGTTTCGAATTCACTGCCGGTCGAAGCTTGCTTACATCATCTGTTCGAGATTGGCTTAGTTGTTCAGCTTTGGATCGAAGCGTCTTCAACTCTGCTTCATATTGAGCAACTTCCTTTTGCAGCAGTTTCAATCGCTCGATCGATTCGACGTTATTGTCTTGCGATAACGGACGTTCAGCGAAGTTCACTCCCGCAAAAACAGCTTGCATCGAGTAGAAGTCAGTCTGCGTAACAGGATCAAATTTATGGTCGTGGCAGCGAGCACAACCAAGCGTCAAACCCAAGAATGCAGTTCCTGTCGTATTGATCAAATCAGCCAGTTCATCCTGTCGTTGCATCAACGTTAGATTCACATCTGGACTCTTGACCAGATCAAATGTGCCTGCCACCAAATAGCCGTTGGCAGCATCAACTCCTGCCGCATCACCTACGATCTGTTCGGAGATAAAACGATTGCAGGGGGGGGAGCAATTTTGATTGAATGTTTGAATGACATAATCGCGGAACGGCCACGCGTTGTATCGAACTCGGTTGGTTTCGAACCCATGCGACTCGGCAAATCGGATGACGTCAAACCAATGCCTGGCCATTCGCTCGCCGTAGCGGCTATCAGCAAGCACTCGATCAACTAATCTTTCATACGCGTTTACGTTTGAATCATCCAAGAAACACTGAACTTCACCTGGCGAAGGTGGACAACCAAGTACAGTCACAAAAAGCCTGCGAATTAACGTTCGCCGATCAGCAGGGGAGGAAAACTCAAGCTGATTTTCGCGGAGCTTCTGAAGCAAAAAATAGTCGACCGCCCCAGCCATGATTTCTGATGTACTTTTATCGGCTGGAGAACTGCTCGATGGAACGAGGTTGTTTGACTCAGCAAGTTTGCTGCCTCCAATGCCGGATCGAGCGACCTTCGAAAAACTCCAGGGAAGCTTTTTCTCGAGTTCTGCTGAATCGTTTGGACCTTTGGCCCCTTGCTCAATCCAGTCTTTCAACTTGCTTACCTCGGCCGCAGAAAGCCGCTCACCATCCGGAGGCATGACATAATCAGAGTCTTCTCCGCTAACGACTTGAATCAGCCGACTGGCCTTTGCATTTCCAACTTCTACAACTCTGCCGCTACCGCTACCTTTTAGAATCGCGGATCGACGGTCGAGCCGAAGATCGGACTTCTGCTTTGACGCTCCGTGACAATCGATGCAGTATTTTTCGAATATCGGCACAATATCGCGAGAGTATTCGATTTCAGACGTTTGTGTGGACGTGTTCCCACCAGATGTAACTTCTGCTTGACGAGCTTGGGGAGTTGGATGCGGGCTGAACCAAAAGTAGACGGCGAACAACAATGCCCATTGAAAATCGCCGTTAAGAAAAGAGCAAATTGAGTTCACAGGTCGCATGAGAACACGATCCAGGTCGAAGGCGACCGAGCAGGGCAGGGGAGGGGAGTTCAAACCGGCGTGAGATGATATTGTACTCTATAATGGAAGGGCTCGCTCGTTGTGGGGACTGGAGCTTGGATTGGAGTACACCGAGTCTGAAATGTGGCAAACGAGGTACCGAATGGTGCAATGTTAGACTCTAAGGAAGCTCTGCCCCAAGTCCTCAATATCCCAAGAACTGATATCGAACCCCACAGCCTGGTCAGTTACGTAGCCAAGCAATGTGCAACTCTGCACCCAGAAAAGGTGCACAAAGCAGTCTGCATTTCTGCGCCGATACGAAGTGAAGGCCCGGTTAAGGTAGTTAGAAGTTTCGGTTCACATCCATTAGACGGTAATAGCTGGACTCAGAATCGAAATGCGCTGAGGCAACCGTGATTTGATCTGTGCTGAATTGATCTGTGCCAGCCACGCGAAAAACTTGCACTTGATCCCAATCGCCAAAAAGTTCTGAGCACAAGATTCGTAGTTGAGGTTCTCGTCAGCTTGCTGGCAGCAACTATAGCCCTGCAAGAACTAAAATATGCGGTCACGATTTTGAGCGTTTTCGATCCAAAGATTTTCGAACCCGCAAGTTGTCTTAAGAAATGCTTAGATTTTCCATGAATCAGCAGAAGCATTGCTGCTTTGTGCCAAGTTTCTTTTGCAGGCCAAAGTCAAATAGACCTTCAGCCTGCGCGAACACATAAGCTAAATACTGACAAACCCACATCAGCCTGCGGACAATTCCGTTCAGCAAGTTAGCTCGTCGCCCCAATTCTCAAGATCATTCATGGCAACACTGGATTCATCCTCGAGTAAAAGTCAGTATCCGCATCAACTGAACCGTAATCCGCACAAGTGGTCAGCGGTGCGAATTGCCGGTTCATACCTGCTTCGCTGGCCTAGCGTGGATCGGTATTTCCGATCTCTCCTTGGCGGAATCTGGAGGATTGACGGGCATCGATTTCTGAGTTTCAGCCTTGAAAGGCTGCCTTTTCGTTGTTTTGTCCGCAATACTGGTCTATCTAAGCGTCGACGTGAAATATCGAAACACTTTGCGAACAATGACGCTCTGAGCGTCGTTGAGGGTACCTCGGATGCCGTTTTCGTTAAGGACTGCGAAGGGAAATACCTTTTGCTCAATTCCGCTGGCGCAAAATTCATCGGCAAACAATTGATCGAAATCCTTGGTCGCGATGATCGGGCCGTTTTCGGTGAGGAGGACGGAAAACTACTGTTGGCCAATGATCGATCGATCATGAATCGTGGAGAGGTCGACACTTTGGAGGAAACACTAACTTCTGCCGGAGTGACTAGAACCTATCAAGCCACGAAAGCGCCCTACTTTGATTCATCAGGCAAGATCGCGGGGATTATCGGAATTAGCCGCGATGCTACTGACCGAACGCAAGTCGAACAAGCGCTGCGAGAAACAGATGCGCGTCTCAGAGAAGCTCAGCGAATTGCAAAATTAGGCAGTTGGAGCTGGGAGCCCTCGACAAACAAAGTATGGTGGTCCAACGCTGAATTCGAGCTTCTCGGCGTCAACAAGCAAGCCGTCCATCCGAGCTTCGAAGCTTTTCTAGCTAGGCTTCATCCGGAAGATCGAGCGATTGCAATTGCTCGAGTCGAGGCGATGTTATCTGGCGCTAATGAGTTCGCTAATGATCTGCGAGTCGTACGCGATGATGGTTCTTACTTTTGGATACGCAGTCAAGCTCGCGCAACGCGGGGCGAAGACGGAACGATTCTTCGAGTTGAGGGTATTGATCAGGACATTACTGCTCAGGTTCAGGCGCGCGAAGCCATTGAGAATAGCGAACGACAATTGCAAGCAGCGGTAGAGCTTGCTCAATTAGGCATCATGGCAGTCGACTATGAACACGGCACAGTCAGCCTTTCTTCGCATGCCGCTGAGCAGTTTGGCTTCGAGCCATCACTAAAGGTAACCAGAAGTGAATTGCACTCGCGTTTCCACCCTGACGACAAGGAGTACCTAAACCGTTTGATACGGTTGTCATTAGAACCAAACGGTAACCACTGCTTTGCGGTAGAGCACAGAGTGGTTCGACCTGATGGCTCTATTCGCTGGCTGAATGTACGAAAGCAAGTATCGTTTGTAGATCGCAAGCCGCACAGCGCTGTTGTAGTTACGGCGGATGTTACCGATCGTAGAGCTGCCGAAGCTCGCTTCCGAGAACAGGAAATGTTAGTACGCGAAGCTGCAGAATTGGCGAAAGTAGGAGGATGGGGCTTTGACCCCAACACGCTGCAGGTGGATTGGACCGCCGAAGTTGCGAGGATATATGGGCTTCCAGAGGACGCTCCTCCAGGGCTCAATAATGCTTTCGATTTTTTTCTGCCCGAGCACCGTCCAACCCTCGAAGCAGCAATTTCAGCCGCGATTCAGGATGGCATCGCTCACGATCTGGAAGTGCAATTGATCGACGCCAATGGCGAACACAAATGGGTCCGCACGATCTGCCGTCCAATTGTTGATGCTGGACGGGTAGTCCGAGTACGAGGGTCTCTACAAGATATCACTGACCGCAAGAGAGTCGAGTCCGAGTTGCGAGCGAGTGAAGAGCGTTATCGAATGCTATTCGAGTCGAATCCACATCCAATGTGGGTCTTCGACCTGGATACCTTCAATTTCCTTGAGGTAAACGAGGCGGCCGTGCAGGGCTATGGATTCTCGCGACAAGAGTTTCTTCAAATGACGATTCGCGATATTAGACCTGCTGATGATATTCCAAAGCTAGAAATGGAAATCGCGCATAGTGGCATTGGATTTCATCAATCGGTGGTTTGGCGTCATAAGAAGAAGAATGGCACTATCATTGACGTTGATATATCAAGTTATGATCTACCTGATATTCAACGAAAATCCCGGCTTGTCCTAGCACTAGATATTACGGATCGTATTCGCGCCGAAGCGGAACTGAAGGCAAGTGAACGACGATTGCGACTTGCTCTAGAAGCGGCCGGAGCAAGTGCTTTCGTTTGGGAAATTCCAAACGACAATGTTATTCGCTACTACAGTCCAGGGTCCGCGTTACCTCCAACGGCTGAATTGCTTGGAACTCTAACGGAGTTGCGAAGTCGAATCCATCCTGCTGATTTAGCCAAATTCGATGCTCGACTCAATGAATGTCTTGCCAGCGGTTCTGATTACTACAACGAATACCGAGTTCTTCGGCCCGACGGTAGCAAAGCGAATCTAGAGGAGTATGGGTACTTGGATCGAGGTCCAAATGGTGAGCCTCTTCGCCTAACTGGTATGTCCATCGACGTGACCGAACGAGTATCCACGACTGACTCTCTTCAAGTGAGCGAAGAAAGACTACGTGTCGCGTTAAAGGGTGCAAAAGGTGGCGTTTGGGACTGGGATCTAACGACCAGTGTTGCCTGGTGGTCTCCAGAGATGTACGAGTTAATGGGAGCCCCAGCATCATTGGTGACCGACGAACCAAAATCTGTAGAATTAATTCATCCAGAAGATAGAGAGCGAGTCAGGACGTCAGTTGCCAATGCAATATTGAACCGTACTGATTATCACTGCGAATTTAGAGTTCAAAATGGGAAGCGATGGCTTTCATCACACGCAAGTGTCTCTTTGGATTCTACTGGGACTCCAAATCGACTTGTTGGCATCTCCTGGGATGTTACTGAGAGAGTTTTGGCTACCGAGGCACTTAAGCTAAGTGAATTGAAGTATCGCCGGCTAGTTGATCTATTGCCAACTTCAATATTCATCTATGCCGAAGATAAGATCCTGTTTGCAAACCCGGCATTGCTCAAGCTAATTGGGACCTCGAATTTAGAAGATTTGATGAATCGAAGTCCATTCGATCTATTGAATTCAAACTCCCATGACCTATTTCGTCAGCGTCAGGATGAAATTCTAAGGACGAAAGAACCGACGCTGGGGTTTGAAGTTGAAGGTCTGCACGGTGATGGCAGAATCATACCGTTGTACGCTGTGGCTGCTCCAGTCGAAAGTTACGGAGCCAATGCGATTTTGGTTGCTCTCTCGGACCTAACTGAACGCGAACGAATGTTGGCACTACTGCGTTCCGTATTGAATAGCGTCGAGGATGCGATCTTCACTGTAGACAACACCGGAATCATTACATCGGTCAACAAATCTGCGGAACGATTATTTGGCTACGCCGAGTCTGAACTATTGAGTTTGGAAGCCAGATCGATTTTCACAGAGCTGAACAGCCCACAAAATTCTCTTCCTGCCGCACTTAGGCTTCCTGAACTGGACTCAAGAAATCGAGATTTGGGACGCGAGGTAAAGGGAGTTCGCAATGGAGGCAAATTGTTTCCTGCAGAGTTGACCATAACCGAGTTTTCACGAGATGGCCAACCAACTTTTACTTGGGTAATACATGATATCACCATCCGAAGACAGCTTGAAGAACAGTTGCGACAAGCTCAAAAAATGGAAGCAGTTGGCCGACTTGCAGGTGGTGTCGCTCATGACTTCAACAATTTGCTTACTGTCATCAATGGATACGCCGAGATATTGATTTCGGAGCTTGAGACTGACCATCCGATGTTAAGTGCTTTGAATGCGATTCGCGACGCAGGCGACAGAGCTGCTCGGCTTACTCAGCAGTTGCTCGCCTTCAGCCGAAAGTCGGTAGTTGAACCCAAAGTGGTCGACTTGAATTCTATGGTGGCTGAATCGGCAAGTCTCCTTCGCAGACTGATTGGCGAGGACATTGAACTGTTGGTGGTCGCGGATTCATTTCCAGTAAGAGTAATCTTCGATCCAGGGCAATTGGAGCAAGTCCTGATGAACCTGGTGGTCAACTCTCGCGATGCGATGCCCACAGGCGGAACACTAAAAATTGAAACGCGAGCCCTGCAGATTTCTGCAGATTCTGTAGGAGAACAGTCCAACATTCATCCTGGTCGATATGCAATGCTGCAGGTAACTGATTCCGGGTGTGGCATCAGTGCAATTGTGAAGGATAAGATCTTTGAGCCATTCTTTACAACAAAGGGAATTGGAAAGGGTACGGGGTTAGGGTTGGCCGTGGTTCACGGTATTGTGGAACAAGCTGGGGGAACTATCAAAGTAGATTCGATCGAAGGCAGCGGAACAACGTTCAGCATACTACTGCCAATGGCAGTGGAAACATCTAGCAAGCCCGTTTATCCAGACTCAAATAGTTCGATTCAGGGCTGCGAATCGATCATCGTTGTGGAAGATGAGGATGCAGTTCGAAATCTAATTCGACTCACTTTAGAAGGATATGGATATCAAGTGCAATTAGCCTCAGATGGCCTCGATGCCTTGGAATGGATTCGATCCAAGCGAGATGAAGTTCAACTACTGATTACCGACATGGTTATGCCCGGAATGAGCGGCAGAGACTTGGCAGCCAAGGCTCGACAATTGATTCCCAATCTCAGAGTAATCTACATGAGCGGCTACACGGATGATGCTCTTAGCCGGTTTGGTCTACCGGGCACTACAGACCAATTCGTACAGAAGCCATTTACCCCTTTGACCTTAGTGAAGAAGGTCAGAAATTATCTAGACGGAAAAACTTAATCTGGCCAATGCAAACCCGATTGCGCTTCAATAGACTCGAGGTGCTTGATGAAACTCAAGCTGTTTCTAACGTACTCGCTTGACCCATGTCGCCGAGAACGCAGCACGCATACATGCAATCTGCGACAAGACGCGTTCTATGGGTCGGAGAATGCAACTCGAATACGCTGCCTTTCACCAACAAGCAAATACATGCACAAGCAATAGGGCTCTGCACAAATTCACTACTTCAGACGCCAGTGATGGCTATCAATCATGTGCTCTTTATCGCCAGTTCGATTAAAAGCACCTAGCAAAAACCAAATTGGCTGATTCTAACAACGACTTTTGAGGCTGCGTCGAACCTCACTCTGAGATTCCTAGGCCAATCGCGCAGGATTACGGACTGCGCTAGTTGCATTCGGTCGAATCTTGAGCGAGCATTTATCGTTCTCCACAATTTCTGATTGATTTTTAGCACCTACCTTGCATTAATCCAATGAAACCTTTTGATCGCATCTCTTACCCCAGCTTTTTATCGATTTCTGGGCGTGGGTTACTACTAGTCGTTCTAATTGCGATGAGCTCGAAGCAAGCCTGCGTTTCGGCTCAAGATCAGGCTAAGGCGACGACCAAGCTTGACTCTGCCAAGACCGATTCGACAACCACCGACGAAAAGGCTAAGGCCGACGACAAAGCCAAAACGGACGAAGCAACTAAAGCTGGTCACTCTTTTCACGGCGAAGCGTTTAACGAAGGGCCACGTAGTGCAGCCTACTTAATGCCTGGAATGGCGAATATAAACTTCCCAATAACGAGCGACGTTCAGCAGGTTCAAGAATTTTTCAATCAAGGGCTCTCGCAACTACATGGTTTCTGGTACTACGAAGCCGAACGATCGTTTCGACAAGCCGCCATGTTGGATCCCAAGTGCGCGATGGCCTATTGGGGAATGGCAATGTCTAACGTCGAAAACTTAAAACGTGCCAGGGAGTTCATTAAACAAGCGAACGAACGTAAGTCTACCGCTTCGCGACGCGAGCAAATGTATATTGCCGCTTACGAAAAGTTCTGCAAAGACAAAGACGACAAAGGCAAAGATATTTCCGGTAAGACTCGGGCTCAAAGCTACACTGGAGCGCTCGAAGAGATCGTGCTGGAGTTTCCCGACGACATCGAGGCTAAAGCCCTGCTCGGTGGGCAAATGTGGGCCAACGAGCGAAATGATCTACCGATACTTGGTCACGTAGCTATCAATGCGTTACTGCAGCAAGTCTTTGATGCCAATTCGATGCATCCAGCTCATCACTATCGTATTCATCTGTGGGACCGGAAGAAGGCTGATCAAGCGCTGAAGAGTTCAGCAATGTGCGGTCCAAGCAGCCCTGGAATCGCTCACATGTGGCATATGCCGGGACACATCTACTCCAAGCTGAATCGGTATAACGATGCAGTTTGGCAACAAGAGGCCTCGGCTCGAGTTGATCACGCGCACATGATGCGCGATCGAGTCATGCCAGATCAGATTCACAACTTTGCTCACAACAACGAATGGCTGATTCGCAACTTGATCAAGATTGGTCGAGTCGCCGATGCCGTGTCGCTCGCCAAGAACATGATCGAACTTCCGCGACATCCCAAATACAACACGCTGAAAAAATCGGGGAGTGCTAAGTATGGCCGCGAGCGACTTTTCCAAACATTGTACGCCTATCATTTGTGGGACGATATCATTCAGCTCACTCAAACACATTACCTTTCCGACATACCCGATGATGAAGATTTGCATCTGCAGTGGAGTCGCTATTTGGGAATAGCTCAAGTTCTCGGTCGCTCGCCTGAAGCAGCTCAACCTGTGATTGATGAGTTAGAGGATCGTGTTAAGAGGAATCGCAATCAACTGGATGAACTTGCGAAAGAAGAAAAGGCTCTTATTGACAAACCTGCTGAGGAGCCTGGAGCCGAAAATGCAAAGGCCGATGTGACCACTAAGCCAGAAGTCGGGAATGAGGAGACACCGGAGGCTCAAGCAGAAAGGAAAGCCACGAAAGAGAAAGAGGTTGCCGCTGGAAATGCGGAAAATGAAAAACGCAAGAAAGAAATGTCCGACAAAAAGAAGTCTGTCGAAGACAAACGCAAAAAGATCGAAGACTCTCAGCGAAAAATTGAAAAGTGCCTCAACTCGATCAACGCAACCATCGCAGCAACGCAGAAGCGTTACTTCCAAGCTATCGAACTAGCCGGTAAAGGCGAAGATCTTGATTTCTTTGTGGTCGAGTGGCAGCTAGCGTCCGGTAACTATGACAAAGCGGCAGAGCTCGTGAAGAAAAAGGTAACAGATCTACCAAACGAAATTCTACCACTAGCCTTGCAGTCTTGGATTGAACTACAGCACGGAGGCCCTGAAGCCGCCAAAGACAGCTTCACCAAGCTTCGAGAATTGTCGACGATGGCAGAAATTCAAACACCGCCGCTAGCACGGTTGCGATGGTTGGCGGAGTCATTGGGATACTCTGGTGACTGGCGACAACCTTACAAATTAGCTGAGGACGTTGGAGCGCGACCAGCACTGGATACTCTGGGACCTTACCGTTGGAGTCCCTATCAAATGCCCGAGCTAACCGTTCAGGACTTGCAGGGTCAACAACTTCAGATCACTGCTACTCCTCGCCCAATCTTGGTCATCTTCTACTTGGGTTTTGGCTGTTTGCATTGTGTCGAACAACTCAAGGCATTTAATCCGAAGCTTGACGAGATTCGCAAGCTTGGTATCGATGTAATGGCTATTAGCAGTGAAACGGGCGATCAAATTCAGATGGCCTTGAAGAATTATGATCAGAAGCTAGACATCCCGCTTCATATTACTCAAGACTTATCGGCCTTCAAAATTATGCGCTGCTATGATGACTTCGAAAACCAGCCGCTTCACGGGTTATTCTTGCTGATTCCAGCTAAGGATGGACAACCGACTCGAGTTGCCTGGCAGGACATCAGCTTCGAGCCCTTTATGGACGTAGATTTCGCGATTAGTGAGTCCCAGCGATTAATCAAGCTCGCTAATTGATCGCGCTGTAGCCTGTTCGAGAATATGAAGGACAAGTTTTTGCTCCATGCATTCGACAATTGGGAAAATGTGACTCGTTAGGTCCCTCAATGTATTGCAAACGCTCGTGATCGATGTACGACTTGCTGCCTTCTGTTTCAGATGCGACGCAACATTTCTACTTCCTGACCAAAATCCAAAATGCATCGCCCAAGAAATAGGGAATAGCAAATCCTACAGGGACCAGAGTTAGTGGCGCAGTTAAGATTCTCGCAGCTATCGAACCCTTCCGGGAATGTCGGAGCATTTGAACGGCTCGACCGATTTGAATGCGTTTGCGTGGCAAGCCCTGAGCGATGAACTCAAAGCCCTCGTCCTCAATAAGCTTTCTTAGCGTAGTTCGCGTGAACCAGTGAATCACCGATGGCGGATTCCATTCGTGCCAGCTCTTACCGCTCAGTCTCGCAATGAGACTGTCGCGATCCCACGTTTCGATCAACAGTAGTCCGTTTTTGTCGAGCAATGAGTGAACTGTGTTCAGAGCCGCTCGCGGGTCGGGAATATGCGAGATGACTTGAATCATCGTAGCAAGCTGATAAGCAGGCAGTTCACTGCTATTCAAACTGTTTGAGCTACAAAGACTCTGCAGAGAAGCATGCATCGTCAATTGAAATTGCTGAGCTGCAAGCTCTCGCATGCTCAGATTGGGTTCAACGCCGATGCATTTCCATCCAGCCAACTGAAATTCCTGGCTAAAGAAGCCGCAGGCCGCACCGATATCAATTGCGAATCCAGGTTTTGCTACAAAGCGATTTATCAGCCTCACATAGAACCGAGCGCTGCTTCGCTGAAGCGTCTCTTCGGCTACGTAGTCTTGATAACCTTCATTCGAGCCTACGAAGTAACTATCGTCGTAGACTTGCGCGATATGCGTTTGTTCGTCGCTAATCGGGTGAAAATGATGAGAGCAATGCTCGCACCTGTAAATCGGCAACTGACCAACTGCTCGCCAGAGGCTGGACGAGCACTTACAGATTGGACAGTGTAGGATCACTGGGCTGGGCTCACTAGGCTGGGCTCACTGGGCTGGGCTCACTGGGCTAGGCCATTCCAGCTCGCTCTTTAGGATCTTTAAGTCCGTGAGCCAGCTTTGCCAAAGCTTCCGTTTCGATTTGTCTAACTCGCTCGCGAGTTAGACCCAACTCAACCAATCTTTGAGCGTATGAGCCTGCTGATCGCCTAAACCGAAACGCATCTTGAGTAATTACCGCTTCGCGCTGATCTAACGTGTCTAGCAGCTCGAGTACGGTGCTTAGTACGTCATGATCCAGCAACTCCTCATCGGGAGCCTTCAATCGATCATCCATAACCATTTCACCCAACGACCATCCCGCATCGGTTTGATCGCTTTGAGGTGCACTGTTATAGATCTGAATGGCTTTCTTGATGATAGGCAACTTCTTGCGAGGTAGACCGAGGATTCGGCCAACCTCTTCTTGAGTGGGACCGCGACCAAGTTCTTCGGTGAGCCGTGCGGAGGCGCGACGCCACTTCGATAGAAGCTCGACCATGTAGGCTGGAATGCGAATGGTTTTGGCAGAATTGATCAGGGCTCGCTTGATTGACTGCTTGATCCAATAACTTGCGTAGGTACTGAATCGAGTGCCCATATCAGGATCGAAGCCTTCGACCGCGCGTAGCAAACCTAAGTTGCCCTCTTCAATTAGGTCTTGAAGGCCCAGGCCTTTACCAACGTAACCACGAGCGATGTTCACCACCAAACGTAGATTAGCTCGCACCATGTGATCGCGAGCTTCCACACTTCCGCCAGCTATCCGTCGCGCCAGATCACGCTCTTGCTCTGCGGACAACAAGCTAGTCTCGTTGATTTCGCGGAGATAAGTTTCTAGTGGTGATTGAGCCGATGGTCCGTCATCGGTAGGTAATTTTCGACGAGCACTGATTTTTAGATCTTCATCTTGATATTCGATCAGTTCGTCTAGATGATTTTCGAGATCGGACATAACGGTAAGCAATACAAAAGGGTAACACGGACTTGCTCTTCGACTGCACTTTGCATCCTCCTAACGCAGGCAATCTGATGGCAAGCATATGTTTAACGGTGTGTTCTAGTCGCCAAACAGTGTGTCGCTATCCTGATAGACACGCCGCCTAAGCGAACTTACAAGAGGCCAGAATTCCGCCTGCCGTGTTAGCAGCCGAGAAATACTGTGAGCGAAGATGAATGGGGCGATCGACTATCCCTGATCGATCGATTCTCGTCCGCTCGCAAATTTGCTAGCATTGCAAGTGAAGAGAGTTATCGGCTGGCTTTTTGAAGAAATCTAGAGTTCGTGAAAGACTGACGATTAAAACGATTGTTCCACGAAGGCAGGCCAATTTTTGGCATTTGATGATGAAATCCGCTTGCAGATCGAACTTTTATTGGTGGCGAATATCGTAAGACCGGAGTTTATTTGTGTCCGAGCATCACTGCCAAATGAAAAAAGACTCACCGAGCTAGATGACTTGCGCGATGAGTCTTCCGAATGTGACTATAAAACGATAAGAGTCACACGAATGAATGTCTGGTAGGCTGTTTGGGAGGGAGGGAGTTGAGTGTCCAAACGACCCTTTAGATCTCACCGGCCGCTGGCTCATCAGTAGGAGCTGCAGTGCGTCGACCTCGACGCTTGAAATAAGTGTTGCTCCACACTTTAGTGTTGGTTTCGAATACTTCGGGCGATTCATATCGCACGATGTTTTTGCCTTCCGGAATAGGACCAATTAATCCTCGGAATACTGGCAGACCACGCAGATCCAAGTCGGCGCTACTGTCATCAACGCCGATTTGAGAATGCATTTTGAAGATCGGCTCGGCGGATGGAAAATCGCGAATTCGAAGCGATCCATCACTGGCGCGAGTAACAATGCGGTATGTATCTTTTTTGCTCACCGGGAGACCTCTGACTGGGAAGTGCTTTGCAACATTTTTTCCGACGATGCGATCTACACAGCATGGACGATGACGATTGGAGCGATCATTCCATGTGTTATGTCAGGCTACCTCTTCAAGCCGTTGACATGAGAACGCACTTCTAGAGATCGGCAGTCGAATCAAGTTATCCATTCCGAAAATCATTGGCCTGACTTTTCAGAACAAAGCTCATAACCCTGTAGCCAGAGAAGGAGCCGCTAAAGCTCAAAGGGTTGATCGACTTGCTGATACAACGGCGAGTAACGGTAGTAGACTTCCAGTGTCATTGCGGCCATGGCGGTCGTGTACAATCGCCCACCCTCTTTTCCAAAGGGATTTTCGAAGTACCAGCTACCAGCTTCATGCCCTTCGGTTGCCTGAGTACGAATGAGGTGCTCGCGGCAACGTTCATTCCATCGCTCCCAAAAGCTTCCGCCGGCGTGAAATAGAGTTAGCGTGGCGTAGTACCGGAAGTAGATATCGTTTCCGTAGTCGTTGTGGCGGTCTATCTGCTTCAGTCCTTCGATGATCGAAGGATCGGTCCAGCTATCGCCCAGAAACATGCGCATTAAGATGCCAATCGATGTGCAGGTTATCGATTTCTCTGCTGCTTCGCGATAGAAGTAGTTCACTCCGTCTTTGGCTCGCTGAGTCTCGATAAACGATTTGGCTCTCAAAATCGCCGACGGCGGAACATCCAAACCGGCGGCAGCAGCGCTTTTTAGAGCCATCATCTGCCAACCTGAAATCGTCAAGTCACCTGGTTGCTTGGGCAGATATCCCCAACCGCCTTGGTAGTTTTGCGAACTGACGATGAAATTCACTGCATTTTGTGCAACTCTTTTCAGATCAGGATCATTCGTTAACTGATAAGCTTCGCAAATCGCAAACGCGGCAATTCCATGGTTGTACATTCCGCGATCGCATTGAGCTAGGAAGCTCGCTCCCTGAGGCGTTTCTTCCACGATCTGCCGCAGATAATAAACTCCACGAGCGACATTCTGTTGGTACTTGCCTTCGCGATGCGTGTAGCCCGCGCCGAGAAACGCTAGGAGCGATAGGCCTGTAGCCGCAGGATCGAAGCGATCTTGCGAGCCAGAATGTCTACAGCGTCCGTTGCATTCGCCTTTGTGATGCACTAGCGACCAAGCTCCACTGGGCAATTGGTGAGCAGCTAGCCATTCGAGCGCATTCTCAACCGCTTTCTCGCTGGCTAGAGTTCCACCGCGTTGAAGTGCAACTTGCTGCCTGTTTTCCGCGCGTCGGCCATCGACTCCTGTGCTCGAAAAACTAGCTCGAAGATTGCTTTGGTTCAGCGAGTGTACTCGATCTTGGACTGTAGAGCTTGGCGCTGCTGGCCCTTCTGATTTTTCGACAATCAATAGTTTTGAAACCTCCTCAGCGTCCACCGTTGAGCTGGCCGAAGTGCTCGACAGCATTTGGTCGGTAGCTTGCTGCTGAGGTGGCGCCGGATCGCTCTCTCCAGCTAGTTGAATTGGAATCTGGCTAAGTTGAGTATCGTCATCGGATTCGCTGGAGATCGTTACCGTTGCGATTGGAGTGTTGTCTAAGCCTAACCTACTGGAATAGTGAGCCAACGCCAGAATCAACAGCGAAGCCAAATGCAAGACAAGGCTCGTTAGAGCTGCCGCTGTTCGTCGATTCTCAAGCCATGTTTGAAAGCGATCAAACAGAGGTTTCAATCCAGATGAAGGCTCATTGGCTCTAGCAGTTGGATTTTGCTCGGAGTTTGAGACAGCAGAATCTGTTGCTGAGACAATCGAATCTAATTCTGTCTTCGTATCCTCGACAAATGCGGTTGATTCAAGTTCTGAAACTGTCGCCCCTCTAGGCTCGATAGAAGCAATACGTTCGCTACGATCTGAACTAGCCTTAGCGGCAGCAGATATCGGAGGAGCGATGATATCGATAGTCTTCGATTCTGATTGCATTTCCGGAGCCGGAAAACTGGTACGACTGGCATATCCCGAATGAAATGAGCATTCGTAGCGCACGTTAACAGACTATCATAGCTCGCGAATAACAGGATTTCCCAGTTTTGGGCGTTTGGCACTCCGGGGTGCTCGCGCACCTCCGCATGAAAACAAGGACATTGACGAAGAACACCCAAAAGGTTGGGCCTGAAATTGATACAACGGGGCACTTTCTGCTACACTAGAGTTCGGCTTTTCGCCTCGCATTCCTACCCTAAATCATCCCACCTCTTTTTCGCGAGTCGCTATCGTGGCTTACTGCGACCAAGCTCAATCGAGCTCTAGTTTTGCGATGGGTTTCCGTTCCACCAAGACGTCTGTATTGAAATCCTGTGCGTGGGTGTTAGCCGTTCTGCTAGTGTTTGTAACGCGAGGCTTTGCCCAACAGACAGATCCGTCGAGCGTGGTGACTTGGCGATTCGATTCGGAAGAGTTTGTGAAATTATCTTCCGTTGGGGGAGTCCAGCGCGATCTCGCAGGGCCAAGGGCGCCCGAGTTTCCAGATTTCGACGCCGGTAACTTGGCGGTTCGCTTGGATGGGAAAGGGGCGAGGTTTCAAATTGCTGATCCGGGTGATTTAAGCGACTTTGATTTTGCCAATGAAGATTCAATCACGTTGGAAGCTTGGGTAAACGTCAGTGAAGCTTTGGGCAACGATCGCAACATGTACATCATCGGAAAAGGTCGCACGGGCAATGCGAACTTTTCAGCCGACAATCAAAACTGGGCCATGAGGATTCGCAGCATTGATGGTTCCGGTCGAATCAACTTTCTGTTTGCGTCTGAGAAGACGAAGGGCCAGGCCGCATCGGCACACTGGCATCGTTGGACCAGCAATGTCGGTATTCATCCGGGCACGGGTTGGCATCGAGTGGCGGTACAGTATCAGTTCGGTAAGCCTGATTCGATTCGTGGTTGGCTGAACGATAAAGTTATAGATGGCAACTGGGATATGGGTGGAGCCTCGAGTGCTGCTCCGATCAACGACAACGACGAAATTTGGATCGGCAGTGCGCAAGGCGGTGGAGCTTCGAGTAGTTTTGCAGGGCTTTTGGACGAGGTTTCCATCTTTCGGCACTATCTGACCGATCAACAGATGGCCAAGCGTTATCGTCGCGTTGGCCCCGATCGTAACGCTCAAATGCAGGTCGCTGACAATGATCCTCCTGCAATCAGTGGTAGCGAACGAAAGATCGAACTGCAGATCTTTGAAGACTTACCGGCTCACGATTCATGGACACCGAATGCCAGCTATAGAACGAACTTAGTTTACAAACTTGAAGCTGATCGATTCTTTTTTCCGAGGCTACCCAGACGCTATGACGATTGGGGCATCATCGCTTCATGGCGGAGTACAGTTCTTCTTCAGGCCGCCGCAAGAGTCAACCTTCCCGTTGGCAAGCATCAACTGCTGCTTCGTGGTCGAGGCCTGAGTCGATTATGGTTGGATGACAGGATCATCGCGAAGTTGGCTACTAGAAAAGGGGCCAGCGACGGACACCAGCCTGTTGTTCCACTTGCTGATCCACCAGCTCTTGGGCAACGCGTTTTGAGATTCGGTGATCAAGAGCAACTGATCGAGTTGGAAGTCACTGAGCCTGGCTTTCATAAGGTAGCCTTAGAAACCCTGGTCGGATCGAGCAAGTCGCGAGCCGAACCAGGAGAGACTCTGGTGGCTATTCGTTTGGCCGGTCAGTCAGGTTTCAGTTTGTTGCAGCCTGCAGATTGTTCCAGTGCTCCAATTCTACTGGATGACTCCAATATCGAATTGCTTCGCGAGCAGTTAGAAACTGAACTTCGCCAGACGGACGATCAACATCGACGTCAGGCAGCCTCAATGCAAAATAGTTACTGGACGAATCGTCACGCTCTGGCTCGAACCTGGGTAGCCGAAAATCGTATTGAAGTTCCAAGCGGCAATCAGTCAAATCCCGTCGATCAATTCATCGCTCAGAAGTTAGAGTTGGCTCGAACCGAGGCGGCGGAAAGTAAGGGTGAAGCAGCCGAATTCTTTCACAACAAGATTAAGCCGATTCTTCAAGACAATTGTATGCGTTGTCATGGTGCAAAGGCAGAAGGTGGGTTGAAACTGAACTCGCGCGAATCAGCTCTGGCTGGCGGAGATTCAGGACCAACTGCGATTCTTCCCGGACGAGCCCATGATAGCGAGATTGTGACTCGAATCGCTGCGTCAGATCCAAGCGTGCGGATGCCTCCATCGGCAGGATTGCCCGAAGCACAAATCGAGTTGCTCAAGCAATGGATAGATCAAGGCGCAGTGTGGGGGCGAGTCGTCGATGAAGCTGCATTGAAGCCTAACGAAATTGTCGATGATGCAACATTTCTTCGACGAGCTTTCCTGGATTGTGTAGGAGCTCCACCAACGGAAGCCGAGTCGCGAGAGTTCCTAAGCAGCAAGCAGGCAGATAAGCGAGAAAAGTTGATCGATCGTCTTTTGAATGACAGCCGATTGGCCGATCATTGGGTTTCGTATTGGCAAGATGTTTTGGCGGAGAACCCAAACATCCTTAAGCCAAGTTTGAATAACACTGGGCCTTTCCGATACTTCCTGTACGACTCGCTAGTTGACCATAAGCCGCTAGATCGCATGGTCACGGAGCTAATCATGCTACGAGGCAGTGAGCGAGAAGGTGGCAGCGCGGGATTTGGTATGGCCGCCGATAACGATTCGCCATTGGCAACGCGAAGCATTGTACTTACATCTGCATTCCTGGGGATCAACTTGCAGTGTGCCCGCTGCCACGACTCACCCTATCACAGCACAACTCAAGGTGATCTGTTTTCTACGGCTGCGATGTTGGCTCGAAAACCGTTGCCGATCCCTGCCAGTAGTACCGTGGCACCGGGCTTCTTCGAGAAGAACAAAGAGCGTCAGTCGTTGATTAAAGTATCGCTCAAGACCGGTGTTCCAGTGGAACCCAAGTGGTGCTTTGAAGAGGCAACTGGAATAACGAATGATGAGGGCCTGACGATGCTCGCTCGGGAATCGACCGATTCGCGAGTACGATTGGCAGCTCTAGTGACGGCACCACAGAACAGGCGTTTCTCCGTAGTGATGGTGAACCGCCTTTGGCAGCGACTGATTGGAACGGGTATTGTTGAACCGGTGGATGACTGGGAGAACGCGCAACCTAGTCATCCGGAACTACTTGATTGGCTGTCCAACGAACTTGTAAGCTCCAGTTACGACATGCGTTACGTGATTCGACTGATCATGACTAGCCGGTTGTATCAGCAGCAAGCTTCTGGTAAGTACGAAGATGTGAGTTCCGAGGACAGATTCTTCACGGCACCCAATCGACGCAGACTGACGGCCGAGCAGGTCGTCGACTCGCTGTTCGCTGCCTCTGGTCAGCCGATGAAGACCGTAAGAGTTGACCTTTGACACCGACGCACGACGTCCAGCCGGACGTGATGATCAGTCTGGGGCAACCTAAGCGAGCCTGGGGAATTCAAGGAGCATTATCCAACGAACGCGATAGACCAAGCTTAGCCTTGCCTCGCGCTCAAGCGGTTACCGATGTGCTAGAGGCTTTTGGCTGGACAACCGGCTCGCGACAGAATGCAATCACTCGACGTGAATCTCAACCGAATGTCCTGCAGCCAGGAATAGTGGCTGGAGGTGTCATGGCCAGTTGGATCACTCGAGTTTCCGAGGCTAGTCCGCTGGCGGAGTTAGCCTTTCAAGCTGAATCTCCTGAATCTCTGGTCGATTCGCTGTTCTTGCGTTTCTTTGCTCGCTATCCAACGGAGCAAGAACGTACGCCGATGAGCGATCTACTGTCCATCGGTTTCCAATCTAGATTTCGGCCCGAAAGAGCAAGTGGTTCCCTCAAAGCGTTTACCTGATCTAAGCTATGTTGGCTGGACCAATCATTTGCGCGGCGAGGCGAACGAAATCATGCTTGAACAACAACAGCGTGCTCGTATGGGTAATCCCGTTGATCCACGATTTGAACCGCAATGTAGCGCGAAGCCATGGAAGATGTTGTTTGGACTCTGATCAACTCGCCCGAGTTTGTTTGGGTACCGTAGAGTCGCAAGTTAGCCGGGTTGTGCTGAGTAATTGAAAGTTCTGGAGTCATAGAAAAAAATGTCCCAACGAATCGATCGTCGACAAGCAATTGCTTCTATCGGATCTGCAGCAGCGTTGGCTGCGACGTCGCTCGGCAAGAATGCGTCTGGATTTTCCGGGTTGAATCTGGACGACAAAGAAGCGGGGGATACAACGCCGCGACTTCGAGGGCAGGTTGAGCATGTAGTCTCGATCTGGCTTGGTGGAGGGATGGGGCAGATCGATACTTTTGATCCCAAGCGCCGCGGCGACCCCAAGGCTAAAGTGGCAGGAGCCTACTATGACGCAATAAATACTAGCGTGCCGGGTGTGCAAGTCTGCGAGCATTTATCGCAAATCGCCAAACAAATGGAACAAGTAACAGCGGTTCGCACGGTTCACCACAATGTTATCGACGAACATGCTGCAGCAACGAATCGCATGCATACAGGTCGACCGGTCAGTGGTACAGTGACCTATCCATCCTTGGGGTCAGTCATTGCAGATCAGTTGGGTCCGGTGCAAGAGGGTGCGCCTCCATACGTCTTGATCGGCTATCCGAATATTACCCGCGGACCCGGATTTTTGGGTGCGAAAGCAGGCTTTCTGTATCTCACCGAAACAGGACGTGGGCCTGCTGGGCTTTCTCGGCCAGACGGTATTTCAATGGCGAGGCAGAATCGTCGTGAAAAGATGTTAGCTGAATTGCGGCAGGCTAGCAAGCAACGCTTTCATGATGATAAAGCCGTAGAAGACTATGACGCAGCCTTAGAACAGAGTTTACATCTGTCGGGCCCTGAGTTTGCCAGCGTCTTTGACATTAGCCGCGAGTCGGATGAATTGCGAAACAGGTACTCCAGTGAGTTTGGTCAACGATTGTTGCTCTCTCGGAGGCTGCTACAACGTGGTGTTCGCTTTATCGAAGTGTCTCACAATCCAAACTTCATCAACGGAACTGGTTGGGACGTGCATAACGATGGAATCCTGAATCAACATGGGTTGATACAAGATCTCGATCGCGGAGTGGCGACTTTGATGGATGACCTTCGAGCCAATCAGATGCTCGACAAGACTTTGATCGTAATTACGAGTGAATTCGGGCGACCTCCGCAGTTTGATGGCGGTGGAGGACGAGGTCATCAAGGCAGTGCCTTTACATGCGTCTTGGCTGGCGGTGGTTTGAAGCACTGCGGTGCCTATGGTCAGACAGACGACCTATCCGAGAAGATAGTTGCAGATCCAGTTAGCGTGCCCGATTTCTTCGCCACGATCCATGCTTCGCTTGGGATCGAGTGGAGCAAGTACCTATACGATGGTGATCGTCCGGTACCAATTACCGATAACGGTCAACCAATCCGAGCCCTATTCGCATAGAGTCAACTAGTCAGAAAAGCTAATGTTTGTGCTGCTCTTCGGAAAGTTCTTTTCCGCGAATCGGACTAACTTCCAGCGTAATCTCATTCGGCCCTTCAGGTTTCACTTCGAAGGATAGTCCAGATGTGGTATAGCTATTGTGCTTTGGATCAATCATGCCAAACGAGCTAACTTTGCCAGAAAACTCTTCGGCATTCGTTACCATCTGAACTATGACACAATCATGCACACCAGCAACGGCGCCATCGCCCGGGCTAAACGTTGTAAGTTCAAAGGATCCATCCTTCTGAATCGTACCACGAGCGTTCAGCTTAAGCGTCCGAGACTTCGTTTCGATAGTGCCCATGCGAACGTTGGCACCGCTCGGGAATACAACCTTGCCCTTGACCCGATAGGTTGCTGGATTCCGATTGCAGCCCAACGTCAAAAGAAACAGTGCTGAGATGCAGAAGGCTAGGGTTCGACTAGTCATTCAGGCTGGTAACTCCACCTTCCTTGCGGTTGCACAAATAGCCCAAAGTTTCGGTGTCGATGGTGTTAGCTAATGATCTAACACTACCATCTGATAAAGCGAAGTTACAAACGCCCGGATGCCAACTACCCCATGAAACTAGACCAGTACTTTCGTCTCGAACATTCTGCACAATGGGAACTGTTGGTCCACCAACTCGCGTTGAATTGTAAACTACATCGCCGTTGAAAATGAAAGCGTCTTGCCCACCTTGGCCAATCTTTCCAAGCGGCACATGCATTTCACCAATAAGCAAGGTGTTGGAAAGTCCATCGGTCACGTCAGAGATCTTTATCTTGTCGATCCAATTGACAGGCAAACCTGCGCGCTTACTACAACTTGCTCTACTACTGATAATTACACCGGTCCCGTTTCCACCGTAATAAAGTCTGTCGCAAGACCATAGGAGCCGGGTGATAGGTCTCCATGATTACCACCGTAATCTCCAACGCCGCCAGTTACGGTCGAAGTGGTTAGATTGGTCGAAGGTACTTTG
Organism: Pirellulales bacterium; assembly: GCA_046349795.1. Classification (GTDB taxonomy): domain Bacteria; phylum Planctomycetota; class Planctomycetia; order Pirellulales; family Pirellulaceae; genus Aureliella. The sequence continues at coordinate 5,845 of JAXMBP010000033.1, read as the reverse complement.
CAACCACATGGAAGCGTAATCCAAACAGTACCTACACCAGTCTCTAAACCCATTCCTACTGACTCTGAAGATGATCTTCGAGTTGGACAAAGGAAAGTATTAGGAACAGTTGAGCGAACCGATTCTGAGTGGTTAGAGTATGGCTGAGAATAGTCCCACTGTTGCTCAAGCTGTGATTGTTCCATGAAAGGCATCACGCGAACTAACCAAGTTGTCTCCTTACCTCCGCAGTCCATTCCAACTGGTGTGCTAGGACGAGACTGATAGCGAGCTGGTGGAAACGACTTGAACGTATCGTGGAACATGATCGTCGCTAACGATAGTTGGTGAAGATTGTTCTTGCATTGCATCGACCTGGCAGCTTCTCTAGCTGATTGAACTGCAGGCAACAATAGACCAACCAAAGTTGCGATGATGGCAATGACCACCAGCAACTCTACCAAAGTGAATGCTGATATACGCGATCGAATTTTCATTACGATTTTTCCAATGCAGAATCTGCCTCGTGTGAGGTAAAGTGTAGCTGCTGATCACCTCCAAAGCAAAACCAGGTCGAACATTCTGTAACCATAAATATAAGGATCAAAACGATTTCAACAAGGAAATCGCGTTTTCCACTTCGATCAGAGTTCGGTTTGTTGGGGGTCGGTCGATGATGAACCACCCGCGATAACCTTGCTCCTCCAAAACACCGAGAATTTCGGGGAATTCAGCAGATCCTCGTCCGATTTCCACTTCGACACCTCGGCGTTGTGCCAAATCGCGAACCGCGTCCCGAACGGTAACGGATCGTACCAATGAAACGCAGCTTCGGATCGATTCACGGTCATAAAGATCGGCCATGATTAAATTGGCCGGATTGAAATGAATGCCAATCGAACCGCTGTTGATGTTTCCTAGAAGCTCCGCCAGTCTGCTGGTTGGTTCAGCTCCAGTCTCGCATGACAAGATTGCCCCTACCCGCTCACCGTGTCTAGCTAGCTCCGAAAGGCTGGCAGTAAGTTGGGAGTAAGCCGAGTGCTGGTTGTCCTCAGGAACATATCCCGCTGAATTGATGACCACGTTGGCTCCCAAACTGTAGGCGAAGCCCATCGCCTCCTTGGTCGCCTCCAAACGCCGATCCAAATCCTGCAGGACATCGTATCCGCGGCGGGTTGGAAATCGAATCGCTGCAACCGTTAAATTCAGATCAGTCAGCATTTTCCTAAGCTGACGTCGGCCAGTATCGCTAATTTCGCTGGGGCGTAACCCATTTCGGGCGTCGATTTCTATCCCTGATGCCCCCAATTGCGCAACTGTGTGTAAAGCTTTCTTGATCGGCATTCCCAAACAATTCAGCGATACTGCTATCTTCAGTTCCGGCACGATGTTTCCTCCCAATAAACCACCAAAATCAAAGCCAATAGTCCGCGCGATGGTAAGCGGTTCCATGCAGCAAAATTTGCTGAATGGTGTTTTCACCATCGGTAGTTTGAGATTGTTCTACTTTGCTCAACCAAATAGGTTGCAATCTAATCGCGGAGTGGCTGCCACCGGCTTCAATTTTCTCGTCGCCAGTGGATTGATCATTGTTCTGTTTTTTTGGCAAATGAACAGCACATTTGCCGCCGCAGATGATTTAGACCGAGTTAGTGTCATTTTTTCTGCAGAATTTCAGCGAACGCAAGACAAGAATGCAGATCGCCAGCCCGACGGTTGGACTCGACTACGCGATCGAGAGCACCCTTCGTTTATCCGTTCGGGCATCAATGCTCGTGATTTGGATGCGGCTAAGAAAGCCAAAGAAACTGAATTAACGCTTACCAAACTTCATCATGCCTGGACGACCAAAACCTGGAACCCCAATTATGTTCCAGAGATCATTCCGCCAAACTTAGCCGCAATGGTCGACAAGACTATCTTAAACGACTGCTATGAAGTTCGTATGGATGGCGGTGCGTTTGAACTCGCTAGCCCCAGATTCGATTTAGACACTCGATACGACTATATTTTGCAAAGCGATCTCGATTGTCGTGAGTTGACCTCACATAAGGCTCAGGTTGAGTTGAGGATCTACCAGCGCAACGGAAACTTGTTGAACACCTACAGTGTGCCAGCAGTCACTCAAAACCAAACCTGGAAGGTGGCTAAATCGGACATCATTAGCATTCCAGGTGAAGGAGTGGTGCGAGGCGAAATCGTTATCACCGTTACCCAAGCTCGACCTAACTTTGGACGCGGTGTAGCTCGATTCGATAACATTCAACTTCAGCGGATGCCAACACTGACCATCAAGTCCACCGCAGCCAACAACATTTCGGTACCCGGCGTTCCCGTCGACTTCTCTTGTTTTGCTGCCGGGTTGTCTGCTACGACAACGAGCATTCAGCTTGAAATTACCGACATTGATGGGAACTCTGTGGGCAAGGATTCTAAACCCTTGCTCCGCCAAGAGGAAGCAACGATACCTTCAGGTAGATTTACTTCGACCACAAAGCTCAAGAATAGCAACAAGAGCGAAAAGTCGTTCGCGATCTTTACTCATACATTCAATCGTCCAGGCCTTTATAAGGTTCAAGCAAAGGTCGGTAACTCCATTCGCCAAGTCATGATTGCAGTACTAGATACCGCATCCGCTGAAAAATCTCCGTTCGGAATTTCAATTCAGGCGCTTACCAAGAACAGCGACGTATCCGATTTACTCAGCTTGGCACAATCAGCGCAACTGGGCTGGATCAAAGTTCCAATATGGTTCGACGAGCACGACACGAATAGCTCAAAAGCAACCTCGAGCTTGCTGAAGGGGCTGAGGACTCAGGGCGTAAAAACTATCGGCGTTTTAGATGCTCCGCCTTCGTCGCAGTTCATTCTGTTCGACGAAGACCCATCTCGGGGTCAGGCAATTTCACACTTGCAAAACCCAAAGGTCTGGGAACCGCTTCTTGATCCGATTCTGACTCAATTGAACAGCTACTTGGATTATATTCAGTTGGGAGCCGACCAAGATACGAGCTTCATGTTTGCGATGAAAGCTACTGAAGTAATCGATAAAGCTAGGGCTGTGTTTCAATATTACTTTCAAGATCCTAAGCTGGTTATCTGCTGGGATTGGTTGATGCCCAGTGATATCGATTCAGAAAACGAGACTTCTCCAACGATTTCCGCCGTGCAGTATGGCACCCAGAGTCCGCTTTCGGCGACTGAACTAAACAGTTATGCTCAAGCGCAGAGCAAACTGCGCGCAAAAACGTGGGTATCCATTGATCCACTGCCTGAGTCGAGTTACTCACTGCACGATCGGGTCGAAGACTTGCTGGAAAAGATGATCAACGTGAAGTTGTCGGGAGTTCAGGCAGCGTTCTTGACCAAACCGTTCGATAGCGAAACAGGCATTCTAGATGAAATGCGATTGCCGACAAAATTAATTGTGCCTTGGGCTCATATTGCATCCGCAGTTGGTCCTAGAACGAGTATTGGATCAGTAGAACTACCTGGTGGTAGTCGAAATATCACCTTCAAAGGACAGTCACGCGACGTTATGGTTCTGTGGAATACACGACCTGTAGTCGAGCAGTTTTACTTTGGTGAAAAGATTACAGTTCTTGATGTGTGGGGAAGGGAGATTCCCGTTTCGCAAATCAATGAACCCAGTGGCTCAACAGTCCAGTCGATCTCGGTTGGATCATGGCCGTTACTAATCTATGGCGTGGACTGCGATGTGATTCGGTGGCGACAAGAGTTTCAACTTTTGGTTGACAATCTTGCTAGCCACTTAAGTAGCAGAGAATACGCTGGCAGTACGTCTTCAAAACACATTTAGCAAACGGGCCAAAGGGAGCCTCACGCTTCGCTGCGACTCATTGTTAAAGGGAGGTCAATCTGTTCAACCTATTGACATGGAAGCTGGTCGGGCTGAAAAGTTGAGCATCCCACTGGAACTGAGAAGTGATGCTTCGGCGGGAACTCATAGAATCGAATTTCGATTCAAGCTACAAACCGATCGCGAACATGACTTTACGTTAGCCAGAAATTTAAGCCTTGGCCATCCGGACATCGAATTCCGTTGGGAGTTGATCCGTCTTAACGCAGAAAGCGTTGAAGCAAGAGTCGAATTGTTGAACAAGACGTCTCGTTCAATCGATTTTGATTGCACGCTTTTTCCACCCGGCCAGCCCTACCTGCGATTACCCATGTCAAATCTTTCGCCAGGCACTAATAGTCTGCGCCAGCGGCTTGCCCTGCCAGAGAAGATCAATGAGGCCAACGGACAGGTTTGGATTCGTTGTGAACAAGTTCGCTCGCCACTAACTCTCAACTACTTGGTAACTGTCAAGTCGGCTGAAGAACTGTAGTATTCCCCTGCTCTTCAAATGCTTCAACGATGCAAAAGGGAGCATTCTTCTTAAGCCAGGTACCAGCCTTAATTCCAAATTCGCAATTCTAAAGCGTGAAGTCACTGAGTTTGTTGACTTTCAGAGCCTGTTCGTAAAGCGAAACAAACTGCTTTTCGCTTTCGATCTTTCTAATTGCCTCTCGCATGGATTCAGGAATCTCACCGAACCGAATTCCTAGCAGCATCACTAGCCCTTCAGCTCTTCCTTCAGCTTTTCCTTCAGCTTTTCCTTCGGCCTTTCCTTCAGCCTTTCCGATGGCGATCAAGTCTTTGCCGGATTGAGTTTCGCGAAGGTCAGGTAATTGTCCGACTAACATTTCTTCGATCTCCCGTTTTCCTTTGTGACTAAACCGTTGTTCGAGCCAATTGACAAACACCTCGGCAAGCGTCTTTCGAACGGCCACAGGCAATTCACTCTGGTCAATCCAATTATAGCATGGAGCAGCTTGGCGTTCCAAGACTTCCTCGCTCTCGATAAATAGCGGGCTGAATACTGCTACCAGCGGATGATGCGGGTCGAATTTCTGAATTTGCTCGATCGATTCCCGTAACGAAATCGTCCGTACAACCTTGGTCCAAGGCTCTGTCATTGGATCCAACGCTCGGTCTAAGAAGATGATAATACCCTCTACCTCGCGCCCCGAATTTTGCCGCTGGACCATCGCCATTTCGATGACCAGTCGCTCGTAGATCCCAGTGTCGTTGTAGCCCTGTACTTCTACAACCGTCAGCTTCTCGTTGGCTGCAACAGGAATCAGCACTACATCGCAGTGCGTTTCGATCGCTTTGATACTGATCGATTCGAACTTGCACTCACCGGGCGAAGGCAGGCCAGCCAATAGAAACACCCATTGCGGCTGAGCCTGAAAGATCTGAAAAATCTGCTTGTCTGTCTTCATGTCATACCCCACGGTTTCTGCCCGTGTCAGATTCAGAAGACCACGTCGTTGGCCCATTCGTCTATGGCAGAGTCTGTCTAATCGTTGTTTTCTGGCAGGCCTTCTTTGTGGCCGATATTCTTGACCGACTCAAAGATCTTCTGAACTTCGGCCAGTAACCGTTGGTCAATAGGCTGGCTGATCCACTCAGCCCAACGACGAATGTTTGCAGGATTTGCACTTCCAGCAACAGTGGTCGTCAGGTCTGGATTTGAACATGAGAACTGCAAGGCCAGCTTGGCAATGTCAACTCCGTGTTTTTGGCAATGCTCAGCAGCCTGCCGAGCAGCATCTCGTACAAACTGAGGCTCCTTGTGCCAAACTGGTAGCGGAGCATTCGACAATAACCTGGCTGCGAATGGTCCAGCGTTCATCACCCCAATATTCCGTGGTTTGAGAATTGGAACCAGTTCGTCAACCAATTTGGTGTTTTGTAGCGTGTATTGGTTGTAGGACATGATGCAATCGATCTCGGTCTGAGCGACAACCTCGCGAAAGATCTTCATTGGATAGCCGCTGATGCCGATGTATCGCA